>NZ_CP173357.1:1273333-1910000 GCF_047456275.1 Acetobacterium carbinolicum
CAAAAAAATTCGATGCCTCAGATTCCTGGAGCAGCATTCAAATTGATGGGCAGAAAACAAGCTAAGGCAAAAGTATTAAAAACAATGGACGGTTATGCAACTGTTTCAGTAAATAAACGGTATGGAACTATCATATCAAATGAATTGAGTATAGAATCTGGGGATGCACCAGTAAAGAATTGGGATGGAACAAAGCTGGATTTTAAATATTCTGGAAATATTAATCCGAATAAAATTTTAAAACAGGCTAAGAGTGACTATCATTGTTATGCCTGTGCGATTGGCTGTGGGCATATTTGTGAAGTAAATAACAGTCAATTTAGAGAAACACATAAACCTGAATATGAAACCGTTATAGGGTTTTCTTCTTTACTCCTAAATGGGGATTTGGATGCAATATTTCATTTGAATGAATATTTAAACAGATCTGCAATTGACAGCATTTCTACTGCTGGAACGGTTGCGTTTGCTTTGGAGTGTTATGAGAACGGTATCATAACAAAAGCAGATACTGGAGGATTGGAATTATCATGGGGGAACACAGAAGCAATTATCAAATTGGTAGAAATGATTGTTAAAAGAGAGGGTATTGGGGACATCTTAGCAGATGGAACAAAGGTGGCGGTTCAAAAAATTGGTAAAGGTTCGGAGAAGTTTGCGGTTCATGCTGGTGGACAAGAACCGGCGATGCACGACCCCAAATGGGATCCTGGTTTAGGATTGTCATATAGTGTTGAACCAACTCCGGGAAGACATACAATTGGAAGTTACTTAAATTATGAATTGTATAACATTGGAAGTGTGGTAAAAGGTTACCCTCAATTGCCATCTTCTTATCCTGCAGAAGAAAAATATCAAGCTAGCAAAAATAATGTTATGCAGATTGTCGGCTGTAGCTTAATAACACAAATTATAAACTCGTGTGGGATTTGTATGTTTGCACCAATGATGGGTATCAATCGATATCCAATATTCCAATACATAAATGCTTCAACAGGTTGGAACAAAACACCCGAAGAATATATGGAAATTGGTCAACGAATCCAGACATTAAAACAGCTTTTTAACGTCAACCATGGGATCGATCCCAAAACTTTAAAGATTGGTCCTAGAGCAATAGGAGTTCCACCTCAAACAAAAGGTCCAAACAAAGGCAAGACATTTGATTTGGACAAAATGATGGAAATATATTGGGATGAAATTGGATGGAATAAAGAAAGTGGCATTCCTACGAAAGCATTGATTGAGGCTCTAGGACTTGAAAATAGAATAGCTTTATCTAAAATGGAGGGATAAAAATGCCATATACAACTAACAGCGATTGTAGAGGATGTACAGCCTGCTTGAAAGTTTGTCCAGTCAATGCGATTTCTGGAAAAGCGAAAAATCAACATATTATTGACGCAGCTACATGCATAGAATGCGGAGCATGCGGAAGAACATGTCGGTTTAACGCGGTTATTGATGAAATTGGAACTGTTTGTACTTTTAAGGATAAAGCTTTGCGTGAAAAACCTAAGTTTGATTTGAATGAATGTTGTGGGTGTAGACAATGTGAGATCGCATGCCCTGTAAGTTGTATTGATTTAAAGATACAACTAAAGAAGGATGGGACACTTTATCCGTATTTGAAAAATAAAAAGGATTGCATTTCGTGTGGATTTTGTTATGAATCTTGCCCTATTTCAGCTATTGAAATGGAGGAACTTATCAAATTGTAGATGGATGAAGGGGAGACATAATGAAAGTAATGATAAAATTCCCGGGGCCATTAATTCATGAGGGTATTGCGTACGACGAAATAGTTGAAACCAAAGACAATATAACTTTAGGAGAATTCTTGGAATCACTAAATCTTAATGATGAGGAAATAAAAGACTTGGTAGTCATTGTTAATGGAAAGTTAGCTAAGAAAAAACTCATTTTAAAAGAAGGTGATGAGATTATTTTTCTAACACCGTTAAGAGGTGGTTAATGACCTAGTTTAAACTAGAAACACGAATATATTGCATTGATGTTGGCGTGTGAGATTAATTGTATAAAGAAGTTCCAACTTTATTTAGAAGGGAGGTGTGTTATCAAAGCTTGAGTGATCCAACTAGGTGACACCGGCATCAATCAGTAGCCATACAGGCTGAGTGAACTACTCAAAACTACGGATATGAAAATCGCTTAACCCGTGGATAGTGAGTACATACCAATTAGTCAAAAAAATCAATTGTATATCAAAAAGCACAGTTAAAGAAAATATGTAAAAATTTATGATTGTTTAGGGAGGTTTATTTTATGAGTACAAGCACAACGAGAGTGCATACAACAAGTTGCGGGACTGAACCGTATGACAAATGTTTCGGCGTTGGACCCTCGAAGCACTATGACAATAGCGGGTTTTCTCCTTATGAGCGGATCGAAACGCTGCGGAAGACCTATAGAGAAGTTCCGCTGACCCTTGACTCCAAGCGAATTCTGGTATTTACTGAGGTCTACAAGAATAATGAAAGCCTGCCTATCGTACTCAAGAAGGCGCTTGCATTGAAAAAGTACATGGCGGAGTGCCAGTTGTCCTATATTGAGGGCGAGCTGCTGCTGACGGATGACGGTTCCCCGGTCTTTTCCTATCCTCTGTATCCGGAGTACGTTACGTGGTACTACGATGAACTGAGGAAGCGGCCGCTTTATGAGCGTGCATGGGATCCCATCCTCTATGATGAGAAAATGAAGGAAGAGATCCTGGCCACCGAGGACTATTGGAAGAACAAGGACATTGCCAATACGTTCAGAGCCAGACTGCCGAAAGACGCCGCAAAGGGCTGCGCAGCAACAGGCGGCATGCTGGTGATCAACCCCAACGTGAACGTCGAGTACGGCATTGGCCATGTGACTCCGGATTTTGAAAGCGTTCTGAAAAAGGGTCTGGGAGGCCTGAAGGCGTATGTCCGCGAGTACAAAGACAAGCTCGGTCTGCCCGCCAACGCTGAGGAAGCCAAGTCTCTTCAGCTCTATGAGGCTCAGCTGATCGTACTGGATGCATGGTCCGATTACTTCAGAAGATATGCGGCGTTTGCCAAGGAGCAGATCAACGAGTATTCCAGCAAGCAGACCAAGGATGAGCTGCAGAGCCTAAGCGAGATCTGTGAGCACCTCGCTGAGGGTGCTCCCCGGACCTTCTGGGAGGCCACCCAGCTTAGCTTCGCGCTGATCAATCTTATGTTCATGGAGAGCAACGGTCACGCCATCTCTCTGGGCCGTATGGATCAGTTCCTGTATCCCTTCTATAAGGCCGATCTGGAAAAGGGCACCATTACCAAGGATTTTGCGATGCAGTTGATCGAGTGCTTCTATCTGAAGCAAGAGTCCCACGGTCAGATCGCGCCGGATGCCGGCGACGATATGTGGCGCGGCGGCTCCAGAGGCTGGGGCGGCAGCGCACTCGTCCTCGGCGGCGTTGACGCTGATGGCAAAGACGCCACCAACGACCTGACCTTTATGTTCCTGGACGCCATGGTGCATGTGAGACTGAGCAATCCCTATATTACCGTTCGTTATCACGAGGGAACACCTTACGAGCTGAAGGTCAAGGTCGCTGATGTCGTACGTGTGGGCATCGGACATCCGAAGATATTCAATGATAAGGTCGCTATGGATGCACTGATGAGAAACGGCGTGTCCCTAGAGGATGCCCGCAACTACGTCAACATCGGCTGCGTGGAACTGGAGGTCCCCGGCGCGACCGGCGGTTGGCAGGACTGCTGCTATGTGACGCTCCCCAAGGTGCTGGAGCTGGCACTGAACAACGGCAGATGCCTGGACTGCGCAGGCGAGTACTGCCCGATCAACAACACCCACTGCCGCGGCGTCGGCAAGTCCCTCGGCCTGGAGACCGGCTTCCTGAAGGACTTCAAGACCTTTGACGAGGTTCTGGCCGCCTACGAGGCGCAGCTGAAATATTGGACGGATCGTGCCATTCTGACGGTCAACGTGCTGCAGGCAGCCCATGCCGAGCGTGACGACGCTCCCTTCACTTCTACGGTGATCCAGGGTTGCACCGAGAGCGGAAAGAGCTGGTTGAATGGCGGCGCAAAGTACAATTTCGTCGGCCTCCAGTCCCTGGGTCCAGCCACCACTGCCGATTCTCTCACTGCTTTGAAGAAGCTGGTGTATGACGATAAGAAATTTACCGCAGGGGAGTTCTATGATGCGCTGACCAAGAACTGGGAGGGCTACGAGCGCCTCTATCAGCTGGTCAACAGCGATAAGATTCCTCATTACGGCAATGATGAAGATTACGCCGATGAGATGATGCAGTATGTGTTTGATACCTATTGCAATCTGCTGCAGTCTTATCCCCCCTCACGCGGCATCTACAAGATCAAGGCCGGCTCTTTCTCTCAGGTCATTAACCTGATCTTCGGCATGGCTGTTGGCGCAACTCCCGACGGTCGTAAGCATCACGAAGCGATCTCTGCCAATATCGACTCCGCCCGCACGGCTGTCGCGAACCGCGACACAAACGGCCCAACCGCGTTGGCCAGATCCATCGGCAAACTTGACCACGCGAAGGCTGGGAGCGGTACACTGGTCAACATGAAGTTCGGTGTCGATACCATATCGGGTGAAAGAGGTCTTAATAACTTTATGGATTTCCTGGATGCGTATCTCGCACAGGGTGCGATGCACATCCAGTTCATGGTTACCAATAGGGAGACTCTGATTGAGGCCCAGGAGAAGCCCGAGGAGTATCGGGATCTGCTTGTTCGCGTATCTGGTTTCAGCGCCTATTTCAACTCGCTGAGCAGTAACTTCCAGAATGAGCTTATTAACAGAACTGAGCAATCTTTTGATTGATCACGGTGTGTACATTCCGATTCCGGATTCATACAATATCACGGTAGGGTGTCAACGCTGACTTTAATTTTACAATAACGCTGGGGAAAAATGACAAAGCCTCGGCGCGAACCCTGGCGGTTAGCAAACCGCCAGGGTTCGCATTTTTGACCTGCCTAGGCATGAGCCGCTAGAGCGGATGCAGCGCTGTTTGCAAAAGCCCCGATTCTTCCGGTTCCGATAGATCTGATCGGACAGAATCGCCTTGGGATAGGCCCCCGAATCGTGACCGATATGTTTCAACCAACACGATCAGGGCGGCATCCTTATTAAAATTTCGAGGTGAAAAATGAATTATAATATAATAATTGACAATATCGATTCTCCTGTAGAATCAAGCGAAAATCACGCCTATATGGCAAATATTCAGAGGTTCACGATACATGACGGGCCCGGAATAAGAACTGAATTGTTTCTTAAAGGATGTCCATTGAGGTGCGAATGGTGCAGTAATCCTGAATGCTACGAGCGTTTTCCTCAAGTTGGGGTGTTTGCAAAAAAGTGCATTGGCGTAGAGAAATGCGGTTATTGTTTAAAAGTATGTGCAAAACAGGATCGAAAAGCACTCGAGGTTGTCGATGGAAAAATCATTAGAATTAACCGCGATGTCTGTGATAACTGTTTACTGTGCGAACAGGAATGTACGTCGGGCAATTTGACTCTTTGGGGAAAGAAAATGACAGTAGAAGACGCGATGGAAGTTGTTCGTAGAGATAGGGCTTTCTATGACAGGTCCGGAGGCGGAGTTACGCTGTCTGGAGGAGAACCACTTCTACAATGGCGGTTTTGCAAAGATTTATTAAAGCTTTGCAAAGCGGAAGGCATAAATACCTGCTTAGAATCAGCATTGCATGTGAACCCAAAAATCCTTGATGAAGTCGCTCCCTACATTGATCTTTTTATAACAGATATAAAACAAATGGACAGTGGTATCCATAAAAAATTTACAGGTGTTGGCAACGAATTGATTTTAAGCAATATCAAGAAGCTCGTTGATATGGAAATGCCTTTGATCATTCGAATGCCCATTATCCCTGGGTTTAATGATAATACTGAGCATATTGACAACGCAAGCGATTTTATTCTAAACAATTTAAACAACAAGCCTAAATTAATTCAAATGCTCAGATATCGGCCACTTGGTGAGGAAAAAGCAAAAACACTAGGACTTCCTGAACTAATGATGAACACAGAAGTTGATAGAGAGGAATTTGAGAAGTTAATTATAGGTTTTGTGAAAAGAATGAATGATAAAGGTATTCCAGCAATCGCTGGAACATCGGAAAAAAAGGAATCACAGTAAAACTATTGACAAACTGGACCACTGATCCACGTATGAATATTAAATTATATTACTTTTAAGTTAACAGGAGGGCATATGGATATCAGAAAAACTCTTGATGAATTGGATGTATTATTTAAAAAAAGACATTATAACGAGGTCGAGAGCTTCTTGCTTTGTAAAATAAAGGGAGCAGAAAAAGATAATGACAGTAACTCCATAATAACTCTTGGAAATGAGCTGATAGGTTTTTACAGAACAGCAAGCCGCCACAAGGATTCTCTTGCTTTAGGTGATTATTTAATTTCACTTATGAAGGAAATGAAGCTTGAAGAAACCGAAGCCTATGCTACAACCTTTTTAAATGTAGCAACTGCTTACCGGGAGGCGGGAAGAATTGATGAATCATTGAAATATTACAATGATGTTTTGAAAATATACAAAAATACTGTATCCGAATATGATGTGAGACTTGCCAGCCTCTACAACAATATGAGCCTTGCTTATTATGATAAAAAAGATTATGAAAAAGCTTGCAGTCTTATAGAAGAGGCTTTGTTATTAGTTATTGAAAATAAAGACACTGAAATAAAGGAAGCTATAAGTCGCTCCAACCTGGCTCTGTCGCTCCTTAAAATGAATAAAGTAACTGATGCCATAAAACACATAGAAAAATCTTTGAATATTTTTGAAAAAGCTGAAGAGCCAAGGGATTTTCATTATCCGGCTACACTCTCTTCCATGGGTGAGGCGCAATATATGCTAAAAAACTATGAAAAAGCCCTGGATTATTTCACCAGAGCTTTGATTGAAATAGAAAATACTATCGGTCAAAACAGCTATTACGCTTCAATCTGTCACAATATATCAATGGTATACGATAAAATGAATAACAGTGAACAAAAGGATAAGTACGAGTCTATCGCCGAAGCAATTTATAATAAGCTGAAGGAATAAAGAGAGTGAGTATATGAAGGGTCTTGAATTATCTCATAAATATTATATTGAATATGGCCTTCCTATGATAAAGGAGAAATTTGCAGAATATGAAGAGCACATTGCAGTCGGTCTTGTTGGTCCAGGATCCGAATGCTATGGTTTTGATGACACTATTTCAACAGATCATGACTTTGGTCCTTCCTTTTGTGTATGGCTAACAGATGAGGACTTTGAAAAGATAGGTGCTGAGCTAAACTATGCCTATAAAGGATTGCCCGAAACCTTTATGGGCTATAAACGAATTATTTCAGCTCATGGTGATGGCAGAGTGGGGGTTTTCAGGATTAGTGATTTTTATAGAAAATACACAGGAAAGGCGGATGCTTCTTTAACATTGGAGGAATGGCTTTTTATTCCTGAACATTTTCTGGCCGAAGTAACTAATGGCAAGGTATTTAGAGACAACCTGGGCGAATTTTCTAAAGTTCGCTCATTGTTTTTAAACTATTATCCAGAAGATGTGAGAATTAAAAAGATAGCTGCGAGGGCTGCTACCATAGCTCAATCAGGACAATATAATTACAGCCGCTGCATGAGACGGACAGAAATAGTTGCTGCCAGACTGTCACTGGATGAATTTATCAGAAATACTCTATCCATGGTATACCTGTTAAACAAAAAATACCAGCCATTTTACAAATGGGCTTTTCGGGGAATGGAAACCTTTGATATTCTCGCTCATACAAGAAAAATGATAGAAAATCTGATTTTTTTGCCAATCCAAAAGGAAGCCTGGCATAAAGAGGATGATGTTATGTGGGGGCATATGCTGAATATGAATGATAAAGTTGTAGAGCTGATTGAGTCTATATGCGACTTAATCGTAAAGGAGCTTCTAAAACAGAAACTGACAGATCATACTGACTCTTTTTTGCAAAACCACACAATATCCATTATGTCAAGGATAAAAAATGATAAAATAAGAGCTATGCATGTGATGGCAGGCTAGGGAAAGGAAAAGTTGTTATGAACAATTTGATTGAAAATATTATTGCTTTGGAATGGGATGAATTTCAAAAAGTAAATAATGAAGGCGGTCGTACCTCATGCCAGAATGACTGGAAAACATTCCAAATTATGAGGAGAAGCCAATTTTTAGCATGGAATGAAGAAATGCAAGAAAGCTATCACAGTGATTTAGTTACGACAATAAATAATGGAAGAAATCTCTTAACAGAAAAATATGCGCGCATGATGGAAAGCACGGCGCCTGAAAAATATCAGGCTTTAAAAGATAAGCTTCCATTAATTACCGAGGAAAAAAAGAAATTAATTGAAAGAATAACGCAAATCAGCATAAAGTGGCAGGAAGAATTTGCCCGAGAGTATCCGAATATTTCAGAACAGGGCAGACCTATTCATGCAGATGAAGATGGACCATTTACTACTTCCATCGAAACCTACGAAAGAGGAGAGCTTAGTACATATTCTGAAAAAACCCTCAAACTTTACAATAAGTTTATAACACAATTACTGGAAGAAAACAAAAACCTTTCTAAAATTGTGGTAGAAAACACCGTACGGGAATATGGTTTCGCTTCACTGGATCAGGCTGAGAAAAAGATAGCAAATACTTAGTGAGGTTCTGGTTCAAAAACATCCCCAATCGTTCGACGTTTCAAAAAATCCAAGTATTAAGGGTGAATCGAGGTCGAAAAATGACGACGAATATTTTCAATGGAAGCACTATGAATCAGGGATTATTATCTTATACTGGAAGTTTTCATATTATTTCGGACTATTTTAATCAATAAAACGGTCCAAAATGTGCGACAGACTGGGAAAATATTGGCGGAGCATTCCTTTTTTAATCACATAATCACACTTTATTACTACGTAAAAAAAAGATTCAGCGATAATATGTAGGCTCTTACGATAAAAGACTCAACATTTATTTTTTAAAGTTCAGTCACTCAAGGCTTGCCGGTAAACAGATGGAGCGATTCCATATTGATTTTTAAAGTGTTTGACAAACAATTTAACATCTTGGTAACCAACGTCTTTGGAAATAGTTGAAATTGTTTTTTTTGATGTGAGAATAAGTTGAGCGGCTTTTTTAAGCCTAAATGTAGTAATAAAACTTCGGATTGTGACTCCCATTTCAGTTTTAAAGGATCTACAAAGATAACTTGGATCAAAATTTAAATCGTAGGCTATTGTGTTAATATCAAGATGCGATTTGTAATTCTTCTGGATATAACTTACTGTTTTTATTGCTGGAGTTTCAGTTTTTTTATCTCTATAAGCATTAACCATCTCATTGAACATATTCTTGAAAAATAGTTCAGTTATAGAGTATAAGTTAGAGTTTTCTTCTGCTTTCGACATGTTTTCAATAAATATGCTATATAGATAAAACATTTTAGGGGTGTAAATAAAGTCATTTGACTCAGCTATTTTATGGCCAAGTAATGACGATATACCTATAAAATACGAGCGCGCTTGCATTTGATCATTTTCGAAGGTAATCGGCATTATGAGTTCTTCGGATGTTTGTTTTGCTAAAAACATCTGTTTTGATGCAACTAATTTTAAAATACTACTTATGTGATCTTCCATGTAGCCCAAAGACTTAACGATTCTTTTTTTGTTACTTTTTAAACTACTTGCATTATAAATTTCATAGAAAGTAGATTCATTCGAAATATGTGAAACTGCAATTTCAGAACTTTCATTAAGGGAATTGGCATTTTTGGATGACGGATTTATTTTCGGTGAAGGAGTTTTGTATTCAATTAAATTGTATAATATCTGTGAAGCAAACTCAATATGAGCTGAATCCAAAACAGGCAGAGATGTAAAATCTGAATTAATACAATTAAAGGAACATTCAGAAGAGTTGTCTTCTGTACGAATAGGTCCGGCAATAAAAATTTTTCGATGATTGCTCTCAGACCAAACTTCCACTGCGATAAAAGCATATGAACAGTCGCAAAAGAATATGTAAGGTTTTCGATCCAAATCAAATATTTTTAAAGTCTTCTCAAATGATAAACTTTCTACCGATTTTATAGAGGAACATAATGAGTAGCTATTATAGCTTTGAGATTCTAAGATGGATTTCATAGTTTGTTCATCCTTAAGATAAAATACGTTACAATCTATTCCAACCGATTTTTGATATAAATCTGTAATTATTTTATCTTCTTCATTTATTTCAGAAATATGAAAATTGAGCAAGCACATTTCTACACCCCCTTTATAAAGTTGATCTTCTGTCAAGATTTAGTACAAATAAAATGATATGTTTATCCTTATCCTTATCTAAACCAGCTATTTGCAAATCCAAATCAAATGAAACCTTACTAAAAGAGTCTTGTGTAATGAACAATGCTTAAGATGACTTTTATTTTGGAGCCTGCTCATTTAGTTAGCTAATAAATAAGTAATGGCATTCTGCTCGTTTTGTCGCATCCATTCAGTAAGGTTATTGCGAGTGAAAACCAATGTCTGTATTTGTTAACTTATTCTTAAGAACTCCGTTCCTGGTTTAATTAGATCCTCTGTCATTTGTAAGAAGTACTAATTCTATTGGATCAAGTCATTTTTCTATTCTTAGGTAAAATCTTTTTTTACTTCATAGTTGGTTAACCTTGAAGCTCTTTGTATTAAGTGTAAACGATTAGATCAAATAACACAAGAGGTTCAAAATTGACATTTAAAAAATTCTTGATTTCACAATAAAATATCAATAGAAGCCTTTAAATTTGAACTATTTCCAGGAATATAACGCCGACTAAATTCAATTGGTTGATTCTTTGTACTAATTTTTTTATGTTCTACTAGTAAAATTGCGTCATTTTCAGGTATACCAAAAATTTGGCATATTTCATTAGTTGCAGATATTGATTTTATTGTGAGCTCTTTTTTAACTGGTAGTACCCGGCTTTTTGTTGCAATTAATTCAGGATCAGGAAAAGCCGTTAGTCCGGAAAGCCTTTCAAAAATTGGCTCACCGCGTTTATATGGTATGTATTGTTCATCATATGATTTGATTTTTTCGTCATATTGGGTAAAAATGCGTTTAATCATTACTACATACGAGTTATATGGGATGCGAAGTTTACTTGAGATTTCATAATCAGACTTGATAAAATTTATCTCTGTAATTTTCATTTCTTCGTGTTCATTATCGAAAGATAGAGCTTCATCAAAATACAACTCGTAAGGTTTAAGATCATTAACACAAGCCACGTAGGTTTTTCGTCCTGGAATGGAATAGATGACACCTTCGTTTATTAAAGTAGCCAAACTTTTTTTTGCAACAAATAGAGATGTATTAAAATGTTTGCTTACGAATTTTTCAGTTAATATGGTCTGTTCTGAGTTAAATTCACCGGTTTGGATTAATCTTTTAATTTTTGCAGCCAGCACAAGATGTTCGACTTTATTTCTTGATTCAATTCCTTTATAAAATATTGTTTTTTTCATTATATTCAGGTAACAAAAAATTGTTTCTTTCAATAGTTTTGTTGTTTTTTAAATGAAAAGTTAATGTTAAAAAAGAATTTTCAATATTAACATTTTCAACAATAATGTTATTGGGTACAATTAAATCAGTAGTTGAGAAGTTTAAAATACCTTTAATACCTGATTTAACAAGAATATTGGTGACTGATTGAGCTGTTGCACTCGGTGTGCATAAAATGCAAATATCAATTTCGTTTGTTGCCATGAAGTGATCGAGCTCACGGATAGCTTTAACTTTTAAACGACTACTACCTAGATAGGTATTTATTTTCAAAGGATCGTTATCAAAAATTCCTTTCAATATAAACCCTTCTTTTATAAATTGCTCATGCTTTGCTAAAGAGTGTCCAATATTACCAGCACCAATTAAAATACAAGTGTAAGTTCTTTTAAGACAAAGTCGTTTTTCTAAAAAAGTGTGAAGTTCGAGTAAATCATAGCCGCTTCTTTGGCCTAAACCACGTAGATCTTGACGAATCTGTGATGCAGAGAAATCTATTAGGTTTGCTAATTTATCTGAGGATATATTTTTAATTCCTTGAGATAGTAGGTCGTTAGAGAGGCGATAGTATTTTGGTAGTCGCTTAATAGCTCGCATTGATATTTTACTTGAAGAGTATCGCATTTAAGGCTCCTTTTTTAATAATCAGCTTGGAGTGTAACCTCTTTTTTGATAAGATCTTTAATAAGATCAAAAGAGATAGGATATGGGACACAATAGCATGCGAGATCATCCATTGCTATTTTTGAGATAATAGGAATATCATTTTCATTTATCAATTGATGAATAGGTCTACAGCCACAGTCTAAGTACAGCTTGCGAATTGCATTTCCAACCTTTATACCTAATTCATTTGGAAGGGCTGAATCATTAAGTTGGAGAGACATAGAATCAGCAATCATTCTGACTTTTTCAGGTTTATAGTTGGCGGCCCATGATATCACGGAAGGAAGAATCGCACCAACCGCTTCGCCATGCGGAACGTGATTTTTTGCACCGATTGCATGGCCGATTGCATGAGCAAGATGGGGTGGTGCGTTATCAAATGCGATACCTGACCAAATACATGCTAAAGACATCATTTCGCGAGCATTATGATTTGAACCATCAGTAATTGCAATTAATAAATTATTGTTAATAATTCTTAAAGCTTCAGTGGCAAGAAGATCCGTAAGCGGATTTTCATTAAAACCAGATGTCAAAGATTCGGCTGAATGACAAAAGCAATCGATTCCTGTATATGCTGTTATTTGACTTGGCATGCCAGCAGTTAGTTCTGGATCGATATAGGACAAGGTTGGCGCTAAGTCTTCGCCTGAAAGACCATGTTTTGAATTATTTATTGGATCAAAAACCATAGCTCCATGAGATACTTCACTTGATGTTCCCGATGTTGTAGGTATTAATATCAATGGTAGGTGGCTTGATACTCTAGGTCTGTTTATATCAAAATACAAATTTATAGGAGCTGGATTACTCATAAGGATGCGAGAAGATTTTGCAAGATCTAGGACACTACCTCCACCAACACCGATAAACGCCTCAACCCTTTCATTTTTTGCAAATTCAGCACAATTTCCAACAATTGTCGAAGGATTTTCAGGTTTGGCTCCTTCAAAAATGCAAACATTAATACCTGCTAACTCAATGCTTTTAATAATGTCATCAATAAGACCGGAATTTTTAAGGAATTCGTCGGTTATGACAAGTACTTTTGACAAGTTGTATTTAGCTAAAGCAGACCCCAGCTGATTTCTTATTCCAGAACCAAATGATATTGAACTAATTTGATTGATATTGAACATAAAATTTTCCATTATAGATAGATCTCCTAATTCTTTATTGTATTTGCTTTAAAACAAACATTTTTATATACATTTTGGAAAGAAGACGACGAATTTTACCCAGACCATCCCTATGAACTATGGTATTATTCCATAGTTCATAGGGATGATACTGCGCTTGATTTTTAAGATTAAATAGGCCTCCTTATATTTAATTTGTTCTATTAAGTACAGTTTAAAGGAAATGCAAAAAAAAGAATAGGTGTTAAAATTTGTCTAAACATATCAAAAACTGACTTTGTTTTGTAAATTGATATTATTTGTATATTCCGACCGGCAAACTCCATTTGCACGGTCATTTCGACCCAGCTTCACGGAGGATGAGTTCCACCCTCACGGAAGCTGAACCAGTAGTAACTAAATGCTAATACTCAGAATCATCGTGGCCATGAGCGAGGCGACAGATATGTTCGCACCACGCATCGGTTTCCATAGGATCCTGGTTATTATATAACAACTGAATATAGAGCTGATAAGCGGGATGATCACTGTATCGCCGGCCCAGATCGGAGAGAATGTCACTTCTGAGATACTCATCATAAGGATATGTAAGATGACGGCTCAGCTCATAACGGGTTCTGACCGTTTCAGATTCGAGATGTTGGATGTCTTTTATCAGATCATCAATTAACTGACTGAATTCGTATTGGCAATCGCAGTGGCAGCTGCAAAAGCGTTCATTCTGATCAACCATGGCTTGCACCGCTTTTGGAAGAAGCCTTGAAGCTGCGCCGTTCCCGCATCGAAATTTTGCCGCCAATCCGGATGTCATAGGCATTGTGAATGATGCGATCCATGATTGCTTCAGATATCGGGCTGTCATTATCAGGATCGGGATTGATGCGTTCATACCAGCCTTCCATCTCATATTGTGTGCAGAAGATAATGGAACCTTCCTTACAGCGGGTTTCGACAATCTCAAGCAGATCATAGGCTTCCTGTGGTTCCAGGGTGCGGATCAACCATTCATCGAGAATCAGCAGTTCAACCTTCTGGTAGGACTTGATAGTCTTACGGAAGGTGCCACAGCCCTTGGCAACATTCAGATCATCCAGCAATTCCGGCATCCGGATGTAGCGGACGGATTTGAATTTCCGGCAGGCGGCATTACCCAAGGCATTACTGAGGTAGGTTTTACCATTGCCGGAGGCCCCTTTTAAAATGATGTGATGGCCGTCTTCGATATATTGACAGGAGGCCAGCCGGAGAATCTGGGCTTTGTCGAGCTTCCGGTCTTCGTGGTATTCAATCCCTTCAATGGTGGCACCGGGCTCAGCAAAACGGGCATTCCGGATAAAGCGCAACAGTTTATTGGACTTCCGGCGGTTCCACTCCGCATCCACCAGCAGCCCCAGCCGGTCTTCAAAACCAAGCTGGCTGTAGGTGGTCTGATCGGTAAACTGGGCTTCCAGTTCATCGGCCATGGCCGTCAGTTTCATGGCTCTTAATGCAGCAATGGTTGACTGATTAATCATTCCGGCTCACCGCCTTTCTGGAAGTAGGCAGCCCCACGGGTGATCCCATAACTGCTGGAAGTTTCCGATTTTAGTTCACGTCCCGTTTTGATTTTATCCTGACCATTTTTTAAAATGGTGCTGATGTTGCGAATTGTCGGTGAACTGCTGTAGAGAAGCACCCGCTGGCAGGCGTTTTCAAGGCGTTCATGACCATAACGGTCCGCCAGTTTTGTCAGGCTTGCACAGGCTTTGTAACCCTGTTCCGGTTCCCGACCGGCAGCTAGAAAGAGCTTGATCACGGTACTAGTTTGTTCGCCCACTGTTTGAGCCCATACCTGAAATTCTTCGGCACTATAGGAAAGATACTTCTGGTGAGCCAGCGGCATGTGTTCGAAACGGACAACTGGCTCCCGCAGTTGCGTTGCTGACCGGGGATGGGATGCCACCCGGGAACCGTGAAAAAAGACTTCCACGGTTTTCTCTGTCAGCCGGATGTCGACATCTTCCCCAATCAGATCAAACGGCACCGAAAACTTGTTTTTTCCATCAGAGATCAAGTAATCCCGGGGAACCCTGGCGGTGGACCAGATGGCCGGTTCATATGGGGTAAACGGAAGCGGCTTCATGAAGTCATGTTCTTCCTCATAATAAGCGCGGTGGCGATTGCCTTCCCGCTTTTTAAAAGGAAAATGGTTCAGCTCTTCGAGCTTTTCACTGACCGCTTTTTTGACTTCGGCGATTGAAAAGAACCGGCGATTCCGAAGTGCTGCAATGATCCAGGTGGAAGCATACTTAACCGTTCCTTCCACGAGGCTTTTATCCTTAGGGTGGTAGACCCGGGCCGGTACGATGGCAGTATCATAATACTCCGCCAGTTCCTGATAACTGCGGTTCAGAATGGTCTCATACCGGGTATTTTTGACCACGCCGGTTTTGAGATTATCCGGCAGCAAAAGCCGGGTGGCACCACCGAAGTAGCTATAGGCATTGGCATGGCAGCAAAGCCATTGACCCGAAGTCATATCGGAACACGCTTCTGCATAGGCATAGCAACTGCAGGGAAGAACCGCTACAAACAGATAGGCTTCGGTGGTATCACCGGTAAAGGGATCCTGAATGGGAATGGTATTACCCGCCCAGTCAACCTGCATCACATCACCTGGCTTATGCCGGATCCGCATGGTTGCCTTTGTCACTCTGGCCCAATGGCGATATTTGTCACAGAACTGCGAATACATATAGGGCGTATTGCCATTGGTGTAACAGGTTTCGCAGTATTCGCTCCAGAGCAAAGAAAGATTCACTCCCGGCTTGGCCAGTTCTTTGTGAATGGTGCTGTAATCAGCCTCCTTTCGGTGATTATTTGCTGTCAGCCGATCGGGGTAGAAGGTGGCCATCAGAACTTCGTTGGTTGCCGCTTCGTCCAGTGGCCATTCAATACCTGCTTTGGATGCAACTTCAAGCACTTCCCGGATCGTATTTCGCGAGCTATGAACGCTTGCAGCAATCTGTCGCTGGGTATAATTGAGACTGTTCAGTCTCAAGATTTCTCGATAATTCACCATAATTATCGACCTCCTGTAATGATAGTCACACATTTGTGTGCCAACTTCATTATAGGTTCAATTTATATGAATGGCTCACCTTTCGTTAAGGTGGGTCAGTTCAATCGTGACGCTGGGTCGGTTTGACCGTGCAGATGGGATTTCACTGTCGGAATATACATTATTCTGCAAATTTAAAGAATTGATGATAAAATAGGCTAAGTTAAAATGAAATTCAAATTATTATTTTTAGGTGTGATTTTTTAAATTTATGAGTAAAATTCTGCGAAATTATGATAGACATTTTTGGGTTACATAAATATGATACAAGGATGGTGGTTTTATGCACTTTTTTAGTAGCGATAATGAAATGAATCTGACAGAAACAGAAGCAACTATAATCAGTGATTATAAAAATTTAACAGGTTTTGATTGTGTAGTTTTTGAACTTAATGAAGATTTGCAAATTCAGTGCACGATGAAAAAAGATCATACATGCAATTATGTATGCAATACCGTTATGGGCAGAGAAAAAGCTCTTCAAGGAATATTAAGGTTCAGAAATCTTGTGGATGGCACATATATTTTTGATTGCCAAGGTGTATTTTTCTTCTGGGCAACACTTATAGAACTTGAAGATGAGAGGAATTTACTATTTATTGGAGGGCCGGCAATAATTACAGAAATAATTAAACCTTCACAGATGAGTAATTTGATTGATGAGATTAGAATCAACGTAGAAGAGTCAGAATTTTCAATCTACCCACGTGCGACGATGAAGTCGATTAGTTATGCTTCAAGGTTGATGCATGATTTGTTGCAATTAAAATATAGTTTAAGAACAAGTAAGCGCCAACAAAATTCGGTCTCATTAAAGTCAATTAAGCGAAATTATGATGATATAGAACGTGTGTTTGAAGATAACAATCGTACAGAAATTGCACATCAACTCAAATTATTTGACAATTGCATTGATGGAATAATTCAATGCGCTCTGATCGGGGACTACACTAATGCAAATACACACTTTTTTAATCTTATCGAGCCTGGATTTGAGATCGATGATCATGAGTACACAATTTCTTTTATTATTGGTATGATTTCTCTAATGGGACAAACAATTGCGGAATCGATATACTTCAAGTATACAGATAAGCTATTTTCTTTTTATACAAAGTTTCTAAATGATATTGTAAAGAAGAATGACAAAATTAATATTAAAGCTCTTTCAGAAAGTTATTTTCATAGTTTTTTTACAGAACTCACTACCTGCTATTTTATTCACATGGATAAGTCACCCCATGTTAGGCGAATTATTGAGTATGTAAAAGAGAATTATTATCGAATAGATATAAGCTTATCAACGATGTCAACAGAATTGAGTCTTGATTCGAGTTATTTGTGTAGGGTTTTCAAAAAGGAAACAGGAATTACAATTATGAATTTTGTAAAAAGCTATCGTTTGATGATTGCGGCAGATAAACTAAGAAATACAACCGATAAAATTGAGACAATTGCGAATAGTGTGGGTTTTTTGAGCACTCCTTTATTTCGAAGTTTATTCAAAGAGCATTTTAATGCGAGTCCCAAAGAATACAGAATTAATTTTTAAAACTGTAGCTGACAATAAAAGATTAGCTATAGGTTTGTATGCAGAAAACTCGGTTCAGATTAGAGTTAAGTCGCATAATAAAAGTTAGTGTCCCGTAAAGACACCTACAAAAAATAACTTTGTGGGGAGTGATTCGCCTTGGCGGTTTTGGGAATCAGGTAAACAGTTATACTGGCACTGGTGCCGATGGAATTGCCCATAAAAAGTCAGTTCTTTAATATTAGGTAATTGCGAAATGAAAAAGATTTAGAGCACAGAGAATTCGGCGGTAAGAAACAGACAGACTTCATGAAGTCAGAAGGGAAACGAACAACAAAGCGAAGAAAATGTTGCAGAAGATGAGAAAAAAAGCGCAAAAACAAAAGCTGGGCAAAGAAGATAAAAAGTCCAACTAGGCAACGAGTGGTTTAAGACTGCGTAAGTACTGATGCTGATGAATCGTATCGGAAAGAATTGCAGTAATCAGCTGGGTAATTCCGGCCAATAGCAAATCGGCGTGAAGTGTCTTGGCATTTTGAGTTTTACGGTTGGCAAGACAGAAACTGTCTTTGAAGTGATTAATGGATTGTTCAACGACGCCCCGGATCTTATAGATTCGAGCCCATTCGAGTGTCCCACGAAGGGTTCCGGGGTAGGCCCGGAGATTTTTTTCAGGGTAGACGTAAAACATCCGACCACAGGAAGACGAAGTGCAAGGATTTTCACAGAAACACTGACGTTTGGCTTTCCCGGCTTCCTGTTTGATCCATTTTGTTTTGGGACAGGTGAATTTAAACCGAATCAGGCCGTTCTTTCGTTTGGCCCGCCCTTCGGATTTCATGGGAAGAGAAGGATCGTTTGGACAACAGGGAATCCCATCTGCATTAACCGGACAATCCGGATAGGAAAGTTTACCACGCTGATTCAATGGAATGAAAGCTTTTTCAAATTTCAGCTCCCCAAGGAGGGACTGATAAATCGCTGAACTGTCAAACGCAGCATCACCAATGAAAAGTTTGGGGACAATCAGCGGGTGCTTTTTAAAGAAGTCTGTAAGAACCGGAATCAGGGCTTTAGTATCATGAAGCGATTTGTCCTCATCGGGAGAATCTGATTTTTTCTCGACAGAAATCTCCGGATGATCAGCCAGAAAATTCGCATCATAGAAAGTGATATCCCGGACAATGCCAAGTCCATTGGTGATGATGCCGAATTTGTAGACGTAACAGAAATGTCCATTAATGTAGAGCTGTTTGATTTCCGGGTTGGATTTTGCGTGCGTGGGCATTGAACCGTAAGCAGCCTTATAGGGATCATAGGCGTCATCAAGCTGGTGAGATTTTTTAAATGCCTTGAGCTGCTTAATGATTTTATTGGCAAATTTTGGATTGTTTTCAGTGACGTAGGCTTCAATTCCTGAGGTATCAAAAATGGTCATCATCGCTTTCTCGGCATCAATTTTCTGGCAGATCGGTTCAGTTACATCAACAAGACGATGAAAGAGCGATTGTAAGTCCATCAGGTATGTTTTTTTGAAACGGGTTAGTTGCGATGCGTGGGGAACCCGGTTAAAACCACAGAAATCGCGGAGTTCTCTGGAAAACTTGAGAAAAGTAATCAGGAGTGTATCCGTGGGGATGGAAAAAATCCGCTGCAGGATCAGCGCCCAGAGAATCGAACAAAGTTCAAAATCTCGATATCGGCCATGAGCCGAATAGTAATGCTGATAAAATGAATGCGGAATCAACGCGTGAAGATTCAGATTCTCTTCCAGTAGTGAAAGAAAGTGATGTTTGTCATATTCAAAAAAATGAGTACAATCAGAATAAACTTCAGCCAAAGAAAGCTGTTTTTGTGATAAAATAGTCATGATATAACTCCTTTCAGGTTGATAGCTTTGTTTATAAGCAACTCAATTTTATCACAATCTGGTGAGGAGTTATATTTTTTTATGTTAAAAATATCCCGTAATTATGCGGGCTGTGGCGTTTTGCAAACGCCTATTCTTTAATATTAGTGGGAGGAATTGATACCTCAAAAGGAGCTTTTAAGAGCAATCTTGGCTACTTTGAGCCGCGGTCCGTTTGCTTTAAGAATATTCATTTTACCAGTGTGACGGGAGAGTATTGTGGAAACGACTAAAGCAAATGGATCAAATACATATGCTTATATGCATCATCTGTTGCATTATATACCGGATGCCAGTTATTTGAATAACTCAGAGGTGTTGGAAGGGTTGATTCTCTGGACAGAGCTGGTGAAGGGGGAATGAAAACTATAAACAGATTTACTTGGAACTGGTCTACTGTTAGCTCCAGTTCTTTTTTATTTTTTGTAACACCTTGGTATTGAGCGCTTACGAAAAAAAAGTCAATTTTGGGCCAATATGTCAAAAATGAAATATTGTAGAAATTGGTACCGGTGAATATAATTTAAGGCGAGTCAAATAAACAGTTAGAAAATCTTGTTTGCAGAATTAATTTTAAACTAAAAGTTTAAGAATTGAGAATGTTGACAACTTCGTCTGAAAGATTGCGTTGTTCAAAAGGGAAGAAGGTGGATTAAAAGAATATTGTCAATGTCGAAGAAATTAATTTATTTTGAATGAGAAGTTTAGATGAAGAACATGAATTTGAATTGCTTACTATACGAATGTAAACGATTATGATATTTTAGGAGGAATATAAGTGGCGCTTAGAAAAATGTATTTAAATATTAATGGTGCGGAACGGTTAGTTGTTTGTGATCCTGAAGTCGATACGCTTTCTGATGTGATTCGACGAATTGGTTTGACAGGCACGAAAGTGGGCTGTAACACAGGACAATGTGGTGCATGTAATGTTATTCTAGATGGAAAGCTTGTCCGCTCCTGTGTCAAAAAGATGAAGAATATTAAAGAGTATTCTACTATCACTACTGTGGAAGGAATTGGACAGCCTAATGCTTTGCATGCTCTGCAACAAGCATTTATTTTCTGTGGGGCAGTACAATGTGGATTCTGTATCCCGGGTTTCATTGTTTCGTCAAAAGCTCTTTTAGATCAGAACATAAATCCAACACGACAAGAAGTACGCGACTGGTTTACAAAGAATCGTAATGGGTGTCGTTGTACTGGTTACAAACAGATCGTCGATGCCGTAATTTTAGCTGCAGCGGTTTTACGTGGCGAAAAGACAATGGATGAC
This sequence comes from Acetobacterium carbinolicum, assembly GCF_047456275.1. Taxonomy (GTDB): domain Bacteria; phylum Bacillota; class Clostridia; order Eubacteriales; family Eubacteriaceae; genus Acetobacterium; species Acetobacterium carbinolicum. The sequence continues at coordinate 1,294,591 of NZ_CP173357.1, forward strand.
ATCACGTACCAGCCACCTGAAGATGGAAGAGTATATGGAACAAGTAATCCACGACCGGCTGCATATTCTAAAGTAACAGGTTTATGTGATTACGGCGATGACATTGGGTTAAAAATGCCGAAGGGTACGTTACATCTTGCAGTAGTACTCAGTAAAGTCAGTCATGGGAATATAAAAGGAATCGATTTCTCAGAAGCTGAAACAATGCCAGGTGTAGTAAAAGTTATCACAGCCAAAGATATGCCAGGTTATAATAGAATATTCTTTCCTGCAACTCATTCAAATTCTATTACAAATGGTATGGAAAGACCGATCATTTGCGATCAAAAAGTTTTTCGATACGGTGATATCGTGGCGGTAGTTGCGGCAGATAATGAGGTTAATGCAAGATTAGCGGCTCAAAAGGTCAAAGTTGATATTGAGGAATTACCTAAATATTTAAACTATTTAGAAGCGGTAGTGCCAGGAGCAATGCCACTTCATGATCATCAAAACCAATATTTAACAGTTTCAGCTATTAAAGGAGAAGAAACAAGAGAAGTTCTTTCGCAATCGAAACATGTTGTAGAAGGCTCGTTTCATAGCATTCCCCAACCACATTTGACTATCGAACCAGATTGTGGTCAAGCGTATATTGATGAAGATGGTTGTGTTACAGTTCATTCTAAATCGCTAATGATTCACTATGCGCAAGGTATGGGTGCTCCAAGTCTAGGTCTTGCTCCTGACAAGTTCAGAGTAATAGAAAATCCAACTGGGGCTAGCTTTGGTTATACAATGTCTCCAGCGATGACAATTCTTCTTGGTGCGTGTACAATGGCCTTAGGCGGGACCCCAGTGACACTTACTTTGAGTTATTCTGAGCATATGCTGTTTTCAGGAAAGCGGCTAGCGTCGTATTCAAATGCCAGATTGGGCTGCGATGAAGAAGGAAAGATTACAGCTATGGAGTTTCATGTTGGTGCAGATGCAGGGGCGTATACTGAGCTTGGGGAACCAGGTCAAAAATCGGTTAACTGGGGTGGATTTGGTTATAACATTCCAAATATTAGAGGGATCTCCCGAGTTGCAAATTCAAACAATTCTCATGGTACCGCATATCGTGGATCAGGTTCTGTACAGGCGTACACATGGTCGGAAGCGATCGTTGATATGCTGGCTAAAAAAGCAGGTTTTGATTCGTTTGATTTTAGATATATGAATCTTGCTAAGCCAGGCGAGACGGGCATTAATCAACAACCATATCGCCAGTATGTATTTAAAGATTTAATGGATGCGATTAAACCCTACTATGATACAGCTAAGAAGCGGTGTGAAACCGAATCCACGGATACTAAGAAACGCGGAGTAGGGATTACAAACTGTGGTTTTATGGTATCGGTTGGAAATGAAGATGCATGTCAGATTGATTTAGAACTTAATTCTGAAAATGGAATTACCTGTTACAACGCATGGCAGGATCAGGGTCAAGGGGGTGATATTGGAACAATAAATATCACGCATGAAGCATTTAAGGACACATTAAAGTTAGATTATACAAAAATTAAATTAGTTATGTCGGATACAAAACTAGTTCCACCAACAGGTCCTAGTGGAGCAAATAGACAGCATTTTATGGTAGGTAATGCGACAAAAGATGCTGCAGATCAACTGCTAAAAGCTATGCAAAAACCGGACGGTACATATCGGACTTATGAAGAAATGAAAGCAGAAGGAATTGAAACCAGATATCGTGGAACTTACGTAACAAAAATTCATACAACGGATTTTGATTGGGACACGGGTATTGGTGAAATGTGGCCTGAGTATAATTATTGCTCATTGATGGCGGAAGTTGAAGTTGATACTACAACGGGTAAGACAACGGTATTAAGTATGGTCCTAGTTTATGATATTGGAACAATTGGAAATCAAGCTGTTGTTGATGGACAGGCATACGGTGCTTTAATGCACGGGGTTGGTATGGCATTGAGCGAGCAGTATATCGACGATGGCAATTACGATAGTCTCGTGAAGTCTGGATTTACTTATGCCAATGGTATGCCAGATGATATCACGCTGATAAGTTTGCCTTCAGAACGTAAAAATTCTGCATATGGTGGTGTGGGTTGTTGTGAACTTTTCCAATCAACACCACATGTTACTGTGCTGAATGCTATCAATGATGCTGTTGGTGTAAGAATATATGAAGGACCTGCTGCACCAGAAAAAGTAAAGGCAGGATTAGAAGCTAAAAAAGAAGGAAAAGAAATTAAACCACACTATTATGTTGGGCCGGATTTCTATGAAAGTCTTGAAGAAATTTACACAAAAGTTGCTCAAAAAAAAGAAACCATAACAGCAAATTAAATAAAACTTGTAAAATGTTTTTTCGACGGTAGTAATCAATATCTGAGCGCTACCGTCTCTAAATGTTATTGCGAAAGAAGAGAATGGTGTTAATTAAGAAATGAGATTATTTTATGAGTCATAAGGATATAGAATTATCGAGTGAATTCGAAAAAATTGTAGACAAGTGTTATAACAATGAGCAACCACCATGCACTTGCGCCTGTCCATTTGGTCTTGATATTACTGAATTTATAAGTAGGCTAAAAAAGGGGAAATTTTCGTCAGCGTATTCATTATATCAAGATCATGTGCTTTTTCCAGAAATTGTGAGCAGAATCTGTGATCAACCATGTCAAGAAAAATGTTTCCGTAAAGGCATTGATGATGCGATTTCTATTAGAAAATTAGAAAAAGCTTCGTTGGAATTCAATTTTTCTAATGCACCTAAAAATTTGAATCTGCCTCAGAAGAATTCTAAAATTGCAATTATTGGTGGGGGCGTTTGTGGTTTAAGTTGCACTTTAAAGCTCGCTTCTCATGGGTATCATGTAACTGTGTTTGAAAAAAGTACTTGTATCGGTGGGAGTTTAGAGAATGTTTTACCTTCAGATATTTTTCTAACTGAGTTTCATGACCAGATGCAATTTATTAGTTACGAACTTCTTCTAAATACTGAAATTAAAAACATTGAAGAATTAGAAAAAAATTTCGATGCAATTCTTATAGCGACAGGAAAGAATGGGAATTCATTTGATTTACTTAATGGATTAAATAGTGAGTCACTTGGAAGTCAAAAAGATGGAGTCTTCCTGGCAGGTGGGGTAACTGGTACTCTAAATCCTATCAGATCAATCGAAAATGGAATACGCGTATCTCAATCAATTGAATCATATCTTCAGATTAACCGGATGCATGAAATGTTTTTTGTAAATAAAGCTAAAATATCACGCCTAAAAATAAACGCAACCCGAATAAATTCGGTAAAATGCATTGAAAATAGCACTTATACAGAGACGGAAGCTATACAGGAAGCGAGTAGATGTTTACTTTGTAACTGTAATGAATGCATAAAGAGTTGTAATTTTATGAGTTATTATAATAAGACACCCAAGGCGCTTGCTGAAGATATGAAAAACACTCTAAACGGCACTTTAATGAATGTTGACAAGAGGATGATTAATTCGTGCAGTGTTTGCGGTTCATGTGAAGCAGTATGTGATGAACATATCGACACGGGGAAATATCTGCTCGAAGCTCGTCGATTAATGCATCAAAAAAAGATTTTGCCGTTGGCGTTTCACGATTACTTCATCAGAGATATGAATTTTTCAAACAGTGACTCAGCGTACTTGTTTAAAAATGCGCCTTCATACGAAGATAGTGAGTATGTATTTTTCCCAGGTTGCCAGTTGGGAGCTTCCGACCCTCGATATGTTGAACTGACATATAAATATCTCTTAAGTAAGAATCCTAAAACAGGAATTCTTATAGGATGTTGCGGTGTTCCGGCACAATGGGCTGGAGATGTAAATTTATCGAATAAAGTGATTGATAGGAATTGTGATGTTTGGACAGATATGGGTAAACCAAAAGTAATTTTTGCATGTCCAACATGTGAAAAAACATTTGCTAGCCGCCTTCCAGAAGCTGAGCGTATTTCCTTATATGAAGTGATTGAAAATTGGGGGTTGCCGGAAACCGCACTGGAAAGCCAAAAAAAGGTATCGATCTTTGATCCATGTGCCAGCAGATATAATGAGAACATGCAAACCAGTGTACGTAAATTAATGAAAAGAATAGGGTTTGATCTTGTTGAATTACCCTATAATAGTAAAATGGCAAGTTGCTGTGGGAATGGCGGGCAGATTTATGCAACAAATCCAGATCTCTTTAATAGTAGTGCCAAAAGAAGTTGTGAATTAAGTGAGAATCCGTATATAACTTATTGTATAAATTGCCGTGATATCTTTATTAATATGGGTAAACCTAGTTATCATGTGCTTGATATTATGTTTAATCTTAATCTCGAACCACAGTTGCCCCTAAGTTTGTCTAGGCGAAGAAGAAATAGAGAAGTTTTAAAAGCAAACCTTCTTGAAGAAATCTGGCAGGAGGATTATATGTTGGATCCAAGTGAACAAAAATTAATTATTTCTGAGGAACTCTTACAAAAACTAAACAGAAAATTGATATTAGATGAAGATATTTTAAATGTTATAGAGTATTGTGAGTCAACAGGCAATAAATTATTAAATCCCAAAACTGGTGAATTTATTGGGCATTTAAAGCAAGGTATTATTACCTATTGGGTAACATATAAGGTGGAGGATAATTGTTATCGAGTTAGTAGAGCATATAGTCATCGTGCAGTTATTGATGGGGAGTAGTGCGTATGATAGATGAAAAAATTGTTTGCTTAAAATGCAATAAAACCATGGAAATAAAAAAAGGCAAGTTGAAATATTTGGAGAACATCATTAATTATGAGTTTCTAACGTGTCCGGAATGCAAGACCATATATATACCAGAGGAACTCGTAGAGGGAAAAATGCATGAAATAGAAATGGCATTTGAAGATAAATAAAAAAATCAAGAATTTGCCTAGGGGAGAACAGTGAGTATGATTGAACAAGGATTAGCGCAAATTTATACATGTCATGATATGAGGGCAGTGACTGGTGAGACGATAAGGCCAGGTGGTCTCAAAATAACTGAACGGGCGGTTGACTTTTGCCAATTAGCGCCTGGCCTTCGTTTACTGGATGTAGGATGCGGAACAGGGGAAAGTGTAGCGTTTTTGATTGATAAGTATAATATTGATGCAATTGGTATAGATCCCAGCGACACTATGTTAAAGCTTGGAAGAGAGAGTAATCGAAAACGACCAATCTTTTATGGACAAGCAGAAAATATTCCGTATACAGATCGATCTATGGGAGCATTATTAACTGAGTGTTGCTTTTCACATTTTGTTGATATAGATAAAGCGCTTCAAGAATTTTACAGGGTCATCGTATCTGATGGGTGGTTGATTATTAGTGACATGTATACTAAGCAAAAGCTGTCCTCTACCATAGAGCCGAATGACAATTCCTTCAATAACTTCTTTGGTAAGGATACTGTTGTTAAATATCTTGAGCGCCATGGTTTTGAAATAATTTTATGGGAAGACCGAACAAACGAACTTAAACAATTAACAATTAATATTATTATGCGCTATGGTACACTAGAAAATTTTTGGAAGAAAATTGATTGTAATTGTAATAATTGCTTTACGGCTAAACCAATGAATGCAAAATTGGGATATTATCTTTTAGTAGCACGAAAAAAAATTGGTTGAAGATGATGGAGAAGAACACGTATGGATCATAAAAATGAGAAAGTTAGAGGACAAACACAAAGTCTTTGTCCCATTTGTCTTGATAGGATTTCGGCGGAAATTGTGAAGATTGATGACGATATCTATTTACGAAAAAAATGCGAAGAACATGGAGACTTTCAGACAATAATTTGGAGAGGGGAGCCTGATTACTTTTCTTGGCGTAAGCAAAAGCAACCAGTATATTCTAAGGTGAATTTGGCAGAGAAAAACAAAGGATGTCCTTTTGATTGTGGTTTATGTCCTGACCATTGCCAGCAAATTTGTTGTGTTCAATTTGAGGTCACCAAACGCTGCAACCTAAGTTGTCCAGTTTGTTTTGCGGATGCTGGAAAAGAGGCAATTGTAGATCCTAGTATAGAAGAACTTATTGGCCAAATGAAAATAATTTGGGATACAAGTGGTAAATGCAATATTCAATTATCGGGAGGGGAGCCTACACTAAGAGATGATCTGCCAGAAATTATAAAAGCGGCAAGTTCGTTGGGCTTCTCTTTTTTTCAGTTAAATACCAATGGTATACGGCTTGCGGAAGATTTAGATTATGTCAAAGCACTGAAAGAAGCAGGACTTTCAACCGTGTTTTTGCAGTTTGATGGTATCGAAGATGAAATATACGAGAAACTTCGCGGTCAAAAGCTGTTTCAAATAAAACAAAAAGCAATTGAAAATTGTGGCCGTAATTCAATTGGAGTCGTATTGGTACCGACTTTGGTTCCGGGTATCAACACGGATCATATCGGTGAAATTGTTAAATACGCCTTGAAAGGTTTGCCTGTTATTCGAGGGATCCATTTTCAACCGATCAGTTATTTTGGTCGATATCCATCTCCACCTAAAGATGAAGATCGGTTTACACTTCCAGAGGTAATAAGAGCTCTAGAACAGCAGTCTCAAGGATTACTTAAAGTCGAGAATTTCGTTCCCTCTGATTGTGAAGATTCATTATGTTCTTTTCATGGTGACTTTATATATTTGGAGAATGGAGTTCTTGCGCCCTATAATCAAAAACAAGATTTAGGATCTAAATGCTGTCGAGAAGGTTTGGAAAATGAGGCGGCATTGCGAGCTCAAAATTATGTAGCAAGAAGATGGCAACTAAATAATGCAGAGGAAAGCACGCTAGACGAGCAAGAAAAGGATGATTTTGATAGATTTCTTGACAGAATCCAAAATTATCGTTTAAGCATTACTTGTATGACGTTTCAGGATGTTGAGAATTTGGATTTGGAACGGCTCAAATATTGCAGTGTGCCCGTTGTAAATAATGGTAAAGCTATTCCATTTTGCGCTTATAATTTAACAAATAGAATGGGGCATTCTTTATATAAAGACATATAAGAAGCCACCGCAAAGTTTTGGGAGTTTTTTAGAATTAATTTTATATAATAGTAAGGGAGATTGAGCGAAATGAAGATAGGAATTTCATCAAACGGCACAAAATTGAGTGATGTAGTTGCAGAATCATTTGAAAAGAGTAAATACTTATTGATTGTTGAAACAGATGATTCAAGCATAGAAGTTTTTGAAAACAAAGATTTGGATAGTGATAGGATTGAACTGGCACAAAAGTTGATCGATCATGATTGTGAGGCAATAATAACTGGTAGTATCGAGCAGCCTGCATTTGATGTTATCGCAGTAGCCCAGATTACTCGATATAATGGAGTTGGTTATAATATTAAAGAATCTTTACGTTTAATGGACGAATATAAATTGAATTTCATAAAAGATTTTGAAGGCAGTGACGACAGTGATAATCATGTCCACTCGTGTGCGCATTGAGTGCCTAAAGAAATGAATATTAAATAAACTGTTTGTTATTAGTATATAAATAGTAAAGGATTAAAGGTTAATGTCCAAAATATGAAATACCCAGTTTTCAGTAGCAAAGAGATTAGGAGTAGTAAGAGTACATGATATAAATTACATTTTAACCCGTAATAAATTCTGACTCAATACAAAAGATTATTCCTATCATTTTTATAGGAACATCTTTTTTCTTTTTTGATAGACAAAAACCTCTTATAGAAAAAAATTAATTATAGATTAAATGCGTCGTATTTGACAACGAGATGATTAGGGTTAGCTTTTTAGAAATAAAAATTGCTTTAACTAAAAGTAGCTTGATTTTAAGAGGAGAGCATAACTAATGTTATTAACTTTGTCTTTTCAAGCGAGTGCATTTTAATCAGAATAAGGAAATTGAGGCTTGACCGTTCTGTTGATAGCATATTTGAAAGAAATATGAATAGTAACCTCTGAAATGATGACGAACAATGTTGATGAATATAAGGAGACAAAAGATGAAACTTGTAGCAGTTCAGGATGCGGTTGGTATGTTGTTGGCTCATGATATGACGCAAATTATCCCGGGTGAATATAAAGGTGCCCGTTTTAAAAAGGGGCATATGATCAGTATGGAGGATATTCCACAATTGTTGAATATGGGAAAAGAACATGTGGGGATCATTGAATATCGGGAAGGGGATATTCATGAGAATGATGCCGCTCTTCGAATGGCAAAGGCGATGGTAGGGAGTGGAATCAAGATGAGCGATCCTTCTGAAGGAAAGGTAAAGCTGATTGCGGAGAGGTCGGGGCTTTTAAAAATTAATGCGGCGGTTCTGGATGAACTCAATGAAATAGAGGACTTAATGACGGCGTCGATTCATGGTGATCGTCTTGTTGAAAAAGATATGGTTATTGGTGGCACACGTATTATCCCCTTAGTTACTGTAGTGGAAAATGTAGAAAAAATGGAGGCGGTTTGTCGAAAAAAAGGACCGGTCTTTGAAATATTGCCACTAAAAAAATTCAAGGTCGGAATTGTAACGACAGGAAGTGAAGTGTTTTATAAGCGGATTGAAGATAAGTTTGGACCAGTTATTCGAAGGAAATTTGCAGAACTGGATTGTGATGTGGTTGGGCAAATCTATTCGAGTGACAATGTGGATATGATTACCGAATCAATTTTCAAATTAATTGATATGGGCGCAGATCTGATAACCTGTACAGGTGGTATGTCGGTGGATCCGGATGATGTCACACCGGTTGGAATCAAAAATACAGGTGCGAATATAATAACGTATGGAGCGCCAACGCTTCCAGGTGCTATGTTTATGCTGGGGTACTTGAATCAGATTCCGATTGTCGGCTTGCCGGGCTGTGTGATGTATGCCAAAAGAACAATCTTCGATCTAATTGTTCCACGTCTCGTAGCGGAAGATCCGGTAACAAGACAAGATATCGTAAAGCTTGGGCACGGTGGAATGTGTCTTGAATGTGAAACCTGTGTTTTCCCGAATTGTGGATTTGGACGATAGGTCAGAAAAGCGAATATATCTGAAGCGATGATTGCAGATCGGCAAAAATGTATTTAGTATGAATCTCTGAATTACTTCGTTTGTTGTCTAAGTTAATTTAGATTTAAAAAGCATAATTAAACCGGTTAAAAAGTAATAACAAGGGACTATACAGTACTATTGGGGAAATATTTTCCTAACTGGTCGACAAAAGTCGCTATTATCATATGAATCGATAGATGTTTGAATGGACCGGGATACTGTTGTGTTGTAAAAGTGGTGTGAAAGTATTGGTATATAATGGTTACACAAAAAATAAATCTGGGAGAAAAAGCGATGGATGAACTGGCTTTTGAATTATTTCAATTGGCTTCGAAAGGCTATTGTTGTACACAATGTATGGTGAAAATGATTATGGAAATGGAAGAGAAAGAAAATCCGGATTTGATTCGAGCAATGGGTGGACTGTGCAATGGGATCGGAAACAGTCAGAAAAACTGTGGCGTTTTAACAGGAGCCATTGCCGTTTTCGGACTTTATGCCGGAAAAGGCGAAGATCATGAGTATGCTAAAGCAGGATATGATCGAATGGTAAAAGATTATATGGAATGGTTTGAAGAGCGAAACGGTAGTTTAGACTGTATGGATTTGATTGGCGTTAGCCTGTTTAAGAATACTGATCGGAGTATGACTTTTCCAGTGAAATGCGGAGAGCTCATAAAGGAGGGATTTCTTCAGATGAATAAAATTTTACGTAAAAATGGTTATGTGCCTGGAGAACGCTAACGATGGGAAGTGTCTATGAACAATCTTGATCACTGGATTGGCCGAAAAATCGGATTGCCGCATTTTACTGCGCGAGAGCTGGAAGCTTATCAGTTTGACCGTTTTCAGAACACGCTTGAACGTGCCAGGAAAATGAGCCAGTATTATCAGAAGAAGCTGGTAGGACTTTCGGTGGAATCCCTACGTAAAATGAAAGACATCGAAAAACTGCCGCTGACCAATCAAATGGATCTCAAGACCTCGCCGATGGAATTTCTTGCAGTTTCTCAGCAGCAGGTGAAGAAAATTGTGACCCTGAATTCATCAGGAACGACCGGATCCGCTAAACGGATATTTTTTTCTGAAGCGGATCTTAATTTGACAGTGGATTTTTTTGAAAACGGAATGGGTGTTTTCACAGAACCGGGGGATCGGGTTCTAGTGCTTTTGCCGGGAAAGACGCCAGCTTCCATAGGCGATCTTCTGAAAAAGGCATTAAAACGGCTGGGTGCCGAATCTGTAATTTACGGAGTGGTCGATGATTCTAAAAGGGTCTCCGAAATCATTCTTAAGGAAAAAATTACGGGCGTTGTGGGCATTCCCCAGCAGGTATTTCTGCTCTCTCAGGAGAAGGAGGCGACAGCGATTAAAGTGGCCGGAAATCTTAGAACGGTTCTGCTTAGCACTGATTATGTTTCCCCCTCCATATCTCGCCGGATTAGAGAAAACTGGAGTGTTGAAGTGTTTGAGCACTATGGCAGCACAGAAATGGGATATGGCGGTGGTGTGTTCTGTGGGGCTAAAAAAGGTTATCATATGCGAGAAGCGGATTTGTATGTGGAAATCGTCGATCCGCTGACACAAAAAAGTCTGCCGGATGGCAAGATGGGGGAAGTGGTGTTTACCACGCTGACTCGCGAGGCCATGCCGTTGATTCGTTACCGGACTGGGGATTACGGTCGCTTTCTCAAAGAAGACTGCGACTGCCAAACGGGTTTGAAAACGCTGGAACGTATTAAAAATCGTGTAGAGAACCGAATTTTTGTAGAGAATGGACAGGACTTCTACTTGTCAGAATTGGAAGATCTGATATTTGATAAGTTTCCAATCAGTGATTTTTATGTTGGTTTGAGCAGTGATGATTTGAACCAAAAGGTTATTGAAATGGATGTGGTTTTTGACAAAAAACTAGATGAAAGAAACAAACGAGGGGTATTATGTGAAATGGAAGCGCAGCTCGAAGGCATGGCAGAGAAGAAAATGGGAAGGGCTCGAAAAATGTTTAAAATCTGTGAAGGCCAGGCATTAGAAGTAGACACAAAAGGGATACGAAAACGAAGCATTAGGGATAGGAGAAAAGAGAATGAGTGAAGAAATAGCCAGGATCTGCCCAATCTGCCTTCGAACGTTACCGACAGAACGGATTTCAAAAAAACGAAGGGATCTACCTACATCGTACCTGCCCCGAGAACGAGGAATTTGAAACCCTGATTTGGAAAAAAGCTCTAGTAAGGAACTGGAATGGAAGTATTGGTCCATTGATCCTCTGGATCCACCCAAAAAGTCTTTCGATTATGGCTATTAGATTTCAGGATCAAGGGAATTTGTATCTTGAACGGCTCAAAAAGTGCAGATTACAAATTGCCACAAAAGATAAAAAATTGATTCCATTCTGCGTTACTATGTATGTTATCAAGATCAACGTTTAAGTGGCAAAGAGACAGGAAAGGAAATAAAATGCAGAAATTGATACGCGTTGGAAGAGATCTGATTGAAAATGGAGAGGATTTTGTCCTCGCAAAAGTAGTAGAAACCGTGGGATCAACCCCCAGAAAACGGAATGCATGGATGCTGATGGATAAAAATAAGAATTTTTATGGAACGGTTGGCGGTGGAAAACTCGAAGCGGAGGTACAAAAACACTGTGAGAAAGTGCTTTTGTCAAAAGAATCGGATGTTTATGATTTCAGTCTGACGCCACTTGAAAAACAGGGGATTGATATGCAATGCGGTGGAAATGCCAGTGTCAGTATCGAATATATCGATCATCAACAGACGAAGAACTTTGGATGCGAATGGCGTGGAAATCAGAAGGCCTGTATTTTTGGCGGAGGTCATGTTGGGAAAGAAGTGGAGAAAGTACTTTCTTATATCGGCTTTAATACAATTATACTGGATGATCGGGAAGAATTTGCAAATCGTGAGCGGTTTCCGATGGCTCCGCAGGTGCGGTTGCTTAAAGATTTTTACTCTGCTTTTGATGAGATTTCCTGCAATGAAGATACTTATCTGGTAATTGTGACAAGGGGACACAGCTGGGATTATGAGGTGCTCAAAGCGGCACTGAAACAGCCGTCAGCTTATATAGGTATGATCGGTAGCAAGGAGAAAAACAGAACGATTTTTGAAAAATTGCTGCAGGAGGGTTTTTCACAAAAAGATCTGGATCGGGTTCATGCGCCAATCGGATTGTCAATTGGTGCGGAGACACCGGAAGAAATTGCAATCAGCATTGCAGGCGAAATTATTAAGGTAAGAGCGGGCTATGAAGAGTAAATCTTAGTTGCTGAATTATGCAACTAAGGTTAAGGTGTCAAAAGTAATTGTAACCTCATTAGTAATTCTCTCCAACTGAGATCTAAAATAGAGACAGAATTAAAGGCAGTGGAGGCTACAGAACGATGTCATTTAAAACCAACAAAGAACAACAACTCACATTGGATGATCGCTTTTTACAGGTGGACGAACGGACAAAGAAATTTGTTTTGAATTTCTGGGCAAAAGGCTTTCATATATTATTGGGTGATAGTCGTGCAGCAATGGATCTGATTAATGTTTTGTCACCAGAGGAGCATGATTTTTTTATAGAAATGCCGATATACAAATTGCTTAATTAGATAGAGGGATACGCCACTGGTTTATCGAAAGTCCTTGGGCTTCTGATTGTCTCCGTTGATGGGCTATCCGGTTTTGGCGATGCCATCCATGCGGTCTTTCCCAATGCGGAGATTCAGCGCTGCATCGTTCATCAGATCCGTTATTCCACCCGTTTTGTTTCATACAAAGACATCAAACCATTTATGTCCGATCTGAAATTGGTTTACCAGGCAGCTACGGAAGATGTCGCTTTGCAGCAGCTGGATGCACTGGAAAATAAATGGGGAAAGAAATATCCCAGTTCGATCCGCTCTTGGCAGAATAACTGGGCAGATTTGTCCACTTATTTCAAATATCCGCAGGAATTGAGAAAGCTGATTTATACGACCAACGCAATTGAAAACTTTAACCGTCAGCTTAGAAAAGTGACCAAGTCAAAATCAATTTTTCCGACAGATGATGCGCTCTTTAAAATGCTCTATCTGGCCATGACGGATATTACTAAAAAATGGAACGGCAGACCAAGAGACTGGTCGAAAATTCTGGAACAGCTTTTAATTTATTTTGAAGGTCGAATCAGCCTCGTCGACGTCGAATAGGCCCGTCCACATCAAAGACTGCCAATATTGATTATTGACAGCCTTTGAATCATGTGCAAAAATAGACTTGAAATTTAATCTGCACATCTATTTTTTATTTTAATATTTTCCATTAACCTGGAATTCGCAAAAGCACAAAATAATTTACACGCCCTTTTTAATATCGCGCATCTTAATAAATTGAATAAATTCAAGCGCTGTCAGTAATCCTCTATGTCAATGTCCATCAAGCCAATATTGCGTCGCTGGACATTGACATAACTTCAGTAATATAACTGCTCAGGGCATTTATATCAAAATCAAAGATGATAACAAATCGATGCTGGGTGCTCTATTGAATCCATCATCTTTCAATGAGAGAACGCTATTAAAAAAAACTTCACTTAAAATACTTTGGGGAACATTTTTGTTCCGTGAGTACTTTATAATATCCCAGCCATTTTCAAGTGCACGTTCACCATAGCGTTTCACCCCGTTGATGGCGATATTTTTTGCAAATGTTTTAGAGCATCGATGTTCAAGAAAAGCTTTCGAAGCGCTTGCAATTTCTTTCCAAATCAGGGCATAAATTTGGGAAACAGAAAAATTTTCAAGGAGCTTTTCAATGATAATATTTGTTTTCTTTCCAAAATTTGTACTGAACTGAACAGAATTCAATTGATATTCAAAATAATTGATACATTCTTGTTTGGCTATACTTTGCCATAGTTTAAGTGCTTCTTCCGCATCCACCTCAGAATTATAGTAATCACCAAGTAACAATTTTTGAATGAGTGCATCAAATCCTTCATTACAGGTTACATTAATAACAAACCATACTTTAGAAATAAAAATTATATTTGGAAAATTATTCGGATAATCAAAATTACCGCATTCATCCTCCTGGACAAAAGCCAATATGTCTGAAATTGGACTGGGTATCAGTATATTTAGTCGACAAAGTTCTACAAATATCTTTTTTGTATATTCATCTGTTGGGGATATGGGATTTGCTTGATCAAAAATCTCTATGGGATACAATTGTGCAACTGGAGAGTAATTTTCGATAAGCAATGCTCTGCAAATCGTGCTAAGATATACTTTATGTCTAAAATTTAAATCATCAAAATGATAAGGTATATTATTTTTGATATCATAGGTTCTCTTAATAATTTCTTGAATGCTTTTTCTTTCGCATTCTTTTAATCGTCTCACTTCTTCTCGTCGTGCTTCCGCTTTTTTTCGAATATTTGAACAATAATTACATTGGCAGTTTTTAATCGAATTATTAGTGTGGCCGCAATTCGTACAAAAAAGGTAATTAATGTCAACACTTCGACGTTTACTCTTTGATTGTGGCTGGGATGCGAGTGAATTGCCACAATTCGGACATGGAAAATCCGGATGTGAAATTGGCGGAAATAACTTACATAAATTGGAAGGACCTACATCAATGTCAAATTCAGTGAGTAAAGAATTCACATTTTCGTTGTTATAATATCGAGATATAAGTTCATTGATTTTATCTTCTGACAGATGATCTAAGCTTTTATGAAGCTCTTTAGTATTCATTTTAATCCTCACAATAGCCTTTATAAAAATGATAAACATCTACAAATAGGCCGATTATTTTCTGGTTGGCTTTTCTTTAATATGGTATTAGATCCATAATAAAAACCTTCTTGATTAATTGAGTTACATGATTAATCAAGAGGGTTTTTTGTTTCAAAAATCGTTTCTGAAAGATGCTTTTGTGATATCAGTTAAGCACAAAAAATAGATACAGCATCACGTTATAGAGACAAAGAGCGACATCTCATTAGTCATTTTATGTTGAAATCCGCTGTTTACAGTTTGATTGACTGTCTTAATATAAAGTTAATTGTGGATATTCAAAGCCTAATTAAAAAGGCATATTTATACGTTAAATATGAAAAAACTAAAAAAGAATACTTATAGTATATCACTTCCTGGAATAAATATCAACAGTATGTAGAAAACTGCAAATAATACTTATAGACTATACCGAAAGGAGTGATTGAATGGACGATATTGTAAAGATACTTGGAAAACGAATCCGGAATTATAGAATGCAACTTGATTTAAGTCAGGAAAAGCTTGCTGAAAAAGCGAGTTGTCATCCGACCTATATTGGTCAAATTGAAAGAGGCGAAAAGAATCCCACCATCGAAAGCATTGAAAAAATCACAAGGGCATTAGGAATTTCCCTTTCAGAATTATTTGAAAAAATAGACATAGAAAATCACTCGCAAATCGGAATACTAGCGCAATGTTATGAACTTATTCTCGCTAAGAATCGTTCGGAGCAGGAAATAATCTATCATATTCTCCTTGAACTTGATAGATATAAAAAAGAATGAAGGAATCGTTTAATGGCAAAGTAGTATTTGTACATCGACGAGAACGGAGCAGACGTCTTTGTTCAAGATGCGCGCAGCAACTTAAAGAGGAAGAATTCATTGGTCAATAATATCCATTAAATCGATCACATAAGAAGGCAGTCAGTTAATGAACATCTTTTTATTTTTGACTAATGAAAAAGAACATCATTTAGTTATGTTATAGAAGAAAATCATGAAATTATAGTAATGATAGAATGATTGATTTATTACAACATTACAACAAGACAAATAAGGTAAAAAGTTAAGTGAAAAATAATATAATCTAATTATATCTATGATATAATACATCATCAAATAAATGATTATGGACACCTGTAAATAATAGAATGTTGAAATCAAGTATTAAAAAGAAGAACAATGGAAATTAGAGAGAAAGAAGTGGAGAGTGGGTTAATTAATCAAATATCAGATCTGTTAATATTATTCATTTTAGATTTTGTGCAAACTTTAAAGTAGATAATTTCTACAAAGTAAAAAAGCATAAATTTTGTGCAAACTTTTTTATGTTTTTGAGGTAAGTAAAGAAGGAAAAACTAATGTTTTTTGTGCAAACTTTTTTACACGCCCACAGCTTAAATTTTATAATTGAAGTTAAGTACCAGTGCAGCAAAAAAGCTGATCAGATTATTTATTAATCGGATCAGCTTTTTTAGGTGCGCCCGGCATGGGCGCAATCTAACGGGTGAAAGTCCCGAGCACGGGTAGGTAGTGCCAAGTGCATAGCTTAAGGCAAGGGTGTCCCCGGTGACGGAGAATCTGAAGGAAGCCAGCGGCAAACTTCCGGTCTGTCGAACAGAAATCACATCAGGCATGTTCAACTGGGTAAGGTTGCCTAACAAACTGAAGCCCCAAAACTACTCGGAAGTTGATGGTGTAAATGTGGCAGATAGATGGAAGGAAAGATTGCGTTCTTACCCGGGGAGATCTCACGGACGTGTGGAAACAGAGTATGAAATACGGTTGAAATAAGATTTATCGTGAGAAGTCAGCCGAAGCCATAGTACGGAGACAATCTAGATGTCGAAGGAAGGGCTGAACCAGAGGAGGTGAAGATCAATGAAGATTACTGACGGTGATAAAATAAAACACAGAAAACTTTATAATGAAGGCGATCTGCAAAAGATATCTGCGGAACAGAAAAGATATGCAGACGTGTGCGCATCACCAAAGATAATTGAAACCGAAATCACCAATACAAACGAGCAGACGGATGGAATACTGGAGAAAATTCTAACCCGGGATAATCTGAACCTGGCCTATAAGCAGGTGAAGAAAAACAAGGGTGCAGGTGGAATAGATGGCATGCAGGTAGATGAACTTCTGCCCTACCTGAAAGAAAACCGGAATGAACTCATTGAAGCCATCCGAAGTGGTAAATACAAACCCCAACCCGTCAGATGGGTAGAAATACCAAAAGAAAACGGGAAGACACGAAAATTGGGAATCCCAACCGTTGTGGATCGATTGATTCAACAGGCGATCGCTCAGGTGTTAACGCCGATATTCGAACAACAATTCTCAGACAGCAGTTACGGATTCAGACCCAAACGCAGCGCTCAGGGTGCCCTGAAACAATGCCAGCAAAATATTACCGACGGATATAAATACGTCGTCGATATGGATCTGGAAAGGTACTTTGATACCGTCAATCACAGTCGACTCATTCAGATTCTGTCTGAAACCATCAAAGATGGTCGGGTCATCTCCCTGATCCACAAATTTCTGAACGCAGGCGTCATGTCAGGTGGCGTGTTCGAGCGTAGTGAGGAAGGCGTGCCGCAGGGCGGTCCACTCAGCCCAATTCTTGGAAATATCATGCTCAATGAATGCGATAAAGAACTGGAACGTCGTGGACACCATTTTGTCCGGTATGCTGATGATCTGATGATTTTCTGCAAGAGCCGGAGAGCGGCCGAACGAACCCTTAAGAACATCGCCCCGTTTATCGAAGAGAAACTGTTTCTTCGTATTAATCGGGAGAAAACGAAAGTGTCCAACGTCGCAAAAGTGAAATTCCTCGGATACGGATTCTATATCTACCAGGAACAGGGAAGGTTGCGAGTTCACCCCCAGAGCATCGATAAGCTGAAGGATAAAATCCGACAGATTACCGGACGCAGTAATGGGATGGGAATTCAGAGACGAAAAGAAAGAATGCTGCAAATCGTGCGGGGCTGGGTCAATTATTTCAAGCTGGCGGATATGAAAAATATATTGAAACCGCTGGACAAGTGGATGAGAAGCCGAATCCGGATGGTGATCTGGAAACGCTGGAAGAAAGTAAAAACGCGCTTTACCAATCTCAAAAAGTTGGGACTGGACGAAAAACGGGCGTGGATGTGGGCAAACACAAGAAAAGGCTATTGGCGAACCGCCCATAGCCCAATCTTAATGAGAACCCTGTCTAATGATCGACTCAAGCGGGCAGGATATCCCAATTTTTATGATTATTATCTGCAAGTAACCGTGTAAACTCTGGAACCGCCGTATACCGAACGGTACGTACGGTGGTGTGGGAGGTCGGCTGATCAATTAATGGTCAGCCTCCTACCCGATTTCTTATTCTACCAGGTACTAAGGATATAATTTGCAAGTGCCGAAAGTGAGGCGACGATGCCGCCAATAGCGATAATCAGGTTACTGGTCGTTTTTTCCTGTCGATACTTGATAATAAAAGCCATCCCCAGGTATCCCCAGAACATTGCATTTAAATCACTGATCGGAAGGCCTTTAAATAGATTATAACCAAGTAATATGATAAACATACCGGTTAGACCCAGTAAACCATAATCCTGGGATTTATCAGCAGTTACCGTTTGAGTCGCTTCTGGATTTGGGGTTTCATTTAATAATTCTTCATCTTTCATTTCATACCTCCAAATTTTTATTAGTTCTAACTATATCAGATTAGAAATAGTTTGTCGAGACAAGATCATAAAAGCGCCAAGGAATATAACTTTCTCAGTGATTTATTGGCGATGATGTTGTTCTAAGTACGCTCTTTTGTCGAGTTCAGGATTTGTAATGCGGTTGTTGATATACGACTTGAATATAGAGGAATGATTACCTTAGCTCAGAATCATCCATAATTATAATTGGAAGTACTTGACCTATTTAAGAGGCGCAGTGATTGGCATGGAATGGTTTTTGTAGATTTTTGTAACCGGAGACAAGGATACGGAAAAAGAAGAAGTAAACACCGTTATTCTTACAAACGGACACCAAAACTATGCCATTTTTGTGGATCAGCTTAAAAAAACAGGGATTTGTTGTGATGACTCTTGAAGATCACCTGGCCGCGAATCCGGGAATAACCGATTCGACACTGTTGGGAAACAGGCAGGTTGTCTGGTATGAGATGCTAAATTGTTTTTGGCTCCTCAACAGTTACATTTGTAACACGTTCAAGCGATTTCACAACCGTCTGACCGTTTACGTTGAGGTCTAAAAGTCAATCAAGTAACAGCTTAAAAGAATCTTAAAGGTGCGACCATGACATCTTGACATCTTTTTTAAAAAGTGGTATAAAATAATCAAAGTTAGCACTCGTCAAGTGCGAGTGCTAACAAATAAAATTTGTAAAGGAGTGGTTATGGTGACAGCACTGATTCCGTTTAACAGAAAACGCAATGATTTGATGAATACCGGTTTTGATGATTTCCAAAATATGCTTGACGACTTTTTTGCAGAAGGATGGCCTTTGAGAAGAAGTTTAGCAGGTGACACCTTCAAGATCGATTTACAAGACAATGAGAAAGAATACATTGTCGAAGCCGAGCTGCCCGGTGTTGCTAAAGGGGATATCAACCTTTCGCTTGAAGAAGGAAGACTTCAGATTTCAGTCAAGAAGGATGAAGTTAAGGAAGAAAAAGAAAAGAATTATATTCATCGCGAAAGAAAATTCTCTTCGATGACCAGAAATGTATTTCTCGCTGATGCAGCTTCAGATGATATCAAAGCCAAACTGACAGATGGGGTTCTGACTATAACAGTACCAAAAGCAGTGAAGCAGGAACAGTCAAAATTAATAGAAATTGAATAAAGGTTATCCAGTGGGAGTTAAAAACTTCTGGTTTCATGAGCAAAAAACCTCGTCAGATAAGCTGATGAGGTTTTTTGCAGTAATCGACAATGGCCAGACAAAAAGTAGTACTTACTGTTATGGATAACAATAAACCTTGCTTAATTAGCAAATATAGACTATAATAAAATGTCAAGTAATAAACCAGCTGTATCTTCTGTGAATTCCCAGTGGATACAGCTTTTTAAATGGATTAAAATAAGTTTATAATAAAAAAGAAAGCAGAAAAAAGTGATAAGTAAAAAATTTAACCAGTACCAATTAAGCGATGAGCTCCTAAAAGCCATCGAAAAACTAAATTTTGAAAACCCGACCAAGGTTCAGGAAGCCGTAATTCCGATTGCTTTGGAGAAAAAAGATATTCTCTGCAAAGCCCAAACTGGCAGCGGCAAAACGGCGGCCTTTGGCATTCCGATCTGTGAACTGATGGACTGGGAAGAGAACAAACCCCAGGCCCTGGTGCTGACCCCGACCCGGGAGCTGGCACTGCAGGTCCACGAAGATATTTTTAACATTGGCCGCTTCAAGCGGGTTAAGGTGTCAGCCCTTTATGGAAAATCACCGATCCGCCGGCAGGAAAAAGAGCTGAAACAGAAAACCCATGTGGTGGTGGGAACCCCGGGCCGGGTAATGGATCATATTGAACGAGGAACCTTTATTACCGATGAGATCCGTTTTCTGGTCATCGACGAAGCTGATGAGATGCTGAATATGGGTTTTATCGATCAGGTAGAAGAAATTATCAATGAAATGCCCAAAAATCGGGTGACGATGTTGTTTTCAGCCACTCTGGAAAATGAGATTCAACGGCTGTCAAAAAAATACATGAACGATCCCCAGATCATCGAGATTGAGGCCGAGACCAAACGAACCGATGCCATTGAACAATTTGTATATAAAACGGGCCATGACGATAAACTGGATGTGTTAAAGGATGTGCTGGTGGTGGAAAACCCCGACAGCTGCATTATTTTTTGCAATACCCAGGAAATGGTCAATGCCATTTATAATCTGTTGGGTAAGGATAATAAGGCCTGTGAAAAGATACACGGCGGCATGGAACAGGATGACCGCACCCTGGTCATGCAACGTTTTAAAAAGGGCGCCTTCCGCTATCTGATTGCCACCGATGTGGCGGCTCGGGGGATTGATGTTCATGAGATTTCGCTGGTCATTAATTTTGATGTCCCCTGGGAAAAGGAAACCTATGTCCATCGCATCGGCCGGACCGGTCGTCGGGGCACCACTGGTAAAGCCATTACCCTGGTTTCGGCAAAAGAAGGCCGCTTGTTTAAAGATATTGAAAATTATACTGACAAAGAAATAATTGAAAAAGAATGCCCCACGCTAGCCACAGTCCATTCGCTAAAAGCGGCCTTTATCGAAAAGCTGCAGGAAAAACCGGAGGAAAAGCTGGACAAAGCCCATGATCTGACCCGGGAGATCACCAAGATCCATATCAATGCCGGCAAAAAGACCAAAATGCGACCGGTGGATATTGTCGGCACCCTGTGTAATCTGGAGGGTATGACCGCCGCGGATATCGGCGTAATCACGATTCTAGACGTCTCCACCTTTGTCGAAATCCTCAATAACAAAGGCCCCCAGGTGTTAAAAGAGCTGCAAACCCGGAATATTAAAGGACGGCCGAGAAAGGTAAGCCTGGCTGAGGATAAATCGGTTACCATGGCCCGAAAAAAACCGATTCGTCGATTCTATTGATTAAAATTTAGTGTTTAAGATTAATGTTTAACACGAGATGATTATAGTGAGGTGTCTATGGACTATTTAACTGCTATCACTGAGTTTAAACCCGGATCTGGCCAGGAACAGGCCGATCAGCAGACCTTTTTACGGTTCATTAATAATAATCCGGATGTTTTGCTGCGGGAAAATAAAATTGCCCATCTGACCAGTTCAGCCTTGATTTTTAATGAGGCTCGGGATAAACTGTTAATGATCTACCATAACATTTATCAATCTTGGTCCTGGACCGGGGGGCACGCCGATGGCGAAGCGGATCTACTACAGGTAGCGATCCGCGAAGCCAAAGAAGAAACCGGATTAAAACAAGTAACCGCCGTAGCGGATAAAATTATCTCATTGGATATTTTGTCAGTTTTTGGTCATCTTAAAAATGAACAACCGGTTTCGGCTCATTTGCATTTATCGGTAGCCTATTTACTATCGGCTTATGAAGATGAACCGCTGGCGATTAAGCCAGATGAAAACAGTGGGGTCAGATGGATCGCGATAGATGAATTGTCAAGCCATGTGAGTGAACCCCATATGCTGGTGGTCTATAATAAAATTCTGAACAGATGCTAATTTGTTGTGTCCATATTAAATTGCGTAGAATGGTTTAGCACGGGCGATCCGAGATCATCTGTTTAGTTGTCAGTCTAATTTGTCACACCCGTTAGTCAAACGTATGGTAAGATTTAAAATCAAGGAGGATCTATGTCCATTTCAAAAGCCATTGAATTTTCTGCCAAAGCCCATGACGGTCATTTTCGCAAGGGCTCCAAAATTCCTTATATCACTCACCCCTTTGAGGTTGCTAAAATTCTCGGTGAGACAGTGGATCCGGAAGAAAATGAAGCCCTGATCTGTGCCGGACTCCTTCACGATACGGTGGAAGACACGGATACCAGTCTGGAAACGATCCGTCGGGAATTCGGAGAAGCAGTGGCCGAACTGGTAGCCTCCGACTCAGAAGACAAATTGTTGCCCTGGGAAAAACGCAAGCAGAATACCATCGATTTTCTCAAGAACCGAGCGACCCGGGAGATGCAGATGCTGGCCTGCGCCGATAAACTGGCAAATCTGCGAAGTGTTAAAGAAGATTACGAAAGAATCGGAGAAGAGGTCTGGGATATTTTTGTCAGAGGTAAAGAAAAGCAGGCCTGGTATTACAAAGGTGTGCGGGACGCATTGGCACCCCTAGCGGGTTTGGCAATGTATGAAGAACTAAAAGAATTGATTCAGGAAATCTTTGACTAATAGAAGGATGTCCTGCTGATCCTTATAAACGTAAAGAATGAAGCGTTAATAAAAGATAATATTACTCCATCCAGTCGAGCTGGAGAGAAAGGACGGCCATATAAAGTCAATCGGATTAAATTGGGAGGTTGGAATACCTCTCTTTTTGTTTGCCAATTTAACAGAGTATTAACAATCTCTTTACCTCCACAAAACCTTTTATCCTTTTTTATTTGGTAAGATAGCTATGCAATCAACGAAATTTAAGGAAATTTAAAGGAGAAAAAAATGTCAAAAAGTTTTAAAAAAGTTTTAGTATCATTGTTAGTCGGTGCAACGGTGCTGACCCTCGCAGGATGTGGTTCTTCAGGATCAACAACGGCAACCACCAGTGACGCAATTTCAGGAGAAATAAACGGCGGGGGCTCCAC
Source organism: Acetobacterium carbinolicum (assembly GCF_047456275.1). GTDB lineage: Bacteria > Bacillota > Clostridia > Eubacteriales > Eubacteriaceae > Acetobacterium > Acetobacterium carbinolicum. The sequence goes on from NZ_CP173357.1 coordinate 1,317,743, forward strand.
ATCAGTACTGAAGGTCATTGATGCAGCCGGTTCAGAGTTTACAGCCTTAAATCCGGAAGTCAAGTTTACCTACAGTGGAACCGGTTCTTCCGACGGAATTAAAGGAGCAACAGCGGGTACCTATTCCTTTGGCTGTGCATCACGAGACTTAAAAACCGAAGAAAAGGGTAGCCTAACCGAATTGGTTTTTGCTTTTGATGGTATTGCTGTTGTTGTAAACCCAGCTAACACCGTAACAAACCTGACAACTGAACAGGTCCAAAAAATCTACATGGGCGAAATCACCAACTGGAGTGAAGTTGGCGGAGCGGATGCACCGATTGTTGTTGTATCGCGTGAAGATGGATCGGGAACGCGTGGTGCATTTGAAGAAATGGTTAAGTTTGAAGAAAAACTAAAACCTGATGCCACCATTAAAGAAGGTAATGGAAATGTTCAAAGTACGGTTGCCGGAAATGAGAACTCCATTGGTTATGTTTCTTTAACCTTTGTTGATAAAACTGTTAAAGCCATTGATATTGACGGTGTAAAAGCGACTGTGGATAATGTTAAAAATAAAACTTACAAAATTTCACGACCCTTCCTGGCTATGTATGATAAATCAAAGGTTGATGATGCAACTCTTGCTTTCCTTGACTTCCTGATGACCAAAGATGGACAGGCCATTGTCGAAGAACATGGTGGTATCTCAGTACTTTAACAAAAAAAATTGAGACTCCTGAAAAGGAGTCTCTCTTCATTAAAATAATCCCATGACATCAAGTAACCTGCATGGGTTAGAAAAGGAGCGTTTATTTTGCAAGCAATTAAACGTAAGAAGCAACAAGAGAAAATAATCGAAGGCTTTTTTCTTGTCTGTGCTTTTGTCGCTGTCGTCAGTGTTTTGGCGATCACTGCCTTCGTTTTTTACAACGGACTAAAACCTTTTATTTCCAATAGTTATCCGCTTTGGAATTTTTTATCCGGTGTTGAATGGCGACCGGGTTCGAATATGTATGGGATCTTTTACATGATTGTGGGATCTGTTTTTGCAACATTAGGCGCGATTCTGATCGGAGTGCCAATCGCGATTCTCACAGCAGTCTTTATTTCAGAAATGGCCGGATCACGGGTAGGCAAAATCATTCGTTTTGCGGTGGAATTATTGGCAGGGATACCTTCCGTTCTATATGGGGTTTTTGGATTAGGAATCATTGTTCCTTATGTGCTGAAAATATCGCCTATGGCTCAAGGGGAGTCATTGCTGTCGACCATCCTGGTTCTGGCAATTATGATTCTACCAACCGTTGTCAGCATTTCAGAAACGTCCATCAGTGTGGTTCCAAAAGCATATCGAGAAGGCTCCTATGCGTTGGGTGCATCGAAAATACAAACCATCTTTAAGGTGGTGTTACCGGCAGCGCGTTCTGGGATTATGACCGGTGTTATTCTTGGCATTGGCCGGGCCATTGGTGAAACGATGGCGGTTATGCTGGTTTGTGGTAACCCCATTGCCGGTATACCCACTAGTCTGTTTGATCAGGTTCGTCCGCTGACCACTAACATTGCGTTGGAAATGGGCTACGCCTCCGGTGTCCATCAGGAGCTGTTATATTCAACCGGTGTGGTGCTATTTATTTTCATCATGTTGATTAATCTGATTGTTAATAAATTGGTTAAAGCAAAGGTGGGCAGTTAAATGAGCAGAAGCATAAAAGACCTATTTGTTAAAGGTATTATTTATCTGGCAACCGGCATTACATTAAGTGTGTTGCTTTTTATTATTGGCTTTATTTTTGTTCAAGGAATCGGGTTGGTTAATTGGGATTTTTTAACCCGGGATTTCAATGAAAAAGTAGGTTATGCCTTTACTGAGGCCAAAGACGTACCTTTAAGCATTGATGAAGAAAAGCTTAATGATATAAATTCACTGGATAATCGATATGAGACCGCTTTAGAAGGACCAATCTACATCGAGAATATTGGGGCGGCTATTTCTAAGGTCGCTTATAAAAACCATAGTACCGAGCGCGAACAAATTGTTGTTACCTATCTCGAAAAGGATTCATCGTTACAAAGTGCCATCGATTCAACTGGCGTAGAAATAAAAATTGGCCCCGACTATATGTTGCAGAGTATTAATGGAAAAGATTTTACTGATTTATCATTAGATGAGGTTGCAGAAACCATTGCCGCTCAATCCGGCGAACTAAAAATAAAAATCGTTCAGCCGGGCGGAGGAATCAAATCAAATATTATCACAACACTGTACATGGTCTTGCTCTCCTTGCTTGTGGCACTGCCAGTGGGTATCTTTGGAGCGATTTATTTGACTGAATATGCAAAACCAGGGAAACTGGTTAATATCATTCGATTTGCTGCCGAATCTCTGGCGGGTATTCCTTCGATTATTTTTGGTCTGTTTGGGATGGCTTTCTTTGTAGTCGCTCTAAATTTTCAGATCTCACTGATTTCCGGGAGTCTGACGGTTGCGGTCATTCTTTTACCAGTTATTATTCGGAGTACAGAAGAAGCTTTAAAAACGGTCCCCATGGCTTTTAGAGAAGGATCTCTGGCACTTGGCGCCACTAAGCTTCAAACCATTTTTAAAGTCGTGCTACCCTGTGCGGTACCTGGTATTGCCACAGCAGTGTTACTCAGTATTGGCCGGGTGGTTGGTGAGTCTGCGGCACTACTATTAACTGCAGGGACGGTTGCTCAAATCCCGGGTACGCTATTTTCACCTGGGAGCACCCTAACCGTACAGGCCTATTATGTGGCCAAAGAAGAAGGCAATATTGAGCTGGCTTGTGCAGTCGGCATTGTCATAATTGTAATTGTTATTGTACTGAACATCTTGTCCCGTATCACCTCAGACAAGTTGGATGTCTTTAATAAAAAATGAGGAGTAATATGAACAGAAATATAAAGTTTAACGCGAAGAATCTTGATTTGTATTATGGCGATTTTCAAGCGCTTAAATCAATCAATATGGAAATTCGCGAAAATGAAGTTACCGCATTTATTGGACCATCCGGCTGCGGAAAATCCACCTTCTTACGTTGCCTGAATCGGATGAATGATTTAATCGACTCGGTAAAAATCAAGGGGGAAATTCTCTTTGATGAAAAAGATATTAATGGTGATATTGATGTTATAAACTTAAGAACCCGGGTGGGGATGGTCTTTCAGAGTCCGAATCCCTTTCCCATGAGTATTTATGAAAATATCGCCTATGGACCCAAATGTCAGGGTATGAAGGACAAATCGAAATTGGACGCAATCGTAAAGGAGAGCTTGATGAAAGCGGCGCTCTGGGACGAGGTTAAGGATCGATTAAATAAATCGGCTCTTGGCATGTCAGGTGGTCAGCAACAGCGTTTATGTATTGCCAGAACCATTGCCATGAATCCGGAAGTGATTTTAATGGATGAACCAACCTCGGCGCTTGATCCCATTGCAACGGCCAAGATTGAAGACTTGATGTCGAGTTTAAAGAAAGACTATACCATTATTATCGTTACTCATTCCATGCAGCAGGCGGGCCGAATTTCAGATAAAACAGCTTTCTTTCTAATGGGAGAGGTGATTGAATTTAATGAAACACCGATTATTTTCACAAATCCCAATGACAAACGGACAGAGGATTACATTACAGGTCGCTTCGGTTGATAAGGAGAATAAATCATGCGAATAGAGTATAATGAAGAATTAAGAATGATCAAAGACGAGATTTTGATGATGTCAGCGATGACAGAAAAAATGTTAGCTGATTCAGTCCAGGCATTAAAATCTCAGGACTGTGAGTTGGCCAGATCAGTGATTGAACGGGATGATTTAGTAGATGCCAAAGAAATTGAGCTTCAACTGATTGTAAGTCAGGTGATTGCCACCCAAGGACCGGTTGCCACCGATTTAAGACGATTGGCGTCAACCTTGAAAATTATTACCAATCTGGAACGAATTGCTGATATGACAGTCAATATTTCCAAACGGGTGATGGAATTATCAGATACTGTTTATATGAAACGACTGGTGGACATCCCTCGTACCTGTGATCTGGCACAGACATTATTAAAGCTTGCAATTCAAGCTTTTGTGCATGAAGATATCAGTCGACTCCGGGAAGTCGTTGATCTGGAGGATGAGATTGATGCCTTGAATATGCAGATTCATCATGACTGTTTGGCCTATATGATTGATAATACTAAAAATATCCATCAAGGTTCGGTATTCATTTTTGTTGGATCTTATCTTGAGCGTATTGGTGATCATGCCACCAATATTTTTGAAACAGTTTTTTACATCATTACCGGAGATTATATTGATTTTAATGATCTGGATGAGGAAACCATCGTGCGTATCATTGAAACACAAAAGAAAATTGAAGCCGCCGGAAAAGAAGATTAAGCGTAAAACGGATAAAAAAAGCCAGAGGATTGATTCCTTTGGCTTTTTTTGCATTAAAAACATGAAACGACCTATTAATTGGATTAAACGGGAATCTGGGGAGAAGTAGAACGACAGCGTAAATAAAACAAGGGGTATTTACCCCTTGCCCACCTTTAACGATTGCGACCGTTAATTTCTTCGTCACATTCAGTGATACATTCGTTGAGTTTTTTTATTTCTGCATCAAATTCTTCCATTTGGGCAACGATCTTCCCGCTTGAGACATGCATGCCGGATTGTTTAAAAATAAAGCTACGTTCATTTTCAACGTCTTCCAAGTCTTCTTTCAAACTGGCCAATTTATTCTTTAGTTCGACATCACTTAGTTTACTTAATTCATTCATCGTTTCTCTCCTGTTATTTAAAATGGTTCTTTTTTTAAGTATAACATGGTCAATTTCTGAATGCAACCGACTAAATAATTGAAATGATCCAGATAGGAGAGAAGAACTCAGAAGGTATGATCAGAATTATATAAAACGAACAAAATACTATTTTTGTCTCATTAAAAAACCTAGGAGACCAGAGTGAAACAGCAAAAAGGCAGGTAAACACTTGTCTTTTTGCTGTTTCGCCATTGCTTTTGGGTGTTTTAAGCATTATAATAAACGAGTTGCAAAAAATTAAGTTGGATAAAAACTTTGCAAAAAAAAGTTTACACGGGGCTTGAAATGGTATATAAGTACCATAGCATGGCAGGCAATTATACTGGTGAGTATAGCCCGGATTGTTACCGGGATTAATGCGACCCTCGACGCCATGTGCACCGATTCAGGAAGCCAACGCATTAGAAGAAATTGTAGCAGAAATTACCAAGGTCGCGGAACTGGTTCGGGAAATTGCCGAAGCCTCCAATGATCAGGCTACCAATATCACCCAGATTAATCTGGGGGTCGACCAGGTCTCCCAGGTTGTCCAGGGAAATACAGCAACCGCTGAGCAATCGGCGGCAGCCAGTGAAGAGTTATCCAGTCAATCGCAGTTACTCAAGGAAATGATCTCGCGGTTTAAATTAAAATAATAAATGCAAACAAAAGACGGGAAAACCATCCTGTCTTTTTGCATAAAAAACCAGATAGGAGGATACAATGGAAACCATCCATGTAACAAAAAACAAATTTTATATTGGTGTCAATGAAGAAGAACCAATTGGTTTATTAAACTATCACATTGAAGGTGATCGATTGATTATCGAGCACGTTTATGTGACCAAAGCACTCAGAGGGCAGGAGCTTGGAGTCAAGCTGGTGGCAAAGGCAGTGGCATTTGCCCGGGAAAAGAGGCTTAAAATTATCGCCTACTGCTCCTATGCGGAAAAGGTCTTAACTGAAAATCAGGACTATGGTGATGTTTTTTCTGCCAACAACGAATAGTCGACAAAAAGGCATGACATCATTTGAATTAAGCGAATAAAATAATCTGACTCAAGGAGTTTCATATGAATGTTTTAGTTGCTGAAGATGAAAAAGATATTCAAAACCTTTTAAAACTTCATCTTGAAGAAAATGGTTATACGGTTTTTACTGCCGCTGATGGTTTGGAAGCCTTGGCGATTTTTAAAAATAATGTTATCAATTTAGGGATATTCGACGTGATGATGCCCCGGCTGGATGGCTTTAATCTGCTGAGAAAAATCCGTGAAACCAGTCAGATGCCGATTATCTTTCTGACTGCCCGAGGAGATGAAATGGATAAGGTTTTGGGATTGGGTCTTGGTGGGGATGACTATCTGGTCAAACCATTTAGTATGGCCGAACTCATTGCCCGAGTTGGTGCACATCTCAGACGGAACTATGAATACTCAGAAAATAATTCGATCAATAAGGCCAATCTGAATGTTGGGAATTTAGCTCTTGATGAGGATGGCTGCTGTATTTATTTAGATGGTGTATTAGTGGAACTCAGCGCCAAGGAGTATTTGATGCTCCTGTTCTTAATGAAAAATCCGAACAAGGTTTTTACTAAAAAGCAGCTTTATCGGCAGGTATGGGAAGACGACCTTTATTATGACGATAACACCATTATGGTTCATATCAGCCGGCTGCGGAATAAATTAGAAACAGATCCTAGGAATCCCGAGTATATCAAGACGATTCGTGGAATTGGCTATAAATTCCATATTTCTAAGGTTCTCTAGAATGAAAAAGAGGATTTCGAATCGCTTTGTCGCGGATTATGTGCTGATGTTTTTAATCTCCACTCTGATTGGTGTTTTTGCCGTGACGCTATTAAGCTTTGCCAGTGATGTGATCTCAAAAAATCTGGTCAATTATAACTACACGGCAGAAAAAATCATGACGGATGATCTCTCAGCTATGGATGTTGAGCAAGTGCTGGAAAATGGCGGTGGGGTTCAAGTGGTTTCTAAAAATTATGAGGTCATTTTCAGCCAGGGAATTAACAATCTACCGGAGGTGTTAACCCCGAAGACGTTCACCGAATTTTTAACCACCAGTCAAGCTAAGGGAAACCCATTCAGTTATAGTATCGCTTATAATCCCAGGGTAGAATTCTGGTTGTTGGTTACTTTCCCAACATCAATTCGCATTGATTTTGCCATTGTTCATAATCCCGAATTTTTATCGGTTGATACTCAGCGAGTAGTCGGGGTCATTTTTGCGATTGTCTTATTTTATTTGATCTTACTGGGAATTAGTACGGTTATATATTCTAAGCTGACCTCACTTAGTATTGTTAACCCCCTTAAGAAGCTATGCAGCAGTGCCAGTCAGTTAAGAGCAGGCGATTACACATCCCGGGTTGACTTAAATCTGGATAATGAATTCGGCGAACTAGCAACCATTTTCAATGAAATGGCCGACGAAATTGAAAAAGAAATTGCTTTAAGAAAACAGAGCGATGAAAACCGCAAAAAGCTGATTTTGGATATTTCCCACGATCTCAAAAATCCTCTTGCCAGTATTATCGGCTATGCAGAGTTCTGTTTAATAAAAACCGAAATGACTACTGAACAACTCAGGGGCTATCTGACTACGATTTATAACAATAGTAGTCGGGCTAATCGTCTGATGACAGATCTTTTTGAATTGTCAAAAATGGAAACTTCGGATTATGTTCTGGTCAAGGAAAAACTCGATTTTGCCGAATATCTTCGGGAGCAAATGAGCGAAGCCGTGGCAAACCTGGATAGCGCCGGGTTCTCCTATCTGTTTCATATTCCCGATCAAGAGATTATGGCAGCGGTGGATCGACAGCAGATGAGTCGGGTGTTTGAAAATCTTGTTGACAACGCTATCAACCATAATCAGGCTGGCACCCAGATTGAACTGAGCTTGATGGAGCATCCCAAAATGATTGAAGTTCGCTTTAAAGATAACGGGGTAGGGATTTCCTCAGAATTAAGCGATCAGATTTTTAAACCCTTTGTCAAAGGCGATCCGGTCAGATCGCGGGAAAGCGGGGGCACTGGTTTGGGTTTAGCGATTGTCAGAAAAGTTGTAAAAGCCCACGGTGGTACAATCAAACTGGCAGTGGATAACAAGGTTGGAAGTGAATTCGTTTTGTTTTTACCAAAGAGTTAAGATGGATTTAAGATAAGAAACAACTTCATGTATGAATTGCTTGCTATAGTAAAGGTAAGGGATTACGTGAAGTTTTTTATGTGATTCCACTAAAATTTGGAGGTTGATAAATTGGAAACATTGGACAGTCATTTTTATAATTGGTTTGGAGTATTATTTTTTACGGTACTTTATGGAGTGATCTTGCTGTTTATGCCATTTTACAAAAAAATGGATCGGAAGCCGGCTGGCACCTACCTTGCTTTTGTGATTGCTTTTGCCATTGAAATGCATGGAATCCCCTTTAGTATGTATGTGATCTCCTGGATAATTGGTAAAAACCTTCCTGAAGGTGTTCTATGGGGGCACACGCTTTTTGATACCATAGGTTATTGGGGAATGTATATTAATATTGCTTGTGGGGCAGCGGGTATATTTTTAATTATGAATGGCTGGTATAGTATTTACAAGAAATACTGGTCTAAAGAAACCGGAACTGGAACTTTGGTGGAAACCGGGATTTATAAGTACATTCGCCATCCTCAGTATGCGGGGCTGCTCTTATTATCTTTGGGAATGATGGTAGAATGGGTTACATTGCCGCTGCTGATATTATACCCGGTGATGGTTTTTATGTATGTGCGGCTGGCAAAAAAAGAAGAACAGGATATGATCGAAGAATTCGGAACAGACTATCAGAATTATATGAGTCGAACAAAAATGTTTATTCCGCAACTTGTTTAGAGAACGTTGGAACACAAATAAATCAGTGGTCAAAAAGACAGGTGGTAATATTACCTGTCTTTTTGACGTTATGCCATTGCTTTTGGGTGCTTTAAACATTATAATAGGTGAGCTGCAAAAAAATAGTAAGTTTGGATGCGAACGTTGTAAAAAACGTTTACACACGGTTGAAGATGGTATATAAGTACTATTAATCTTAATAGAGGTTTTTTGAATATGTATGAATTCGCGTAGATTAAATTCTGATTGAGTGAATTTAATACCTTTGATAAGCCAAACAATAAAGGGAAAAGGAAGGAGAAAGGATGAAATCAATCAGGTTACGTCTTATCATGTTGTTCACCGCACTCATTTTGGCAGTCACAGGTATTTTGGGGGTAATTGTTGTTGGTCAGTTTACCAGTGTTCTGGAGGAAGATGCCCATGAACAATTACAAAATATGGCGCTGGTTCAGGCCCGGTATATTGAAACCAGCATTAATAACAAACTGAACTATATGGAGGCGCTGGCTCATAATTCAATGATTCTGGATCCGGCGGTGTCCCAGGAACAGCGGGTTGTTTTTTTTGAAGCAGAAGCTACACGAGTGGGGTATGACGCCTTTGTTTTAGCAGATCTGGCAGGGAATGGTGTTACCCAAAGTATTACTGGGGATACCGTTAACATTGCTGATCGAAGTTATTTTAAAGGGGCAGCGGCCGGTGTTCCGACGGTATCGGATATTACTATCAGCCGGGTTACCGGAGAGCCGGTACTGCTGTTTGCAACACCGGTCTATCAAAACGGTGGGATTGCAGCAGTTCTTTATGGCAGAAAAGAAGGAAAAACCTTAAGCAGCATTGTCGGTGAGGTAACCTATGGAGAAACCGGTTTTGGCTCACTGATTAATAACGATGGGATTGCAGTGGGAAATGCAAATCTGGAGTTGGTCAAGCAGCAGTTTAATTTTGCTGAGGCTGATGCGGAAAATCCCGATTATGCCCAGTTAGCTGAGCTGGTACGCAGTGACATGTTAACCCGTGAACCGGGCTATGGTGATTACAGCCTTGACGGGAAGGACATGTTAATTGGCTTTGCTCCGGTTGAAGGGACTTCCTGGATACTTTCAGTAGCCATGGATCAGATTGAGGTGGATGCTCAGGTAGCTGAAGTCAGAAATACTATTATAACCGTGATTCTGTTAGCAATTATTGTTGCAGCATTTGCCGTATTTCTAATCAGTGGCACCATCGCCAAGCCAATTATGGCAACCACCGAGGAATTAAACCGTCTGGCGGGCTTTGATTTTCGACATAATGAACAGTCCAATGCTGGTAAATATCTCAATCGACAGGATGAAATCGGTACGATGCTAAAGGCTGTGACAACCATGCAGCAGAATGTAAAGGAAAATCTGATTGATAAACTGGAACATATTTCCCGGGGGAATCTGGATGATGAAATTATTATGGTCGGTGACAATGATCAGGTCGGACCAGCCTTACAGGATACCCAGGGAGCCATCAAAACGTTGATCACCGATACGAATATGTTAGTGACTGCGGCCGTTGAAGGTCGGTTGGATGAACGGGCCGATGCGTCAAAGTACAATGGCGATTATCAGAAGGTGATTGCTGGGGTCAATCAGACACTGGATGCGGTGGTTGAACCGATTAAAGAAGCCTCCAGCGTTCTGGAAGCGATGGCCAGAGGGGATCTCACACAAGACATGCAGGGCGACTATAAGGGCGAACATGCGCTGATTAAAGTCTCTGTTAACAAAACCTTTGAGAGTATCAAAATGCTGGTCAGTGATACTAATTCTCTAGTAGCAGCTGCTGTCGCCGGAGAGTTAGAAACCCGGGCCGATACCACCAAACATCAGGGTGAATATGCGAAAATAATTTCCGGGGTCAACGGCACTCTGGACGCCATGGCAGAGCCTATTCAGGAAGCCTCCGGGGTTCTTGAGGAAATGGCTCAGGGTAATCTAGAACAGGGTATGGCAGGCAATTATACAGGGGAGTATGCCGTTATTAAGGATTCGGTTAACAAAACCTTTGACAGTATCAAGATGTTAGTTGGTGACACCAACAGTCTGGTTGAATCTGCTGTTGCAGGAGATCTCAATGCCCGGGCCGATACCTTTAAACATAGCGGCGAATATGCCCGGATTGTCGCTGGTGTCAATGCCACTCTCGATGCCATGGTGGCACCAATACAGGAAGCCAACACGGTGCTGGAAGAAGTGGCCAACGGCAGCTTGAAACTGCGAATGGCAGGGGAATATCAGGGTGAGCATTCAGCCCTTAAAAATTCCCTCAACAGTACCCTGGACTTTTTACAGGGGATTGTTGATGAAGTGTCTGATATTCTGGACCAGATGGCGAACTCCAATATGGTCGTCAGTACTACCGGGGACTATAAGGGCGATTTTGAACCGATTAAAACGGCCCTTAACCATATCATCGCATCTTTTAACGGAATCTTAAACGACATGAACGAAGCGGCCGATCAGGTATCAGCCGGGGCGTCACAAGTATCGGATGGCAGCCAGATGCTGGCTCAGGGCTCGACTGAACAGGCGGCCGCTATCCAGCAATTGAGCTCGTCCATTGATGAAATAGCAGATAAAACAAAAGACAATGCCAAGCGGGCCAGCGAAGCCAATATGCTTTCGACCACCGCCCAGGAAAAAGCCCAAAAAGGCAATGACAGCATGCGCCAGCTCCAGGTATCGATGGATGAAATCAACCAGGCGTCCGGCAATATTTCAAAAATCATCAAGGTCATCGATGATATTGCTTTCCAGACCAATATTCTGTCGCTAAACGCTGCTGTAGAAGCCGCCCGAGCCGGGCAGCACGGCAAGGGCTTTGCTGTGGTTGCGGAAGAAGTTCGTTCCCTGGCCGCCAGAAGTGCAGAAGCCGCCAAGGAAACGACCGCTCTGATCGAAGGATCAGTCAGAAAAACCGAAGATGGTACCGCCATTGCTGATGAAACAGCCAACGCATTAGAAGAAATTGTAGCAGAAATTACCAAGGCCGCGGAACTGGTTCAGGAAATTGCCGAAGCCTCCAATGATCAGGCTACCAATATCACCCAGATTAATCTGGGGGTCGACCAGGTCTCCCAGGTTGTCCAGGGAAATACAGCAACAGCGGAGCAATCGGCAGCAGCCAGTGAAGAGTTATCCAGTCAATCGCAGTTACTCAAGGAAATGATCACGCGGTTTAAATTAAAATAATAAGCTTAAATACAAAAGAATTAAACCAAAAAAGACAAGGAAATTTTTCCTTGTCTTTTTTGGTGGTAAGATCTTCGCACGCGAAGAGAACACAAACTTCTTTACGAAGAAGTTTGTTATTCTTCTTTAGCCCAATCATCAAATCCCTGCATAACCTTATCATAGGTTTGTTGGGAGATTTCCGGAAGTTCACCGCCAAATGCTTTTTTAGCACTTTCAAAGCCTTCTTTAAAGGCATTTCTGAGGGTTTCAAGTTTGCTTTTATCACCACCGGAGAGCGCTTTAGCAAAATCAATAATCCGTTCTGATGTTTTGTTTACCCCATAATAGCCGTCTTCAGAAATCGCTTCCTGGGCAGCCGCTTGAGTTTTTGAATCAACAATGATGTTAACTTCTTTTCCGTCGGCCAGATCTTTAAGAACCTGACTCACTTTCTTGCCCTGTTTTTCAATCATGGCTTCAACCATTTTCTTGAAAGATTCGGTATTTCGGGCAAAATCCTGCTTGATTGCGTCTATCTTTTTACGGTCGACCGTGTAGGTTCCAATGTCTTCAGAAGTAGCAGTGCCAAGTTCAATGGAGTCGAGTTTTTGTACAACGGGTTGGACTTTATCGGCAGCCTCGGGCTCAACTTTGATGTCAGCATTTTGGGTGACGCCTTTTGTCTGAACTGCTTGATTCAGAGTTTTGTTCGCATCAATTGCATTTGCATTCATAACATCCTCCTTAATAGATATTTAATAATCGTTTCTAAATTATTTGCTTGCTTCTATAAACTATATCGACAAAATTCAGCAAAATATAACATTAAATTTAAAATAATCGCAGTTAGAAAATAATCAGAACCGATTTCATGCAGATGGTCGCGATAAAACCACTTGATAAAAGAAAAACGAAGTGGTATACTAAAAAATAAAAGTTAGCACTGCCTAACAGAAGTTTTTAATTTGCAATTCGTTAATTTGATAAATGGAAGTAATGGGAGTTATTGATGGAGAAGATACAAAAGGATCAGGTCTTTTATCAGTCCCTCGAAGTCATTGTCGAAAAACATGCGCCAGTTATTCTGATACTCTTTGACATTGATGATTTCAAGGTAGTCAATGACGTCTATGGCCATCTTTTCGGTGATTATGTGATCCGGGAAGTTTCGCAAATTATCAAAAAACAGCTTCGTACCTCAGATATCGGGGCCTGATATGGCGGAAAAGAGTTTGCGGTGTTGCTACCGGTAACCTTTTGGACAGAAAATTGCCGAGTGGATTTGTACTTTTGCTGCAAAGTACCCTTTTGAATTTGATCATTAAAAAATGCGAATAACATTTTCAGCTGGGGTTTGTCATTCAACGGTAGCATTGAGTCGGGGTGAACAAACCATGTTGATTGATCGGGCCGTTGAACTCTTATACTGTTCAAAAAGAAATGGTAAGAACCGAGTTACCAGCGCTCAATTTAAATAAGGTCCGTCGCGAGGAAAGGATAGTTAGATGACAGAAAAAAAGGCATCCCGAGAGATCTGTGATTTTTCGAAATATTTAAACGAAGTGTATCAGCGATATTATGTAGTAGGCAATCAGGAAATCTTTACTGTAAAATTCCGGGCCTATCTGAAACAGTTGATAAAAAAACTCAATGAGGCATCGTTTGATGATCTGAAAAAGTATCGAAATGCAAACTGTCTCAGCAATTGCCTGCCGGGACATTCCATCCGATGCGCTTTGCTGGCCATGGGTATTGCTAAAGAGTTGGGTTTGCGCCAATCGGAGATCACAGAAATTGGGCTGGGGGCAATCCTTCATGATATTGGCAAGCTCTTTATTCCCAGAGAAATCCTGGACAAGCCCTGTAAACTCAGTGAAGTTGAATTTGACGTTATCAAAACACACTCAGAAATTGGGTTTCAGGTGCTCAAAAAGCAAAAATGGTTGCCCGTTTCAAGTGTTCAAATTGTTCATAATCATCACGAACGGCTTGATGGCAGTGGCTATCCCAATCACTTGGCAGGGGACGAGATCCATCGACACGAGCGTATTGTCGGAGTTGCCGACGTTTTTGATGCGATGACCAGCAAGCGTAATTATCGTGAGGCCTTGAGTTATGAATTTGCCTTCTTGGAAATAGTAAAAGAATCACCCCAGATGCTAGATGGGCATATTGTTTTAGTTTTAGGTGATCTCATCAAGAAACACAGCCACTCTCAAAGCGAATTAACTAAGCAAATAAAAATGAGGAGAGAATTATGCCATTATCCATGTGTAAAATAGGAAGTACAGTGATTGTGAAGGATTTAGATGTGGACGAAGCCTCACACAAGCGCCTTTATAGTATGGGGTTTATTAAGGGCGCGTTGATAAAAATTATCTCGGCCGAGCATCAGGGACCCATGACCATTGAGTTGTTAGGGAGTCAGCTGGCTTTGGGCTATGAGATCACCTCTTTAATTCAGGTTGTTACTTCAAAATATCATTAAAGTGTTATCTTTAAATAAATAACCATGAAAGCAAAAAATAGTGTAATCGAGAGGCAAATTTCATTAAAACCCAACTCAATGGCGTTAAGAACGGCCAGATAATTTTTTTTCTTGAATAAGCCATAGTAAATAACCAGTCCCAGGAATAAGGAACCCACGAACAAGAGCAGCTTTACCCCATGGGATAAGATTTCCACCGGGAAGTTGACCTCAAAGAGAATCGAAATCAGTTCACTACCAAAAATTCCGCCGAAAAAACAAAGCATACTTAAACCTAAAACCACTGCCTTCTCCAAAATATCGGAGTTGGCGGTTTCTTTTTTGCCCGACTCACCGAAAAGAAGCTGGCCATATTTGATAAAGACAATAATGGTTCCCAGGTTAATAAAAATCAGGCCATATTCGATCCAGGAACCGGAGGAACCCTCGGAGATCAAGTATTTAGAAATACTACCGTTAAAAAGTGGGGCCCCAACGATGCCTAAAATTGAAATGACAGTCGCCATTCCGACTGCCGGCATGAGATTAAACACCCCTTTAATCTCATCTAAATTTCTGGTTTTATATTCGGTAATAATCATCCCGGCGGTTAAAAAAAGAGTAGACTTGAAAACAGCATGATTCATAATATGATAGAGACCACCCCAATAGGCTTGGGGACTACCCATGTTGATACCGACCATGATCAAGCCAATTTGGGAAACGGTTGAATAAGCCAGGAGCAGTTTAATATCGGTTTGAGCAAAGGCTAACACAAAACCGACAATAGCAGTGATAAATCCAAGCACCATAAAAAGTTCAGAGGTGTTAATCAGCGGTGAAAAGGCTAACTGCAGGCGGATAAATAGGTAGACCCCTGTTTTAACATATAATCCGGATAGAATAGCAGAAACCTCAGATGGCGCACTGGGTGTGCCATGGGCCTTTGGCAGCCAGCTAAAAAGGGGCATTAAAGCAGCTTTTAAGCTAACCGCAGTAATCATAAAGGCATAAGGGAGAATCATACTATCGGGGTCCTTAACCTGGCTTAGAGCGGTTTCGAGCGCGTAGAAGTCAAGAACACCAATTTTTTTGTATAGCATCCCCAAACCCATCAAAAAAAATGACATCGCTACAACGTTAATCAAAAAATACATCATTCCATCATAAATAGAAAGGTTGGTCTTTTTATACATAATCAGAATGGTAATGATTAGGGTGGCGGCTTCAATGAGAACAAAAATATTAAACAAATCGTTCGAAAGAAAAATACCGATAATTAAGCTCTCAAGACTCAGAAAAAGAAAGAAAAACAGGTGGTCGGCATAGTGCTTGTTTTGAACAAAGGTTAGCATGGCTAAAAACAATAAACAGGTTAAAAGAGCCATGGCTGAGGCCAGAAGATCAGCTCTTAAGGTGATGCTAATCGTATCCGGCCAGCCACCAATGTTTTCTAGGATGGTACCATTTTTGCGAACCTCAATAAAAATCACGAAGACCAAAACCAGTAAGACGGCCTGAAATAAAACCATCAGTTTTTTTGCTGTTTTAAGGGGAAGCAACTTAACAACGGTTCCAAAAATAATCGGTAACAGAATAATCCAGTGTAAATTAATCATGGGGGGTCCTTTTTTTCATAATCTTTTGCCAGTTGCTGGACCCGTAACGATGATAAAGATGAATAAACATCGTTAAACCAGCAGCGGTAACACCAATACCAATGACAATATCGGTAATCATCAATGCCTGAGGGAGCGGATCTGCGACCTGCAGGGTCTGGGCAACATCGCCAATCGGGGGGGCGCTTCCTGGGGCAATATTGGTTGTAATAAAGTATAAAATAATGGCGACTTGCATGATACTGATAGACATAACCGATTTGATGATGTTTCTTCTGGCAATCAGGCCATAAACACCGACAAAAAAAAGGATAATGCTAATCGATTCTCCGTTAATGGCAATCATTAAATACCCCCTTCATAAAAGACAAATCTGAAAAAAACAATCGTAAAGCCGCTGCAGACCTTCAAACCGATTAGAAAATTCATGACGATAAGATAACACAGATTCATGAATTCCGAATGGTTGGAGGTCGTTGGAAATAGAAAAAGAACCGGGTACAGAATAATACAAACAAAAAGCGTCTTTTCTGCGGTTTTTAGAGTTTTAAGTCGGATACATCGATCCGGTTCTACCAGATAGCGACTGATAAAAACCGCAGCTAATACAGCACCGCCCTGAAATCCCCCGCCGGGACTGGCATGACCGTTTAAAATAATGTAAAATCCAAATAACAAAATAAAGGGGTATAAAAGCCCGGTCATACGAGAAATAATTTCAGAATGGTCAGTCATCGGTTCGCCTCCAGGAAAGAGTAATAACAGCCGAAACACTGACTAAAAGAATCAGGGTTTCAAAAATACTGTCAAATACCCGGTAATTGAGGTAGATTGCGGCGACAGCATTTTGGGCATGGGTGTCCGTGATAAAATGTTCAAGATAAAAATCTGCAATGAGTGGCTCAGCGATCAAAGGTGCATCAAAATTAAGATAAAGAATCAGTGCGGTAAGCGATAGGGTAAAGATCATTGTGATAATTCTACGATTCATTATCGGCTCCTTCCTCACAACGAGTCAAGTGTATATTTAAGTCGCCATGGTTTGATAGTAAATAGTCTTCCAATGCATCGATCTGGTAATCTTCGGCACAGCCATAAATCCAAATATCGTCGTCGGTGTGATGAATGGCCAGGTCAAACTTTTCCTGGGCGAGGATGGTTTCAATGGGTTCGCGGGAATAAATAATCTGCGGTTCCATTTCCCGTTTAATTAAAAAGGTCTCCAGATTATATAAAAATGGGGATTTGCTTTTTACCAGTCGAATATCCTGGAAATGTGAGTCATTTGTGTAATAAATGGAAAAGACTTTATATTTTCTCAGCGCTACCAGATATAAAACCGTGGTGATCGTGCTGCCAATGATCGCTTCAGCAATGGCCACATCCGGAGCACCGTAAAGCAGATAGACAAAGGAACTGATTAGCGAAAAAACGCCCAAATAGACAACGGCCCGTCTTAGTTTTTTTGTGTTGAGGGCGATAATTGCCATAATAACCAAAGCGATGAGAAAGATGTTTTCGGTCATGGCCCGGTCTCCTGATCAATGGTATAACCACTTAAAAAAGCCGATCGGGCAATGGCGTGGGTGGATAATGGGTTTGTGATCATCACCAGCAACGTTATCAGCAGTATTTTCATGGCAGCAAAACTGATCCCGGATAAAATGGTAAAAGCAATCATGGCAGTCAGAAAGCCAACGGTTTCGATTTTAGATGAAATAAGGATTCGCGAATAAAAATCCTTAAACCGAAACAGACCGATGACGCCAAAAGCCATAAAAAGAAGGGCGATAATCATGAGTAGATTGGCGAATAAATCAATCATGAGAGGTCTCCTTTTTTTCGACAAATCGGGCAATGAGTACTGTGCCGATAAAGCCAAGTAGGGCATAAACCAGTGCGACATCAAGCAAGTAGGGCTGATTGGTAATAAGGGATAGAATAATGATCGACATAATGATTTTTGCTGAAATGGCATTCAGGCCCAAAAGGCGATCCCAAATGGTAGGTCCTAGAATAACTCGAACAAGAACTAGGGCAATATAGATGGCAATGACAAATAGGGTGGCTTCTAAAAAGGTCATGATTCCAAACTCCTTAAGATCATTTCGTAGGGAGAACAGGTTTTACCTTCAGTGATATCCGTGAAGGTATTTTCATCCTGAAAAGCCAGAATTTGAAGCAGTCGGCCATTCTTTCCGATTGTAACCGTCCCGGGAGTCAGGGTGATGGCATTGGCTAATAAGCAAATAGCCAGGTCATCACGGATACATGTTTCATATTCAATAATTTTAACGGCATCCTGACCTCTTATGATTTTTAAAATAGCGGAAAAGCCGGATCGATATATCTGGATGAATAAATACGTAGTGTAATGAAAGAGTATAGCGGGTTTAATTGAATAAGCCTCGATATAATCGTTCTCCAGCAGATAGCGATTGGTGAATAAAACCGAAACGACTGAAAAAAAAAGGCCGATCAGGATTTGAGAAAAGTCCAGACTTTCATTAAAAATAAGCCAGATGCCAGTAAAAATAAAAATAAGTATAATGAAATGCCTTAGTTTTTTCATAGTGCTCCTTCCTTGCTTTTAGAATAACCATTTAAGTAGACTTCATTATAATCAAGACGACAACCGGATGTCAATGAGTTTAGACAATTATACGGTGATCACTAAAATATAAATGATTAGACCGATAAAAAGAGGCCGGGATCAGGAATCCGGGCCTCAAAAATATACGACTAATACTTGTCCATATCATCCAGTATGATGCTTGGTTCAGGCAGCGGTTTCTCAACTTTTTTTATGGGTTGTGTCGCTGGTATTGGTATTTGCTCTGACGAGTGCTTTGATTTTAGTTTAAAAGCATCCACCATGTGTTTTAACATTTCTGCCTGACCGGAAAGTTCTTCGCTGGCAGCGGCGCTTTCTTCGGCGGTGGCTGAATTCGTTTGAACAACCTGGGATACCTGCTCAATGCCCTGAGTGATCTGGGCGATTTCTGAAGCCTGATCATTGGAAGCCTGGGCGATGGTGCCGACTAAACCGGCGACCTTATCAATTTGATTTAAAATCTCTTTTAAGCTCTCGGCGGTATCATCAGCTATTTTTGTGCCGACACTAACCTTGTCAATGGAGCCTTCAATTAAACCGGTGGTTTCTTTGGCAGCTTCTGCACTTCTGGCGGCCAGGGTTCTTACTTCCTCAGCGACCACGGCAAAACCCTTGCCATGCTGACCAGCTCGGGCAGCTTCAACAGCGGCGTTGAGGGCCAGAATATTGGTTTGGAAGGCGATATCATCAATGACCTTGATAATTTTAGAGATATTATTTGAGGAGTCATTGATATCGCCCATGGCGCCAATCATGGTGGTCATTTGACGATTGCCTTTTTCGGCGTTGGAACGAACATTAACAGCCAATTCATTGGCTTCGTTAGCATTCATGGCGTTGCGTTTGGTTTCGGCAGCCACCTCTTCAATGGAAGCGGTCAATTCCTGGATAGCGCTGGCCTGTTCAGTGGTGCCCTGGGATAAGGCCTGTCCGCCGTCAGAGATCTGTTTGGCACCCATATCCACCTGGCCAGCGGCCATATTGATTTCGGTCATGGTATTGCTGAGGTTGCCGGTAATATCATTAAGTGCTGTTTTAATAGCCTGGAAATCGCCCAGATAATCGGTTGTGATCTGTTGATCGAGATTGCCCCGTCCCATTTCTTCAAGGGTATGGGTGATTTCATCGACATATCGTTTTAAGAAGGCGATTGTCTGGTTCATATTGTCTTTAATAAGGGTATAATCACCGTTGTAGCTCCCTGTCATACTGGTGTTAAGATTGCCCTCCGCCAGTTCTTTTAAGGTTTCCGAAGCTTCCTGAACTGGTTTGACAACGGCATCCAAGGTCGCATTAACACCATCCACTATTTGGGCAAAATTTCCCTGGTGACGGCTGGCATCGGCACGGGTATCCAAGCGGCCATCAATACCGGCCTCGGCCAGCATGGTCGCATCACTAATCAGATTATCAACTGAATTTTTAACATCGCCTAAGGTGCTGACAATTCCGTGGAATTGAGCACTGACTTCAGTTGTATATTCATCAGGTTCACCAATATTTAAATCAAAGTCTAAATCACCCGCTGAGAGACGAATCAGGTTGTTCCCCAGACGGGAAACTTCGGCCTTGGTATAATCGCTGATCCGGATAATTGGTGTTAGGTCCGTGACAACTTCAACGAAGCCAATATTTTCGCCTTTTTTATTTTTTAGGTAGGCGGTATCTTGTTTATTGCTTCGACCGACCCATTCAAAATAGCTGTCGTTTAAGCCTTGATCGACCAGACGTCGGATACCGCAGCCTTCGGTTCGGCAAATATTAGCATTGGCATTGTAGCAGTCCATGCCACAGGCCGAGGTGCGATCTTTGATAACCCCGTTGGCAATCATCAAATCTTCAAAGGGTTTGTTCATAAAGGTCCACTTCATATCGTTGTCGGTGACATGGAGGGGGAATGGTACTGCATCGATAATGGCTTCATACCAGACCATCTTATCAACAACGGTATCCAGGGTGCCGTTAACACCTTCAACAATTTCCTTAAAACCGCCCTGGAAGGCTGCTGAGTTACCACGGGTATCCCATTTTCCTTCAATGGCCGACTGCGCCAGCATGGTTGCTTCACGAATCAGGTCGCGAATGGTTTCGATGGTGAGTTTAAGGGCGGGAGCAAGTTCATCTTGAGCATCCTTCGGTTCCACATCGGTGCTCACATCACCTCTTGAAATCTGGTTCATAGTCCCAATGATGACATTTTGGATCTCATCGGAGAAGTCGTCCATGGACTCGGCCATCTCGCCGATTTCATCCTTCCGTTTCATATTAAGACGGAGGCTGAAATGTCCCAGACTCATTTCCTTGATCATGTGGTTGGCCTGTTGTAGGGGTTTGCTGATCATTGAACGGAGGACCAACCCGAAGATGATCGCAACACCGAAGGCTGCCAGGGTTACAATAATCATGGTGGTCGTGGCCGCGTCTTCCGTAGCCATATCGATTTCTTCGGTTTTCTGTGCTTCTTCTAATTTCATCGGTACCAGTTGATTAATGGTATCCATCACCACCGAAGCGGCAATTTCATAGGAACCGGTATCGGCCATCAGTGCGAAAGCTTCGGCATCCCGATTCTGGATAGCCAGCGCTTTTACCTTTTCAAATTCCTGAGCCAGAACCTTGCGAGATTCAACCAGATCGTCAAAGACCGCTTGCATCTCCGGATCGACGATTGTTTTCTCGAAAGCCGCTGCTGCCTCATCGATTTCGCCATTGCGGATGATGACCTTATCGGCATTGGACTGGATCAATTCGGGGCTGTTTTCAATGATCATATCCCGGACGATAACCCGCATTCGCTGGTAGGAGGTGGAAATCTGACCAACATCGGCAATTGGTACCGTCATCTTTTCGTAGAGTATACGATTGGAGTTTTGAAGATCCTGTAAATTAATAACGCCAACAACGCCAACTACCCCGGTGATCAGGGCGATAATAATGAAACTTAACATCAGTTTCACTCCGATTTTCATGTTTAAGATCCAGCGCATTTTTAATTCCCCCTTGAAATAGAATAAATTCCTCTTTGGCAAACTATTTACCCCAATAAAATACATAATAACAGAAAAATTAAATAACAATTATTTAAAATTTCAGACTGTTTAAAGCCCTCTGGTTTGCATCAGCGCATAAACCAGAGGGCTTTTATCGGGGGGATGAATTGAGGCGATTTTGTGGAGCGTCTGTGCTAAAAAGCAACGGTAGTAACTAACTGTGATACTTAGTACTTATCCGTTTCATCAAGAAGAATACGTGGCTCAGCAGGTGCTTGAGTTTCCTGGGCTTGCGGTTGTGAAACAGTGGCGGTGCTAATCGCGCTTTGGGTTACACCTTTTACTTTAAAGGCGCCCACCATTGCTTTTAGCATTTCGGCTTGACCAGAAAGTTCTTCACTGGCGGCGGCACTTTGCTCGGCAGTGGCTGAATTGGTCTGAACCACTTGAGAAACCTGTTCAATACCCAAGGTGATTTGGGCGATTTCCGAGGCCTGTTCATTGGATGCCTGGGCAATATCAGCAACGAGACCAGTCACTTTCTCAATCTGATTAAGAATTTCTTTGAGACTAAGTGCCGTTTCATCGACTATTTTTGTTCCCATACCGACATTCTCGATGGAGCCTTCAATGAGGCCGGTAGTCTCC
The DNA here is from genome assembly GCF_047456275.1 of Acetobacterium carbinolicum. Lineage (GTDB taxonomy): Bacteria > Bacillota > Clostridia > Eubacteriales > Eubacteriaceae > Acetobacterium > Acetobacterium carbinolicum. The sequence goes on from NZ_CP173357.1 coordinate 1,339,986, forward strand.
TTGGCGGCTTCGGCACTTCTGGCAGCCAGACTTCTTACTTCTTCAGCGACCACAGCAAATCCTTTGCCATGTTGTCCGGCCCGGGCGGCCTCAACGGCGGCATTAAGGGCTAGAATGTTGGTCTGGAAGGCAATGTCATCAATCACCTTGATGATTCTGGAAATATCATTGGAAGATGTATTGATATCACTCATGGCGGTGATCATTTTTGTCATTTGAGTATTGCCAACTTCGGCATTGGTACGGACCTCAATGGTCCGCGTATTGGCTTCATTGGCGCGCATGGCATTCTTTTTCGTTTCACCGGCGACTTCTTCGATCGAGGCGGTCAGCTCCTCGATTGCGCTAGCCTGTTCAGTGGTGCCTTGGGCTAACGCCTGACCACCGCCGGAAATCTGTTGAGCACCGACCTCAACCTGACCGGCGGCCACATTAATCTCAGTCATGGTATGGCTAAGGTTGGTGTTAATGTCGTTAAGAGCAGTCTTGATGGCCTGAAAATCGCCCAGATAGTCGGTGGTGATTTCCTGACTTAGATTACTTCGACCCATTTCTTCAAGCGTACTGGTGATCTCACCTACGTATTGACTCAGGAAACTGATGGTTTGGTTTAAGGCATCTTTTATCTGGGCATGATCACCGCGGTAGTTACCTTCCATTTTGCTACGTAAATTTCCCTGAGACAATTGGGTCAGGATTGCCGAAGCTTCTTCAATAGGAGCAATGACTGCGTCCAGTGTTTGATTAAAGCCAGTGACAATTTTTCCGTATTCTCCGGGGAAGCCGGAGACATCACCACGATTGCTTAAATTTCCCTCAATGGCGATGCGGGCCATTTTTTCAGTTTCATCCACCAGATTAATGATGTTTTGAATCATGCCTACCAGAGCAGGAATCAGGGTATCGTTATCGCTGCGTTTGCCAATTTTGGTCAGTACTTCTAGATCGACCATATCGCCGTTGGCGATATGGGTTGAGATTTCAACAATGCGGGTTAAGCGAGTGTGAACATCATTGACTGATTCTGCAATATTGCCGTAAATCCCCAAATGATCGGTATTCATTTTTTCGGAATAATCATTAAGGCTCATTTTTTTAAGCACACGGCTACCTTCCTGCAAAGCCCCCAGACCGTAAATACAGGCATTGATGTTGTTCTTTAAGGTATTAAAATCACCATTGTAGGTGGCAGTTATTTTTTCCGGAATTTGACCTTTGCCAATACGAGAAACATAATCGGCAGCTACGTTAAGTGGACCGACTACAGCGTCGAGGGTGTGATTCACGCCAACAACAATATCTTTAAATCCGCCTTTGAACGCTTGTGTATCGCCCCGGGTGGAGAGTTCACCGGCAACGCCGGCCTGGGCTAGCATGGTGGCTTCGGCAATCAAGCCTCGGATTGATTCGATGGTTTTTTTAAGAGCTGGCTTAATTTCATCCTGATCATCACCGATTTCAATCGTGGCCGAAACATTGCCATCTGAAATCTGGTTCATTACTGCAATGACATCAGTTTGAAGGACATCGGCAAAATTATCCATCGCGATGGCCATTTCTCCGATTTCATCATTCGGTTCCATATTGAGACGATCGCTTAAATGACCCAGTCCCATTTCTTTAATCATATGGTTGACTTTTTTTATGGGATCGGTAATTCGTTTGGCAATAAAGTAGCAGAAAACAAGACTGATGGCTAAAACAACAATAGAAATAAGGATACTGCTAAAGATGGCGCCAGGTAGAGCAGCCAGAACCTCATCTGATTCTATAATCAGAACCACCGTCCAATCCATGCCTTCTACCTGCGAAGAAGCCATGTAATACTCCTGATTGTCAAGTGTATAGGTCGTAGCGATGGTATCTTGTTCCAGGCCGGTTCCTATGGCAGCCCCGAATGCTTTATACCTGGCATCTGTTTCTGCCAGGTTAATGGGATTCATCTGATTAACGACATTATCCCGGTCAGGATGAGAGATAGCTGTGCCGGTAGAATCTACAATATAAGTATAGCCAGTCTCGCCAAAGGTCATCGTGTCGGTAATGTCATTTAAAAACCAGGCATTGGCCACCGCCACCAGAACCCCGGTGACCGCACCATTTTCAAAAATCGGTACGGAGTAGGCCATGATCAGCGCCCCGTTATCATCAGGATTAACGCTGATAATCGGATTCATGGTACCTCTTTCTCCGGCGGCTGAAAGATGAAAATAATCCCGTTTGGTGATATCCACAATTTGGCCACGATCACCGTAACTGTCGGACAGGTAAAGGTTTCCATTGAGATCGGAAACACCAATGCGAAGGAAACGGTTAGAACTGTTGACGTCATTTTTTAGCATCGTCATTTTTTCATCAATTGCAATAGTACTGGCAAAAATTTTATCCCGGGAGGCAATTCCTTCAAGATAAATATAATTCTGTTCGTTGCGGCTGCTAATAATTTCAGCTGAATTTTGAGCCTGGGTTTTTAGCGATTTCTCGGCTTCAGTTACCACAGCATTGGTTAATGCATTAATGGAGACAAAGGTAAAGATTGCACAGACAACCAGAATCAGTCCGGAAAAATAAACCATCAGTTTTGTTCGAATGCTTTTCATATTCATGACCCCTTTTGTGTTAAAAATTATTCTAGTCTGATAAAATAAAATGATTGCGTTACGCAGTTAATACTTTTTTACAGGATAACCGCTTTTGCCAAAATAATCAATGGTGAATCCGGTTATGTAAATAGATTTTTTAAATCGGACGTTGTTAAGAATTGAATACCCGAAAAGGATGCTTTCATTCGTCTTTTTTAACAATTGGGATAAGAATTGTCATGATGAGATAATTGCATGACAATAGATAACTTGCAGGCAAGTTAAGTGCTATAAACGGTTGCTTGAAATTAAAAAAGAAATAGACTTATTTTCTCGGATTTGGTAAAATTAGCATACAGAAAAAGGCGATTTGATAAGTCACCGGGAATAACCGAAAATAATCAAATAGCCCGGCAGTTACTGCCCTGAAATAAAAAAACAAATAGCAGGAGGAAAAAAATGGCAATTTTTGAACGTCTCAGTGACTTGTTAAAGGCGAATGTTAATGACATACTGGACAAAGCGGAAGATCCGGAAAAAATGGTGAAACAGATTATCATTGACATGGAAGCGCAGGTTAACAGTGCAACCCAGGCATTGGGTGCCGCCATGGGCAGCGAAAAACAGGCATTAAAACAGCTTGAATCCGCAAAAGCTGCTTCAGAAGACTGGAGTAAAAAAGCGAAAACGGCATTATTAGCTGGCAATGAAGCATTAGCAAAAAAAGCGCTGGAACAAAAAACAAGTGTCGATGGTGATCTTGTTCAGTTTCAGGCCGCTTATGATTCAATGAGTTTGCAAGTCGGCCAATTAAAAGATCAAGTCCGTCAGTTAAAATCAAAGCTCGAAGAAGCCCGGATGAAACAGAACATGTTGATTGCCCGTTCAAAAATGGCTGATGCTCAAAAAAGTGTCAGCACCTCTTTAAACAGTACGGACAGTAAAAGTGCATTTACGAAACTGGACAAAATGGAACAGAAAGTAAATGCTAAAGAAGCAGAAGCCCAGGCGTTTACGGAAATGGCCGGAGAAGATAGTAGTCTTGAAGATGAGTTTGAAGCATTGGAAAAAACGGCGGCGGTTGATGATGAACTGGCCAAGCTTAAAGCAGAATTAGGAATAGAATAGTATCATGGCATTTATTATTGGAATACTGATTATGATTGCAGGGATTTGCTATGCTTTTTACGTTTTAAAAAAAAGCAAGGCAAAAGCTCAGGAAATTCAGTTTCAACAGACAACCTGCATTAAAGACGTTTTGGACATTGTCGGCGATTTATCCAGTTTGGATGAAAATTACCGGCATTACAGCGAGGTAAAGGGTCACCTTCACAGCGTATCAGGCGATGTGCAAGCACCTTTTTCCCAACGGCCGGTGGCCTATTACGAAAATGAAGTATTTTCCGTTAATGAAGAAACGAGAACTGAACGGGATGATAAGGGCAATACCAGAACCATTACAAATAAGGTGGAAAGTTCTTTATCGAGTGAAAAGAGTCCGGTCGAAGTTTATCTTTCGGACAGCAGTTCAGATGAAAAGGTTTATATTGATATGGCCAGCTTTGGTGGCGATGTGGATTTGATGCCAGGTTGCAACCGCATGGAGTCACCTGACTCTGGCTGGGTCAGAAACAACTTTAATTTAAGCTTTTCAAACCCCCGCGGTTCACGCTTCCTGGGTTATCGCTTTTTCGAAGAAATTCTCCCGGAAGATCAACCAATGTATATTCTGGGTGAAATTCATAAACGGGGAAGTCGGCTTTATGTGGGGCGATCGGTGACAACTAAAAAACCATCTCACGTGACCTATAAATCAGAAGAAGAATTGTTAGATGATATTAAAAATGAAAAATTTATCGCATTAGCTATTGCAATCGGCAGTGTCATCGCCGGAATAGCAGTGATGTTCCTATTTTCCTAAACCAAATTGGTTCGGGAAAGGGATAAAATTATTTAAGAAACCGCGGCGATTAATCACCGCGGTTTCTTAAGTACTAATGAAAAATCGGGTTAAACTTGGTGTTGCCAGTTTTTGCAAACATCCGACCACGCGACACTGTTTGAATATTTTTCCAGTTCTTCAATGGTCAACTCAATGACACTGTTGCTACTGCCACAGGCCGGAAAGACGGTATTAAATCGCTTAAGAGACTGATCCAGATAAACCGCTACATCATCATTGATGGCAAAGGGGCAGACGCCGCCGATGCTATGACCGACATAGTGATCGACTTCTTCCGGGGAGAGCATTTTAGCCTTGGTTTTAAAATGAGCCTTAAATTTAGCATTGTCAATTTTAGCGTCACCGGCGGCTACCACCAGCACGCATTTTTCGTTCAATTTAAAAGATAAGGTTTTGGCGATTCGTTCCGGCGCACATCCCAGCGCCTGAGCGGCCAGTTCTACTGTTGCCGATGAGGTTTCAAATTCCTGGATCCGAGAATCCAAATCCCATTGTTTAAAATAGGACCGTACTTTTTCAATTGCCATTTTGTTAAGCTCCTGTTCTGATTCGATTTATTAATCGAAATTAATTTATTACAATTTTATCATAGTTTATTTTGAAGAACAAATCGTAAATAAAGATCGTCTTAATAAAGTTGAAATACAAAAGCTGCAAAAAATAAAAAGGCAGTGATCCCGGATGGATGCACTGCCTTTTTTATATTAGGAATGAAAAGAAAAAGGGGAGATGTTTATCTCTTGTATAGATAATACCCTGCTAACCTTTAGCGAAGCTTGGAATTTAGTAAAACTTAAAAAAGGTTAAGCGTTTTGTAATGTGCATTAATCGATGAAAGCGATTTAATGAAAGCGATTGAAAAAAAAGTCACTTGCATGTATAATTTAACCATTATAAAATAAAACATGAAGAAAGATGAAAACCTGATCAAGAAAAAGTAGAAAAAAAGCGTTATTCGAAACTGAATGGCTTAAGATAAAAAAAAAGAAAGTGTAAGAGGTAGTTATTGATGAAATTTAAGAAGGCGATTATCTTCCTGTTAGCTATGGTTTTAATTGGAAGTTCGTTCCCGCTGGGCGTTATGGCAGAAGATCAATCCATGGTTATAAAGAGTCTTGATCAAGTAGCGGACCTGGATAGTGCTTCGCGTAACAGCGACCAGATTATTGTTATTTACAAAGAACAGGGGCATGTGGAAAATCTCTCTCTGACCACCAAAGACATTAAGGGGGGAGAAACCCTAAGTGAACAAGTGGATATTATAGCGGTTGCTGATTCGGCTAATACGGATGAGCTTTTGGCCAGACTATCTGAAAACCCCAATGTTCTGGTAGCGGAGAAAAATAGTTACATTCAGACTTCGGCTTTGCCCGATGATCCGGATTTATCTAAAGCCTGGCAGTTTGAACGAGTCGGTGCGGATGAGACCTGGAATAAGATAAGTAATTCAGAAACCGTGGTCGTGGCTGTTATTGATACCGGCCTTTATACCCAACATCCTGATATTTTAGCGAACGTGACTGCAGGCTATGACTATGTCGATGGAACGACCGATATGGTTGACCTATCCGGTCATGGTACACTGGTTGCGGGCTGTGTGGCGGCAGTGACTAATAATGGCATTGGTGTGGCGGGAATCGCCGGAGCGGCGAATATTAAGGTTGCTCCATACCGGGTTGGCGGTTTGTATGATGGGGACAAGAACCTCGATGTCGGTTATATTTGTGCCGCCTTGTATGAGGCGGCAGCACGGCCGGAGGTTAAAGTCATCAACATGAGTTTTGGCGGCTATATGGTTTCTGCTGCACTGCGGACAGCCGTGGAAAATGCTGTTAACGCTGGTAAGGTATTAGTGGCGGCGGCGGGTAATGAAGGGGCAAACCCCAATTACAGCGGCGAACTGGCGGTGCCAGCGTCATATAATAATGTTATCTCGGTGGGTGCAACCGACAAAACCAACAAGATTGCTTATTTTTCTCAACACAATAGTTTGGTTGATTTGTGTGCCCCTGGTCAAAAAATTTATTCCACAAATCACGATGGTGGTTACGAAGAAACCTCCGGTACTTCTTTTGCAAGCCCCATTACGGCCGGCGCCTGTGCAGTTTTAATGGCAGCGGATCACACGATGACCAGTACCCGGGTCGAAACGCTCCTTAAAGAAACCGCCCTGGACTTCGGTACAGAAGGAAGAGATGATTATTATGGTGATGGTATGATTCAGTTAGATGCTGCTCTTGCCAAGGTCACGCCTACAAATCCATTAAGTATTGATAGCTTTACAGTAGACAAGCCTACCGGGCAAACACTGGGAACGCTGCTCACCTTAAATGCTGCTGCCAGTGGAGGTGAAGGGGATTATCAATACGGATTTTATTATGATTTGAATGGAACAACCATCACGATTCAAGATTACAGCAGTATTAGCACGGCTGAATTTACACCAACACAACCGGGCATTTATACCCTATCAGCACAGGTGGTGGACGGCAAAGGTAATACCGTAAAAGAAACCATTGTCAATTATGTCATTAAAGAAAAGGCCGCACCTGTCATTGAATACCGAACTCATGTGCAAAATATGGGTTGGCAGAGCATAATGGCCGATGGTGCCGTTAGTGGAACCGAAGGGCAATCACTGAGACTGGAAGCCATTGAAGTCAATACTATCACAACGAACTATAATCTTGGGGTGAAGTATAAAACTCATGTACAAAACATTGGCTGGCAAAATTTTGTAGAAGACGGGGCTCTAAGCGGCACCGAAGGGCAGTCTCTTCGCTTGGAGGCTATTGAGGTCGAACTTACGGGTACAGATGCAGAGCTCTTTGACGTCTATTATCAGGTGCATGCTCAGAATGTCGGCTGGATGGGCTGGGCAAAAAATGGTCAACAGGCAGGAACAGCCGGTTATGGCTATCGACTGGAAGGGATTCGGATTGAGGTTGTTCCCAAGGGCAGTATCGCCCCTGGTTCAACAGACAGCCCGTTTATAACCAAGTGATTAAAAAACAATGATTTAAATAGACTGTTATTGTGCCAGACCGGCGTACGCCGGTCTGGTTTTGTTTATCAAAAAAAAGAAGTAAAAAAATAGCTATTTATCAAGGTTTGATAGGAGTTGTCTGAGATTTTACATTTATATCTGATATGAAAGGGTATAATATAGAATAAAACGAATTAGTGTAAGTACGGTATCAATCGTAATTGTGTCTAACCGTTTGATCGGGATACGACCTTATGATGTAGGAGAATGACGATGGCAAATGATCAGAAAATTCAAAAAGTTATATTAATTATGGTTTTACTAATTGTAGCAATTTGTCTTTGGGGATGTACGACCGAAAACAAACAGCAAGATCGCGTGGAATCAACAAATATCCGGCCTGAAAGTAGCGAAAACCTAAAAACAAAGCAGCTTATAATTGTTACCGGAGAATATGCACCCTATACATCAGAGCAGGCGGCCGGTTATGGGGCATTCACTCAGATTGTTGAGGCCGCTTTAAAAGAAAGCGGACTTGAGAGTGAAGTTGCTTTCTATCCTTGGGCCAGGGCATCGGAAATGGTTGAAAGTGGAGACGCCTGGGCTTCATTTCCCTATGGTTATGTAAATGAAATGGCTCAGATTTATGATTATTCTGAACCTGTTATTCAGGGACCCCACAAATTTTATTATCTTAAATCTAATGAAAAACTGGCCCAAGAAGGGGCTGATTTTAAAAGAATCAGTGACTTCACCAACTACACCTTTGGCGGAGCCAATGATTATTGGTATGGTGATAAAGCGGTAATTGAGAGCAGTGGGGTAAAAGTTGAGTGGGCCAATGATGTCGATGCGCTACTGAAAATGCTTTATGCTGGAAGAATTGACTTTCTCATTGAAGATTATCGCGTTGCTGAAGAAGCCATTGGCCGGCTTTTTCCAGATGACCGTGGAGCTTTCGCGACACTTCCCAATATAGCTTCTCAGCATGACTATTATCTGATTATTTCGAAGAACTATCCCAATTCACAGATGTATCGGGATAAGTTCAATACAGCCTTACAAACGTTGAAAAACAATGGCACCATTGACCGCATTTTAAGGGAAAATGGACTTGAAATAAATCAGTCGGAGGATTCTCGATGAAAGGTATTCAAACAAAAAAACTAAGCACCGCATTACTATTACCAATCATTGCGACTGTTTTTTCAGTGCTGATGGCACTAACAATCATTGATGCGGCGGCAGAAAAGCTTCATTTAACTGGGGAACTGAGTATTGAGGCAGAGCATATTTTAACCATTACGGCCGATGCGGCAGAAGATGCATTTTGGACTTATAATGAAGTCAGTCTTAATAAAATCGGAGAGACGTTGGCAAACTATCAGGCGGTGGCTTCGATAAAAATGATGGATGCTGATAATCAGCCCATCTTTGAAACCAGTAAGCGTACAAAACCCTATGATAACAAGTATCTTTATCCATCATTTACCCGGGAGATCATTAGAAACAATCAGAAAATTGGTGAAATACAACTGGTATTTACTACCTATTATTTAAATCAGGCAATAACTACTGCTATTTTTTTAGGTTTTATCCGAACCCTTTTTATTATTCTGATCATTGTTGCGCTGATTATATTTCGTTCCAAAAATCTCTCTGGATCGATTGATAAAATAGCAGATGGTGTCAAAGCGTTTTCCGAAGGCGATACAGAAACCCGAATCCAGGTAAAGGATAGTCATGAAATTAAAAATTTGGCAGATCGCATCAATAGATTGTTTGAAGACATTTTGGAATCCCGAACTAAATTGACTGAGAATTATGAAGAATTGGAGAAGCAGGAAGAAGCGCTGCGTATTTCCGAGGAACGTTACCGCTATGCCGTGGAAGGTTCCAACGATGCGATCTGGGATTGGGATTTGCAAAACTGTGAATACTATGTTTCTAAACGGGGTTTACAGATGATTGGGTTAATGGAGCATAACAGCATGAGCCTTGAATCATGGATGTGTTTTATTCATCCTCAGGATCGCGCCCATTTTGAAAATTATCTCCAAGGTTTCTATCAGAATAATTCTAATTTTGGTCAAATTGAATTTAGAGTAATTGGCAGTAAGGGTGAAACCCGGTGGTTATTTTGTCGGGGGAAGGGAATTTTTGACCAAAACAATAAATTGATGCGGGTATCCGGCTTTTATACGGATATCACTGACCGTATTAATGCCGAGGAAGCCATAAACAAACTTGCCTATTATGATGTGTTAACTGGACTGCCTAATCGGGCGATGCTTTTTGAGCACTCCAATCAATTACTTGTCGAGTCGGAACAAGCGGGTAAAAGTGGTGCTTTACTATACATCGATTTGGATAATTTCAAAGCTATCAATGATACCAGGGGACATGCCACTGGTGATCATGTACTGGTTGGCATCGCCAAAGAATTGGTGGAAGCGATTCATTATGATACCATTGCCAGAATTGCTGGTGACGAACTAATAGTCATTAATAAAGACTGTACAATGATGGAAGCAAGCAAGCTGGCCAATGAAATTATGAGAATTATCAGTAACCCCCGGAACATTGACGGGTTTGAATTTATTATTACTTGCAGTATCGGGATTACGATGTTTCCGGAGGATGGAACGGACATTAATAAGCTGCTCATGAATGCCGATTCGGCGATGTACCATGCGAAGGAACAGGGAAAAGATCAGTTTAAATTTTTCGAGCAAAGCGCCAATGAAATGATGGTTAAAAAGATTGAACTTCAGTATGAGATCAGACGAGGCATCAGAGACCGTGAATTTGTGCTGTATTATCAGCCTCAGATTGACTTTCTTACAGGCTTAATCTGTGGCGTGGAAGCATTGGTGAGGTGGCAGCATCCGACCCGGGGCTTGTTGCCACCATTTGAGTTTATTGAACTGGCAGAAGAATCCGGTCTGATTGTCCCGCTTGGTGAGCAGATTCTGACGGAGGCATGTCGTCAAAGCGTGATTTGGGAAAATGCCGGCTACAAAGATTTAACCATGGCGGTTAATTTCTCGGCTAAACAAATAAACAAAAAGGACATCGTCGAGGTGGTTTTTGGTATTTTGAGAAAAACCGGGATGAGACCGGAGTTATTGGATATCGAAATCACCGAAAGTATTGCCATGGAAAACCTGGAGAACACACTATCAATCATCAAAAAGATCAAAAATAAGGGGGTCAAGTTTTCTTTAGATGATTTCGGAACGGGTTATTCATCATTGAATTATCTTCATAAACTGCCCATTGATCACTTGAAAATTGATAAACAATTCGTCCAAAACATGAGACCGGGGAGTTTTGAAGAGGTGGTGATTAAGGCCACCATTGAAATCGCCCATAGCATGAACCTCGTTGTCGTGGCCGAGGGGGTTGAGACAAAAGAACAATTTGAGGCAATTTTAGCCTATAATGGAGATCGGGCTCAAGGGTATCTTTTTAGCAAACCGGTGCCCGCAAAAGAACTTGAAACCCTACTAAATAACGATCTAAAACCGATAGAAGGGAGCTAAAATGAAATTTATCGACAAGATCAAAGAAAAACTGAGTGGATTGGTTGAGGCATTGTCCCGATATCCCTTGACGGTTGCTTTTTTAATGGCAGCGGTGGTGATAAATGCGATGGCAATTCAGCAGGAAGTTGATTATACCAGATATTTATTGACATTTTTGATGGGAGCTTTTCTGGGAATTACCCTTCAGGGAGCATGGGAGCGTTTTTATGACAGGACTTCCGTTCGGATCGTAGCGATGGCTCTGTGTTTGACACTGACGCTGGGGTATTTTCTTATTGTCAGACAATATACCAGCATCAGTATGGAAATCGGGATCCGTTCATCGGTCGCTATTTTTGCAGTGTTTATCGCTTTTACCTGGATTCCGGTGATAAAAAGTGAGATTCGTTATAATCAGAGTTTTATGGCGACATTTAAAGCGCTCTTTAATGCGTTGCTTTTTTCAGGTGTGTTGTTTATCGGAATCACCCTGATTATTACTGCCATTGACCTGCTACTTTTTGACGTATCCGATAAAGCCTATTTACATAGCTTAAATTGTGTTGGGATGCTGTTTTTTCCTATTTATTTTCTCTCGCTGATTCCCATATATCCCGGTCTTTCAAATAAAAACCGACCACCAGAGAAAGTGGTCAATGACCGGGAAAAGTTGGTACGATCCTGCCAATGTCCGAAATTTCTGGAAGTTCTGGTTTCTTACATAGTGATCCCACTGTTGGCAGCATATACAATTATTCTGATTATTTATATCGTTGGGAACATCACAGGTGATTTTTGGAGTGACAACCGTCTGGAGTCGATGTTGGTAAGCTTTGCCATCGTGGTTATTTTTATTTATATTCTTGCCAGCAGCCTGGAAAACAAGGTGGCCGAATGGTTTTTAAAAATTTTCCCCAAAGTGCTGGTACCCATCGTATTGTTTCAGATTGTGGCTTCGGTATTGCAGATTCAGGAAGTTGGTTTGACTCATGGTCGTTACTATGCAATTCTTTTTGGAATTTTTGCTGCTGTTTCTGGTCTTTGGATGAGTTTTATGCCGGCCCGTAACAACGGGGTCATTGCGGCACTACTGATCGGTTTTTCGCTGTTTTCCATCATGCCACCAGTAGATGCCTTTACCATCAGCCGTGGGAATCAGGTCAATCGACTCACCAATACCCTGGTTGAAAACAAAATGCTGGAAAATGAACAGGTTAATCCCAACGGATCGGTGTCGGAAGAGGATAAAAAAATAATCTCCGATGCCGTCGATTATCTGGCTATGATGGCATATACAAAAGAAATATCCTATCTTGGTGAAAATTTTGATGTTTATGAGGACTTCTATAGTACCTTTGGGTTTTATCGATACGAAGACAATCAGTACCGCCAGAATTCTATATATTTGAGTTTGAATCAGCAATCACCCATTGATATTTCAGGCTACGAGACCTTTATGGTTCTGAATTACTATCAAAAAAAGGAAAAATGGGATCCCCTTATTGGTAACTTTGAGTCAGGAGGAAAAACCTATCGTTTGTCAAGAGAAAAAACAGCGGAACAGGGCGGGGCTCTGGTACTAGTGGATGAAACCGGCCAGGAGTTGATGCGGATTGACATGAAAGCAGTGTTTGATCATTTTACGACATCGCTTTCGGGTAATTATCAAACCAGCAAGGATAGTATGAATGCTGATGAGGCGAGTTTTACGATAGAAAATGATCAGGCTGCTATTTCACTGATAGCAACGTCTTTGGCTATCGAAAAAACTGAAGCAGGGACGATCAATAATGGTGACTTTTATGTGTTGATCACTATAAAATAGCGAAAAAAAGTGGGAGAAGTCCCGCTTTTTTTATTTGCCGATAATTTATCGTCTGAGTATTATGCAAAAAAGTAGTATAAACGAATATTAAATATAGATAATAAAGTAATAAAAATGCGTTACAATAACCTTTAAACAAATCGATCCACCTAAATTTGTAAAATATTAAATACATTTAAAAAAGTGATTGACGTCCCTTTACAACGATGCTATACTAAACTCAAGAAATTGACGATGTCGAACCAATAGTTTTATTATATCTAAAATGCAATAAAAAAAGAAAACGTTTTATAGTGATTAGTAGTCAACTAAAAGTTATTTAAAAACCTATATTGATACTTACGATCAATATAGTTGATATTTGAGTTCCGCTGTATTTTTATCGCGGAGAAGCTGAAAACTGCGTGAAGATTTTGTGGAATGATGATATTTCGTAAATAAAGACGTCGCAATTAGTTTGAGATCAGTTTAATAACTGTGAAAAATAGTGTTACCAGGAGGTAAGAGTAAAATGATTATTATCGGAGAAAAAATTAACGGTGCCATTCCGTCTACCGCAAAAGCCATTGCCGCAAAAGATGGAGAATTCATTAAGAATCTGGCCAAGATTCAAACCGAAGCCGGTGTGGATTACATTGATGTTTGCGCATCAGTTGATGATGACATCGAACTGGAAACCATGAAATGGTTAATTGATCTGGTTCAGGAAGTCACAGATACCCCCATCGCGGTGGACAGCCCCAATGTGTATACCTGTATTGAGTCCATGAAATACTGTAATAAACCCGGTTTATTTAACTCCGTTTCATTAGAAGGCGACAAAATTGACGCTGCTTTTAAAGCGATCGCTGATACTAAATGGGACTGTGTGGCACTGCTTAACAGTGACAAAGGGATTCCTAAAACAGCCAAAGACCGTCTGGATGTATTTGCCGATTTAATGGTTAAAGTTAAAGAATATGGCATTGATCCTTCCCGGATGCACATTGATCCATTAGTTGAAATGCTGTGTACCTCAGAAGACGGGATTGCCATGGTCGTCGAAGTGATTCGCAGTATTAAAGAACAATACCCGACCATTCATGTCACTGGCGCCGTCAGTAATATTTCCTTCAACCTGCCCGCCCGAAAAATGGTCAACATGGGCTTTACCGTCCTGGCTATGAACGCCGGTCTGGACAGTGCCATTCTTGACCCAACGAATGGTGACTTAATGGGCATTATCTTTGCCACCGAAGCTTTACTCGGCGAAGATGACTACTGCATGGAATACATTGGTGCTTATCGCGAAGGGATCTTCGGTCAGAAGAAATAGTTGGTCTTAATATAATGCACACTAATTTAATAATTCTGCTACAAATCCGGTCATCTGATCACACAATCGGTTGCCCGGTTATATATACCATTTAAAAATAAATGACTGAACAGGAGAAAAAAGATGTCAAAAATTGAAGAAGTAAAAGCAAAAGTAGAAATTGGTAAAACAAAACTGATTCCCGGATTAGTTCAGGAAGCCTTAGACGAAGGCAGTCCAGCAAGCGAAATCCTGCAAGCAATGGTTGATTCCATGAGCGTTGTTGGCGAAAAGTTCTCTTCCGGAGAAATCTTCGTTCCTGAAATGTTAATCGCTGCTAAAGCGATGGCTAAAGGCGTTGATGTGTTACGTCCACTGTTAGCCGGAGACACTTCCGCCTCCCTGGGCACCTGTATCATTGGAACCGTTGCCGGCGATTTACATGATATTGGCAAAAACCTGGTTTCGATGATGATCGAAAGCGCCGGATTCACTATGGTTGACCTGGGTGTTGATGTACCCGCAGAGCGCTTTGTAGAAGCGATTAAAGAAAACGAAAACGTCACCCTGGTTGCCTGTTCCGGTCTGTTAACGACAACCATGCCAGCACTTAAAGAAGCGGTCGAAACGATCAAAGCCAGCGGTCTGGATGTAAAAGTTATTGTTGGTGGCGCACCTGTAACCCCAGAATATGCAGCTGAAATCGGCGCTGACGGATTTGCTCCTGATGCTGGTAGCGCGGCTGTTAAAGCCAAAGAAATGGTTGCATAAAAATAAAGGTTGGAAAAACTCAAAAACTAACTTAGACGAATAAATCTTAAGGAGACCGAGAATGTTAACAAAAAGACAGAATTTAATGGAAACCATTAAGGGTGGCAATCCTGATCGGTTTGTAAATCAATACGAATTTATGAATTTGATCATGGAAGCACCATTGGGCGAAATGGCAGGGCCAGGTCAGACAATCGTTAATGGTTGGGGGATTACTTTTAGTTGGCCAGCTGATCAATTGGGTGGATTCCCGGTGCATGATGCGGAACATAAGGTATTAAAAGATATCACTGACTGGAAAAACCAAGTCAAGGCACCAGTTGTTGCCACGTCAGATGAAGCATGGGCCGCCGCTGTTGCGCATGCTAAAGCCGTAGATCGTAACGAAGAATTTGTAACTGCATTTGTGGCTCCCGGAGTTTTCGAAATGACCCATCATTTGATGAGCATGGAAGACGCCTTAATGGCTCTTTATGAAGAACCGGAAGACATGCATGACCTGATCGACTATCTGGTTGACTATGAACTGGCCTATGCAAAAGAATTGATTAACCGAATTCATCCGGATTGTATCTTTCATCATGACGACTGGGGTAGCCAACGTTCGTCTTTTGTTTCACCAGAAATGTTTGCAGAGTTCTTTTTGCCTGCCTATAAAAAAATCTATGGTTTCTATAAAGAAAACGGCGTTGAACTGATTGTTCACCATAGCGATTCTTATGGTGTCAACCTGGTTCCTTTCATGATCGACATGGGCATCGATATCTGGCAGGGTGTCATGACAACCAATAATGTGCCAGAACTGATAGAGAAATATGGCAAGCAGATCGCATTCATGGGTGCGATTGACAGCGGTGTTGTTGATTTTCCAGGATGGACACCAGAAATCGTGGCTGAATATACTGAAAAAGCGTGCAAAGAATGTGGAAAATTATACTTTATTCCTAACTTGACCCAAGGTTTAAACTTTAGTTCATTCCCGGGTGTTTATGAAGAAACAACAAAAGTTATTGATCAATTATCAAAAGAAATGTTTTAACACCAATAATCATAACAAAAAGACCGTTCCCGGCAGTTACCCAGTGGGTTTTGCCGGGATCGGTCTTTTTTGCTGATTGCATCAAGAAACGGTGCTATTTCTTGACAGTATCAATCAATAACAAGAGGGTGGTTTTGATAAAATCATTTTCTTTAATATCTAGAAATTTTAAATATGATTGACCTGAAAGCCCATACATATAGAAAAAACCTGTTAATGTTGGCCCTATCATTCAAGAGTACAACGAATCCAGTGTATCGTAATGTATTAATTGTCTTAGTCGTCGCTCGGGCACTATTTGACTTGATCGAGAATACGTTGTTAATGGTACTAATCAACAATTATCCTCAGCAAAATATATTTATGGCAACGGTTTGCTCATGGTCTACTACCATAAAGTTTGTTTTCTTGTTTTTATGGGTTGGAATGCTACTGTTTGTCTGGGATTTGAACCTTATAAACTAGTTATACATTCGTTATCGTTGAGATTTTATTTTTCTAAGCAGGTACCGTTTCTTATACTTGATCCGGGCGTATGTGCCGATTTTGTTGATCATAAAAGGATTGACCACACCACCGATGACGCCCACAATCGGCAGTCCCTGGATAAATTTGGCGGTCAGCAGGGTGTTGGATAAAATGTCGGAGGTTTCCTTCATAACTGCTTCTAAATCAATACTGGTTTGTGTTTGGGCATCGATATGCTGACCTAAGTGCTCAATTTTTTTGTCATAGGCTTTTCGCCGGTCTTCTTTAGTCATAGCAGCACAGATTAAATAAAGCAGGTATGCTTTTTCTGTTTTGGAGGTGTATGAAAAACCATAGGACAATGCGATTTCATTAATGGTTTTGACGATGACACCAAGAAACAGAGGGATATCAGGGAGTCCAATTCCCAGTAAACCAAGAACGCTACCCTCTATGGCAGCAATGGATTCATTGATCGTTTTGGAATGCTTTGATGATTTATCCAGCGTTTTGAGATGTTTTTTTCGCATGTATTTTTCAATGGCGTAATTACTTAAATCATAGTCCACCGCGATTTTTTCTTTATTAATTGTTTTTTCGATAATGGGGCTTCCTTTTTCAAAGACCATATGAAACCCCATATAGAAAGCCGTATCCAGGGTTGATTGTAATTTATCAGGTATTTTCGCCTGGATCTTGTTAACCACAGGGGTGAGATTTGATTTACTAAACTGACTTTCAGTTTGATTTAGAAACTTCTGTTCATGTTTTTCAAGAATTGTCATCTGTTTAGATAAAATAAGGTCTTTTTTCATTTTTAAGAGCTCCAATCGATCGATTTATAAACTAGCATCATTCTATCATGATTTCTTTAATAAACGCTGTGATAGAAACAGATAAGTATTATTGATCATAAAGAGAAATTACTTAAAAAAAAATTACAAAGCTTAAACTTGTTTAGACTCGTTTAGTCAGGGTAAATAATAAAGTAACAATATTTTAAGGAGGAAGAAAATGAATAAAGACATATTTGAAGGAAAATGGGAACAGATGAGAGGCGAAGCTCAGAAAACCTGGGGGAAACTTACCAATGAAGATCTGGAAATTGTCAAAGGTGATGCAAAAATTCTGGTTGGAAAACTTCAGGAAAAATACGGGATGACCAAAGAAGCCGCTGAAAAAGCCATTGAAGATTTAAAAGGAAAAATTAAAAAATAGGATTCTTAAATAGAGCCAAAAACAAAAGCACCCCGATTCGGGGTGCTTTTGTGATTATTTAATGATTGCTTTGAAAAGCCCGTATGGTGGCTCCTGGTGCCGGTGAACCGGTCGGTACGACGATCACTTCGATGGCTTCAAGCCGATAGCCGAAGCCTTCAGTACCAGAACTGCCACCGTTTTTAGCCCAGTCCAACCAGCCGACATTCTCGGCATGAACCCGGTAATAAACGTCGTATCGATAGGCATCAGCACCGGTTAGGCGGATCTTAATTGCTTCTAATCGTAGCCCCTGATTGGTGGTGCCGCTGACTTCCGGTTCGTGTTTCCAATCTTCTTCCCAGCCAATGTTCTGGATATGGGTGCGATACTCAATGCCGAGATCATACCCCATGTTATCTAATCGAATGCCAATGGCTTCTAGACGTTTGGACTCCCCGGAGGTGCCACTGGTTTGACCGTTTGTTTTCCAATCCTGCCAGAAAATGTCCTGGATATGGGTCTGATAGGAACAAGTTATGCTTTTTTGTGCCGAAAGGCTTAACGCTGTAGCAGAACTATTTCCGGCTTTGTCATAAGCATAGACATGAACCGAATAGGTTCCAAATTCATTGTTATGTTGGCTGTATAAAACCCGGAAAGATGCGGTATTGCCACTTATTGAAGCGCGATGCCAGATAATATCATCCTGACCGTTTGCATCGGTCCAGGTTGGGAAATAAACAGAATCGATTCCCGAATCAGTATCGGTCACGTCACAGGTGATCGTAAAGCCGTCATCATTGACATCAGTGATCCGAGCATTAGTTATTGTTGGCGGGGTGGTGTCTGGGGGGACTTCCGGATCAAAATCATCAATATAGATATAGCCCTGGAATCCACCCACAGAGACGGAGTCCTCAGAACCGGCAGTGAAGGTGTTGGTGTAAAAGAACGAGCCGCTCCAGGATGATTCTGAAACAGTGACCCTGTTGCCTTCAATTTTTTCAACAACGGCAACGTGACCATATGAATTGCCGTCCCAGCACAGAATTGCTCCCAGTTTTGGCGTCGTTCCGTAAGGATAGGCACCGCTGTTTTGGTTATATCCCCAGAACTGATTGGCATTACCGTTGCTTAATCTAGGTTTGCTTCCCAGGATCTCATAGGCTCGTCCCCAGGCATAAGCGGTACAGTTTGGCATACCGTAGCCGGCGAGATAAAAAATGTTTTTGGAAAAAAAATAATCATTGTCCGTTGTTGGGGCGGTAAGTCGCGGGGAGAACACCGCTGAAGTGCTCATTGATCCATCTAAATAGGCTTCGTCTGGCCAACCTGGATCCGGGGCAACATCACCGGGGAGCATCTCCCGGGTTTCCACAAGTGGTTGGGCATCGAGGCCTGTGATCGCAGCGCCTTCGACAGTGGTTTCCTCAGCCAATGCAGCAGAAGGAAAAATCCCCAATGCCAGAGCAAAAACAATGCATAAAAAAATACTTCTAACAAATTTCATTTCCAGTATCCTCCTGGTCAACAAATTTTTGGTTTATCGTAAATTCGTTCTTAATTATCGTATTAATTCGTATGATTAGGAACAAACGTCTTAAGTTTTTAAATATACTTTTTTCAGATACAATTTGTTACTTAAATTTTACACTCTTATTATAAATTTTGCAATCATTCTTTTAAAAAAAATACGAAGATTCAACCAAGCAATAAATATTTTTGTTCCACTGTGTTTTATTAAAGAGAGAATCATAGATAATTAGGTAAGAATCGGCCAATTTTTACATTGTGGTTATTATTGTTAGAAAAATCAATACAAACATTTACAGCTTGTCTATTTACTTATGCGAATAAAGTGATATACTATAAATAAACCAAAGATCAACCTAATCCTTTTCTTGACTCAATGATTTCGGTTATTGAATCATAGACGGTCGCACGACTCACCAGTAAAATAAAAATTGCCAGGGTTAGCTGAGAAAATTAGTTAATGGACAATTGATTCTTTTATGGGCAGTGGGAAAAATTTGAATGAGAAAACAGATTGCTCCGAAATGAAGAACGGATGAAACCTCAAAGACATCAAACAGAGATAGCCAAAGATCATTGGGTATCAAGAAAAACCATTCGGTGAAGATGATGGCAGTATGATTTCTGAATGAAGTGAATGAGTTAAACAGATCCATTCTAAAGAGTAAGATGATTCCAAAAAGTTGGCGGAGTTTAAAAGAAAAGTGAAAAAGAAGATTTTTGGTAAAATCAACAGAAGGAGTCCAAACGGATGACAACAGAGATTTTAGACTAGACCGGTTTTACAGATGAAACTGTAAAATCGGTCTTAGTCTTTTTTGTTAAAAAAATCTTGGTTGCGTCTTTATATTATAAAGGTTATAATAAACTTTAATTGTAAAATTATATAATCCGTCGAGACAGCATTGAATATTTGTTGGTAACTCATGGACCATTCAGTGCAATTATGTATACAAATAGTATCGGAGGAAATTTATTTGCCAAGAGGAAACATAGAAAAATTACTAAGCATTCCAGAAGTGGAAGCTTTTTTAAAAAATAGGGTTATTGGAAATAAAGAATTATTTTTAGGTATTCGAAACGAGAACATCATCTTATATTATTGGGGTAAAAACATGATGGAGCTGATCTATACAGAAGATCAGCAATGCCACGTTAAAATCAGTAAATTTTTTATTGATCGAACCGCATTTTGCGGACTGAAATTCACCCAGAAAGCGGATGTGATGATCTTTCCTTTTAACCAGGAATTTGTTTCCGCCTTTGTTGAATCTTACCCGGAACTCAAAGAAAATGTCGAAAATGCCCTGGTTGAAAGTGCTCCCATTGAAGCAAAAGCCGGGCCACTGGGACAAAAATATCAGGGGATCATTGCCTGTAATAACAATGCTAATCCGGATTCGAACTGGTACTGTGTGGATTTAAACTACGCACCTGAAGCCACCTCGTTGGGCCGACTGGATATGGTTGCTATTTCTAAGGTTAAGCAGAATGGAAAGCACGAGATGGTGCTCATTGAATGCAAATATTCATGGCAAGCCTATAAATCGGGGTATCGCAAAAACCTTTACAACAACAAGAAAAATAAAGGGTATTATATTGAAGCCAATGCACTAAAGACCAAGGCGACCGCTAAAGGTCAACAGCATCGTCGACGGTTTGGCTGTAAATATGATGAAAAGAAGCAGCAGATTGTTGCTTATGAATTCGGATCAGGTATCACCGGGGACTTTTATAATTATTCTCAATTCCTCTTTACCGACGGCGGGAAACGGGTAGAGGATTTAAAAGGGGAGTGTTTTGATATTTTAAAGGCCCGGAAAAATCTGGGTTGTTTTGAAACAAACGACCAGATTGGGTCCGAATTGCTACAGCTCATTGAGGGAACCAAAGAAGCTTTTACAAAAACTCTTGCCGATCATCCGGCATGTGTTTTTCTCACCGTGGGGTGTGGCGACTCGACGGAAAAAGCAGAACAGGCGATGACCTCTTATCTTCGTCCAGGTCCAACCAACACAGCCGATGTGTTTAGCATCACCCAGGACAAATGGGTGCTTTGTCACAATAATGGCAAGGGCAGAAGCCGTGCTATTGCCCGGGATCTCAGCTTGGCTGAAGCGTTTCCGGAAGCTTTTGAAGAACGGGTTCGGTACTTGTTCACTCGAAAAATTGCATTGGAAAATTTAAATATCATTGACCATCTGGATGCGAGCAGTGCGAGCGAGTTAAAGATAAAAGTATTTAAATAAAAATTACTCATGGCGATAAGAAGGATCGTCCAAGTATTGACTTGGACGATTTTTTTTAGATAACGTGTTTGCTGGCATCCAAGTAGTTGGTAAACAACTAAGCAATTGTTTGGCGCGAAGGCTATACAAAAAATATACAAACGTTTACAAAAAAAACTGTTTACAGATTAGAAAAAGGTGTTATAATAGAGTTAATCAAAGATCAACTGATCCTATAAAAGTAAATACGAACCGACGCCCTTAAAGATAATTGAGATAACTCAGATCACCTAAAGACTGGTTAAATTGATTAGATTAAAGAAAACAGATTGTTATGAAATTAAGATAAGAAGGTCACCTCACAACGAATTAAATGAACGATAAAAGAAAAGTATGAATGAAAAAAGAAAAGTTCTCACGGTTTCTGAAAACCACATCCAATGAAAAAAATTGGAAACGAGAAAATGTTCTTAGATCAAAGATGCCAAGTAAAGAATCCAGTAAATAATGATCAAGTGAGAATAAAACGAATCGGATCTTAAAAGTAAAAACATCAAAAAGTTGGCAAGATTTACATTTAGTAGTGAGAAGAAGAGAATTGATGAAAAAATCAGAGGAGGAATCCAAACGGATGACAACAGAGATTTTGGACTAAGCCGATTCTACAGGTAAAAGCGTGGAATCGGCATTAGTCTTTTTTGTGGTTGTTTTTAATTGTAGCAACGGTTAGGATGCACATTGAATTTGGTTTCGCCCCTTTTCTTTGGCACTATAGAGGCTTGCATCAGCGGCTTCAAACAAGTCAGTTTTACTCATGTTGGGAGTAAACGGGACAAAGCCAATGCTCATGGTTACCACTTCGTCCGGCATGGTTTCAAATACCGCTGTTTCCAGATCGATGCGAATTTGTTCTAAAATGGAGAGACAGGCTTCGGGTGATTTTTCGGTAAAAATAACTGCAAACTCTTCACCGCCATACCGGGCCGCAAAATCATTGGCTTCCAGGTTATCCAAAATAATGGTAGCAGCAGTAGAAATAACTAAATCCCCGTTACAATGGCCCTGTCGGTCATTTATTCCTTTAAAGAGATCCAGATCCATCAGCCCCAACGAAAGGTCAAAGGGCTGATTTTTACATTGATAGACCAGTTCTTCGAGATATTCATGAAAGGTTTTATGGTTATATAAATTAGTGGCTAAATCCATTTTGGTTAGTTTTTCCATATAGATATTTCGATATAAGAGTTCTTTTTCTTTTTCAACGGATACAACCATATCGGTATAAACTACTGAAAATCGTTTTGTCAATTCCCGCGATAAAAAATAAGTGCTCACCAGAATAGCGGCAAAAGTGGTTAGTTCAATAACTGACATAACAGATAAGGGCGGGAAAAACAGTTTCATCGCGATTAACACAACCAGTGTCAAGCAAAAGGTAAAATCAATCAATTTAAGACTCAGAAAAAAAACCGAAATCAGCATGGGCATTAAGAAAAGTGCCAACATCACATAAAAAATGGAAGAATGAACGACAAACAAAATAGTAACAATAGCCTGGGTTCCGATCACAATATAGTAGCGGATGGCTGGAGCATGTGATCGGATCTGCCACTTTAGAATGAAGAGAATTAAAACTTCAAGAACAAATGGCAATAAAAACCGTTCTAAAAAAAAGGTTTTGGTATCTAAACTGGAAAAAAACATGTTTATAAGTGTCACCGATGATGAGACCCCAATGGCAATCCATAGGTAAGTAAGGATATGCGTATGCCAGTTTTTTTTAGAATTCAAAATGTTGACCTCCTTTATAGATTTATCTTAGCCAGGACATTTAGGCAATGCTTGTGGAGCTATTTTTCACTTCGATAAAGATATAACTCGTATTGTAACACTTAACGAGACAAAATTTCAAGATAATTGAAAAGATAACTGTAAATGGCTGAAAAGCTTGAGTGAATATAAGGGTAATGGAGATAAAGGAATATAAGTTTACAAAAAGAAAGAGTGGACGGGGTCTCCGGGTATTAATCTGGGTATTATTGTAAAGAGAGAGTAAAAATAGCTAAGGGTTTTGGAATGATTGTCGATTACATAACTAGTAAGATCACGACTCATTGTGAGCAGTGAATACGATTTTGAAAAGGAGATGCTATGATTGACTTACCTAAAACCACAAATGTGTATAAACAGATGCCCAAAGAACTTTTTTACAAATATTTAAATAGTGATCCCATCTCTAAAAAGTATTTCATTGATGAAATCAGAAGCATCAACTGGATCAACACCCTTTCATCAGAAACGATGTCGATACAGAAGGGGAAACGGATTACTGAAATTGCAATTGTCGAGATATTTTTAAACCGCCAAGCCATCAACACCAAGATCATCGAGATCATAAGCAGAGAAATTGACCAATATGCTATCTTTATCGTTAGATACGAAGAATGGGGACAGTTATGGTGTTGTGATTATCAGTCTAACCCTCAGGAAGATCGCTTTCACTGTCAGAATTACTATCAGACAAACTGGATGATCACTGATGATTTAACCTTGACGATTGAGGGTTGGAACCTTGATCTGATTTATGAGAACCTTTTTATGCAGATTGAACCCTTTCCAACCAGGGCTGAGAGCAGCGATCAACAAGCTGATGATGGTGTTGGAACAGCAAAACAACTCGGAAAAAGCGAACAGTTGGAAAAGCTGGAAGTGGCCATTAAAAAACTGGAAAGTCAAATAAGAAAAGAGCTGCAGTTCGGTAAACAGGTGAAGCTGGCGACAGAATTAAAAACTGCTAAGGACAAAGTGCAAAAAATAAAGCAGTCAATTCATATTGAAACCCACCAACCTAAAACCGAAACGGCACAAGAGGAAACGTCAGAAACAGTACGGTCTTTTTTCCCCAATGTATATATGAAGATGCAGAATCGAACCGGAAATCGCATTGATTATTCGTTGATATAGAATCGATAAAGATTGTAAAAAAAACACTCATTATGAGTGTTTTTTTGGTGTACCCGAAAAGGAGTAGCGGTAAAGATTAGTTATCGTATCAGCACGTTTTAAAGGCGCCCTGCGGATTTGATAACGTTTTATTAAGTTGCAGATTGGAACCGGTAACTGATATAATAGAAAAAATGAAATGACATTGGATGAGAGACCATGTTAGTCAAAAAATTACGATGTGCAATGTTTTTCTTAGTTCTAATTGTCATAAAAATAGGAGTAGCGATGTTAAAACGAATTAAAAACATAAAAGGAATCGGAAAACGCGTCAGAGACATTAATGTTTTGCTGAACCGCGAAGGGTTTTATCTGCCCTTGAATGATAAGCAGATAGAGTTGTTCTTCAGAAGTTTAAAACAAGAAATGACGACTGCCGACTGGAATGATGAAGAGGGCAATAAAATAAGGTTGGTTTTTACACCTCAGATTATTAATGAGAACGGTTATGAAACAACCCTCAACGTCATCGCGGTAGAATATTACACCATTGAGCAAATTGTCGAACAGATCCGTAGACATCTTCACGCCCAAAAGAAATAATCATAAGAATTCAAAAGCACCATGAGATTGGTGTAAAATTAAAAGGAAGACGACAATGACAGACTATATTGAATTAATTGCCAGCTTTACCAAGGATGACTTTATCTTAGATTATGAATCGGTGGCAAAAAAAGGGTTCACTAAAGATAAAAGGCAGTTTGAGCAGGCATGGCAAGCCCAATTCAGAGCGAATAAGGATCGGACCCTTTTTTATTTTGGATTTGTTAGTGATCCGGATTTTCTTTCGCCGACGATGGCTTTTCTTTATCAAATTAGCGAGAAATTTATTCAAAAGATTGCCAAACAGCCGGATTTGGAGTTATCCAGGGAAGACGTCGAGCTCAGCTTGACTGCAGATGAAATCGAAGAAATCCGCAAAATAATTCCCTTTGGAAATGGCATGGCTCATGTTAACGATGGATGGATTAGAAACATTTGGGAGCGCCTCACCGATGTTTACGGTGAAGCAATTATGAGCTATCCGGGTACAGTAGCAGCGTTTTTAACCGAGCATCACGCGGGGATAAATGTGGCTGGGCGAATCTTTTTTCATCTGGTAGAGAATAGTGAAGAGAAGCGGTACCCCTTTGCTTTTTTAGCCACCTATTCCACCAAACCCGAGGACGGCAAAAAAGCGGTGCATACGCCCCTGAAAAATGCCCTGCGGGAATATCAAAATCAACCCGAAAAGCTGATTCAACTGCTGTCTACCGTTAGCCGGGTGGCCGATGTCAGTCGGTTTATTTCGGACCTGATGGAAAGTGGGGCGTTGTTTTCACCACTAAAACTAAGTGCCCGAGATGCCACGGTTTTTTTAACTGAAATCCCCCTTTACGAAGAAGCCGGGATCATGTGCCGGATTCCCAACTGGTGGCGCAAGAAAGCTAATCAGCTAAGGCTTAACCTGTCCGTGGGGGAAAAAGAACCGGCAATGGTGGGGATGGATGCTATTTTGTCTTTTAAGCCAAACCTCATGTTTGGAGATTCCGCTATTTCCAAGGCCGAGATTCAGGGGCTCTTGGCAGAAACTCAGGGATTGGCCCTGATTAAAGGAAAATGGGTGGAAATTAATCATAAACAGTTGCAAGCTGCATTAGAGGCCTTATCAAAAGCTGAATCACTGGCTGACCAGCAAGAGCTAACTCTGGCCCAGGCCATGCGCTTGGAACTCGGTTCGGGAGAATTGCTGGGAATACCGATGACCGACTTGGAAGTTCATGTGTCAACCGGGGATTGGCTCCGCCGGGTGACGGCAACCATGGGCAATCCTCAGACTTTGCAAGGGCAAAAGCCGGAACCCGGTTTCTGCGGAGCGCTACGACCCTACCAGCAAACCGGTTACGATTGGCTGAAATACATGGTCGACTTGAGGCTGGGGGCCTGCCTGGCTGATGATATGGGGCTGGGTAAAACCATCCAGATCATTGCTCTGTTAGAACACCTGCGCAGTCATCAGGGGGATCGGGTATTGTTAATCTTGCCGGCATCTCTGATTGGGAACTGGGAAAAGGAAATCAAGAAATTTGCCCCAGAAATGCCGGTCAGGGTGTTGCATGGGATGGCAGTTGCCAAAGATCCAAAAGCATTTCTGGCAACACCTGTTTTTTTAACCATCACCACCTATGGCATGGCAGCACGGGTAACAGCGCTGCGCGAAATCCACTGGGATCTGATTATTCTGGATGAGGCTCAGGCTATTAAAAATCCCGGTACCAAACGAACTAAAACCATCAAGGCGCTCAAGGCCAAAACCCGAATTGCCATGACAGGAACCCCGATTGAAAATCACCTATTGGATTTATGGTCGCTTTTTGATTTTCTCGATGGTGGACTGCTGGGAAGTGCTAAAGAATTCACCGGGTTTACAAAAGGCTTAAAAAAGGATCCTACTGGATATACTAAACTGCGAAACCTGGTCAATCCTTTTATTCTGCGCCGCCTAAAAACCGATGCTGCGATCATCTCGGATCTGCCGGATAAGATTGAAATCAAAGAATATCCGGTGCTGTCGAAAAAGCAGATGGTGCTCTACCAGAATCTGGTTGCGGAGCTGTCAAAGAAACTGGCAGAATGCGACGGGATTGCCCGCAAAGGTCTGGTTTTATCCAGTATCATCAAACTCAAGCAGATCTGTAATCACCCGGATCAGTATCTGGGTCAGGATCTTTATAAGCGGGATCACAGTGGAAAGTTTGAAATGCTGGAAAGCATTTGTGAAACCATCTATGAAAAGCGGGAACGGGTGCTGGTGTTTACCCAGTTTAAAGAACTGACCGCGCCCTTGGCCCGGTTTCTGGAAGAAATCTTTCACCGTCGCGGGCTGGTGCTCCACGGCGGTACCCCGGTGGCTAAACGAACCGAACTGGTGGAAGCCTTTAATGGGGAAACCTATATCCCCTTTATGGTGCTGTCGCTAAAAGCTGGTGGGGTTGGTCTAAATTTGACGGGTGCCAATAATGTTATCCATTTTGACCGCTGGTGGAACCCGGCGGTGGAAAACCAGGCCTCCGATCGAGCTTTTAGAATTGGTCAGACTCGTGATGTGATGGTGCATAAATTTATTACCGTCGGTACCATTGAAGAGAAGATTGATATTATGATTGAAGAAAAGAATCAGCTGGCTGGCGATATTATCAAGGCTTCCGGTGAGGGCTGGATCACTGAGCTGAACAATGAACAACTGCTGAGATTATTAAGTTTAGGTGGAATCTAGGGACTGACCTCAATGGCGACAATTTCCGGGACGTTCATAAATCGAAAGGGTAGTTTGGTCATTCCGGTGCCTTTGGTAACAAACAGACTGGTTTGACCCTGGTTGCCAATAACAAAAAGACCCTTTACATATTTTTTTCCGTTGGCTGGTAAAATCATTTCGGTTAAATAGGGAAGCGTAATCTGTCCCCCATGGGTATGCCCAGCTAAAACCAGTTGAACGGCATCGATGGTCATCTCATCCACAATATCCGGCTCATGAGTTAAGAGAATATTATAGCTGTTTTCAAGGGCTTCATCAGTCAGGTCTATATCCGGGTTGCCCCGGTAGACATCATCCAGACCAAGAAGACGAACGTTGAGTTCAGGTATATCCAGCCAGTCATTAACCAGTACCTCAAAGCCAGCGGCATTCATCAGATCTTCATAATTGTAGTTATCGATTAAGGCGTATTCATGATTTCCCATAACAGCGACCTTGCCATAGGTGGCATTGATCTTTGAAAGACCCAGGGAAATTTCTTCAGGATTGACAGAGAAATTTTTAGTAGAACCAATCAGATCGCCGGTAAAGATAACGAGATCGGGGTTTTCGGCGTTTATTTTTGCAACGATGCGATCAAGCTGATCATTGTCATTAAATTCGCCCAGGTGTGTATCGCCGAAAAAGACAAGTTTAAGGGGGGCCTCTAGTTTGCTGTTTTCAAGCTTTTCACGATTAACGATTAAGAGGCTTGGTTCAACATAACGGGAATAAATATAGCCACCCACAATAATTGTGGTTAGTGTGATGGTGGTGATCAGTAATAATTTTCCTAATTTCATGGGTACTCCTTTTGTATTCAGTGCATTATAACCTGTAATCTTTAAAGGCTCTTTAAAGAACAGAAGCGTTGTCCTCTTTTCTGGCATTGCTGACAAATTAAATCGACAGATCACCGTAAAGATTGAGTAGAACAAAAAAAAATGGCTTGACAACGTAATACTTCGGATGTAGAATTAAATTAATTCGAAGAGCGAAGTACTTTGCAAATAGAAAAAAAGGATAAATTAAATGGACAATGGCTTTAACGGTAATCTTGAAGCAATGATTTTTGAATATATCGACAAAATAAAATACTTGTTATCCTCGGATATCTGGGGAAATGAAATTTTTAATTGTTCGAAAAATGAAGTGTTTGTGCTACTACTCTTATATCGACGAAATGATGTGAACATGACCCAGATTGCCGACTACCTCAATGTTCCTTTAAATACGGCCACCGGAATTGTCGCCCGGATGGAAAAACGGGACTTTTTAGTCCGCGAAAGAAGCTCAGAAGACAAGCGGGTAGTCACCATAAAACTTACCAAGGCTGGTAGAGCAACGATCCGGGATATTCTTAATGAGATGATCCGTTACGGACAACTGATAATGGACAGCTTTACCCGTGAGGAAGTTCAATTGGTCTTCAAAATGGTAGATAAGGTTATGGACACCCTTAGTCAAGACGCCAGTAAGACCGCAGAAAAACAAACTAAGCCAAAAATCAGAAAGATCATGATTGAATAAGACCGCTGCCCTCGGGCAGCATTTTTTAGAAGATATACTTCGGACAACGAACTATTCGACAAGTGAATTATAAAATGTAGAAGGAGAGCAAATGAAACGAATACTAATTTTTACCGGCAAAGGTGGGGTAGGCAAAACCAGTGTGGCTGCTGCTCATGCCCTCAAATCGTCACAGGAAGGCAAAAAAACCCTGATCGTCAGCACCGATATGGCCCACAATCTGGGGGATCTGTTTAATGTTCCAATCGGAAAAGAGGAAGTCGCGGTAGCCAATAATCTCTATGCTCTGGAAATCGATCCCAACTATGTGATGGAAAAAGATTTCAAAAATTTGATGAGGGCTTTTAGCAACATGATTGGCTCGATCAACCCAGAAGGTGGTGACATGGATGAATTCATAATGATGCCAGGGATGGATGAACTGTTC
Organism: Acetobacterium carbinolicum; assembly: GCF_047456275.1. Lineage (GTDB taxonomy): Bacteria > Bacillota > Clostridia > Eubacteriales > Eubacteriaceae > Acetobacterium > Acetobacterium carbinolicum. The sequence continues at coordinate 1,369,639 of NZ_CP173357.1, forward strand.
GCGCTTTTGAAAATCCAGGAACTATATGACAATAGCGATTATGAACGGATTATTGTCGACTGTGCCCCCACTGGAGAAACCCTGTCATTGCTTAAATTTCCCGAGCTGATGTGCTGGTATATGGATAAGTTTTTCCCCATCGGGAAGGTGGCAGTGCGAATTTTGTCCCCGGTTTCAAAATCATTATTCAAAATACAACTGCCCGATCGCCACGCCATGAGCGACATTGAAACGCTCTATGTTAAACTGATCGAACTTCAGGAGTTGTTAAAAAACAAAGAAGTATCCTCGGTACGCTTAGTGACCATTCCCGAGAAAATGGTGGTGGAAGAAACCAAGCGAAACTATATGTATATGAAACTTTATAACTATAATGTCGATGGCATCTTTATCAACCGGATCCTGCCCCGTGAAATCGGTAACCCCTTTTTCGAAGAATGGATCAGCATCCAGAAAAAATACATCGCCGAAATTGAAACATGTTTTGACCAGATTCCTAAATATTATATCCCCTGGTATGACACTGATCTATTGGGACTGGATGCCATCAATCGGATCTGCGATGATGTCTTCGCAAAAAGAACCGATTTGTTTGAGATCAAGGCAGATATCGAAGGTGAAAAATACGAACAGACCGAAACGGGTTATGATCTGAAACTCTTTTTACCGAATATTACCAAGGATGAGGTGGCGGTCAATTTGTCCGGGTCGGACGTCATTGTTAAAATCGGCAATTACAAACGTAATATTCCGATGCCCAATACCCTCAGAGGGATGGAAGTCACCAGTGCAACCTTTGACCAGAGTACCCTGGTCATTGCATTTCAATCGTATTAAATAGCGTGCGATGAGCTTAGCTGTTTACGATAAACTTCAAAGCAAGTTGTGTTCGATTAAGATTAAAAACAATAAGGGAGGTCTACAAAATGAACCGTGAATTTATTAAAAATGTAATCCTGGCAAAGCAATACGAACGTGATGCTTTCTTGTCGCTGCTATCGCCGACTATCGCCCAACATGTTCAGGTGATTGAAAAAGAAGTCAAAGGAATGATCTTTGACCTCGCCAAAGAATGGGCTTTAGATGTAAGCAGTGCGGTAAACGACGCCGAGAAAGAAAAAACTGGCGAAACCGATGGTGAAAAAAAAGTCAAAAAAGTTACTATTGATTGAATGAATCGATAAATTAGTCGATTAAATAAAAGGGAGAAGACAATGCGAATTATTTTATATACAGGCAAAGGCGGTGTCGGCAAAACCAGTGTGGCCGCCGCAACGGCGGTAAAGCTGGCCAAAGATGGTAAAAAAGTGCTGATTATGAGTACCGATCAGGCTCATAGTCTATCCGATTCTTTTGGCGTAAAACTTAAGAATACCCCAGTTAAGATCAGTGATAAGCTCTGGGGCCTGGAAATTGATGCCATCCTGGAAGGTGAACGAGCCTGGGGAAATATGAAAAACTATATGAAGGAATTGCTGACAGCCAGAGCGGAAGGGGGAATTGAAGCAGAGGAACTGCTGGTCTTTCCAGGGCTGGAAGAATTATTTTCGCTGTTTAAAATCACTGATATTTATGAAGAAAATCGGTACGATGTATTGATTGTTGACTGTGCACCCACTGGGGAAACCCTGTCGCTGCTTAAATTTCCGGAAATGTTTGGCAATATGATAAAAACCGTGCTGCCGATGAAAAAAAAGGCGGTTAAGGTGGCTGGTCCGATGATGGAAAAAGTCATGAAAATCCCGATGCCCGAGGACAATGTATTTGATGATGTGGAGCAATTAAATGAAAAACTCTATCAGCTTCAGGCGATTATGACCAACAAAGAAACCCTCAGCATTCGTATCGTGACGACTCCGGAGCGGATTGTCATAAAAGAAGCTAAACGAAATTTTACCTATCTTCACTTGTATAACTATAATATTGATGCCATCATCGTCAACAAAGTTTATCCGCCAAAAGCATTAGATGGGTATTTTAGCAAATGGATAAATCTTCAGGAGGAGGGACTAAAGGAGATTCGCGAGAGCTTTTCCGAGGTGCCGGTTTTCACTCTGATGCTACTCAATAAAGAACTCGCCACCGAAGCCATTCTTTTAGAAGCAGCCGAGCAGATTTTCGGCGATACTGATCCCGCGGCGGTTTTATTTAAGGATACAATCTTTGAAGTGAAGAAGGAAGAGGACGGCTACGCTTTTATTTTAAACGTTCCTTTTGCCGAAAAATCAGATCTTGATATGGGCCAAAAAGGTAGCGAACTGATGATTCAGATTAAGAACGAAAAACGCTGCTTTACCTTGCCGGATGTACTCCGTAACAAAACGGTTCAAAGTGCCCGATATGAAGAGGGAAAACTGCGGATAAAATTTGCGTAAAGGGAGGGTTTACAATAGATTAAATGAAACTTTTAATGATATGGACAGCGAAAAAGGGCAATCGTTGACAAATTGCTCCCAGTTTAAGTAACAATAAAGCGTATTTCACAAATTTTTCTTGTTTCTTTATTTGATGAAAGTGATATAATTTTAATATAACACTCGAAAAAAGAAAAAATACAAATTTTACAAAAATGAATGAGTTGCGAGTTTTTGTAGCCGGGAATTGATGTCTTGCAGCAAACAGCGCAGGCATCTTATAGCGAGACAAGAAGAAAAGAGGAACTAAATGGACCATATGGAAAAATTAAGGGAATACGCCCGACTTGTTGTCCGAACTGGAGCGAATGTGCAGAAAGACCAATTGGCAGTGGTTAATTGTTCAGTGGAGAATTTTGAATTTGGTCGGATGATTGTTGCCGAGGCCTATAAAGCTGGGGCTAAAGATGTAATCGTCTTCTGGAATGATGTCAGAACCAGCCGACTCCGTTTTGATAATGTAGGTCTGGATGTTTTGGGAAATATCCCCAATTGGCTGGCAGAATCCCGTAATTATTATGCCAAGCAGAAAGCGGCTGTTATTTCTATTGTTGGCAACGATCCGGAGGCTTATAAAGGGGTCGAAAGCGAAAAACTCAAAACCAGCAGTAAGGCCTCAGCTAAAGCGTTTGAACCTTATTATAAAAAGATGATGAACAGCGAATTCCAGTGGTGTGTGGCAGCTGTTCCTGAGACCAAATGGGCAAAAAAAGTCTTTCCTGAGCTTTATGAACAGGAAGCCATTGCGAAACTTTGGGATGCCATCTTTGATGCTGTGCGCATCGGTAAAGGCGATGTCGTCAAAGCCTGGAATGACCATAAGCTATTTCTCGCCGAAAAATGCCGCGTTCTTAATGATGCTCATTTTGATGCACTGCGTTATAAAAACAGCCTTGGCACGGATTTTACAGTCGGTCTTCAAAAAGAGCATATCTGGGAAGGTGGTGGTGAGCTTACGCCAGATCAGGTATATTTCTTTGCGAATATGCCCACTGAAGAAATTTTTACCGCACCGGATTGTCGATGGGCTGAAGGCACCCTGGTTTCCTCCTTGCCGCTTTCTTATCAGGGAAATCTCATTGAGGATTTCAGCCTGACTTTTCATGATGGCGAGGTGACCAACTATCAGGCCCAAAAAGGTGAGGAATATTTAAAGAGCCTGATTGAAACCGATGAGGGATCAAGGCGATTGGGGGAAGTGGCGCTGGTACCCCATGATTCACCCATTTCTAACACCGGAATTCTTTTTTATGATACGCTGTTTGATGAAAATGCCGCCTGTCATTTTGCCCTGGGGGAATGTTATCCAACCAATATCCGGGGTGGAGGAAAAATGACCAAGGAAGAACTAATTGCTGTCGGCGGGAACCAGTCGGATACCCATGTGGATTTTATGATTGGCACCAACGATTTGGAGATTATCGGCATCACCAAAGATGGTCAGGAAATTCCCATTTTCAAAAATGGTAATTGGGCGTAAAATGTCATCACAAATTTAAGAAACGGAGATGGATCATGGAAGAAATTAAAAATGAAATCAATTTGGGAAATATCCACCAGGAAGTCAAAACCATTGTTCAAACCTCGGAAGAGCTGAAACAAAATATCATGACCCTGGAAGAAAGTTCGGCTCAGTCGGTCGAGATCTTAAACGAAAACAAAGTCACCATCAACAGCATTTATAATTTACTCACCGCCATGGCAGAAAAAGAAGAACCTATCGAAGACGAGGAAAAGGATAATGTCAACAGTGAACTTTTTTCACTGCTGGAGACCATGGACTTCGATATTAAAAAGCTGAGCTGGTTTTCCGAAGAAAATGTCAAAGTCTTTAACACCATCGTCGCCCAGGCTGATGAAATTGCTAAACTGAGTGAGGAAAATGCCGCTAGCACCTATGAAATCAATTCAGAAATCAATAATTTTACCCAGGTTTCCAACAAGCTTCAGGGGAATATTGTCCGAATCGAAGAAAACTCCAGTCATTCAGTTGATATGCTGAATCAGAATCGATCCACCATCGAGAGTATCTCTGATCTGCTGCTGGATCTTATTGATGGGGTGAAGCAGGCCTCAGGTATTAATACCGAATTGGACGGCTCGTCCAAACAGATCAGCAAGTTTGTCGATTATATTAAGGATATTTCCCGACAGACCAATCTTCTGGCTCTAAATGCCAGCATTGAGGCTGCCCGGGCCGGAGCCGCCGGTAAAGGATTTTCAGTAGTGGCAGAAGAAATTAAACGGCTATCTGACAGCACCGCTACCTTTGCCACCGAAATCGAACAGATTGTCAATCAGGTCATTGTGGAAGTTGATCGTTCCAATAAATCCATTGAACGGTGTACCATCCGAACCAGAGATATTGAAAATGCTGCCCAGAAATCCGGCGCTGTCATCGAAGAAATTCAGAAAGTACTGATTGAGTTAAACCACTCCATGAATGAAATCAAAGAGATTTCCAGTCTCCAAGTGAACACCTCCCATGGCATTCAGTCCTCCATCGCCAAGGTGTCCGAAGCGGTGGATACCACTCACCGGGTAACCTCCAATACGATTAGCACCATTGTGACGCAAAAGTCAAAAAATATTGAGTTGTTGAATTACTGCACCAAGCTTTCAGAAATGGCCAGTAGTGTTCAGAAACTCACTGCCAAAAATAAAAATAAGAATGAAATTATTTTTGGGGTCAATCCTTTTACTTCGCCGGAAAACATTAAAACCATGTACGTGCCGATCTTAAATGCGGTCTTCAAAAAAATCGGCTATAACGTGCGTACCATGATTGTCAAGGATTATGATGCCCTGAGTGAAGGCATGAAGGAAGGCATCATTGACGTGGCCTGGTTCTCTCCCTTTGCCTATGTCAATGCCCATGAAAAAATCGGTATCGAGCCATTGGTAACCCCAAGAGTCTATGGAAAGGTGTCTTATAATGGCTGTATTATTACCCGCAAAGACAGCGGGGTTAGCAGTTTAAGGGGATTAACAGACCGAAGCTTTGCTTATGTGGATGAGGGTAGCGCTTCGGGATACCTCTATGCTCAGCATAGTATTAAATCTGAAGGCCTGAATCCCAAGACGATTTTCAGTAAGACGTCTTATCTGGGTAGTCATGACAGTGTAATTAAAGCGGTACTGTCTCGGGAATATGATGCTGGAGCCACTTATAACGAAGCCATGGAAGAGGCACAAAAAAGCGGCGTTAACCTGGATGAGCTCCGGATCATTGCGAAAACCCCGGACATCCCCAAGGATGCGATTGCCGTAAATCCGAAATTGCCAAAAGAATTTTCGGATCTTTTAAGACAGGCATTTGTGGAGTATGTGAAAGCACCAAATATCAAATCCCCCGTGGAAGGCTTTGTGGAAAGTGATGATGCCAAATACGATGTCATTCGGGAAGTTATGTAGGGTGTTAAAAAGCAGGTGAATCGGGTATAATCTTTTTGATAAGAAAAGCAAATAACGAGAAAGAGGAGCGAAAATGAAAAGAAATTTCAAGCGATCACTGTCATTGTTACTAGTAAGCCTAATGTTGACTGTTTTAATCCCAAGCGGGGTCTGGGCTTTGGAAGAAACCACTGAGCCAACAGTGGCGCCCTTAAATCCGGGTTTTGTCCAATACCAGGAAGAGGTCAAGTCGGGAACGCTTAACACTTCCACCTTTGATGGCCATTCTCGGGGACATATCCCACCACCGCTGGAACGCTATGAAGGAACAGTTGATGAGGCCACAATAACCCCATCGGCCACCCTCCCAGCCGCCTTTGATCTCCGTGACACTGGTCGTATCACAGCGGTTCGTGATCAGGGCGATTATGGCAGCTGCTGGGCGTTTGCCAGTCTGGCTTCCCTGGAATCCTATTTAAAGAAAGATACCACAGTGGATTTTTCAGAAAACAATCTGATGTGGAATAGCGGTTTTGACGGAACCGCTGATGAAGGTGGAAATTATACCATGGCGACTGCTTATCTGGCGCGTTGGAGTGGTCCGGTCAGTGAGAGCAGTGACCCTTATGATACCCCGAAAAAAACGGGACTATCGCCAATTTATCATATCCAGGAAGTAGTCTCGATCCCAAAATTACCATCAGTGATCAAGCAGGCCCTGATTGATGGAGGGGCACTTTATACCTCGTTACACTATGGCCAATTGGATAGTGAAGAATACTACAACAGTGAAAATGCCTCTTTTTACTACGATGGCGAGGAAGAATCCGATCATGATGTAGTGATTGTTGGCTGGGATGACAATTACAGCCGCGATAATTTTAGTAAAACACCTGAAGGTGATGGCGCCTGGATTATCCGCAATAGCTGGGGAGAGGACTGGGGTGATGGTGGCTATTTCTACTTGTCTTATTATGACACCTATGCCGGCAGCAATGTGACAGCCTTTCATAATGCTCAGGCAACCGATAATTACAGCCAGATTTATCAGTATGATCCATTGGGTAACATTTCAGCTATGGGTTATTCAGATGATGATCAAACGGCTTGGGGCGCCAATATCTTTACGGCAGCTGCCAGTGATAATCTGACCGCTGTGAGCACCTATGCGTTAACACCCGGGACAACCGCAGAGATCAAGATTTATACTGATGTGAACGATAACCAGCCATCCAGTGGGACTTTGCGAACCACCCAGACGGAAACCTTCGTGCAGGGAGGATATTATACCATTGATTTGGATAATCCAGTGGGGTTGGTGGCTGGACAGAAATTTGCCGTGGTGATCAAATTTAGAACCCCGGGAACCAGTGAGTCAGTACCCGTAGAAAGTCGTTTTGAAAACTATAGTAGTGCAGCCAGCGCGAATCCTGGAGAAAGTTTTACCAGTAATACCGGAACTGGCGGTTGGTATGACACGTCAAAAAAAGCTGACAGTAATGTTTGTATTAAGGCCTTTACTCAAAGTCGGGACAGCTTTGCTAATTGTGTTTATCGTACCCATGTTCAAAATGTAGGCTGGCAGAATTGGCAAAGTAACGGCGGGATTAGCGGCACATCCGCCCAATCCTTGCGGCTGGAGGGAATCGAGATCAAGACAGATAGCAGTGGCTATGATCTGGGGATTGAATACTGTACCCATGTGGAAAACCTGGGCTGGCAGGATTATCAGAGCAATGGCAATATGAGCGGAACTTCCGGCGAATCGCTGCGGCTGGAAGCAATTAAGGTCAGGTTAACGGGTCGTGATGCCAATTTGTTTGATGTATATTATCGGGTTCATGCCGAAAATGTAGGCTGGATGGATTGGGCAAAAAATGACAAGGAAGCTGGCACCGCAGGATTTGGTTACCGCCTGGAGGCCATTGAGATTCAGTTACGACCAGCCGGGTCGGAGGCACCAGGTACCACGACACAACCCTATCTGGAAAACAATTGACAGAAATTCACAACAAAAAAATCCTGGTGTATTATCTTGACAAAGATAATACGCCAGGATACAATGAAAAAGTTATGAGGGAGTAATTTGCGCAATTTGCGTGATAAGTCAACATGCATGGTAGTAAATACCTGGCTTATCTTAATGAGTGAGACTCATGTACAGTTTTCTGTGCTTGGGTTATTTTTCCAGGTGTAGATGCATCTGGCTTTTTTTATGCAAAAATTAAACTTTGAGGGGGATTGAATGAAGACGTATTTACAAACTTCAGAAGAAGTGCTAAAGGAGTTAAACTCCGGAAGAGAGGGGCTTTCTCAGACCGAAGCCGGAGAAAGACTCGTTAAGAATGGGAAAAACAAGTTAGACGAGGCGAAGAAGGATTCATTGGCGAAACGGCTCTTTAATCAATTAAAAGATCCGATGATTGTGATCCTGATTGCGGCCGCCATTATTTCGGGGATCACTGCCGCTTATTCAGGAGAATCCTTTGGCGATGTGATTATCATTATGGCAGTGGTGCTAATCAATTCGATACTCGGTGTTTATCAGGAAAGTAAGGCAGAAAAAGCCATCGAAGCCCTTCAGGCGATTTCCGCGGCCACCTCACGGGTGATCAGAGATGGCAAAATCCAGGAAATTAAAACCGAAGACCTGGTAGTCGGCGATGTGATTCTGTTAGAAGCCGGAGACTCAGTGCCGGCGGATGCCAGACTGCTAGAAAGTGCCAGTCTAAAAATAGAAGAAGCTGCCCTGACCGGTGAAAGTGTCCCGGTTGGGAAAGTGATTACGGCCCTCAATCTGGGAGATCAAAAAGATATTTCGCTGGGGGACCGAAAAAACATGGTTTATATGGGTAGTGCTGTGGTTTATGGTCGTGGTTCAGCAACGGTTGTCGCGACTGGAATGAAAACCGAAATGGGGAAGATCGCCGAAGCCATTACCCAGGCCAAAGAACATGCTACGCCGCTTCAACTTAAGCTTAACCAGTTAAGCAAGGTGCTAAGCTGGTTGGTATTGGGCATTTGTATTTTTATCTTTGCTCTGAGTCTGGTGCGGTTGTATCTGGGCGAAGGAATTACCGGTATTGGCGTTCTTAATACCTTTATGGTGGCGGTATCCCTGGCAGTTGCTGCCATTCCCGAAGGTCTGGCGGCGGTGGTCACCATTGTACTTTCCCTTGGTGTAACCAATATGGCCAAAGAAAAAGCGGTGATCAGGAAACTAACCGCTGTTGAAACCCTGGGTTGTACTCAGGTGATTTGCTCCGATAAAACCGGAACCCTGACCCAGAATAAAATGACAGTTGTGGATCATTTCGGTTTTGATGAGCAACTTTTGGGTAAAACCATGACCCTCTGTAATGATGCCTATTTAAATGAAGAGAATAAAGCTGAAGGAGAGCCTACTGAAGCCGCTCTGGTCAATTACGGTTTTTCGCTGGGGTTGAAAAAGGGCGACCTGGAAATAAAGACCCCTCGAGTCGGAGAAGCACCCTTTGACTCTGGCCGAAAACTGATGAGTACGCTTCACAAAATGGAAGATGGTACTTTTACTCAGTATGTTAAAGGCGCTCCGGATGTGCTGATTTCCCGCTGCACCGCCTACTGGGATGGCAATGTTCAGCGACCCATTACTGATGATATCCGTCAAGAAATCAAACAGGCCAATAAACACTTAGCAGATCAGGCTCTCCGGGTGCTTGCCGCTGCTTTTCGTGTCTGGGATACTATGCCGGAAGATCAGTCACCGGATTATCTGGAACATGATTTGTGCTTTGCCGGTTTAACTGGTATGATCGATCCTGTTCGACCTGAAGTCAAAGATGCGATTGCTCAGTGCAAGTCGGCAGGTATTCGTCCAGTGATGATCACGGGTGATCATCGCGATACGGCCGTTGCTATTGCTATCCAACTGGGGATTATTGTTGATCCCAAGGAAGCCATCACCGGTGCCCAATTGGATGAGATCAGTGAGGACCAGCTAAAAAAAGATATTGGTAACTACTCTGTGTATGCCCGGGTACAGCCGGAACATAAGGTGCGGATTGTCAAAGCCTGGCAAAATCAGGGGATGATTGTGGCCATGACTGGCGATGGCGTTAACGATGCACCATCGATTAAAACCGCCGACATTGGTGTGGGGATGGGGATTACTGGCACTGATGTGACGAAAAATGTCGCTGATATGGTACTGGCTGATGATAATTTCGCCACAATTGTCAATGCAGTGGAGGAAGGTCGCCGTATTTACGACAATATCCGCAAGGCCATCCAATTCTTACTGTCATCAAATTTGTCCGAAGTGATTGCTATTTTTGTCGCCACCCTGTTGGGGTTTACAATCTTAAAACCAGTTCATTTGCTCTGGATTAATCTGATTACGGACACCTTTCCAGCCATTGCTCTGGGCATGGAAGGTGAAGAAGCAGACACCATGAAAAACCCACCCAGAGAATCGCAGGAGGGTATTTTTTCCCGTGGCCTGGGCGTGGATGTGATCTGGCAGGGTGCGATGGTTGCACTGGTTACCGTCGCCGCCTATTTTGTGGGACACTACTTAGAAGCTGGGGTCTGGGAAATTGCCGAAAGTGCCGATGGTATCACGATGGCGTTTTTAACCTTGTCAATGGCAGAAATGTTCCATTCTCTGAATATGCGTAGCCGACGCCAATCAATTTTTAAAATGAAACGCCAGAATAAATTTTTGTTCCTGGCCATGGTGGTATCGCTCGTTCTGACAACAGCGGTTATCTTCATCCCACCCATCGCTGCTGCATTTGAATTCGAAGCAATTAGTCTGACCGAATACTTTGCCGCCATGGGTCTGGCAGTGCTCGTGATCCCAATTGTTGAAGTGGTAAAATTCTTTCAAAGAAAAAAGCAGCATAAGATTTAATGATAGCTTACTGATAAGAGGCCAAAGTAAAGTTTTTTTACTTTGGCTTTAAAAATTAAAAAAAAATAATTATTCTTGGGAAGAAAACGCGGGCTTCATCCGTTATATAGATAGGCAGAAAAAATTGAGGTGATAATTATTGAAGGGAAAAAAAGAAGGGGAAGCTGATGATGCGCTGATTAAAAAGTATTTAGTAACCGGTAATTCCGGTTATTTTGAGCCCATTGTCGAGCGATATGAGCGATTTGCCTATGTCTATGCCTATTCTCTGCTTAAAAACGAATTTGATGCACAGGATGTGGTTGCAGAAAGTTTTTTAAAAGCGTTTACTAAAATCAGGCAGTATCGGCTAGAGAGCAGTTTTAAAAACTGGTTTCTGAAAATCGTTCATAACGAAGCTTTTACTCTATTACGAAAAAATAAGACCATGGTTTATCTGGACGATCAGGAAAATGGTGAAAACTTATTTACTGATGAGGCCCTGAGTTATGATAACATCGATTCCCTGGATTTTGGGGAAATGCAAAAATCTCTGGATCAATTACCGCATGCGTTAAAAGCGGCGGTGATCCTGCGGTATTATTATGATTGGGATTATAAAAAAATCTGCGCATTTTTAAATATCCCCATGGGAACCCTATCTTCCCGGCTGAACCGGGCCGGTAAAAAACTTAGAAACTTATACAAAGGAGAGATGTAACAATGAGTGAACTTGATAAAATGATGTTCAACCTGGGATTTAATAAAACAGCCGTTAAAAATTATGGCAAAGCCATTCCTTTTACCAGCAGAAAACTGGAAATTATGAGTCGGATCAACCAGGTTAGCATTGAAAAAGCTGAAAATTCAGATCTATTTGCCTTGTTTTATATTTTTTCCATTGCTTTTTCAGTGATGGTGATGCGCTTTATCGTCTTTGCTCAAACGGGTGATTCGCCCTTTATAACGGTTTTTACCGGCATTGTCATTCGTTGTTCCCAACAACTCCAAAATAATCTCAATGTAATATCGTTTATCGTTTCTGCGGTTGTTTGTGTCGGAATAGGCGTGATGATTAATCATTTTAAAAATGAGAATCGCTTCTGTTAGGTTAAATAATAAAAAAATGAAGGAGAAAGAAAATGTTAAAAAAATTAAGTGTATCGGTTTTAATGATGGTGATGGTATTGCTTTTCACGGTCACCGCGGTATTCGGGGCAACCAATAGCGATCTCAACAACAGCTACCATGATTCGTCAGGAAATATCAACATCGAAGGGCCTTCAGTGGCCAATACGAAATTTGCCTTCACCGGGTCAAATATCACTGCCAATTCGGTATTTGATACCACTACCTTTTTTGCCGGAAACGCCATCACCCTTGATGGGGAGTATAACGGTGATGTTTTTGCAGCAGCGAATACGGTAACCGTTAACGGCAAAATTAATGGGAATCTTTACGCTGCCGCCAATCAGGTCATTATCAATGGCAAAGTGACGCAGGATGTATTTGCTGGTGGATCCGATCTGATCATTGGCAAAGCTGCTGACATTAATCGGGATGTCTTTCTGGCCGCTGCCAATGTAAATATCGATGGAACGGTGGGACGAAATCTCCGGGTTGGTGCTGGTGATGTCTCAATTAATGGTGCGATCAATGGTTTTGTAGAAACAGATGTCGATCAGCTGACCATCAATGACGGAGCAAGTATCACGGGAACCATCAATAATCGCAGTACCAATAAAGCCATTGTAGCCCCAAGTGCCAAGGTGCCTGAAGTTAATTGGGAAAAGGTGTCAAGTAAAGAGGTTAATGAAGTACGGGGACCATCTGTTGGCTCCATTCTTTTATCCATTATTACTAAGCTGGCGTTTATCCTGGTGATCTGGGTTTTAATTAGCTTCTTAACCAAAGACTTTAATGCCAATACGACCGTTATGGCAAAAAAACATATTCTGGCTTCATTGGGAATCGGGGCAGGTTTTTTCTTCTTGTCACCATTGTTACTGATCGTGTCTTTTGTTATTTATGCACCATTTGGAATTGCAATGACCTGTGGGATCATCGCTCTGGCCATTTTGGCGATGCCAATAGCGGCAGTGGTCTTGTCAAAATTATTGATGCGGTTTTTTGATGACAAAATGAAACCGCTGCTTAGCTCATTTGTATCCATCCTAATTATTGCAGCAGCAGCAATCCTTTTGGGATACATCCCAATTATTAATTTTATTGTCTATCTCTTCTTGTATGTTGTTGGTGTCGGCTTTATTTGTTACAATGTGCTGTTCACCAATAGAAAACTAAAAGAAGAACGAAATGAGGGCAATGAAGAGATTTTAATCGTTGATGAAGTTATCAATATGGAAGAAGGTACGACAGCGATAAAAGCGTCAACAGAAGCAATCAAGCTGAATGACGAAGACCCGAATAACTAGTTTGCAATAAAAAAAACAGGCTCCGTTGTGGATGCCTGTTTTTTTTATTTGTTAGTACTTATCGCTCTCCAGATCATCCAACACAATCCGGGTTGTTGGTGCTTCCTGCTTCACCGGCTGCTCAACCGGGGGCTTGGGAGAAGCATGATGAACAGAGCCTTTTTTCTTTATTTTAAAAGCACCCACCATCTGCTTGAGCATTTCAGCCTGACCGGACAGTTCTTCGCTGGCAGCGGCACTTTCTTCAGCAGTAGCAGAGTTTGTTTGAACAACAGTCGAGACCTGTTCAATGCCCTGGGTAATCTGGGCGATTTCAGTGGCCTGATCGTTGGAGGCCCGGGCAATGTTGCCAACCAAACCAGTTACCTTTTCGATTTCACTTAAAATCTCCTTCAAACTCTCAGAGGTTTCATCGGCAATTTTGGTCCCGACATCCACGCTCTCAATGGAGCCTTCGATCAAACCAGTGGTTTCCTTGGCGGCTTCGGCGCTGCGGGCTGCTAGAGATCGTACTTCTTCGGCAACAACAGCAAAACCCTTGCCATGTTGGCCGGCCCGGGCCGCTTCAACAGCGGCATTAAGGGCCAAGATATTAGTCTGGAAGGCAATATCGTCAATCACCTTGATAATTTTTGATATGTTATGGGAGGACTCATTGATTTCACCCATAGCGGAAAGCATTTTATTCATTTGATTATTGCCAACCTCGGCATTATTGCGAACCTCTTGAGCCCGTTCGTTGGCTTCATTTGCGTTTAATGCGTTGGTCTTTGTTTCGCCAGCTACTTCTTCAATGGAGGCGTTAAGCTGCTCGATGGCACTGGCTTGCTCGGTGGTACCCTGGGAGAGCGCCTGTCCGCCATCGGAAATCTGGCGAGCACCGGTTTCAACTTGACCGGCCGCTTCATTGATTTCTGACATGGTTTCGCTGAGGGTGGCGGTAATTCCATTAAGTGCAGATTTAATCGCATGGAAGTCGCCCAGATACTCGGCTGTGATTTCGAGATTTAAATTGCCCTGACCCATTTCTTCCAGGGTATTGGTAATTTCATCTACATAGCGTTTCAAGAAGGCAATGGTCTGGTTCATGGCATCTTTAATCAGGGTATAATCGCCGTTGTAATTTCCGACCATTCCCGTCTTTAAATTGCCTTTGGCCAATTCATTAAGCGTCGTCGAGGCTTCCTGAACCGGTGCCACCACAGCATCTAGGGTGGCATTAACACCGTCGACAATTTTAGCAAAATCGCCCTGGTGTTTGTTGCTATCTGCCCGAGTATTTAATTGTCCATCAATGCCAGCCTGAGCCAGCATATTGGCGTCGCTAATCAGGTTATCGATAGATGTCTGAACCATTTGCAGACTGTCCCTAATTTCATTGAACTGGGCAGAAACTTCAGTCGTGTATTCATCGGCTTCGCCAATGTCCATATCAAAGGCCAGATCACCCTGGGATAAGCGCGTGAGGTTGTGGCCCAGTCGGGTGACCTCATTTTGGGTATAGTCGCTAACCCGAATCATCGGCGTTAAATCAGTGACAACTTCCACAAAACCGGCATTTTCGCCTTTAGAATCCTTGAGGTAAGCGGTATCTTGTTTGTAATTTCGGCCGTACCATTCAAAATAGCTATCCCCCAGACCTTTATCAACCAGTCGCCTGATTCCACATCCTTCGGTCTGGCAGATATCAGCACCAGCATTAAAACAATCCATTCCATAGCCGCTTTTACGGTCAGTGATGACCTTATTGTTGACCATCATGTCTTCAAAGGCCTTATTCATAAAGGTCCATTTCATATCATTATCGGTGACGTGAACTGGGAAGGGGACCGCATCGATGATGGCTTCGTACCAGACCATTTTATCAACGACCGTATCCAGAGTCGCATTGACCCCTTCCACAATTTCTTTAAATCCGCCGTTAAAGGCGTCAGCATCGCCCCGGGTTTGCCATTGGCCCTGAACGGCGGCCAGGGATAGCATGGTTGCTTCCTTAATGAGCCCGCGGATGGTTTCGATGGTCCGTTTTAGGGCTGGTGAAATTTCATCAGCAGGATCAGTTACCTCAATCGTTGCCGAAACGTCGCCGTTAGATATCTGATCCATGGTACCAATGACCATATTCTGGAGATCATCAGCCAGTTTGTTCATGGAAGTGGTCATTTCACCGACTTCGTCTTTGGATTTTACATCCAGCCGAACACCGAGATGTCCCAGGGTCATTTCTTTAATCATATGGTTTAACGAAATAATTGGTTTTGAAATGCTTCGGGCCAGAATATAGGTGGCCAGTCCACCGACCAATAGAATCAACAAGGAGGTCATTAGAATGACGTTTCTCAAGTTATTAATCGGGGCCAGTACGTCATCTTTAAATTTGATAACGATGAGTGTCCAGTTGGTTCCGGGAATCGGGGCATTGTAGGCAAGCTTCGTTTCACCAAGATAGTTATAGGCGATACTACCGGTTTGGCCCACGCCCAATTCTTTGATGGCCAGGGCAAATTCTTTCAAAGGGCCATTGGCATCAATTTCATCAAAAATATTGGTCTGATCCAGTATCAGCTGATCATTAGGATGAGCCATAACGGCGCCATCTTCATTGATCACCATCCCATACTTTCTGACACCATCACCCATGGCATTGGTGATATCTTGCATGAAGGTGGGATCTCGACGTCCCACCAGGAGACCGACTACCTGACCATTATTCTTAATGGGGGCGACTTCAACGACGATCGGCTCATTGGTGACTTCGCTGATGGTTACGTCGGAGATAGATGTTTTTCCGGCAAAACCGTCTTCGTACCAGAATTGACCTTCCGATTTGAATTCGCCACCGCCAATAATATATTTAGCGTTGCCGTTTAGATCCATGACCGCGATATCCTGATAGCCTAAACGTTCCACGTCTCCGGCAATGGAGGTGGCCAGGGTGTTCCAGTCCATCGTAACCGTTCGGGCCCGAAGGGCGATTTCTTCCAGTTTTCCCAGATTACCGGAAGCAACGGCGCCAATATGGCCGGCACCTTCGATGGCAAAGACCTCTTCCTGGGTACTGGATTCACTAGTCAGAGCCGCTGCGCCTAAATTAATGGCAATCAGTCCGAGGGTGAGAACCGCGGCGGCCAGAATCAGAGTGGTGAAAGCCATTAATTTGGTGGACAAACGGATTTTGATCGTTGTTGCACCTTTTTCTTGTGTATGTTTCATGATGATGCTCCTTTCTAAATACTGCGAGTGATGATGCGAGGTATATTTTGATAAAATATCGATAGATCTTGTTGGTTAATAGAATCTTTCATAACAATTAAGAGCGGCCGTTGTCCTGGTCTTATTATTATCTTAGTTAAGATATCGACATAGTGAGAAACTAAGATTAGCGAAAAGACTGACAATATTCTGATAGTATCAGGCTAAAGCTTTATTTGAATCTTCAATACCGGAATCAGATCGCTTGTACATGCCAACATACTGGTGCTTATAAGCGCCAGTATGTTAAATAAGCGGATAAAGATTAGTATTTATCCATGTCCATATCACCCAGATCAATACTTGGTTCTGGCGCCGTTTTTTCTATCGTTTCAGCTGGGGGGGCGGCAACTACTGTAGTAGTATTTGATTTGTTTCTGAGTTTAAAAGTATCAACCAGTTGTTTAAGCAGTTCGGCTTGTCCGGAAAGCTCTTCGCTGGCGGCGGCGCTTTCTTCTGCCGTGGCAGAATTTTGTTGAATCACATGAGCTACCTGTTCCACGCCGGTATCAATTTGAGCAATACCAGATGCCTGTTCGTTGGAGGCATCGGCGATATTTCCAATCAGCGTTGTAACCTTTTCGATGCCGGCGACAATGTCATCCAGAGCGGCGGCTGTATCATCCGCTATTTTTGTCCCTTCCTGAACATTGTCGATGGAGCCTTCAATTAAAACAGTCGTCTCTTTAGCAGCTTCGGCACTTCGGGCCGCCAGGCTACGCACTTCCTCAGCAACAACAGCAAATCCCTTACCATGTTGACCGGCTCGGGCTGCTTCCACTGCGGCATTGAGGGCCAGAATATTTGTCTGGAAGGCAATGTCGTCAATCACCTTAATAATTTTGGAAATATCATTGGATGACTGGTTAATGGAGACCATGGAAGTTTGCATGTTTGCCATTTGAGCATTGCCATTGGCAGCATGTCCTTTAACCGTATCAGCTAATTCTTTCGCTTTATTAGCATCCACGGCATTGTTTTTGGTCTGATCAGCAATTTCTGCAATGGAGGCGGTTAATTCCTGAACCGAGCTGGCTTGCTCGGTGGAACCCTGGGCCAGCGACTGACTTCCAGCAGATACCTGATCTGAGCCGGAGGCAACCTGTTCGGCAGCCACATTAATTTCGCCCATCACATCGTTTAAGGAATCGATAATCACATTAATGGCATTGGAGATGGTGATAAAATCACCCCGGAAGGCACGGGCATGGTCAATATCCAGGTTGCCCTGAGATAATTGCTCGATTTTTTCAGTAATTTCGCTGACGACCGAATTCAAACGGGTGGCGGTAGTGTTGACTGTTTGTTTTAGTACATCGACATCACCCTTATAGTCGCCAGTAATACGGGCCTGAAGATTTCCGTTTAAGATGGCATCCATTACGACCAGAACCTCACTCAGAGGCTTGTTGATTTCATCGAGAATGGCATTCATACCACCGACGAGTTCTTCCCAGGCACCACTAAATTTGCTGGCATCGGCCCGGGTCTGGAGATTACCATCAATCACGGCATTGGTGATCATGGCAGCACCACCAATCATATCACCAATCGAGGTTTTTACCGCGGTCAAACTGTTACTAATTTCGTTGAACTGGACGCTGACGTCAACGGTATATTCATCTGCTTCGCTGATGCTCATATCAAAGTCAAGATTTCCCTGGGCCAGTCGCATCAGGTTATCACCCAAGCGGGTCACTTCAGCATTGGTATAATCACTGACTCGGATAATTGGGGTTAAATCGGTAACAATTTCGACAAAACCAATGTTTTCGCCCTTTTTATTTTTGAGATAAGCGGTATCTTGCTTATTGTTTCGTCCAACCCATTCAAAATATGAGTCTGCCAGGCCCTGATCCACCAGTCGACGGATGCCACAGCCTTCAGTCTGACAAATGCTGGCGCCGGCATTGTAGCAATCCATGCCGCAAGCAGAACTCCGATCTTTAATGACGCCGTTTTTGATCATCAGATCTTCAAAAGCGCGATTCATAAAGGTCCATTTCATGTCCATGTCGGTCACGTGAACCGGGAAGGGGATGCCGTCAATAATGGCTTCATACCAGAACATGTTGTCGACTACGGTGTCTAAAGTCTGATTGACACCAGAAATAACCTTGCCATACTCTCCGGCATGTTTAGCGGCCTCAGCCCGTTTGGTGAAATCGCCCCGTATGGCTGAATCAGAAAGCATGATGGTGTCTGCGACTAAATCGCCAATGGCGCTCTTAATTGAAACCATACTATTGCCCAGGACATCATTTTCTGACTTGGGTAAAATATCAATGTTTAAATCACCCAAGGCGATATTCTGGGCGACTTCGGCCTGGTCCCGAATATTTTCGGCCATATTGACAAAAGATTTTGTCAGTTCACCGATTTCATCAGATCTGGCATTGTCAGCCATGGTGTAGTCAATATCAACGGAGCCCAGCGCCAGACGGTCAGCAGCTTCGCCCAGCTTGGTAATCGGCCGGATAAAGCTACGGGTGGAAATGATGATGAGTCCGACGGTGACCAAAAGGCCTAAAGCGAAAATAACCAGCATTGTGGTCTGAATGGTGGCAAAGGATTTGTTGAACTCTGTCTGGGGCAGTCCGGTGGCCAGAACCCAACCGGTATCACCGATCTCGGTAACATAGCCCTGGCTTTCAGTGCCGGCAGATGAATAAGAAATCGGGCCAGCGGTTTTACTAGTCAGTGCGGCGATGATGTTTTGGGAAAGATCAGTATCGCTTAGAGGGCCGTTGTTAAAATCCGGGTTGGGATGATCAAAGACCATACCGCTGTTGGTTGAAACGACAAAGAATCCAGTTTCGCCGATCTTATTCTCAGCAATGATTTCTTTGATGCGATCTATTGATACATCGACACAGGTTGCCCCGACAAGGTCCTGGGTGCCCAGCTTAAAAACTGGGGCAACGACACTCACAATAATCTGATTGGTGACAACATCTAAATAGGGTTCCGATATAAAAACTTCTTTTTTGGCCACTAATTCCTGAAACCAGGGGCGTGTATTAATGTCGTAGGTTCCGTCAGATGAAGCACCGTCGGATTGGGTAAATTGACTGGAATCCACATCGGCAATCCAGGCTACCTGGATGTTTTCCGGATCGGTAGCAACCACATTATCCAGGGCCTGTTTGACCTCAGGAAAATTAGTCGTTGAGGTGATGCCAATTCCCGGTGTAACCTGTTCAAAAAAGTTGCGAATCTCAGGATTGGTGGATAGTTGGTTGGCTGTTACCAGATAGCTTGTAAAGTAACTGTCTATCTCGTTTGAAACCGCCTGAGAGCGGGATGATAATTCATCAACGGTAACTCTGGTGATAGCCTGGTTCACAATATAGAGCGATATGCCTGAAACAACAGCAAAAATAATAGCAACTGGTAGTCCAATTGATAACAACATCTTGGCAAGTAACCCTTTTTTCTTATTCATTATATATCTCCTTTTATTATCATTTGCAAGCAGCTTTAAGAATATTAATCGTTTAACATAGAATTAAGTTGTTTGCAGGATCGTACTTTGATATAGTTTATATAAAGCAGCACTATTAAGCAAGGGATTAATGATCCACTATGTTTAAGATTATTACCCTTATGCTCTGAATTTAAACATATAACAATAAACTAATGATTAAAGTCTGAAAAAAAGCGAATGGGAAATTTTAGTGGCAAGAGCAGACGTCAATCAGTTTGTTGATGATCGTAAGTTTGCAGGTTTTAAATGCGGGTATATCATTTATGAGTTGTTTTACGGACGGTGGCGGTATTATTTAATCCCAAAATGGAGGAGTCTATGATGAAAAACAATAAAAAACACTCATGGCTAATCGTTTTTTTTATAGGGGCTCTGATTTTTTCGTCCTGCTCACATCAACAACCTCTGATCATTGGTTTTTCGGCAGGGCTTACGGGGAGTGCCTCGGAAATGGGAGTAAACGGGCGCAACGCTTTAATGATGGCGGTAGAAGAAATTAATGCTGGCGGTGGGGTTAACGGCCGACTGGTAGAAGTTCGGATTAAAGATGATCAGAACAATCAAGAAACCGCCCTTGCCGTTGATCAGGAACTTTATGATGAGGGCGTTTCATTTATCATCGGTCATATGACCAGTAATATGGCTAAATTGAGTCTGCCCTTTGTCAACGAGAATAATTTATTAATGATTAGTCCGACGATGAGTTCTTATGAGCTGGTAGATCAGGACGATCACTTTATCAGCGTCGTCTCTTCCAATGATGTTGAAGCAAAATTTTTAGTTGAAAACATCCTTGAAAATGGTGGAAAGCAGATTGCCGTTATCTATGAATCTCAAAATAAAGCTTACACAGGAACCATCAAGGATTTGATTGCCGCAGATTTGGTAAAAAATGGTGGTCGCATTATTTATGAAGAATCCTTTCAATCCGGATCGAGCCCGGAATATCTGGAAATATCCAAACGGGTTTTAAATTCGAACCCCGACACCATTTTAATTTTGGGCTCAAGTTTTGATTCTGCCATGTTTAGTCAACAGTTTTACAAAGCTGGGAAACAGGTGCCCATTTATTTATCCCTTTGGGCCATGAATAATGATCTGATTTTACAAGGCGGTAATTCGGTCGAAGGGGTTTACATTCCCAGTTTACTCGATACGGACTCGCAAAACCCGGCGTACCTTAATTTTAGGGAATCCTATCTTAAAAAATACGGTGCCGAGCCAACTTTTGCCGCCATCTATGCTTACGAAGCTGCGATGATTTTATTTGACGCGATGGAGACGGAAAAGAGTCTGGAACCGGAAACCATCAAGGCGGCCATTATAAAAAAAGAAACCCACCAGGGGCTTCAGGATAAGATCATTATTGATCAATACGGAGATGCCAGCCGAACGCTGTACCACTATATCATTCAGGATGGTCAATTTAAAAAGGTGGATTAGACAATGAAAAGGATAAAAAAGCTGAAAAATTTCATCCAGGTTAATAACATGCTTTCCATTGCCATACCCCTGATTCTAGTGGTGTTGTTAATAGCGCCATTGATTCTTAATGTTGCGGTCAAAGATATTCAAGAAAAAAACACCCTCATCGCTACCACCATTGCGCATCGCATGGCAGATTTTCTTAATGAGTCCTTTCTGATACTAACACAGTTGAGTGAGTTACTTGATGGCGGCGCTCTTAAGGATGAGGAGGACATCCGGGTCTATTTAAACACCGTGACCGAGAGTGCTAATATCATCGAAGGATTTGAACTGCTTGATGCAAACGGGTTTGTAACTACGGTTGTTCCGGAAAACAACAATATCCAGGGCGCGAACCGAGCCAGTCAGGATTTTTTTTCTGAAACAAAAGCCAGCCAGCAGCCGACGCTATCAAAAACTTTTATCTCTCAACAAACAGGACAGCCGACGATCACAATTGCCATCCCTCATCGCGATGGAGTCCTGGTGGCCTATTTGAATCTAAAGGAGATCAGTTTGCTTTCGCTTAATCTTAGTCAGACCTTTGGTGATCAGGTGACTGTGGCGGTTACCGATGGCAATGGTGTTTTTATCTCAAATAAAGATATGGCTAAGGTTTATCAACGCGAAATTGAAGGTCACTTTGATACCATTCATCAGGAACCAGAGCGTCAAATCATTACAGCCATTTACGACGGCCAAAGAACTGTGGTTAGTCATGCTGATGTAACAAATGGCGATTGGCATGTTTTTGTTTACCAAGCCTATGATTCGATTCTGATTGCATTTAGACCGCTCTTATGGATTGTACTTTTATTTGTTTGTTTATTGATCGTGTTTTCAAGGTTTGTTTCCAACTATGTTTTTAAAGACATTAGCCACTCTTTTTATGAACTCAATAAGCAAACCAGAGAAACTGCCGCAGGGGATTATCACCGGATTGATGAAGATAATCGTTTTGATGAATTTAACACCCTGACTGAGAATTTTAATGAAATGGTGATATCGATCAAAGAGCGGGATGAAGCGTTAAAAACTCTGGCTTATTATGACCCTCAAACGCAACTGCCCAATGCTGTTTATCTGACGGAACAATTAGATCAGCTTATTATGACGAATAGAAAAAAAATTGCGGTAATCTGTTATGATATTGAAAACTTTAAACGAATCAATGATACCTATGGACCGTCGTTTGGAGATCAACTCCTCAAAATAATGGGCGAACGGATTCTGAATATGAAGTTGACAAATGGATTTATGGCTAGAATCACGGGCTCCAATTTTATCCGGGTAATAAAGGAGTTAGAAGATCCGAGTGATGTGCTAATTGAAATTGAAGAACTGCGACAGGCATTTAATCAAGGCATCAGCGTAAACGAAAATAATGTTTATGTGCATTTTCATGTCGGAATTACACTCTATCCTGATGATGCGCAAACAGTGGAAGAGCTTCTTCAATATGCTCATGCTGCGGCCGATATGGCTAAGCAACGGGGTAAATCCCAATATGCTTTTTTTGAAAGCAGCATGAAAATGAATTTGATTAGAAGTATGACCTTAGAAAACTCGTTGCGTTCGGCGATTAAGAATGAAGAGTTCTACCTTCATTATCAACCTCAAATTGATGTAAGAACAGGATTAATTCGGGGATTTGAAGCTCTGATCCGTTGGGAACATCCGCAATTGGGGAAAATATCGCCGCTTGAATTTATCCATATAGCTGAATCAACGGGACTGATCGTTCCGATTGGAGCATGGGTGATGGAAACGGCCTGCAAGAAAATGGTGGATTTAAACAGAGTGACGGGATCAAATATGATCATCTCTGTTAACATTTCTCCGGTTCAAATCAGTAATGAGCAATTTCCGGCGATGGTCGAAGAGACATTAAAGCGCAGCGGTTTGTCCCCGAATCTTTTGGAACTGGAGATTACTGAAAATTTGTTTATCAATTCGTTTGAAGTGGCGATTAAGATATTTGATCGACTCAAGGCAATTGGTATTAAGATGTCGTTAGACGATTTTGGAACGGGCTACTCGTCGCTGGCCTATTTGAAGAACCTGCCGATTGATACGTTAAAAATCGACCAGGCCTTTACTCGTGATTTACTGATACACAAATCGAATGAGCATCTGATGGAGTCAATTATTTTAATGGCCCACACCCTTGAAATGGATGTAATTGTCGAGGGCGTTGAGGAATTAGAGCAGTTTGATCGCTTAAAAACCTATCAGTGTGACCACGTCCAGGGTTATTATTTCAGCCGTCCAATGGATACTAATCAACTGGAGGATTATTTTATAAAGATGAAATAGGACGCCTAAAACGAGTAGAAACCAAGTAGACTAACTTTTTACTTAGTTTAGTAATTAAATAATTTAATCAGGAGAATAAGATGACTAAACCAATACTGGCAATTCCGATGGGAGATGCCGCCGGCATCGGACCAGAAATTACAGTCAAAGCAATGGCAGATGACCGGGTTAGCAACATGGCCCGCCTGGTGATCGTGGGGGATAAGAAGGTGCTAAAAGAAGCCCTGGCGTTTTCTGATGTGACACTTTTAATCAATTGTATTAACGATCCCCAGGATGGAAATTTTTCACCCGGGGTCCTTAACCTTATTGATTTGGATAATATTTACTTAAATAAGCTAAAAATGGGAGCCGTGCAGGCGATGACGGGAAAGGCCGCCTATGAATACATCGAGGTCGCGACCCGTCTTTGTCTGGATAAAAAAACGGACGTGCTGACAACTACCGCCATTAACAAGGAATCGCTAAAGGCGGCAAAGGTCCCTTATATCGGCCATACCGAAATGGTGGGTGCATTAACTCAAACTAAAAATCCGCTGACGATGTTTCAGGTGCATAACCTTAGGGTATTTTTTCTCAGCCGTCATGTTTCGTTACAGCAGGCTTGTAAACTGGTAACTAGGGAAAATATTGAGGCCTTTATTGATCAGAGTGTGGCAGCGCTAAAAACTTTGGGAGTGAAAAATCCCCGGATAGCTGTTGCGGGTCTTAACCCTCACAGTGGCGAGCACGGGCTATTCGGCCGGGAAGAGGTGGAAGGGGTGATGCCAGCGGTAGTAGAGGCCCGAAATAGAGGCATCAATGTTGATGGACCGATTGGAGCTGACAGTGTCTTTTACTTGGCTTTAAATGGCAAATACGATGCGGTCTTATCACTTTATCACGATCAGGGTCATATCGCTACCAAAATGGTCGATTTCGAAAAGACGATTTCCATTACACTTGGCATGCCATTCCTAAGAACCTCGGTGGATCATGGGACGGCGCTGGATATTGCCGGGAAGGGAATCGCCAGTCCGGTGAGTCTGATTGAAGCGATTCGTTTAGGTGTGGAATACGCGCCTTTATTTAATCAGAGGTGGTGATGTTGGCACGTGGCAAGCGTTCTGTTTTTTGGCAACCTCAGATAGCACAAAGTAACATGAACTTTTTTTGATGTCCATAGGGCAAAATGATTAACAACTCAACTAATTAATAAGGAAGAATAATAAAAGACCTTTACGAAGTAGAGGCCTTTTTTCTTTGGAATTTAACCTGAAATCTTGGGGTAACACTGTGTGAACCCGCAACTTTAGGGTATAAATCAACCCATAAGGTAAAATGAGAGGGGATTTATACGATGGTTAAAAAAACGCTGATTCGGGTATCAAAAGACGGGCCCTACGTGGTGACTGGTTTGTCGGAGATCAAGGAATCCACCACCAGAAGTGTGACGGTGGCGGATCCGGCGGTGGCTTTGTGTCGTTGTGGCGCGTCAAAAACAAAACCATTTTGTGATGGAACCCATGGAAAAATTGCTTTTTCAGGCGAAAAAAGCCCGGACCGGGTACCACGTCAATTGGATACCTATGTGGGTCAGGAAATTACCATTTATGATGACCGGGGGATTTGTTCTCATGCTGGTTTCTGTACCGATGGGTTGCCCAAAGTTTTTCGGATGGGCGTGGAACCCTGGATTGATCCCGATGCCGAAGTTAAAGAATTAATTATTGAAACGATCAAAAAATGTCCTTCCGGAGCCTTGAGCTATTCCATTGACGGAGTCCGGGTGGATACTTTTACTGATGTGGAAGCGCTTCAGCTAGATGAAGATGGACCCTACCATGTACGCGGCGGGATTTCTTTGGATCTGGGCGATACGCCGGAGTCAGAACAGCCCGAATCTAAAGAGCATTGTAGTTTATGCCGATGCGGTCATTCCCAAAATAAACCCTTCTGCAGTGGTCAGCATTGGTACGAAAAATTTGTTGATCCGGGAATGGTCGGGGAACTAAAAAATCAGGATCAAGAGGGCGAGCGGTTCAATAACAAATATGCGACGATTAAAAAGATGGCCGAAACGGGCATAAGTGAGAACTCCGCGATGCGAACGCTTAAGACCTTTCCGGATTTTAACACCCTGCTTTTTAAGGGCACCCAATTACATCGGATGCCCTTAAATGAAGAGGTGACGGTCAGTCTGACAACGGTTATCGGGAAGCATGCCAAAAAACCATTGACGCTGGCCCTGCCATTTTATGTCTCCCATATGTCCTATGGTGCTATATCTAAGGAAGCCAAGGTTGCTTTGGCAAAAGGCAGTACCCTGGTGGATACCGCCATGTGTTCGGGTGAAGGAGGCATGCTCCCGGAATCCCGCCAGGCCGCCAGACACTATATTTATGAACAGGGTACCGCCGCGTTTACCTATGATGAAGCGATTATGAAACAGGCGGATGCGGTAGAAATAAAAATCGGCCAGGGGGTTAAACCCGGGCTGGGCGGCCATTTACCCCAGGAAAAAATCACATCGGAAATTGCCGGGATTAGAAAACTTGAAAAAGGCGAAGCTGCGGTGGCGCCCGCACGGTTGGCCGGGATAGATGAGATTCGGGATCTGGTTAAGCGGGTCGCCCGGATCCGGGAAATAACCGATGGTGTTCCGATTGGTATTAAAATTGCCACCAGTCATCTGGAAGAAGATCTGGCTATGGCTTTGATGGCCGAACCGGATTTTATCACCATTGATTGCCGCGGTGGTGCCACCGGTTCAACCCCGAAATTTATCAAAGATAATGTCGGTATTCCAGCTATTTTTGCCATTCGCCGGGCTCGCCGCTTTTTAGATAAGTTAAACAGTGAGGTGACCCTTTGTGCTACCGGTGGGTTTCGGGATAGTTCGGACATTGCCAAGGGGCTGGCCCTGGGGGCAGATGTCATTGCTCTGGCGACGGCCTCGCTGATTGCCATCGGCTGTTTGCAGTCCCGGATTTGTCATACCGGCAAATGTCCGGCCGGGATCGCCACCCAGGATAAAGTATTACGGAGCCTCTTTAACGAAGAAAAAGCCTTGCTCCAATTTAAAAATTTTTACACCGGCACCGCCAACGAACTAAAGGCGTTTGCCCGGACCAATGGCCGGGATGATATTCACCGGCTGGCTGTTAGTGATTTAATGACCATCAGCAACGAGGTCGCGCTTCACACTGACATTGAGCATGTCTAGAAAAACCGCTCGGATGGACAACGGTCGTTGACTCCTGAGTTTATAAAAATATCGAATAAGCATAATTACAGATACATAATCGGAAAGAGACGGGAACAGCGATGGAATTTTTCAAAAATTTAGGCGAATTGCTCAAAACGCGAAGCGACTTTTTTATCGAACTGCTATGGCAGCACATCTTGTTGAGTTTAATTGCCATTGTAATTATTACGGTGGTAGGAATCACCACCGGCATTCTAATCTCCAAATCAAAAAAAGCTGCCAGCATCGTGATTGGTATGACTAATGTCTTGTATACCATTCCCTCGATTGCAATGTTTGGTTTTTTTGTGTCGATCACCGGCATTGGCAATACCACAGCGATTATTGCCCTGGTGATTTATGGACTGTTACCGGTGATTCGCAACACCTATGTGGGGCTCATCGAAGTGGATGATCAGATTTTGGAGGCGGCAGTGGGGATGGGTAGCACTCCCTGGCAACTGCTTTCGAAAATCCAGTTCCCCCTGGCTCTGCCAGTGATCATCGCTGGCATCCGCAACATGGTAGTGATGACTATTGCGCTGGCCGGGATTGCTTCGTTTATCGGAGCTGGCGGATTGGGAGTGGCGATCTGGCGGGGAATTACCACTAATTTTGGTGAAATGACGGTGGCTGGCAGTCTGTTGGTGGCCTTACTGGCCTTTGTTGCGGATGGATTATTGGGAATAATTGAAAAAAGATTATTAAGGAGGACAAAA
The DNA here is from genome assembly GCF_047456275.1 of Acetobacterium carbinolicum. Classification (GTDB taxonomy): domain Bacteria; phylum Bacillota; class Clostridia; order Eubacteriales; family Eubacteriaceae; genus Acetobacterium; species Acetobacterium carbinolicum. Next base: position 1,397,221 of record NZ_CP173357.1, read on the forward strand.
TGAAAAAGTGGATCAGTTTAGTATTAATTACAGCGCTGATTTTTTTAGCGGCTGGTTGCCAAAGTGAAAAAAAGAAGGTGGTCATCGCTTCAAAACCGATGGCAGAAAGCTATATCATTGCCGAAATGATGGGCCAACTGATTGAAGCAAACTCCGATATCACAGTCGAGTACAAAATGGGCATCGGCGGAGGAACCGCTAATATTCAACCAGCGATGGAATCTGGAGAAATTGATATGTACCCGGAGTATACCGGCACTGGTTGGCTGTTTGTGCTAAAAAATGAACTGGTTACCGATTCGCAAGCCCTTTACGAAGGGGTTAAAAGCCAGTATCAGGAGAAATATAATTTTATCTGGTTGGATCGTTATGGATTTAATGATACCTACGCATTGGCCATGGATAAAACAAAAGCCGATAGTATGGGGATTAATACCTTCTCGGATTTGGCGTCCCAGAGCGCCAGCCTGGTGTTGGGATCGGAATATGATTTTTACGAACGGGAAGATGGCTATCCGGGTTTAGTGACAGCCTACGGTTTTAATTTTAAAGAAAAAAAAGAACTGGACATCGGCCTGAAATATAAGGCCATTGGTGAGGGTCAGGTAGATGTGATCAATAATTTTTCCACGGATGGATTATTGGCGGAATATAACTTAAAGGTGTTAAAAGACGATCAGAACTTTTTTCCGGCCTATGAAGCGGCCACCGTCATTCGTCAGGAAACCCTGGACAAGTATCCGGAACTCGAAGCAATTCTTAACCAACTGGCGGGACAGATTAGTGATGAGGAAATGCAGCAGATGAACTATTATGTAGAAAAAGAAAACCGGGATGCCGGTGATGTGGCCACCGAATTCCTGAAAGCGAAAGGCTTGTTATAACCCGATGATTGAGTTTAGTGATGTTAGTCAACAGTATGAAACAGAGAAGCCAATTATCAGGAATTTGAGTCTGACCGTTTCACAAGGGGAGTTTGTGGTGCTGATCGGGCCTTCCGGCTGCGGTAAAACGACCCTGCTAAAAATGATCAACGGTTTGATTTTACCAAACAGCGGTGAAATCCGAATTAAAGGAAAAGAGCTCAAAGAATGGGACCCGATTACCCTAAAACGAAACATCGGTTATGTGATCCAGCAGGTGGGGCTGTTTCCTCATCTGAACATTGAAAAAAATATTGCCTATGCTCTGGATATTCAAAAGACCAGCGAAACCAAAAAAAAGGAACGGGCCCGGGAGCTAATTAATCTGGTCGGGCTAGAAGAAGGTTATCTGGGGAAATACCCCAACGAATTAAGCGGCGGCCAGAAGCAGCGAGTCGGTATTGCCCGGGCACTGGCGGCAGATCCCGAAATTATTTTAATGGACGAACCTTTGGGCGCCGTGGATCAAATTAATCGGGCGGTGCTCCAGGATGAAATCATTCGGATTTATCAAACGCTTAATAAAACCATCGTCTTTGTCACCCACGACATCGAGGAAGCCATTAAACTGGGAACCAAAATTGTAGTGATGAATCAGGGCGAAATTATGGAAGTCGGTTCCCGGGATACCATCGTTTTTCACAGCAAAAGTCATTTTGCCGATGATTTTATCGGGAACAAGGGGTTTTTATCCTATTTAAATATTGTCAAAATCAAACAGGTGGTTTGTTCCTTTAATGAAAGTTCCAATGGCAATACCAAAGAAATGCCCCTTTGGGTGTCGGAGGCAGATCCCCTGATTGTGGGGATTCGGATGTGTTTGGAAAATGGTGTTAATCTTGTTGGTGTCCTTGATACCGCTGGTCGGGTTGTTGGTGCTTTTGATCTGGGCTGTTTGTCCCGGCTTACGTTCTGATAAGATAGTTAGGTTTTCAAACAAAAGGCAACTAAAATGGCGAGGATTCCCGTTTTTATCCGGGCATCCTCGCCAATATTTGTTTAAGAATGAATTTTATGCGGTGCTAGAGGCTTGGATTCCGGGAGTCTGATCTCTCCGGCTTTAACCAGGGCGTATTTGGCAGCAATAGGGCCAACCACCGAGTAAATGAAGGTAGAACACAAAATAACCACTTGAATCTGTTCGGCATAGAGGGGAACCAGCTTGGCGGCAACCACCACCAACCCAAGTGCAACCCCGGCCTGAGGCATCAGGGTGGGTCCCAGATAGGTACAGATGTTTTTATCTTGATGGGTGACTCGGCCACCTAACCAGGCACCAGCCATTTTGCCAACAACCCGGATAACGACATAGATGATGCCGATCAGCCCAATGGCAGGCAGTGCCGAGATCTGAAATCCAGCCCCGGAGATGACAAAAAAGACCATAAAAATAGGCGGTGTAAAGGAATCGGTGACTTTTAGCAGCGCATCAATCTGATCCCGGTAAATATTAACAAGTACCCCACCAAGGGCCATGCAGGCTAGTAAAGGGGAACCATGAAGTAAATCAGCGACCCAGTAGGTCAACAGGATAAAAGCGATGACAATGCAGATTTGATTGGAGGGCTTCTTGAAAAAACGGAAAAACAGTTTCATCAGGATTCCGGCCGCGGCGCCCAGAATAAATGAAATGATAACTTCATAAAAAGGGGTGAGGATCGAAAGAATTAGACTGGTTTCGACACTTGCGTTCATGGCATTAACGATGGTGGCAGCAAATCCAAAGGCGATCAAAGCAATGGCGTCATCAGCCGCCACAACGCTCATCAACATTGAAGTCAGAGGGCCTTTGGCATCATATTGTTTGATGACCATAATGGTTTGGGCAGGAGCGGTTGCTGCCGCAATGGCCCCCAACATGATCGAAAGCTTGGGGTCAAAACCAAATAACATCAATACCAGAGTTACCAGAATTACGGCCATGAGAGCTTCAGCCGTAGCAATCACAATCGGGGCAATACCGACCTTCCGGAAATAGTTGAGATCAAACTGGCTACCGATGGAAAAGGCGATAAAGCCCAAGGCAACATCTGAGATGATCATAAAACCATTGACCATATCAATGGAGATAAGATTCAGGAAGGACGGTCCCAAAATAAGTCCGGCAATCAAGTAGCCGGTGACATTGGGCATTTTGAATTGTTTGGCCAGTCGTCCCAGCAGGAGGCCGGCAAAAAGCATAACGGCGATTTCAATGATGAGTTTAGCTTCCAATTGAACATAGACCTTTCGCAAAATCGACGGGTATCGTGAACACGATCCCCGAATCCGCTTCGTCAAGGTTTGATACCGTGGCTTCAATCACTTCAATGACCTGGTCTATTTTTTCGTCTTCAAGAATGACAAAAATAAGATTGCCTTGCGTCACATCAGGATTGAGAAAGGTACGGAGTGAACCAAGAATAGGGATTTCGTCAGCGTCGTGAAGATGGCTGAGTTGTCGGGCCATGCCCCGGCTTTCCAGCACTGTTGCACCGCATATTCGTTTAGACGCCAATGCCGCCAGCAGTGAATCCAGTTTGTCTGGCTGGCTTAAGACATAAACAAGTAACTTCATTAATTTCCTCCTCTGATATTTCTGATTAAAATTTGTGATACATTCAGTATAACACTTAATCCCTGCCAGATCAAAAAAGATAGTTTGAAGAGTAGTCTCAGGTGTATTGGCAAAAAGCGATTTATACTAAAATTTGTCCCAGAAAGCTCTGTAGCCGTTCATTTTGGGGGTGATCAAAAATTTCTTCGGGAGGACCTTCTTCAGCAATTTGACCTTCAGAAATAAAGATGACGCGATCGGCTACCTCTTTGGCAAATCCCATTTCATGGGTAACAATAATCATGGTTCGGCCTTCTTTGGCAAGGTCATTCATAACGCCCAATACCTCTCCAACCAGCTCAGGATCCAGGGCCGAGGTGGGTTCGTCAAATAAGATGACCTTTGGTTCCATCGCCAGGGAGCGGGCAATGGCCACCCGTTGCTGCTGTCCACCGGAAAGCATCGCTGGGTATTCGTCGGCCTTATCCAGCAGGTTAACCTTCTCAAGCAGGTCCATTGCTAGGCCTCGCGCCTTCTTTTTATCCATTTTTTTAACGGTGACGGGGCCTTCCATCACGTTCTGAATAACCGTCATATGGGGAAAAAGGTTAAAACGCTGAAAGACCATCCCAACCTTTTGACGGATGGCATTGATATCTTTTGATGTGACTAATTCGCCGTCGATGTAGATTTCACCCTCGTTTTTTTCTTCCAGGAAATTGATACAGCGCAGTAGGGTACTTTTTCCTGATCCACTCGATCCAATCAAACAGACGACCTCGCTTTCGTCGACGGTTAAATCGATTCCGCGCAGGACTTCCAGTTCACCAAAATATTTATGTAAGTTTTTAATTTCGATCATGCTCATTGTTTACCTCTCATTTACTTTCAACTTTTGTTCGACTTTACTAAGGAGTTTAGTTAGTCCCATGGTGATAATTAGGTAGTACACCCCAGCGGTGAAATAAATCGGGAATACATTAAAGGTGGCGGCACCAAACTGGCGGGCCAGCAGCATGGTTTCGGTGATCGTGATAACACTGGCCAGGGAAGAGTCCTTGACTGCAATGATAAACTGATTGCCCAAAGCTGGTACTGATCGCTTAAATGCCTGGGGTAACACAACCCGTTTCATGGCTTGCCATTTGGTCATTCCCAGAGACCGGGCAGCTTCCCGCTGACCATAGTCGATGGATTCAATAGAACCCCGGAAAATTTCACTGATATAGGCACCGTTATGCAGGGCCAGGGCAATAACCGCAGAGGGGAAACTGTCAATCATGATTCCCATACTGGGGAGCCCATAAAAAATAAAGTACAATTGGAGTAAAAGGGGCGTTCCCCGAACAACGGTGATATAGACGTCCATTATTTTTTTTAACCACTTATATTTGGTCAGTTTTAAAACCGCAACCACCAGACCGATGACCATCCCCAGTATGATGGAGAAAAACGCCAGTTCCAGCGTTAATATAACGCCGGGAATAAACTTAGGGGCAAATTCGACAACGGTTTTAAAGAATTCGATACTATTGTTTGCCAGATTTATGATCGCATCCATAGGATACCTCCTGTTTTTTTTAATAATTACTAATTAGTATACCCATAAAATGATGACATCCGTATCCTCTCGACAAAAAAATACGGATGTCACAGTTTTTTAATTTAGTTAAATTTTGGTTAGAAATTTATTTAAATACGGACTGGGGTTTAAAGGAATTCAGGCAGCTCGGAAGAGTTCCGGACTGCCTGACTACAAAATTTTTATTTTTCAAGAATGTTCATTCCGAACCAGCGGTTACTAATTTCTGCATAGGTGCCATCTTCAATAATGGCTGCCAGGGCAGTATTAACTGCTTTCAATAACTCCGTATCATCCTGACGAATGGCAATGGCGATGTTTTCGGTATAAAGTAAATCACCAACTGGTTCAATTGCTACCCCATAGTCAATTGGGGCTCGAGCACCAACAACCTTGCTGGTAACGAGTCCATCAGAACGACCCTGATCGACACTTTTGAAATTATCGACATCGCTTTGGAATTGAAGAATTTCAGCAATGTTTTCCATCCCATCCAGATATTCATGGAAGGTGGTACCAGTAACGACTCCAACCTTGCCATTTTCTAATTCAGTAATGCTGTTTAATCCAGAACCTGCTTTGGCAAAAAACTGAGCGCCATCATAGTAGTACGGATCGCTAAAACTAACCTCTTTAAGTCGGTCTTCAGTAACAGCCATACTACCAATGATCATATCAAAACGATTGCCGGTAAGTCCGCCAATGATGCCGTCCCATTCCACGGTAATGGGTTTAGCAGTAACGCCCATTTTTTCAGCGAGAGCATGAGCAATTTCGATATCAAATCCAGCCAGTTCACCATTCTCATCGATATAATTAAATGGTGGATAGGCGCCAGTCATGGCAAAAGTCATTTCACCACTGTCCATAATCTTTGAATAGGTGGTTTCATCAGCGGATGATCCGGTACATCCGCTGAGAACTAAGGTCAGCAAAACACCGACAGTCATCATAATTAATTGTTTCTTTTTCATTTCTTCCTCCTTGTTTTGGCTAATCGAAAACAAAGTTCTTTTCGATATTTTTATAGCCAGTTGGTATTGATTTATATTCAACGGGATTAGTACATCCAATAACAGATTACTAAAGCCCGGAATGTCTTGAGTAGATGGATTAGGCGTAATTGGTATAAGTGTGCCAATAAATTTATATAAAAAAAGGGCACTCTAACTCTGTTAATACAGAGTTAGAGTGCCCTAGCTTCGCTATAAAATAACTCACAATATACCATTTATGGCAAAATTGCCCAATAGTATAGTGTATGACCTCACGATCCTACACAAGCCCCAGTTCCATAAAATGTTTTTCGATACAGATTTCATTTATTAAACTCTTAGCTTACATATTTCCACGTTTTAGAACACGTAAATAAGCTCACCAAAAAAACTACTCAAAGTATATACTTCACAACTTTATTGAGTATATTATATCAAATCTCTATGATTATGTCAACTTAAAATCAGTATTCAGCTTGATCTCACGGAAAGTTCGAATATTAAATAAGGCTTAGTTCTTCAAAATGTATGTTTAGTCAGCGTAAATTCAGCAAGGAAATCGTTAAGTATTATTTAAGAAAGCATTAGCCAATAATGAAATAAACGGTAAAATACGAGTAAAATATTATTTAAAAGAAATCGAGAACACGTTTTCGCTGAGGTTACTCTTGTCGTTGTGATTGTTGTCTCCCGATCGATATAAAACAGAGGGCTCCAGTTAGGATAAATCCTATACCGCCGATAATGCCAACAGGTAGTGGTCCAATAAAGGGGCTGGGGGTTCCCGCCGTTACAAAAACAGAGACTGCAGCCATACCGTTAAGGGAGCCATGGGCGATTGAAGCGGGGAGAAAGCTCTTGGTTTTTATGGCCAGATAGGAGAAGAAAGAACCGACAAATAAACAGAAGACAACCATGGCTAGAATACCGCCCCAGGGAGCGGTGGGATAGCCCGTCCCATAATTATGACCCATCGCAATAATCGGTGCATGCCATAAACCCCAGATGATACCGGAAATAACAATAGATACCCGGGGACTGTACATTTCCATCAGTTTTGGCAGCAAATAACCTCGCCAGCCGATTTCCTCACCGGAGGTGGTGATGATGTTGAGTAGGGGGCTGATGAAAATCCCCAGAGCAAGCTGGGTTATAAAGAGTGTAAACAGGGTGCCTTCCGGAAGGGACATTCCTTGGGCGGCATAGGCGTCAGCCATCTGGCTCATCGTGGGGTCAAACTGACTGGGAAAAATCAAAAAATAGAAGAGTGCTCCCAGGATAATCAAAATGGCCGGGCCAAACCAGGCCGCCAGATAGTAACGGACATTACCTTTAAAGTGCGGCTTAAGACCAAAATCCTTAAACCCCTCCTTCGTAATGAGTCGGGTGGCCACCACCGAAATGGCGGGCATCAACATCACAGCCGATAGCACGAAGATGGCGTAGCTGCTCGTTAGTCCACCATTGGCCATCAAAGCAAATTCCAGGGTCCAGGTCAGAAAAAAAGTTATTCCTAAAAAAATTCCAATTCGTTTCATTGAGTATCTCCTTTGTTATTTAAATGGTTTTAATTGTTACCTTCTCATGATTATAGAACCTTTCACAAAAAAACTCAATGGATTTACGGTTGATTCTGGTTGATAAGATCAACCAGGAGGTGATTTTATTAAAAATGGACCTACTAAAAAAAGCTATTCAAGTTGACAAATTTTGCGAAATGATATAAGCTTTATCCAGTATCGAGTAAGTTTTTACGAAAGGAAATAAAAATGGACGACGAACCTGGGGAAACTGAGAAGTGCATAAAGAATTTTAAAATGTATCGTGTTAATCTCATCGTTTTCAATCGTTTTTCTTACTATTTGAGGCCGCAATATCTCAAGAAGAGATATTAGTGCGTCTTTTTTTGTAGTTAAAATTAGGAGGATAAACGATTGATCACAAAGATTATATTTTTACTTGCATTAGTTCTGGTAAATGCTTTTTTCGCAGCGTCAGAAATTGCCCTGATCTCACTAAATGACAATAAAATAAAACTGATGGCGGAAGGCGGCAATAAAAAAGCCCAACTGCTTGTTAAGTTGCTGGGAGAACCGAGCCGATTTCTGGCGACCATTCAAATTGGCATTACTTTAGCCGGCTTTATGGCCAGTGCTTTTGCTGCAGAGAGTTTTGCTGGTCCGATTGTGTTGGTTATAAAACAGTACAACATTCCCGTTTCAGACGGGGTATTAAAAGTTACCACTTTGGTGCTGATTACGTTGATCCTTTCATATTTTACTTTAGTTTTGGGTGAACTGGTACCTAAACGAATTGCCATGAAAAAATCCGAAAGCATTGCATTCTTTGCGGTAGGAATATTATCAGTTATATCAGTAATTACAGCACCAATTGTTAAACTCTTAACCGTTTCGACCAACTTTTTTGTCCGCTTGGCCGGAATCGACCCTAATTCGGAAGAAGATAATGTTACAGAAGAAGAAATTCGAATGATGGTAGATGTAGGTGGAGAAAAAGGCACAATCAACGAACGGGAAAAAACGATGATCAACAACGTTTTCGAGTTCAATAATAAAACCGTTTCTGATATTATGACACACCGGATGGATCTCTTTTGTGTTTCGGTTGACATTGACCTTAAAGAACTCATCAACTGTGTTAAAGATGAAAAATATACCCGAATTCCTGTGTACGAAGAAACAGTGGACAATATCATTGGGATTTTACATGTCAAAGACCTGATTTTTCTGATTAATGCCGATGAGACCTGTGATTTTAGTATTCGTGAGAATATTAGAAAGCCCTACTATGTTTCCACAGGTAAGAAAATTGATGAATTATTTGTCGATTTGCAGAAAGCTAAAACACATATAGCGGTGGTTATCGACGAATATGGTGGAACCGCGGGGATCGTAACGATTGAAGATCTCATTGAAGAAATTGTGGGCGATATCTATGATGAATTTGATGAGGAGGAATATGAATTCAGAAAAATTGAAGATCATATCTATGAAGTCAGTGGTATGATTAGTCTTGACGATCTGGATAAACTAATCGATGTGGAATTGCCGGTTGATGAGTATGAAACATTCAGCGGGTTTCTTATCGGTCTTATTGGTAATATCCCACCGAAGGGAGCTGTTTTGGAAATAGAGTACGAGAATTTAAGGATCAAAATTCTAGAGGTATCGGATAAGCGAATCGAAAAGGTGATTGTTTATATGGGAACTGAAAAAAAGTAGGTATCGGCTGTTTATACAAAAAAATTTATGAATAATCATTGTAAGGTGGCCTGATTGGATGGTCACCTTTTTTAATGCGATTAATAATATTGTTGTTAAGTCAGAAAAGAGAGGGTATATAAATAAAAATCAGTCTAATAAATTAAGACACGTTCAATGAGAGGAGAAAACTAAATGGTAGAACAATTATTCAAGTTAACTGGTGGAGATGATAAAATCGTCGAAAAAGTTATTCTAGATGAAAATCTTCATTATATACATGCGATTATTAATCAGAGTGACGGATTTCCCGAGCATTATACCAACGCCGTTGTTTATATGACGGTAATAAGAGGAATTGTCTCCCTACAGCTGGATGAACAGGATTACTATGCCTATCCAACGGGCACTGTTTTGAAAATACCCTTTAATACCAAAATGATTCTTAATAACTTTAATCCGGAAACCCTTGAGCTAATCCTGATCAAAGCCCCGCCACCAGAAGAACTGCCTGAATAAAGTAAGAAATAGACAAAAGAGAAATATGAAATCATATAGAAACAGGTGACAAAAATGAAAATAATCGTTTTAGATGGCCATACATTAAATCCCGGCGATCTCAGTTGGGATGGTCTGGAAAAATTAGGGAAGGTAACGGTTTATGATCGGACGACCAAAGCCGATGTGATCCAGCGGATCGGGGATGCAGAAATAGTTATCACCAATAAGACCGCCATCACGAAAGAAATCCTGACAGTCTGCCAACAGATCAAATACATTGGGGTGTTGGCTACCGGCTATAATGTCGTGGATGTAGTTGCAGCCGCAGAGCGGGGCATCACAGTGACCAATATTCCCACCTATGGTACTGATGCGGTCTCTCAGTTTGCGATTGCTTTGTTGATGGAATTGTGTCATCGTATTGGCGATCATTCCCGTTCGGTGTTTTCTGGTGACTGGGCCAATAACCCAGATTGGTGCTACTGGAATTACCCGCTGATTGAACTAAGTGGAAAAACCATGGGGATCATTGGCTTTGGAAAAATCGGCCAGCGCACCGGGCACATTGCTCAGGCTCTGGGGATGAAGGTGCTGGCCAGTGACATCAATAAGTACCCGGAGCTGGAATCAGAAACCTGTCAGTACGTAACGCAGGATGAACTGTTTGCAGTAGCCGATGTGATCATCCTTCATTGCCCACTTTTTGACGAGACCCGGGGGATCATCAACGCGAAAAATATTGCGAAGATGAAAAATGGGGTTTTGATTATCAATAATTCCCGCGGCCAGCTGATTGTTGAAGATGATCTGCGGGATGCCCTCAACAGCGGCAAGGTGGGGGGCGCAGCAGTGGATGTCGTGTCCACGGAGCCCATCAAACTAACCAACCCGCTACTCAAGGCTAAAAATATCATTATCACGCCGCATATTTCCTGGGCACCCCGGGAGAGTCGGCAGCGGCTGATGGACATTGCTGTGGATAATTTGGCTTGCTATCTAAAAGGTAATAAAAGAAATGTAGTGAGTCGTTAGAGTTTAAAAAAAAGCACATTTTGTTTTCAGACTATTGAAAACAAAATGTGCTTTTTTAAGGTTGATAAATGGTAAAAAGTAACGCGAAGCAGATCACGATTAATAACGATGGAAAGTGAAATTTTGATAATAAAGGGAGAGATAAGAAAAAAATTAAAAAGAGTTATTGACATATGTTAATAACAGCGATATTATAGTTAATAACATATGTTAAATATAAATAAGACGTCTAACGATTAGGATACAGAAAGGAGGCGATTTGATGGCAGCAGTAGTTAATCAGGAAGAATGCATCGGTTGTGGTAAATGTGAGGATGTGTGTCCGGTTGAAGCAATAAAAGTAGTAGAAGGTAAGGCGACTGTCAGTGATGAATGTATCGACTGCGGCGCATGCGTTGATGAATGTCCGGTTGAAGCGATTAATTTATAGTAAGGAGGATTAAAATGCCAGGAAAAGATGGAACAGGTCCGATTGGTGATGGGTCTATTGGTGGCGGCGGTGGCCGAAGAGGGCAAGGGAATAGCTTTGGAGCACCAGCTTATTGTATTTGCTCGCAATGCGGAGAAAGGGTAGCACATCAAGCTGGACTTCCATGCACTTCGGTTAAATGTCCAAAATGTCAAGCTTTAATGATTCGTGAATAACAAATTAGAAGAGGAGGATTAAAATGCCAGGAAGAGATGGAACAGGCCCGATCGGTGATGGATCAGTTGGTAGCAGAGGCGGGTCAGGTAGTGGCCGGGGCCGGGGTGGATGCAGAAATGGCGGCGGAAAAAACAATCGCTTTGTCAATAATCGGTTTGGCGATCCCTATTGTCGCAGATGGGATAACAGCAACCCGAATGATGTGTCGATGCTGAAAAATCAGGCCGAATACTATGAAAAGCAATTGGAATCCATTAATCAGCGGATTTCCAGTCTGAATGTTGAACGCCAAGTTATCGAAGACTAAAAAAATAGCCTTGAATCACAAAGGATTCAAGGCCGTTTTTTTTTTAATACGTTACACTAGGATAGAATGTCGAAACCAGAATAAAACCCAGATAGAAAGCTAGAAAGCTCAAAACCAGCGTTGCCAGCACATAGATTACGGCACTGAGGATCCGGTTATTTTGAAGCAGCACGAAGTCTTCAAACATAAAGGTGGAAAAGGTCGTGTATGCCCCTAAAAATCCTTCTGCAAATAAACCATAAAGCAGGGATGAAATATCAAAACCAGTGACGATACCTAAGAGAAAGGCGCCGGAGACGTTGATGACGAAGGTACCGACCGGGAGGTGCTTGTGCCGGGAGGCAAAACGTTTGCCCAGATAGTAACGGGTGGTGCTTCCTAAAGCACCACCCACAATAACGCATACAATTTCCATGAGCTGTTTTCCTTAATTGTAATCAATGCTAAATCGGGAGATGAGATTTTTGCCAACCGGATGCAAAATATGATGGCCGATCAGATGGCCAAGGTAAACAGCGCCCACGCCAAGGGTAATGGAGGCCGCTACATAGTAACAAAAAAAACGCAGATAACCGGCATCCAGAATACTAAGGCTTTCTTTGCAGAAGGTTGAAAAAGTGGTAAAGGCACCCAACAGTCCAGCAGTGAGCCCTAGTTTGATATCAGTACTGATCCGCTCAGTTTTAGAGAAAACGGCATTGAGCATCCCCAGGAACAGGCAACCAATCAAGTTGATGACAAGAATGGTTAAGGCCAGATTAATAAGTTGATCGGCAGATTGAAAAAGGGTGGGAGCGCTTTTGAGTTCGAACCGTAATAGGGCTCCGATCGCACCGCCAGCTCCGATAAAATAATATTTTTTCATAACAGTCCTCCTGACTTAAGTGATAAAAATAGTTTGACACGAAGGGATTTAATATGTGGTTTGGGTATTTCAGACAATAAAAAACCTGCAGCATTGAAAAATCCTGCAGGAGTCATCAGCTGGTTAGCAATTCAGGTGAACTCCATCACCTTGTATGAAATAATGTTATCATGACGCAATAATCGTGTCAATCAAACGCTGCACTGTAATCGAAATCAAAATTAAAAAGTTTGAAATAAGCAAAAATAATAAATGTTTTATTAGGATACGGTAACTATCATGATAATTTCTGTTAAACAAATGTCCGAATATTTCTGATAAATGATAATTGAGAGGGTTGTGAACAAAATTCTGAATATAAAATAGGTACGCATTTTTCTATGAATTTTTTCTAAAGCCTCAAGAAGATCAATGAGTTCGCTCAAGTCATTAAGCAGTATCTTTGAAAGTCATTTTGTAATGGGTGAGATGCTTGAAGAAAAAAATATTTCAGTACAACGTCACAAAAATTGCACTGAAATAAAGGGATAAATATGAACTGATAGTGAAAATAAACCAGCGAGTCCCATAAATAAGTTAAAGCGGATTAAGATTGTCAGGAAAAAAGCTTTTTGATCAGCAGCGGCTGGAAAATAGCGGCCAAATTAGGTTTGTCAAAAAAGCGATTACTAGACTGCGATCTAAATCACTGCGATCTAAATCGAATAAGAAAAATTGAGCAATAAAAAAACCTGCTGAAATGCAAAGCAATACAGCAGGAGTCATTAGCTACTATGCAATTGTGGTGAACACCATCACCTAATTTATTTGAATTTATCTTAACACGGTGTAAAATATGTGTCAACGAAATGGTTGTCTGCAATCGTAATCAGAATACTAATAATAAAAAGCTAACTATTCTCAAGAACCGCTACGGTTAAAGACCTGGGCAAATAGATCATTGCCGAAACTGGTGGGAAGGGGCTCACCCGGCAGAATTTGAAAGGTTCGGTGGTCATCCTCATTGCGTTCAGCTCTTAAAAACAGGTAATGGGGATTACTTTCCTGATAAAAGTTGTTGGCAAAGGCAAAAAAATGGGTCACAAAAACAACCCGGATATCTTTTGAGATCAGGGCTTTGACAATCTGTCGGGCAATTTCTGAACCCTCCCGCTCATTGGTGGAAGCAAAGGATTCATTGAATAAAACCGCGCTTGGGGTGCGATTTTGTCGATAATTGTGCTCATGCGGTTTAATTCTTCATCCAGTTGTCCAAAGGATTGGGGATATAGTTTAGCCGCCAGGTTTAAGATGTTATTTTCCACATGGGTTGCCAATCCTTCATGGAGTTTGTCTTCCTGTTTGGTAGCTTGACGTTTAGGGTTAAAACGTTCCAGCAGCTGAATGACCTCGCTGCTGTGATCGGGTTCCCCTTCATACTTTTTCACCTTGACGGTATCGCCTTTGATCAGGATGCAATAATCCAGTGCAAACAGTTCATCTTTGAGACGGCTGGTTGTTTTGCTGAGATTCACAAAAGCATTGGAATGGATATAGTCACCAAGAAAATCGCCCAGAGATAAAAAGCCCAAGGCTTTTAAATCGCTATGCGTAAGACATTCATAATAACGTTTGACTTCTTCACAGTAGGTTTCAATGATGTCCAAATAGCGACCCTTTTCCAGATAATCCTGATGCTTGTCCCCAGAACGGTTGAGACTGGTCAGGCATTGATCGAATTGCTGATTAAGGGTGAAAATTTTCTCGGAAAAAGCTGAGCTTGATCTAAAGAAATCATCTTTTTCTAAATCAGTGACAACCGCTTGACGAAAATGGATGTTTTCCATTTGTTTTAAGGGTGAAAAAAAAAGACTTTAAATCATAGTCATCTTTATCCAGGGTAATCGCTTTAATGAGCTGGTCCAGATTAAGATTCTTGAAATAATTGGGTTCCTCAATAACAGGTTTTTCCTCATAACCGGTTTGATATAAAATACTCTTAAATTCCATACGGCCTCCTAAATAACAAAAAAAGCTGACAAATCCCGCACATCGTGCAGAAGTTATCAGCTTTTGGCGTTTAAGCATTTGCTAGGGGAAACTTCATTCCCTGTGATGAGTATAGACAAATGGCATTCATTTGTCAAGCATATTCCGGTTAAGGCACTTCTAATTAAGGTTTCCTGAGTTGCGGTCGCATTTCACGTTGATATTTTGGTGCGAATCGATTAAACTATCAATTAGGTGATGAAGTTCGCCCTGGCACTGGCCAAAATGCTGACACGCTGATGACTTCTGTTAATTAAACAGAAGCATCGGCTTTTTTAATTTGAACAAGCATCATCTTTGATCAAAAGATCTGTTGAAGAGAGGAATTGTAAATGAGTAAAAAAAATATAATGACAACAATTGATGATGCGGCAACTTTGCTTCAGGGAATAGGTGTATGCGAAGAAGACATCCGTAAAATTGAAATGCTTAAAACAAAAATAAAAAACCGGGAGCTGGTGATTTCGGTCATCGGCCAGTTCAAGCGAGGGAAGACCTCGTTTATCAATGCTGTGCTGGAAGCGGCGGTGCTGCCGGTGGGGATTATTCCGGTGACCTCGGTGGCCACCAAAATTCAGTATGGTGAAGCGTTGGCCGAGGTTCATTTTAAAACCGGAGACCACCAAATAGTGGCTCTGGATCAGCTAGTGGGGTACATTGCTGAACAGCAAAATCCCAACAACCAGAAAGGTGTTTCTTTTGTCAATCTTTTTTTGCCGGATGATTTTCTAAGAGCGGGCATCACCCTGGTGGATACGCCCGGGGTGGGGTCGATTCATCAGAATAATACCGATGAAGCCTATGCCTTTATGAGGGACAGCGATGCGATCATTTTTATGTTGTCGGTGGATAGTCCGATTAACGAAATTGAACGGGAGTTTTTGATAGAAGCCAGAAACTACGCCGCCAAGTTTTACTTTGCCATTAATAAGATCGACACCATCAGTCCATCAGATCTGGAAGCCTATCTGGGTTATTGTCATGATATTCTTTGTGAGATTATGGCCGTGGAGGCGATCGAACTTTTTGCCATCAGTGCCAAAACCAAAGTGGGAATCGATGCGCTTTTTATTAAAATAGCTGAAGACATTAAGGTTTCGGCCGATCGGATTATTATGAATTCGGTGCAGATCAAGTTTCGGGAGGTACTGAGAGTGGCCCTTTCCCACCTGGAGCTATACCGCCGGGCTTATGGCATGCCCCTAAAAAACCTGGAGGAAAAACGAAGCGAACTGGAAGAAAAACTGAGCAGTCTGGATCAGATCACCCGAGATTCTACCTTTTATTTGTTGTGCCATATTGATGAACTACTGGAGCAGATCCGGGCGGAGTTACAGGATGGTTCAGCCGGAATTCGGGATGTACTATCTGCGGAAATGGCAGCGGTCTATGAAAAGAATCGGAATGCGAAACCGAAAGAATTGGAAAAAATGTTGATGGCCTTGCTGGAAAACCAGCTAACAGCCCATCTCAATGAACTCAGCGAGCGGGGACTGGCGAGTCTTTCGTCAGGGTATGAACATCTGGCAGAGATTCTCAATCAGAAGATCGTTGACTTGAAGGCGTTTCTGGTAAAGGTGGTGGCGGAACTCTTCGGCATTAGCTATCAGGTTGATACCATGGCGCATACGCTGTCGTCCCGGGATGATTTCTATGTGAAGGTCAATCAGAAACCGGCGGCCTTTCTGGTGGATATGAATGATCTGGTTTACCTGTTGCCCCTGGGTTACGCCAATAAAAAGATCTATGCCCGCTATCAGAATAAGATGCAGACGGACGTGGAGCACAACATCAATAACATGATCTATAATTATCAGTACAAGATCCGCGAGAGTGTCAGGGAGTTTAAGGCGGTACTGGAGCGGGAATCGGACGCATTGAAACAGGATCTCAGTGAGTTGATGAATCGGGTCGTTGCCGACAAAGAAGCGAGCAGCCAGACGCTTGGTGAAAAAATTAAAGAACTGGACACCGTTTGCCAGCAGTTAACCGTCATATTATCAGAATTTTAAAGTAAATAATACAAGCTGTAGTAATGTTACTCGCTGCCGGACATTTAAAAGTAAATAAAGCCATTAGCGGTATGATAAAAGAAAACAATTGCTTAAAGTAATCAAAGTCGACGAGTGACATGGACTTAAAAGAACGCGGGAAAAATTAAACCAGGATCCCTGCCGTTTTTGTAGTGCTTAAGAAAATAGAATCAGAGTATCTTGGGGGGATGGCAGGAAACCAGGAAAGTGGTGTTATGCCCTTCCTACAGAGTTATTCGGTCTGGTTGTGATTTGATCGCTTGTAAGAGCTATTACGAGCTGACACAAGATCAGGTTTTAAACCAATGGCGGAGAGTTACGAGATAATAGCAATTATATTAAAAGGAAAAGATGACAACGTCTCTTTTAGAAAGTGGTCACTATGTTTACAAATAATCAGGATGGATTGGAATTGTCGACGTTAATGTTGATTAATGCGGCCGAGCGCAGAGGGATTGAAGTCGAGATCCTGGATCTTGAGGATAATTTTATTCGCTTGAAGAAAGGCGATAAAATAGAATATGTCAAGCAAGCGACCCGGACATCCGCTGACACTTATATTGCGCCACTAATGATGGAGAATAAGGAAGTCACCAAGGTGGTTCTTCGCGAAAAAGGCATCCGGGTGCCGGCGGGGATTATGGTCAAATCGACTACTGAGGCCATGGCTCACTATCAAGAATTCCGGGGCAAAGACATTGTGGTAAAGCCCAAATCCTCCAATTTTGGGATTGGGATTGTGATTCATAAAAATATTCAGTGTGAAAAATGCTACCAGCTTGCAGTGAATCAGGCGTTTACCCATGATACTTCGGTGCTGATTGAAGAATTTGTGCCAGGCAAAGAGTACCGCTTTCTGGTTATTGATGATGAGGTGGTGGGGATTCTCCATCGGGTACCGGCCAATGTGGTAGGTGACGGAGTTCATTCGATTGCCGCGCTGGTAGTGAAAAAAAACCAGAATCCGCTCCGGGGTAAAGGTTATGTGTCACCGCTAGAAAAGCTGCGATTGGATCACACTGAAATTGCCTTTCTCAGTGAACAGAATAAATCGATTGAGACCATTCCTGAGGTTGGCGAAACCGTCTATCTCCGGGAAAATTCCAACATCAGTACTGGTGGTGACAGTATTGATTTTACGGATGCGATCAGCGCTGATTACAAGGCCATTGCCGTTAAAGCTGCTCAGGCGGTGGGGGCTAAAATCTGCGGTGCGGACATCATCATCCAAGATCTTCAAAAAGTCCCTGACGACAAGAATTACAGTATCATCGAACTGAATTTTAACCCGGCTTTACATATTCACAATTATCCCTTTGTTGGTGAGAACCGCCATGTCGATGACAAGGTGTTGGATCTGCTGGGATTTTAAACGGGTGCTAATAAGGCATGAATAGGGGTATCTCTTAGATCGTTTGAGCACCTTTAATGAGTGCTTTTTTCAATCGGTTTATGGTGATTAAAAAGCGAGTATGATAAAAAAAACAACACTTCTCCGGGCGTAATTGTAATGATTTAGGGTATGAACAGATAACAATACAAGAAAATGAGCGCAAAGAGGGAAAAGTTATGGAATATGATGCAATTATTATTGGTGGCGGATTGTCAGGCCTGACCGCCGCGAGTCTGTTGGCAAAAAGTCGATTAAAGGTGGTTGTGATTGAAAAAAGCTATAATCCCGGCGGCTCCTGCGGGATTTTTAAACGTAATGGCGCGACCTTTGATATTGGCGCGGCGATGCTGTTACGTCGAACTGGCCACGCCCCGGACGATCGAGCGCTATACCAATAAAAACGGTGGAGCGGTAGCCGGTCCCAAACAGATGCTGGGGCAGCATATGTTTAAGCGGCTTCATACCCGGACCGAATGGGGCAATCTGTTCAGCTGCGGCGAATCGACCGTGATGGGCACCGGCACCCCAACCGTGACCACATCGGGGATTTCGGCGGCTAATACAGTGCTCAAGAAACGGGGCCTGCAGCCCTATGTTTATCAGCCAGAGCGAAAGAAGATGGTGCGGCTCCTAGACAAACCGGTGACCGCCGAGAAACTGTATGCCGATGTCCCGGCCGAAATTCGGAGTCTGATGCAGAAAGCCTCCCGCTGTGAATACTGTGAGCATCCCTATTGCTCGATTGGGATGCAAGCCCGGGGGCGGGATCTGGATATCCGTGGCATCATGCGCCGGGTCACGGTGGGAAATCTGGTCGGCGCCAGGAAACGGCTGGAAGCCTATTGCGATGAACACCAGATCAGGATTGAAACAACACCGTTGGATCTGGCCCTTTGCGAAAGTCGCTGTATTCAGAACACCAGAAATAGTAAGCCAGTGGCGATTCAGGCAGTGATCGATGGGTTGCTGGGGTAGATGGAGGTGGTTGCGATGATGGATTTTAAAAAAGACGATGCAAACGGAACAGTGGCTGCCGGGAACGATTATGATGTGATTGTCATTGGTGCCGGGATTGCCGGATTGACCAGTGCCGCCTATACTGCCAAAGCCGGTTATACGACCCTGCTCTGTGAAAAAAATGAAAAACCCGGGGGGTTGGTGGGGAGTTTTAGTCGCAATGGTTTTACCTTTGACGCCGGCATTCGGGCTTTTGAAAACTCGGGGATTGTTTTTCCGATGCTTGCGCAGCTGGGAATTGCTATCGAGTTTGTCAAAAATCCAGTGATGATCGGCATTGAAGATACCCATATGACTTTAAAAGGGGTGGAAAGTCTAGCTAATTATGCTGCCATGTTGACTGCGAAATTTCCCGAAAATCAAGCGGAAATTGCCGCCATAATCAGTGAGATCCACAAAGTAACCGGGTACATGGATGTACTCTACGGCATCGAAAACCCACTGTTTAAGGATTTGACTATGGACAAGGACTATCTGTTTAAAACCCTGCTGCCATGGTTGCTTAAATACCAGGTGAATATTCGCAAAGCCCAGAAACTCAGTGAACCGATCGAGGATTATTTGCGGCGCTTTACCAAAAATCAAGCGCTGATCGATGTCATCATTCAGCATTTTTTTGAAAAGATGCCGACTTTTTTTGCCCTCAGTTATTTTGGCTTATACAGCGATTATAGCTATCCGATCGGTGGTACCGGGCGGCTGGTTACCGCGCTGCGTGATTTTATTGCTGGCCATCAGGGCGAGTTGGCGCTAGGCACCGAGATCAGCCAGATCGATGTCCGCGCCCGACGGGTGACCACCCGGGATGGCCGCTGCTTTGGTTATCGGGAACTGATCTGGTGCGGGGATATGAAGGCGCTTTATACTGCCGTTGATTTTGCAAAATCAGGGGAACACAGCCGTCGGGTCCGAGAACAGCAACAAAAGATCTGCCAAAATAGGGGCGGGGATTCGATTTTCACCCTCTACCTGGGGGTTAATCTGGAGTCGTCTTATTTTGCTCAGCGCTGCGGCCCTCATTGTTTTTATACCCCCAGCAAGGCCGGTCTTTCGGCCATCCAGTCGGAACACTGGCAGGCGGTGCTGGCAGATCCGAATCGATCGGCGATCGATTTGCAGAGTGCTCTGAAAGCCTGGGTCCGGGAATATCTGGAACTGACCACCTACGAGATTTCCTGCCCGGCGCTCCGCGATCCGGCCCTGGCTCCAGCCGGAAAAACCGGGGTGATTGTCAGCACCTTAATGGATTATCGGCTGGTTAAAGCCACTTTTGAAGCGGGCTGGTATCCGGCCTTTAAAGCCTTATGCGAAGAGCAGATAATGGCGGTGCTGGAAAACAGCGTTTTTCGCGGCTTGACCGAACAGGTTGAGCAGCGTTTCAGTTCCACCCCCTTAACGATTGAGCGGATCACTGGAAATTCCGGCGGGGCTATTACCGGCTGGGCCTTTTGCGACGAGGGGACCGCCGGAAAATTGCCGGCGGTTAACCAGTTTCGAAAAATTGTCAAAACCATTGCGACCCCGCTGTCCCATATTTCTCAGGCCGGGCAATGGACCTTCAGTCCCTCAGGACTGCCGGTCTCGATCCTGACCGGTAAGCTGGCGGCAGACGGGGTGATCAAGCGGCTCGCAAAACAGGACCGAGCGGGTCAATCCGGTGATGCTTCGGGAGCCGGCCGATGATCATCGTCGGGGCCATGATGGTGCTGGGGCTGGTGGCCAGCTGGATACTTTTTTATCGTTTTCCCGGATTGGAGCGAGGTGATCCGCAAGATCCAGGCAAAAAAACACCCCAGCTTTCGATTATTATCCCGGCCCGGAACGAAGAACAAAACCTGGCCTTGCTGCTGGGCGATTTAAAAAAGCAGACGCGTGACATTCACGAAATTATCTGCGTCGATGACGGCTCCACCGATCAAACCGCCAGCATTGCCACGGTTTTAGGGGCTCGACTGATTACAGCGACCCCCAAACCAGCTGGCTGGTTGGGCAAGTCCTGGGCCTGCCAGCAGGGCGGGGCGGCCGCTACCGGGGCACTGCTTCTATTTCTGGACGCCGATGTACGGCTGAGTCCGGCCGGGATCGGCAAGCTGTTAAAGGCCCATCAAAAAAACGGTTGGGTGATCTCAGTGATGCCCTATCATCAGATTAAGAGCAAAACCGAATCGTTGTCGCTGTTTTTTAATTGCATCCAGATGGGGGCCAATGGCCTGGGCTTGCCGGCGGGGCGTAAAAAAAATAAAAAAAACAGCCATCCTTATCAGATCGGCCTCTATGGTCCGGTGATCATGATCAGTCGGGCCGATTATCAGGCCGTCGGCGGTCATGTCGCCATTAAAGACAGCATCGTCGATGATATGGCGCTGGGTGAAAAACTCCGCGAAAAAGAAATTCCCTTTGCTCTGTTTCTGGGGGATCACGACGTTTCCTATCGGATGTACCGCGGTGGGCTACGAGAGCTGATCCAGGGTTGGACCAAAAACCAGGCCGTCGGGGCGGCGAAAACACCGCTGCTGATTCTAGTGCTGGTCTTTTTCTGGATCACCGCGGTAGCCTCGGCGCCGCTTTATCTGGCTCTTAATCTGGTCTGGCAGCAGTGGCTCAGGGCCGGGTTAATGGCCTTGTGCTATGGTATCTGGGTGCTGGAACTGAACCGCATCGCCCGGCATATCGGTAGCTTCTCAGTGATCAGTATCGTTTCTTATCCACTACTGCTGCTTTTTTATCTGCTGATCTTTTTGCGTTCGCTGGTAAAAAAAATACTGGGTCGCCCGGTGATCTGGAAAGACCGGGAAATTAGACTGGATAAATAAGAGAGGAGAAGCGCATGCGAATCATTTTTCTGCCCCAAGGATTGACAGTTCTTCTGTGTTTTATTGTCTGGCCGTTTCTTATGGTTGCAGCTGCCTTGATTTGTACTCGCTTGCCGGATCGTTTTTTTAACTATGCCACCTGGTTTTACCGGGCCTATCCCTGGGAAAAAGACGGGGAGATCTATGAAAGGTGGTTCCGGGTGCGGCGTTGGAAAAAATACCTGCCTGATGGCGGCTCGCTGGTCAAGGGCGGCTTTGAGAAGAAAAAGCTGATCAGTTTTAAAAAAGATAATCTTGACAAATACCTGTTGGAATCCTGCCGCGCCGAAATGATTCACTGGTTGGCGATTCTACCATTCTGGGTGTTCGGCTTTTTTACACCGCCAATTGTAATACTCTATATGTTGATCTTCGCCCTGGCCGTTAATCTGCCTTGCGTGATTGCCCAGCGCTATAATCGGCCGCGGATTGTCCGGATTATTAGAGCGGATCGGATTTAAATAAGTGGAGGAGATAAGTGTAACCTAATTGAATAAAAGGATGGTTATGCTTAACAAGTACTAAGAATGATGTTGTTAATAATTTCTGCAGAGTTCCGAATTTTACTATTATTAATGTTTGAGATGGTGTAAGATTGAATTAATTTAATCGAAAAAACAAGGGCGTTTTGAGCTATTCAAAGCGCCCTTTTTTTGGTTAAAAGCGCACACTCAAAAAGTGAAATGGAGGGCAGGGTCAATGAAAAAAAGATGGTCACCAACAGCAGATCTAGTCATAAAGAATGTGACGGTCTATACTGTAGATCTATCAGTTTCCGAAATAAGGGGCGGAAAAACTGATTTTACGGTTATCGAAAATGGTTTTGTGGCAGCTAAAGATGGAAAAACAATTGCCGTAGGCAAGGATTTTGATGAAAAAATGGTCGGTTCGGTGACTCAAATTGTTGATGGGAGTGGCAAGGTCCTGATTCCGGGGCTCATTGATTCCCACATGCACGCGATGTATGCTGGTCTGGAACTGACGCATCTCAATTTAAAGAAAGCTAATTCCAAGAAGGAATGTATCGAACTTTTAAAAAGCAGAGTCGCCACCACACCAAAAGGGGAATGGATCCGCGGCAGCGAATGGAATGAACTGGTCTGGGAGATTAAAGACGCCCCAACCAAAGCGGACCTGGATCAGGTGACCACTGATCATCCCATTGTTTGCAGTCGATTATGTCATCACGTTTGTGTGGTCAATTCAAAAGTTCTGGAACTTGCGGGCATCAATAGAGATACAAAAGATCCCGATGGCGGACAGATTGGGCGCGATAGCGATGGCAATCCCAATGGACTTTTGTATGAACCGGCGGCAATGGGAATGGTTGAGTCGATGATACCGGAGTTAACCGAAGCGCAACGGCTATTGGGCATTGAAGAAATGGGCAAGGTGATGAGTGCGGCAGGGATCACCAGTTGCATTGATGCCAATCTGACACCCGATGATATGAAGGCCTACTTACAAGCTGCCAATAACGGGAAATTATCCTACCGGGCCAATCTGATGTTTTACCTGGACAAGGCGGCCGGAGATATTCCATTTCATTTAAAGCGCATTGAAGAAATGCCGGCAGTAACCGGGTTTGGCAACGAAATGGTCAAGATTAATGGTATCAAGATCCTTTTTGATGGAATTCCGGTAACCGGCACCGCGGCGATGCGAAAGCCTTATGAGCATCTTCCAGAAACAAGTGGCGAAACAACCATCTCGGCAGCGGAAATGTTCGAAGTTGCTAAGTTAGGGGCCCGGTACAATTGGCAGATTGGCGTTCATAGCTGCGGCGATAAATCAGCGGATATCGCCATTGCAGCATTTATTGAAGCCTACAAGGTGAATAATAATGATGCCAGACACTATATCATTCACCATGCCGTCATGCAGCCCGATCAGATTCCGTTGCTTGAAGCCTATAACATTCCCATTACGGTTCAGCCAACCATCAATTCACTGATGGGCGAACAAAGTATTATTGGTGATGAGATGGCAGGACGTTATATGCAGTATAAAACCTTTATGGATGGCGGCGTTCTGGTCGGCGGTAGTTCAGATTGCCCCGTTGTGGATTGCAATCCGTTTTTGGGCATCCATAGTGCCATCACCCGGCTAAGCGTGGCTGACGGCGTGGTCTGGAGTCCCGAACAGGTTTTGACACCGGCGCAAGCTTTGATTATGTGGACAAAAAGTTCAGCCTATTTTTCACATGATGATGATAAAATGGGCTCCATTGAAGTCGGTAATTTGGCCGATTATGTCTTAATTGATACACCCATACTAACAGCTACGCCGGAAGAAATTCTTAACACGACGGTAGCTAAAACCATTTTAAGCGGCAGGATCGTTTACGAAGCATAGTTTAGACACTCTTTGCGGCGGAATTGACTTTCCCCAGTGAAGAGTGTTTTTTGTATTGAATTTGTCGGGTGCAGCAAAAAAAACGCAACACGCATTGAAAAAATCGAATTATTTCGGTATACTTAAAGGCAGCTAACGGCTTTATGAGACAATCCAGAATGGAAAGGCAGGCACTATGGAGCTGCAATATTATTTTGCCGATGATTTTTCGGCGTTTGAAGATTATTTTGCCAAGATCAGAAATTCGGTCCGGCGTTATCAGAAAAACGAGCCGGTCAACGGCTTTGGAGAGCCGATGGATGAGATGTATTATATCACCTGCGGCACGATGTCTGGTTCCTTTATTCATGAATCTGGTAATGTCAAAACCTCGTCATTTTACGGCAAGGGTTATCTGGCACCCCTTTATTTTCCTGGGGAAATTGAAATGATGCGATCCTTTGCTTTTACCGCTGTGACTGATCTGGAAGTCTATGTCTTTAATCGGATTGGCTTTGAGCGGTATGTTAACACCAATCCGGCCCTGAACGTGGCGATGTATCGTGCCTATATTAAATTGGTTTCTTTAAATGGTCAGGAATTAGCCAACCAGTTATTTTCAACCGGGATGGAAAAGATCTGCAATTTCTTTTATATCTATTTGAAAAACACCAATGATCATAACCAGTGGATTCCCTTTTCGCAGCAGGCCATTGCCGAATTTGTAGGTCTGAACCGGGCCAATGTGGCCAAATATCTTAAAGTACTCAGGGAAGAAAAGGTTATCGATACCCAGAGAAACCATATAATTGTGATAAATATGGAAAAACTGCGTCATTTTTGCTCAGAAAACATTTAAACTTTCTTAAAATAAATAATATTTACAAAAATAAGCGTCCTTATGTCTTTTGCGAGACAGAAGGACGCTTTAAAATTTGCTAAGATAATGGTAACAATGTAAACCTTTAACCATCAATCGGGGAACCCGGTAGCAAAATTATTCTAGTTCAAAATCTAACTAACTATATGGAGGAAAAAAATGAGCGATGTTCAAGCCTTACAACAGCAACGCGGTAAACTGTACAGTGATTTCTATTCAAACACAATTCCCGAGCGGATGCCGATCGGGATAACGCTGCCCCAGCATCTTGTCGCAGAATATGGTGGTCAGAACCTGTTTGATTTTCAATTCAATTATGCGATGCTGGCTGATCCGGCCCGGGAACTTTGTGCTAAGATCTATTCCGATTCCTGTCTGGTGGCACCGGCTAACTTTCTCTTATCCCGGACGCCGTCGATGTATCAGCTTTATGGCTCCCAGTCCTTTGTCATGGGGAATGGCGGATTTGTTCAACACCCGGAGGTGGTCGGGATGAATGATGACGAATATCCCCAATTGATTGATAACACCTTTGATTTTCTGGTGGAAACGGTTATTCCCCGGCAGCATAAGAATCTCGATCCTAAAAATCCGATTAAAATGGCCACCGCTATCCAAATGGGGAAGATGGCCTTGCAAAATGACGAAATGGCCTTTCTGCCAACCTTCTTTGAACTGATCCAGACTCACGGCTATTATCCCGGCAGTCCCCTGGGTTCCTTTAATTTCACCGAAGCCCCGCTGGACTTTATTGCCGATCAGCTGCGTAGCTTTTCGGGCATCAGTATGGATGTCCGTCGTTATAAAACCCAGCTTCAGGAAGCTGCGGCGGCGGTGATGCCACTACTTTATCATTGGGGGTTGCCGGGAAATATCCATCCGGAAGGATCGGTCTTTATTCCCTTGCATATGCCAACCTTTATGCGGGAAAAAGATTTTGTTGAGATTTATCTACCTTCCTATAAAATCATGCTGCAGCAATACGCGGCAGTGGGCGCCCGTCCCAATATGTTCTGTGAACACGATTGGAGCCGTTATCTGGATATCCTGCTGTCGGAAATTCCGGCCGGATGTCAAATGGCTTTTGAATACGGTGATCCCCAGACCATCAAGGATAAGCTTGGGAAGAAATTCTTACTCACCGGATTGTTCCCCAGCAGTTCATTGAAGACGGATACTCCGGTCCAGATTGTTAACCGGGCTAAAGCCTTCCTGGATATTATGCTTCCTGGTGGCGGTTACATTTTTGGTTTTGACAAGAATCCACTGACCTTAAAAGAAGTGAATCTGGAAACCTTGGCGGCGCTAACTGAGTATATTCGGGACAATGCCAGCTATGAAAACCCCGGTGAATCCTTCGGAATGCCACTTAACAGTGAAGGCTTTATCTTCGACGAAAAATTGGTTCCAAAGCCAAAGTCTCAATACTTGTTCGATTGGGCTGAATTTAAAGAAAAATATCCGCTAACCCCGGACTTTGCTCAAGCAAATTTCGAACGATTCAGCAAAGAAACCTTTGATTTTTATATGAATCTGCTGATCTAAGACACAACGAAAAGGAACGATTAAGATTATAATCGGAGAAAAAATATATGGCAGCATTCCGGGCCGGGGTGATTGGTGCGGTGGGGAAGTAACTGCTAATTAATTAAAACGCACACAAGTCCCTTGCAGCCAGACGATGATCTGGTGGCAAGGGGCTTGTTTTCTTATTGCAGGGTTCCAAAGGACTGATCGCTGGGGAGTTCCTGGCTACCGAATTCCCGGGTTAACTCCATAAATCCCTGCATCCCGGAAGTGATCTGTTTATGCTTATGATAAACCAGGTTAAAGCTTCGGTCCCAGTTGTTTTCTGGATGTTTTATCGCATAAACACTGCCGTTTTTTAGCTCATCTTCCACCAGTCGGATGGAAATGGCAGCTAGGGCATTGTTTTTTTGAACTATCGTTTTGATGATTTCCGGAGCGGTGACCTCCCAGCCAATTTTTAAATGGAAGTCCCTGCTTCGGGCAAAGGATTCAAATAATTCGCGGGTGCCGCTACCATCCTCCCGCATGACGAAGGTTTCATTTTCCAGTTCCCAGGCCTCAATGTGCTTTCGTTTTGCAAATGGATGGTGGGGGCTGCAGATAATCACTAAATAATCCGGGATCACGGGCTCGACCATCAAATCCGGATGGCGAACCTCGCCTTCCACCAGGCCGATATCCAGTTGGGACTGGAGCAGTTGTTCTTCAATGATTTTGGTATTATTTACAAAGTTAAAGGGATCAACATTGGGATGACAGGTTTTAAAATCGACCATCAGCCCGGGGATGATACAGGCACCCACTGTAATGGTGGAGCCAACTTTCAGTACCTCTCTATCCCGCATGTTTAGCATGTTTTCTTCCAGGGTGTCAAATTGCCGGATGACCATCCGGGCCTGACGGCACAGCAGTTTTCCAGCCTCAGTGAGATAGATTCCTTTGCCTAAGCGTTCAAAAAGCAGGCATCCATAATGGTTTTCCAATTCTTTAATCACCTGACTGACCGCAGGCTGGGTGATATAGAGTTTTTTTGCCGCTCCCGACATGGAGCCAGCTTCGACCACAGTAATCATAATTCTAAGATGACGAATGTCCATGGAACCTCCTTGCACATTTATTAATATAAGTAAATCTTATCGGTGATATAAAATCTTATCATTTTAATTATCGTTTAGCAAGTGCTATACTAAATGTACATGTACATGAAATAAGAAAGAAAGTTAACAATAGGGCCTATTTCGAGAAATAAAATGTCAACACTGACAATCAGTAAGGATGAAGAAAAAAAAGTTAAAGCCTTGGGGTTTTTAAACAACAAAGGAACCGATGCGTTCTCAGGACGCGTCATTACGCGAAATGGGGTGACTACCGCCGATGAGATGCGATGCATGGTAGAAGCGGCCGAAAAATATGGTAATGGCAACCTGACCCTGACCACCCGGTTGACGGTTGAATGCCAGGGGATTCCCTTTGAACAGATTGAGAACTTCAGAAATCATTTAGCGACTGCGGGACTGGAAACCGGGGGAACCGGGGCTAAAGTTCGTCCGGTTACGGCCTGTAAAGGCAGTACCTGTCAATACGGGTTGATCGATACCTTTGGGTTGTCCCGGGAAATTCATGAGCGCTTTTATGTCGGGCACAAGGATCTGGCGCTGCCCCATAAATTTAAAATCGCCGTCGGTGGCTGTCCCAACAACTGTATGAAGCCGAATCTTAACGATTTGGGAATTATTGGACAATGGATACCAGTTATAAACTCCGAAGCATGTAAAAATTGCAAAAATTGCGGGGTCAAAAAAGTCTGTGGAGTTGAAGCTGTTCAGTTCGACAGCGGTGTGATTTCAATCAATCGGGAAAAGTGCAAAAACTGTGGCCTTTGCATTGGCAAATGTCCGTTTGATGCCGTCATCGGCGGGGGAATCGGTTATCAAATTGTGATTGGTGGGCGTTGGGGCAAACAGATAGCCATCGGTAAACCGCTAAATCGAATTTTCACCGATCCGGAAAATGTATTAAATCTGATTGAGAAAATCATTTTCTTTTATAAAGAACAGGGACTGCCCAAGGAGCGTTTTGCTCAGACCATCGCCCGCTTGGGATTTGTTCGGGTGGAAGCAATGCTGCTGGGAGATTAAGTCGCGGTGTTGGTAAGTTTTAAATAATTGATCAGCAATGCCTGGTGGTTGACTGTTGGCTCAGCAAAAAAAGACATCATAAAATCTTCACAAGAAAAGCATTAAAGATCTGGAGTTCACCAGGTCTTTTTTTATTGCCGGAAATATCGGAATCATCCTATCTTTCCCTGAAATAATGTCGGGATTTTACCATTTGATGAAATGGCCGGATGCTGTCTCGGAAAATAAGCGGGAATTTTCATAAAATGATGTGATTTCGTCCATATCTTCATCGTTTTCATTCGGATATAATGCAGATATTACAAAAACGAAGGAGCTGATACGATAACACATGATAAAAGATACAAAAGAAATGGGAACAGGAGGCGAAAGCTTTGAAAATATTGATACTGGGTGGTTTTCTGGGATCCGGCAAAACATCGGTGCTGCTGCAACTGGCCCAATATCTGGTGCAGCAATCTTCTGGGAATCAAAAGAGTCGGGTGGCGATCATTTAAAATGAAATCGGCTAGAGTTTTTGAATGGTGTGATGGACCTGACGGCCCAGCCCTGCTGGCGGTCAGCGAGGCAACCCTTAAGGCATTGGAGCCCTTTCTGGCCGGGCTGGAAATTAAAAATAATGAAGAGAAATTAGGAGAACAAAGCATGATCATCATCGGAGAAAAAATCAACGGCGCCATTCCCGCCACGGCTAAAGCCATTGCGGCGCGGGATGCCGAGTATATTACGCATATGGCCCGGATTCAGACGGCGGCCGGGGTGGACTATATCGATGTCTGCGCTTCAGTCGAGAATAACGTTGAGCTGGAGACCATGAAATGGCTGATCGACATCGTCCAGGAAGTCACCGAGACCCCGATTGCAGTGGACAGCCCCAACGAACAGACCTGCATTGCGACCATGAACTACTGCAACAAACCGGGGCTCTTTAACTCGGTTTCGATGGAAGGCAACAAGGTCGATGTCGGATTTGCGGCCATTGCCGACACCAGCTGGGAATGTGTGGCACTGCTTAACAGCGACAAGGGCATCCCCAAAACCGCCAAGGATCGGCTGGATGTGTTTGCCGATATTATGGCCAAAGCTAAAGCATACGGGATTGACCCCTCGCGACTGCATATCGACCCACTGGTGGAAATGCTCTGCACCTCGGAAGAGGGAATCGCGGTGGTGACGGATGTGATCCGGGAGATCAAGAATCAATACCCGACCATCCACGTTACCGGGGCGATCAGCAACATTTCTTTTAATCTGCCGGCCCGCAAAACGGTTAATATGGGCTTTACAGTCATGGCGATGATGGCCGGGTTGGACAGTGCTATCCTTGATCCCACTGATCGGGATTTAATGGGGATCATCTTTGCCACCGAGGCCTTGATGGGTGACGACGAATATTGCGTCGAATATATCCGGGCTTACCGCCAGGGAATTCACGGCGCGGTAAAAAAATAACAGTTTAGGGTTAACGTGTTAATCACACATTTATATAAAATCGACTATAATAGGAGGAAGAAAACATGTCAAAAATTACAGAAGTCAAAGAATTGGTGGAAGCAGGGAAGTCCAAGAAGATCGGGGCAGCGGTCCAGGAAGCGTTGGACGCTGGTGGCCAGCCAGCCGAAATTCTCCAGGCGATGGTGGATTCGATGAGCGTAGTCGGGGATAAGTTCTCGGCTGGTGAAATTTTCGTACCAGAAATGCTGATTGCCGCCAAGGCGATGTCCAAAGGGGTGGATGTGTTACGGCCCTTGATGACCGGTGACAACGCCGCTTCACTGGGAACCTGCGTCATCGGAACGGTCGCTGGGGATCTTCATGATATCGGTAAAAACCTGGTTTCGATGATGATTGAAAGTGCCGGCTTTACGATGGTGGATCTGGGTGTGGATGTACCTGCTAAAAAATTTGTGGAAGCGGCCAGAGAAAATGACAATGTGACCTTAATCGCCTGCTCGGGACTTTTGACCACTACCATGCCCGCCTTAAAAGAAGCGGTTGCCACCATTAAAGCCAGTGGCCTGAGTGACTGCAAAGTAATTGTCGGCGGTGCCCCGGTAACGCTGGAATTCGCCGCGGAAATCGGGGCTGATGGTTATGCCGCTGACGCCGGATCGGCGGCGGTTAAGGCTAAAGAACTGGTTAAGTAAGAACTAAAAATAAAAGCATAAATAAGGGGAGGATACAAGATGAATCAGAGAGAGAATTTTTTTGCGATGATCGAGGGAAAAAAGCCGGAGTTTATACCGAATATCATGGAACTATATAAAATCTGTGTTGGTGGAGCTGATTGTGCTGATCAGCCAACAATGGGAGGCATAGATGTTTTTGGTGTCAATTGGATTTTGACAAAAGAAGGCGAAATGCCTGAGCCAAATAAATTTTTATTTGATGATATCGCCGACTGGAAAGAATATGTCAGTTTTCCAGATGTGAATACTTTAGGTATTGAACAAGCAGCCAAAATGGAACTGGAGGGTGTGAACCGGGACGAGGTGATTATTAATGTTTATAGTCCAACCGGATTATTTGAGCGACTGGCTGCTTTTATGGGCTTTGAAAATACGCTTTGTTCACTGGTTGAAGATCCTGATTCCTGTCGGGAATTTTTCGAAGCTTTTGCCGACTATAAAATTGCCTGTATGAATCGTTTTATTGATGCTTATCAGCCAGATGTCATTACCTATCTAGATGATTTAGCGACTGCCAACGGACTATTTATGTCATCAAAAGTCTATCGTAAAGTCATCAAACCTGCTCATCAACGGATTGTCGAGGCAGTGACGTCCAGAGGTGTAATATTTTGTCAGCACACCTGCGGAAAATGTGAAAAGATTATTGAAGATTACGTGGAAATGGGGGCAAAAATCTGGAGTTCGGCCCAGATCAGTAATGATCTGGAAGGGATTATGAAAAAGTATCAAGGTCAACTCATTGTCGAAGGTGGCTGGGATTCATCAGGTCCAGCCAGCTATATTGGCGCTTCAACAGAAGAAGTTGTCACAGAGACTATCCGCTGTGCCAAACAGTATGGAAAATACGGGAATTTCATACTCTTTCCAACTTTGCTGAATGAAAATGGAAACTCTCTATTTGTTGGCGATTCACGGTTAGGCTCGATGATTGAAGCATGGCACAGAGTCGAAAAACTCGCATGAAACAGGCGATACTGACTGGACTAATCGGTGGGGTCATGGGTTTGATCATGAGTTTTCTGATGAACTGGTTACGGGTTCCAATCCCCGAAACAGTGCTGGCAAACGCCATTGGCAACGGCATCAGCGGCTTGCTCAGCGGGTTTATGGGTGGTTTTATCGGGTTGTTGATGTATATGAAAAAAGGCACGGTGCCAGAAAAATAATCACATTCTAAAAAACGACAGCAACACAGCGCTTCCAACCCGCTGTGTTGTTTTCATCTTTACAAAAAACAACGTTTTTATTTTAATATTGTTTTTAAAAAAATCATGCTATACTGATAAAAATAACAGATTAAACTAAACAGGTGAAGCAATGGATCACAACGAATCCCGGAAGCCCAATCAAAAACGCCTCAGCGACCTGGTCGACATCAAAACCCTCTAGGAAATTCTCGACGCCTTCACTACCACTACCGGCCTGATGGCCAATATTGTCGATGGCGAAGGGGTTTCAATCTTTCCGCGCAAGGGAATTAAGAAATGCTGTAAATTCTGCCGTATTATCTACAGTCTGGAAGGCGGCAAGAACCGCTGTCAGGCTGCTTACAAACGGGCCGGCAAGCAGGCGGCGCTGTTTGGCGAGCCCTATATTTTCCGCTGTCCCTCGGGACTGATCGAGTGGGCGGCGCCGATTGTCCTGGGCGGCGAGCATGTCGGCACAATTATCTGCGGCCAGGTGCTGATGTGGGAGCCGGAGGAATTTTTCTGGATTGAACTCAGGAAGATGAACCAGACGCTCACCGATGATTTTGAGGAATTGTTTGAAGCGGTGGGAGAGCTGGCCATTGTCACCGGCAATCAGGTCCAGGCCTCGGCCTACCTGCTGTATGTGGTGGCCAACTATATTATGAAAGCCGGCTGGGAAAATTTTGAACAGTCCCGGGAGTTTGCCCGCCAGCGCACGCTCTACCATGCCGAAATCGAAAACCATAAAAGTCGGGAAGAACAAGCGGACAAAAGCGATCGCCGGTCGCTGCTTGATGAGGATGAAATCATCGTCCAGCTGCAGCAAAACCGTAAAAAAGCGAAAGCTTATCTGGAGGGGCTGATCTCCGGACTGCGCTATGAAGCCCACCAGAATCTGGCCCAGTTGCGGGCCAAAATGACCGAGCTGCTGGTGGTACTGTCCCGGGTAGTCAACCGGATCGGGCTGGCAATGGCACCGTTTCTGCACATCAACGATCAGGCCATCGGCCAGATCTATCAGACCACTTCGCAAGAAAACATCTCGGTCATCACGTCCAAGGCCGTTGATGCTTATCTGGAACAGCTTGAGGCCGCAGCAGTCAAACCGGAAAACCCCAATATCAGCTTGATGACCGACTACATTGACAAGCATTACCCCGACAACCTGACCGTGGAGGCGATCGCCGACGCTGCCTGTCTCAGTCCCGGTTATGCTGGCCGGATCTTTAAAGAGCAGCTGGGGTTGTCGATCATGGATTATGTCTTAAAAGTTCGGATTGACAAATCCAAGAAACTGCTGCTTAATCCCCACTATCAGATTCAGGCCATTGCCGAAAAGGTCGGCTATGGGGATGCCGGCTATTTCACCAAGGTGTTCCGTAAATTTGAAGGAATCACCCCGACGCAGTTCCGGAAAATACACAAACGATAAGAGGCCGAATATGGAAAAAGTATTAATCGAATTACAGCAGGCCATCGAAAACGGGGAAACCCAGATCGCCATGAATAAAACCAAGGAAGCCCTGAATTACGGCATTCGCACCGACAAGATTATCCAAACCGCGATCAACCCGGCTTTTAAGGATCTGGGTCAGAAAATGTTTGACGGCGAAATCTATGTCACCGATGTGCTGATGGCCTCCCGGGCCGCCCATGCGGCGATGTATGTGATGGAACCGATTCTGTCCCGTTCAACCGGCACCTCCAAAGGGATTGTGGCGATCGGCACGGTGGCCGGGGATCTCCACGACATCGGCAAAAACCTGGTCATCATGATGCTTCAGGGCAGCGGTTACACGGTCATTGATCTGGGCATTGATGTGCCGGTGGAAACCTTTATTGAAGCCGTCCGGATGCACAAGCCCGATGTGCTGGCGCTGTCTTCGCTGCTGACCACCACCCTGCCGGAGCTGGACAATATGATCGACGCCCTTGAAGCGGCGGGACTGCGCGCCCAGGTCAAGGTGATCATTGGCGGCGCTCCAGTCACGGCTGAATACGCCAGCCGGATCAAAGCTGATGCCTACGCCAACGACCTGTTTGAAGCCACCGAGGCGGTAGCGGATCTGGTTAAGAATCGGATTGGGAAGTATGCCGTATGAATGGCGCTTTTTAGAGTAAGGACTAGGCACAACAGTCAGTTATCACAACAAAAGGGTGGTCACTAATCAATTTATGGTTAGTGACCACCCTTTTTTCAGTTTGTAGCCAGCTGGATCAGTTCAAATGAAAGATCCAGGTGCAGCAGATCATCTTTGTTTTTCAAGTCAGTTTGACCGATTTCTTTGATCCGCTCCAACCGGTATACAATCGTAGCGCGGTGAATAAACAAGTCTTTGGCAGTCTGAACCGCATTGTGATTGTTATTGAGAAACACGCGCAGGGTGTGGACATAGTCGCTATGATTCTTTTGATCATAATCCAGAAGCCGCGTGAGGATTGGCGAAAGCAGCAATTGGCCCGGCAATTCGGCGGTGATCTGATTGAGCATGTAGGGCAGTGCTGCGTCACAGAATTTATGGATCGCTTTCGTGGGATCGTTGCGGGTGCCGATTTCCAGGGCGATTTCGGCCTCGCGAAAATATTCTTTCAGTTGGCTTAAGCCAACCGTGTAATTGCTGTAGCCTACTTTAAAATTACCTTCTTTGACCAGCCGATTGAATTTCTTAAAATACCCATCCCGGGATTCCTCAAGGTGATCGAGGTTGATGATTACCAGAATACTGTGGTTGTGGGAAAATGCAAAGGTCTGTCGAAAATCCTGCATGATCACATTGCAAAAATAGGTGGTCGTGGTGTGGTAAAGATCCTGAGAGCTGGGTTTGATATGGACCACGCAATAACGATTGGTTTGCGACCAACCCATTTGTTGCAATGCTTTCTCAAAAGTAGTTTGGTTATAGGCGTTGCCCAACATAATATGCTCAAGCAGGGTCGCCAATTGACTATTCTTACTGCGCAAAAAGGTGGCAAGATAATCAGGATCCTGAACCAGTTGCTGTGATAAATATTCTAAAATCTGGCTGTCACTATCAGAGAAGGGTTGGGCGGTTTCGGGGACAATGATCCGAAAAAGAAAGGTGTCATTGAGAAAAATGTTTTTGCACAGGGTCCGAAAGGGCATCACTTCGGCTGGATAGATAAAAACATTTTTTTCATTCTTGATTTTCTTGTAGACGGCATCATTTTTAAACAAGTTGACCTGCTCGATGGGGATCCGTCCCGATTCGTCAAGATGTAAGTTCGGGGAGTCATATGAGGCATGCATCGTTGAGTGGGCAACCATATAAAAATCACCGTTCATCACAAACATATCATTTCCCAAAATTGGTTGGGAAATATCCGCCAGATGTTGCAGCGATTTTTTCTCGCGCAGACAACGCAGCAGTTTTAAATTCCAGTTTCCATAAATATCGTAAATTTCATGAATGACATTACTTAGTTCAAAAATATCGGTAGTATCGGCAATTACCAGCAGCTCCAACGCATCATTATAGTAGCTGGGCGGGGGCTCACCAATGCAAATCAAGGCCGAAGCCGGCATAAAGGTCAGCTCGGGTGGCAATTTTACAGCACTGGCTATATATAATGTGTGGGAATCTAAACAGGTCTGACCGGCATAAAAAAGCGGATGGGCCAGGTGCAATAAAGATCCTGAGCTACCAATGTTGTCATCTTTTACAAGGGTTGTCAGTTTTTCTTTCAGTAGGGTTAAAGACAGTTTCATCGCTGTTCACCTCCTTATACATAGTGTATAGATCAAGACAAGAAAAGTCAATCAGCTTGTATAATTTACAGTTTCGTAAATATCTCGTAGAATAAAAATATCAACGAAGTACAAATTTAAGGAGGATTATTGATATGGCATTAACCCCGAAGGAAAATTATTTAAACGCTATCAATCACAAAAAAACCGAATGGACCCCGGTCCACATTGCCGACTGTGACGTGCTGGGATTTGGCGCCCTGCCAGGACCCTGGATTGAAAAAGGACCGCTGGGCGGCGGTTACGATGGCTTTGGTATTCGCTGGATTACCCCAGCTTCTGGCGGCGGCGCACCGATTCCGGCCCCCAATGAACATATTATGGATAGTGAGACCATCACAGATTGGCAAAAGATTGTCAAATTTCCCGATCTGGAAGCCATCGACTGGCAGGCCATGGTGGACACCGAAATAAGCATGATGCCGGTGGACCGAACTCTGAAAGCCATTGAATTTGGCTGTGGCAATGGCGTCTTTGAGCGGTTGGCGGCGTTAATGGGTTTTGAAGAAGCGCTGATGGCACTGGCCGAAGAACCGGAAGCCTGTAACGATTTAATGACCGCGATTACTGATTACAAAATTGAGTTTGCCAAAAAAGTAAAACAATATTACAAACCAGATCTGTTTACCAATTACGATGATATTGCCACTGAAAGAGGGCTGTTCATGTCGCCGGCGACTTATCGTGAACTGATTAAACCCCATCACAAACGGCTTAACGACGCCGTCAGAGAACTGGGGATGATCCCGGTGCAGCACACCTGCGGTTACTGCGAACCACTGATTGAAGATATCATCGAAACCGGCGCCGCAGTCTGGACGTCGGTTCAGCCGACCAATGATATTGCCGGGATGCAGAAAAAATACGGCGACAAAATTGTGTTAATGGGTGGCTTTGATACTAACGGGGCCCCCGGTGCTGCCGATGCGACCCTGGAAACCCGAATCGCCGAAGTGCGCCGCTGTTTTGATGAATATGGCCAACAGCCCGGGTTCATCTTCTTTGGATTTGTCCTCGTCAACAGTCTGGATCCCGCCGAAATCGGCGCACAAATGATGCCGATTATTCAGGAAGCGGCCCGTTACAGTCATCAGCTGGCAGCACAATAATAGTATCAGAACAGGAACCGATTGTGAAAATATTAATTCTCGGGGGCTTTTTAGGCTCTGGTAAAACCAGCGTATTGCTGCAACTGGCAGAATATCTCGTCAGTCTTGAAAAAGAGTATCGTTCTGAAGTAAAAGTTGCGATTGTGGAAAATGAAATTGGCGCCATCGGAATTGATGACAAAGTCCTGAAGAAGGCCGGATTTATTGTTAACAATCTCTTTAGTGGATGCGCCTGCTGTTCTCTCACCGGAGAACTGGTTGCCAGTATTAAAAAAATCCAGACCGAACTTGATCCCCAATGGCTGATCATTGAAGCCACTGGGGTTGCTTATCCAGGCAGTATCAGAAAAACAATTTTAACAGAGGTTGGTCTTGACGCTACAATCCTGATCATCGCTGATGCCAAACGCTGGCAACGATTGGTTAACGCCATGGAATTGTTGGTATCCGGACAGCTGGAGGACACTTCGATCGTATTACTGAATAAAGTGGATCTGATCAGCAGTGCCGAACTTAAACAAGTTGAGCACAGCATATTAAACTATAATCAAACCGCGGAAGTCATTCCAATATCCGCAAAAGCGGTAATTCCAGAAGACATATTAAAAAAAATAGTCAATCAAGCGGAGGATTTATATGATAACAAAGCATGACCACGCTGAATCCTGTAACCATCACCATCATGCTGGTCACCATCATCATGGGATTGAATCTCACATGCATGATGATGCATTGGTATGCTCCGGCAATCGGGATATTATTGGAGATTTGGAAACCATAAAACAAAATTTGGTAGGCGAAATTGAAACCCTGACCAGGTGGATAGAGGAAATGAGCGGGATTATCGGTCATGTCAAGGCTTTGGTTGAATGCGATGCCCCGGTAACCATGATCTCAACCACTGGGGTCGATATAACAGTCAAAGAAATGGTAGGATCAACCGTTCAGATAAGTATTGTTGCAATTGTATTCAATACGAATGCACAAAGCCTGGAATGCCGTATTGCCGGGCTATTTGACGCTTTATAAAAACAAACAGATTGTAAGTAGGAGTTAGAAAATGATTATTATTGGAGAAAAAATTAACGGAGCGATTCCCTCAACCGGGAAGGCCATTGCCGCAAAGGATGACGAATTTATCCGGAACCTGGCCATTAAGCAGGCCGAAGCCGGAGCGAATTTCATCGACGTCTGTGCCTCAGTGGATGATGACATCGAACTGGAAACGATGAAATGGTTGATCGACATTGTTCAGGATGCCACCGATGTGCCGATTGCGGTGGACAGCCCCAATGTTTACACCTGCATTGAATCGATGAAATATTGCAACAAACCGGGACTGTTTAATTCAATGTCACTGGAAGGGGATAAGGCGGATGTGGCCTTTAAAGCCATCGCCGATTCCAGATGGGAATGCGTGGCGCTTTTAAACAGTGACAAAGGGATCCCAAAAACCGCCAAAGATCGTCTGGATGTGTTCACCGAACTAATGGAAAAATGCCAAGAATATCAGATCGACCCATCAAGAATGCACATTGATCCGCTGATTGAAATGCTTTGTACATCAGAAGATGGTATCAATATGGTGGTAAAAGTTATCAAAGGCATTAAGACCCTGTATCCGACTATTCATGTGACTGGGGCGGTCAGTAATATTTCCTTCAATCTGCCGGCCCGACGGATTGCCAATCAAGCTTTTGCCGTACTAGCGATGAGCGCCGGTATGGATAGCTTCATCCTTGATCCTTTAAATAAGGACATGATGGGGATGCTGTTTGCTACCGAAGCGATGATGGGTGAAGACGAATATTGTATGGAATACATCAGCGCCTTCCGGGAAGGTATTTTTGTAAAATAGTAACATTTTAACTCGGATCATGCACATGTTCCGGGCAGATTAATAAAAACAAGAGCTTAAATTTAAATCAAAGGAGAAAAATATGTCAAAAATAGCAGAAGTAAAAGTTTTGGTCGAAACGGGTAAATCAAAGAAGGTGGCCGCAGCCGTACAGGAAGCCCTGGATGCCGGTGATAAAGCCCAGGATATTCTGGATGCGATGATCGCTTCCATGGGTGTGGTCGGCGATAAATTCTCATCCGGAGAAATCTTTGTACCGGAAATGCTGATTGCTGCCAAAGCGATGTCCAAAGGCGTCGAAGTGTTAAAACCAGTGATGGCTGGTGAGGTATCTAACTCTTTAGGAACCTGTATCATCGGAACGGTTGCCGGGGATCTCCACGACATCGGCAAAAATCTGGTCACAATGATGATCGAAAGTGCGGGATTTGACATGGTGGATCTGGGTGTCGATGTGCCAGCCGTCCGATTTGTGGAAGCAGTAAAAGAAAATGATAACGTCGTCCTGGTTGCCTGTTCAGGTCTGTTGACCACTACCATGCCAGCCTTAAAAGAAGCGGTTCAAACCGTTAAAGCAGCTTTACCGGATATGAAAGTCCTTGTCGGCGGTGCCCCGGTTACTCAGGCTTATGCCGACGAAATTGGCGCCGATGGTTATGCCCCGGATGCTGGCAGTGCCGCTGTTAAAGCAAAAGAACTGGTTGCCTAAAAAAATGGAAATAAGCTTAAAAAAA
Organism: Acetobacterium carbinolicum; assembly: GCF_047456275.1. Taxonomy (GTDB): domain Bacteria; phylum Bacillota; class Clostridia; order Eubacteriales; family Eubacteriaceae; genus Acetobacterium; species Acetobacterium carbinolicum. The sequence continues at coordinate 1,436,883 of NZ_CP173357.1, forward strand.
GCGACAAAGAAATGATGAAAGGTGGTAATTTAGGATGAGGGATGCTGTAATAACCGGTATTACCGGAGGACTGATGGGTTGTCTGATCAGTTTTTTGATCAATTATTTCCTGATGCCAATCCCGGAAACGGTTCTGGCTAATGCGATTGGAAACGGAATAAGTGGACTGTTCAGCGGATTTTTGGCTGGCTATATTGGACTCTATATGTATATGAAAAAAAATAAAGAGAAAGCGTAGTATCATCAGAAAACTGGATTCAAATCGCGGCCGATATTGTACCAAAGAAATCGGCTGTGATAAAGACGTTGAGGCGAAGAATTATTTTAAAAATTTTGAAAAAATGAGAAAACAAAAAAACGATTGGCGTATGTTATAAACAATTCGGAAAAAAGGCATCGGTTTTAGCTCAATTGACTAAAGATAACAAGATCTGGTTTTTCAACCAGGTCTTTTCTTGGTTACTATTATTCTTGAAAAGGCTTGTTTTTAAAAATTGATGTTTAAAACTCTATAAAAGCTGGCAGCGAACCATTAGAGATAGGATGAATGTCGTAATATTGGGGGAAGGAATTTAGACCTGGTAAAATGAGGCAGACTGGTCTGTTCAACAGATCAAGTTGATGAAAGGAAATGAAAATGGATGATGTAAGGTCAAAATACGGTAGTAATCACCAAAAAAACTATAAAACTGGTATGGCTGGAAAAATAGCACTGCTGGTGATTGTCTTCGTGGTTATTGGTATTGTGATGACTGGGATGGCCGCTTATCTAGGGGTTAGCAAGGTGTTAACGACGGCACTCGCAGAAGAAAAATTGGCACAAGCGTTGCATTCCCTGGGACTGACAGTCGGGTTGGTTGCGTTGGCAACCGTTGTAATAAGTGTTCCGGTGGCAATTATTTGGGGTAGAATATTGATGAAACCCGTCATCCGGTTAAACGAGGCATTCGCTCATATGGCTGATGGAGAAATTGAATTTGATGACCAGTTATTCAGTGATTTAAAAATGAGACCAAAAGATGAAATCGGTCAGATGATGACATCTTTCACGACGATGAAGGAAAGTCGACGACAGTTAGTTGAAGCGGCTGAAGCCTTGGCCAAAGGAGATCTGACTGTTGAAATCAAACCGAGTTCTCAACAGGATCGGATGGCCGATGCACTTATTGATATGGTAGATCAACTTAATCTACTTTACAAGGAAATAGAAAAGGCTGGATATGAAGTCGCTTATTTTGGGCATTTTGATTACAAGGGTGATCCGGAGGTTTTAGCTGGTTCCTACCAGGATTTTGTTTCAGGGATCAATCAGGTTATGGAAGGTCTTATTCAACCGCTTCGAAATGCCAGTCGATGCATCAATCAGATTGGTGCCGGCGTAATTCCTGAAAAAATCACTGAAACTTACAATGGCGATTTCAATATTCTAAAAGACAGCATTAATGCTTGTATTGATGGACTAGGTGCTCTAACTGCAGGCAATGAGGTGCTTGATCACATTGATCGAAATGATTTCTCCAGAAAAATTGCAGGAAATTATAGTGGACTTTATGGATCGATTGCTGGATCAATCAATCGGGCGGTGGATCAGTTTAATCGAATTATTATGATAGTTGATAATATCGCACAGGGTGAATTTACTTATCTTGACGAATTGAAGGAGATGGGAAAACTCAGTGATGCTGATACCTTGACGCCGAGTCTGATCGAGATGATCGAGACGATTCAGCGCATGGTTGAAGAAACCAGAAAAATGACACAAAGTGCGGTTGCCGGGGATTTAAGCAATCGCGGTGATCCGGATCGTTTTAAAGGTGGTTATGCCAAAGTCATCAACGGCTTTAATCAGACTCTGGACGCTGTTATCGCTCCGATCAATGAAGCGTCTGAAGTTATGACAGCACTGTCAAAAGGAAATCTGCAGGTAGAGATGACAGGGGATTACGCTGGGGATCATGCAGAAATTAAAACAGCCTTAAATAAGACTACGTATTTTTTGAAACAGGTTGTTGGTGAAATCACGATGGTTTTAATAAACATGCAAAAGGGTGAGCTGAATCAGGAAATTACAGCCTACTATCATGGTGATTTTTTCGAAATAAAAAAAGCCATAAATGATATCACGACTCAGCTCAGCAGTACGCTTTCAGAAATTAATGCGGCAGCAGAACAAGTCGAAAATGGTGCCCGGCAAATTTCCAGTGGTGGTCAGGGGTTGTCTCAAGGGGCAACCGAGCAGGCCAGTGCCATTGAGGAATTGACAGCATCCATTGAAGAAGTGGCAGAAAAGACGAAAAAGAATGCCATCAGTGCCAATCAGGCTAGTGAACTTACCCTGTCCGTTCAAGAAAATGCCCAGTTGGGCAATGGTCAGATGAAGAAAATGATGGCAGCCATGGATGAAATAAATAACTCATCCAAGAATATTTCGAGAATCATTAAAGTTATTGATGACATTGCGTTTCAGACCAATATCCTTGCGCTCAATGCAGCGGTCGAAGCTGCCAGAGCTGGACAGCATGGCAAAGGTTTTGCTGTGGTGGCAGAAGAAGTACGAACTCTGGCAGCCCGGAGTGCCGAAGCAGCTAAGGAAACCACCGGTCTAATTGAAGGTTCAATAAATAAGGTAGTGATGGGTAACACCATTGCGGATGAGACAGCAATTAGCTTACAGACGATTCTCGAAAAAATTGAGGAAGTCACCGGAATTGTTAGTAAAATTGCCGAGGGTTCCAATGAACAGGCATCAGCGATCGCCGAAATCACTCAGGGAATTGAACAGGTCTCCGTGGTGGTACAAACCAATTCTGCTACTGCCGAACAAAGTGCCGCCGCTAGTGAAGAACTATCCGGGCAAGCAGAAATGCTTAAGCAGATGATTGGGGCATTTAAGCTGAAGGATCTGCAAAAGATTGGCAAAGAATCAGGAAAGATTGAAGTTTCAGCGCACTACAATTTAGAACAGCGACAGAGTGTACCAGAGATTATTCTGGATGAGGCTGGAACAGACAAATACTGAATAATTTAGATTTTCAGCTGATAATAATTCTAAAATAGTGTCAATAATCTCCTGAAATCCTACCAAACGTGGTGAATCTTCTGAATGACCAGATCAGGAAAGATGTGGTGTGAATAAAAAGAGCACCCCTGTTCCTCATAATAAGAACAGGGGTGGTTTTATGGGCTAAGCATTATTATTTTCTTCGGGGAATTTTTTCGACATCAAATGTTTCATTTCGGAATTCGGCATTAAAATAAGGGAAACGAGCGACTTTAGCCCGGATCTTTTTTTGTGGCGTACCGGGGGATCCCCAAAGAACAACCACAACGGTTCCTTCTTTGGCATATTTCTGATCGATGGAGGCCAGTGAAATCATCCGCTGTTCATAGAATGAGTAGGTTTTTCCGGTGGCGACACCGATTTTTTGATCGTCCACTAAAACATAATCGCCGCGAATGGCTGCACCTTGAGAAGCATCAGAAAGGCCGGAAATATGCTCGATCTGTTCATAGGGTTCAACGTCAGTTCCTCTAAACTGGGAGGCAAAGACATCGGCCACATCATCCGCATTCCATTCTAATGTTACCATGGTACGTGATGGTTTTTGTGCAATTTCCATCAATGCTTCTTTTCCGATAAAATCGTCCTTGTCAAAACTGATCAGTTTTTCCCAGCCTAAATCATAGGGGGTAGAGTAGAAGTTTTCGTTGTTGTCGGAGGCACTGCCCGCAAAGGGAGCATTTAAGCCACCAATTTTTTCGGCAAATTCTGCCAGGCCGACACCACTTGACTGAAATGGATACCAAAAATGCTGGAATTGATTGGGATAACCGGCTGGGGTGTGTTGAATTTGCACATAGTTGCGGGCACCCTGAAGTTTACCGCCATACTTAAACAGCACTTCGCGAAGCTTTTTGTATGCCATTTCGGCATTTTCAGCAGCACCATGTACTTCGTATGCTAAAGCGCCGGTCATGCCAAGACGATAGACAATCATGTCAGTACCACAAATTTTTACTTTCTTATTTTGTCCAAATTTCAGATCGTGTAAATCGGTTTCAGTTGCTTCTTCGAGAATTTCCAGCGATTTTGGTCCGTCAAGTTGGTAAAAATATTCATCATTTAAGTATTCGCCTTTTACATCAAGACCACTCGTCATCAGAAAATATTGGATTGCCGGAGCTAACCAATAGGTACGATAGTCGCCATTTTCTTTTTTAAGAATGACACCGCTGGCTAAAAGTTGTCCCTTATCATTGCAGATCAGACCATGTCGTGAGCCGCCTGGTTTCATCAGATTGAAATCACGGTTGACACAGACTTTATTGAGAAATTTCTCAGCATCTTTACCCGAAATATCATAAATGGGGCTGCTGTTCAGAAACACACCTAAAGAAGCCGTGGTGCGGGTAGCCATAAATTCGTCCCTGGGGCCAGTAAATTCATAAGGTAGAATGTTTCCGCCAAAGTCTTTCCAGAAGGTGAAAGCACCTTCCATAATTGCACTATCAAGATTAAACTTCATTTTTATACCTCCGCTATTACAAGATTTTTTTATAATTATTTTCGAAAATGCGCATTTCGATTATTAGGTTTATCATAACAAATTGTTTTTTACAAAGCACTGTGCAATAATGTAGATAATTATTTTTTCCGTTGTGCACTTTATCAAATTCAAAGTTTGAGGTGAAAGTCAGATGAAATTGAATCTTCACATCATTGGGGATGCATTAGCCATCGAAAAATCAAAAATAATTGCCGACAGCAACATTGAGATGGAACTGGTAAATGTCCGGTTGCTACCGGATGATCCCAGGCAGTGTGGTGATCAATATCTTTATCTGATCGATCATCAGCTGTCGGAAGCTTATTTACAAATTGAGAAGCTGTCTTTAATTATTTTAAATGACAACGGTGCAGATTTGAAAATCAACCATTCCTGGAACGTTATTTTGATGGCAAAAAATGAGCAGCTCTGGGATGTTTTTGAAAAAGTGCAGGGCATTTTCGATGATTTCAATCGGTGGCATGAAGCATTGACCGATGCAATTCTGAATCGACAGCCCATTCAGCAATTGCTGGATCTTTCGGCTCAGGTATTAAATAATCCGATAGCTTTATTAGATATATCCTTTATTATGATTGCCAAATCAGGAAATTTTCCGGATCGGTTTAACGATCCGATTTGGGAATCGGTACTGTACAAAGGCTATGGTGCGGTGGAAAACATTCCGCAACAATACCGTAATTTATCTGATTTAACCATTAAAGAGCGAAAACCCGTTTTGGTTCCCCCTTTAAGCGATGACCATCAAAAACGTATTATTTGTGCGACCCTCGTTCAGAATCAGGTTCCTTTTGCTAATCTGGCCATGACAAATCTGGTCAGCGAATTTACGGTTGGACAGCATTCACTGGTATACCATATTCAACAGCTTTTGGAGATTTCACTGCAGCTGCCCAAACCTGATCAGAATGTCAACAATGACATTTGTTATCTCATTTCACAGTTAATACAGAAAAAGTATGTCGATCCTGATCTCGTCAAACATTTTTTTGCTGCACGGAAGTGGGATGAAGATGATGCCTTTTTTTGTGTAGTGTTTGACCTGAACAGTGATTTAACGTTGACGGAGTACAATCATCTGGTTTATCTCAAACATCTACGCGAAGCCCTGCCCCATGCCTATACCTTGTTTGTGGACAATCGCATTGTTTCGATCTGTCTCTGTAAATATGGGATGGCGTTTCCGGCAACAATTGCTCAGATGATTTCGCCGAAACTTACAAAACTGGCGCTTTGTGCTAGCGTCAGTTTAAAACAACCCAGTTATGAATTTTTGGCGGCAGCCATGCATCAGGCCGAAATGGCTTTGCAGCTCGGTCGCAAAAAGACGATGGATCAGCAGATTTATACGTTTAAAGAAGTTTACGCCGAGTACATCATCCAGGTTTTAAGCAAAGACCAGGATGCCTATTCATTGTGTCATCCGATCGTCCAGAAAATCGTAAAAAATCATGATCAATGGTCTCTGGAACTCATCCACACCTTATGGATTTATCTCCAAAATGGAAAGCGGATTTCGCAGACCGCCGATAAACTGTTTATTCACCGTAATACTTTGGTTAATCGTCTGCAATCAATTGAAAAGATTCTGGAGATCGATTTTGAAACCATAGATGATGAGGATCTGGATATGCTGTTGATCTCCTGTTTTATTGTAAAAACCAAGCTTCGTTTGCTGTAAAACCTAAATTTCTTTGCGTATTCGCTTGATCAGAAAAAAGAAAGTGTCAGCAAAAATTATTCCCAATCATCAAAATTTATTGACGTGATTTGCTGAATTTTCTGTATCCATATAAAAAAGAAGATCACAATCAGCAAGATTTTGATGTCTATCTTTCTTAACCACAAAAAAAGGGCTTTTGCAAAATTGCGAATATGCACTGGTGCAAAAGCCCCTTTCGGTTATCAGACATGGTTTTCAAGCTTAGAGTAAAAATTGATCGTTATGCTGTTTCTTGGTTGGTTTCGGCAGTTATACCGGCACATTTCATCGAAAGTTTCATAATTAAACCGCTGAAAACCATAAGTAGGATCAGACCAATAAAAAAGAATGGTAAGAAAAGTGCATAGGAGTTTGGAAGAACTGCTGAAATCGGTGCTCCCATGAGAACACTGCCCATAAAAATGGTCAGAGCTGGACACATAAACAATAAAATCAGGATAAGAAGTACGGTATTCATGATGAGGTTAAATAAAAAGGTACCTGGTTTTGAGAGTTTACCGGCTACTATAGCACCAATCTTGCCGATGGGAATGATAAGGCCGATTACAAAGCCTGCCATGACACCGACCAGCGCGGAAATGGGGAAGCTTGCCCAGTCGACGGCTCCAGTTGTAATCAAACCGCCAATAATTGTGAAGGTTATACCGAAAATAATAGAATTAAATAGGTTGTTATATAGATTAACTTTAGTTTCAAGTTTCATGAAATTTACCTTTCAGCGATTATTAAATTCCGTGGGGTTTTATTAAATTTTTACCCCACGGCTGAATAACCAGATCTTTAATCAAAAATCGGGCGTGGAATGGTTTCAGTATCAAAATTTTCATTTCTATTTTCTTTGATATACGGGAACAAGGTGACGGTTACACGAACCCGAACCTGGTTGCTTTCCGGGTTACCCCAGAGTACTTCGACCACCTGTCCTTCGATCGCATAGTCTGAATTGATCGAACCAATCGATATCATATCTCTTGTTTTGGGTGAAAGCATGCGACCAGACGAAGCTCCAATCATCTTTTCTCCGTCATATACTGCATCAATATGCATGCCAGCATTATTTCGGACATAGTCGTAATCGCAAGCCAAATCCATGGTATCATATTGCTTCTCCGGATCCATGGAACCAGCCATTACTTTTAACACATCTTCCTTATTCCAGATAAGATGAACAGCCGTGTTATGGGGCCCTTCCAGCTCTTTTTTTAATGCTTCTTTACCAGGAAAATCATGGTTGAATTTTACGAGTTTTTCCCAGCCAAGATCAACTGGACTTCGAAAAAGAAGTTCAGAATCTCTAGGAAGACTACCTGATAAAGCGACCGGATCCATTGGGGTGGCAAAATGTTCGGCAATTTGCGGAATACTCCCTTCACAGTGGGCGTTGACATAAGCTAAACGACCAAGCCTCTGTATCCCATATTTTTCGCCGACTTCTAGTAACTTATTATAAACTTCGTGGGCATCTTTAGTTTTACCATGAACTTCATAACCCAGGGTTCCCGCCATCCCTGTTCGGAGAATAAATACCTCTTTACCAGCAATTTTAGCATCAGCAGTATGCATGAATTTTAAATCATGAAGATCCTGTCGTGCTGCTTCCTCAACTATTTGTAAGGATTTCGGTCCACACATCTGATAAAAGAAATTGGAATCTCCGATATACTCGGTAGTGATCTTGAATTGATTGCCCAGCTGAGTGTTAAACATGGCAGGATCCGGTAAGCAGGCACAAATAAAGTCTTCTTCTGAACGGCGGATGATGATCCCATCTATTATAATCTTGCCCTGATCATTGCACAGAATGGTATGACGGGCTTTTCCTATCGGGAAATTACGAAAGGTATTAACGCTGACCGCTTCCATCAGGTCCAGAAATTCTTTCCCTTTTACCGCGAATTGCAGAAATGGATTTAAACCGGCATGGATATAGCAGGTATCATGCCAACTCAATTCCTCAATCTCCCATTTATCATAGGCAAAAGGATGTAACGGCCAAGTGCCATCGGTCATGGGATGCCATAATCCTTCAGGTGCGACCATTACTTTTACTTCCGGTACATTGTTGGGAATATGTGGAACAAATTTTAAAGTGTTTTGGGAATTCATCAAAAATACCTCTTTCTTTATAAGATGAAATTATAATAACTTAAAATTGAAAAGTACGATATGTAATATCTTCCATTGCTTTTGTTTTATTTTGAACTTTTGTACAAGTGGATCATTTGTCCTTTTTTACTGTTATCTTAAATAAACCAATGGTATAATTGTATAAAGGTTTAGACAGGAGAAAATTCGATGTCCGTTAATAACGAAACATATTCAGAGCGAAAAGATAAAATTCTAAATGCATTAATTGATAGAAGAGGACTACAACATTTTACTGATTTAGCTGCAGAAGTAATGAGTAATCCAATTTTTATTTATGACGTTAGTGGGAAAATTTTAGCTAAAAGTCAGATAAATGGACATCAGGAGATTTGGGAAGAGTTATTACCTCAAGGTTACCTAAATGCTGAGAAAGCTATTATTACAGAAAATTCAGGGGTGATGAAGAAATTGATGGAAGAAGATACCCCTGTTTTAGGAAAATTCTCTTATAGTCAGTTTAGGTTTTTAGGATGTCGAGTACGTGATAAGCACGGTGTGGTTGCAATTGTGACGATAATTGAAAAGGAAGCATTTCGCAGCGAAGATTCCGATTTATTGGTGATTGTCTGCAAATCCGTTTTATTTGAATTACTGTATCAAGAACGTACAGCAATGCAAACGATTCCGTATTTTAGAGTTTTGAAAGATATTATTGAAGAAACGGCTTCTATAAGCGAAATCCGGGAACGTTGCCGGGCTCTGCGTTTAGATTTTCCTGAATCAATGCGGCTGCTTGGCATTAAAATTTATGATAATAATAATACGCTATCATTATTCTTTCTTCGAGAGACGTTATTAGCATCAGTTCCATCTTGTCATTGTATCATCTATGATGAAAGTTTGATTATGATAATTTCTGAAAAACATTTTAGCCAGTCTTTCTTGAGCATCGTTCAAGATATCTTTAGCAACTATGAAATTCGAATCGGTGTGAGCACCAGGTTCACGGACATATTAGAAGTAAAAAATGCCTTTCAACAGATGCAGGCGATACAAAGTGTGTATCAAAAACTAAATCTTGAAAAGCCATTAACGTTTTATGAGGATATACTTTTGTATCATTTTATGGAATTAGCTTCAAAAGAGCATGATTTGAACAAATTTTGTTTACCAATTTTAAAGAAAATAGAAGAATACGATAATGTGAATGGAACTCTATTGAAGGAAAGTCTTGAAGCGTATCTCGAGTCAGGGAGAAATATCCAAAAAGCAGCTGAACGCCTATATATGCATAAAAATACACTTTATTACCGGTTAAAGCGGATCGAGGATTTTTTTAACTTGGACTTAAATGATGAAAATCTATGTTTTAATTTGCAATTCTCGCTTCGGATGAAGCGAATGGCAAGATGATTTATGAAAAAGTTCAAAAGTAAGATCGAAACTCTGTACAAATATACGTATACATTACCCCTCTTCCTCAGTAGTATTATACTTGAGAAGAGGGTTTTCTTATGCGAAACTGTCTAACTCATCGAAATGAATCTTATTGTGAGAGTGAAAAATTTAGGAGGCGTTAAAAATGAAAGAACAGTTTGAAACATTGGATTTTACACCATTTTGTCCGAAACCAGAGCATGCATCATTATATGCACCAGCTTTTGTAGGGGTTTCAGCATATGAATATACCAATTGGCGAGATGAAACCGTGTCGTGGAAAACAACGGCTTATCTGCACGCTGGTCTGAACCCGACTGACACCTATCGACTAAAAGGACCGGATGTAATTAAATTCCTGTCACGTATATGTGCGACGAATTTCAACGTTTTCCCTGTTGGCAGGATTAAACATGGTCTTGTATGTGATGAGAAAGGACGAATTGTCCAAGATGGCGTTTTGTTACGAACAGCAGAAGATGAGGTAATGACGTACTGGATGGTACCAATGCTGAATTACGCCCTGGAAAGTGGGAAGTACGGAAAATTTGATGTTGAAGGTGAATTTCTCACAGGAAAAGTATTTCTGTTTCAGATCGGAGGGCCAGTATCGATTGACATCGTAGAACGTGCCAGTGGTAAAGATTTGCGGGATCTAAAATTCCTTCGTTCAATAGAAGCAGAGATTGCCGGAAAGCCCGTTCGTATCCTTAGAATAGGAATGTCTGGGACGCTTGGCTATGAAGTGCATGGTGCTATTGAAGATGCACATGACGTATACAATGCACTCTATGATGCAGGCAAACCTTTGGGTTTAAGAAGACTTGGATCCCATTGTTATCCAATGAATCATTCTGAAAATGGATTTCCACAGTTTGGTGTTCATTTCTTGGAGCCGAAGAGTGAAGATGAAGATTTAATGAACTATCTAAAAAGTACACCAGGCATGGAATTCCAACTTTTCGCTGCCGGACCCATGAACCCTCATGGCAGTGCCTCAGATGATGTACAACTTTTTTATCATGATCCATACGAATTAGGATGGGGAAATATGATCCGTTTTGATCATGATTTCATCGGAAAAGAAGCGCTTGAGCGAATTAAAGAAGAAAATAAACGTCAAATGGTTACCTTAGAATGGAATGTCGAGGATATTGCGGACGTGTTCGCCTCTCAGTTTAGGGATGAGGAGCCGTATAAGTATATTGAAAACCCGACAGATCTCAATTTCTGGCCAGATTTCTCAGGAACGATTTCCCATGATCGCATATTAAATAATGACGGGGAAACAATTGGAACAACATTTGGCAGACAAAATTCAGCATATTTCCATCGGATGATTTCCATTGGTTGTCTGGATACGGAGTATACAGAATTAGGCACTGAAGTGTTTGTGCTTTGGGGAGAACCTGGTGAAAGACAAAAGAAAATCCGAGCAAAGGTTGTCAGATTCCCATACAACAATATCCTGCGTAATGAAACAACAGATGTAGCTGCGTTACCAAAAGCAGTAGAGACAGACTGTAAATAGAAAGGTCGAAATGAGAAAATATAAAAATTTAGCCAGCCCCTACACAATTAGAAATATTACGTTTCGTAATCGAATCGTGACGACGCCAACCGGAATGACATATCCCGATGAATACAGTGGTGCCCTTGATTTCAAAACAGTGCTTTTTTACGAAAAAAAAGCCAGAGGCGGTGCCGCCGGGATAACCTATGGAGAAACGCCTGTGAATAACGTGGATGCAATCAGACGGCCAAATGTTGATTTAATTCGCCCTGATTTTTCACGAATGATTCTGCCAAACAAGGATTGGATAAAATTCACCGATGCAATTAAGCGTCATGGCGCAGTGCCTTCGATTCAGTTAGCCCATGCGGGATTATTTGCCGAACCCTTTTTCAACCAGGAACAGGGCACACCCATCGGACCAGTTTCATTTGTGAAAGAAAATGGAACTGCGGTAAAAGCCATGGATGAAGAGGATATGAAACGGATCGCCAATGATTTCGCTGAGAGCGCCTTTTGTGCGAAGTCGGCCGGTTTTCAGGAGGTAATGATCCAGTGCTGTCATGGATGGCTGTTGGCGCAGTTCTTGTCACCAGTATGGAATACCAGAACAGATGAATACGGTGGATCCATTGAAAACAGAGCCAAATTCCCATTGCAGGTTTTAAAAGCTGTTCGGGAAAAAATTGGTGATGATGTTGTAATCGAAATTCGCATCAGTGGCGATGAACATCAACCAAATGGTTGGTCAGTTGAGGACTGTATTGCATTTTGTAAAATGGTTGATGGCATTGTGGATATCATTCAGATTTCTTCCGGGGACTATCATAATTCCGAACATTACTGTATGACGTCAACCCTGATGCCACATTTTATCAATGTGCCTTATGCAAAACTGCTAAAAAATGCTGGCGTTAAAACGGCAATTTGTGCGGTTGGAGCGAATGATGATCCTGCCGAAATGGAACGGTTGATAGCCGATGGAACGCTTGATTTTGTTGCAATTGGAAGAGGCACCCTGGCTGATAGTGATCTGCCAAGAAAAATATTGCAAAATAAAGAGGATGAGGTACGACCCTGCATTCGCTGTAATGATTGTATGGCGGGGCTCTATGATGGATTCTACCAATGCAATATCAATCCCACAGCAGGACAGGAAGCTTACCTTTTAAATACCCCAGCGGTAGAAGAAAAGAAGAAGGTACTTGTCGTTGGTGGTGGCCCGGGTGGCATGCAGGCGGCTATTACAGTAAGTGACCGGGGTCACCAAGTGATCCTGGTAGACAATCAAGAAAAATTAGGTGGAACGCTGCGATTTACCGATTACGATGCGCATAAGCAAGACTTGAAAAAGTATACGGACTATCTTGTGAGACAGACATTAAAACGTGATATTAAAGTGCGATTAAATACAACCGCAAGCAGAGCGTTACTTGAAGAACTGCAACCTCAGTCAATAATTGTAGCGGCCGGCGCTACGCCTCGGGTACCCAATATTGAAGGGATTGAACAGGCATACCATGCGACGGCAGCCTATTATCAGCCAGAAAAGATGGGGGATAAAATCATTCTGATTGGTGGCGGATTAATTGGCTGTGAATTAGCGCTTCATTTAGCAGAATTTGGGAAGCACATAACAATTTTAGAAATCACAAACGAATTGGCACAGGATGCGAACATGTTACATCGACCGACCCTGTTTGAATATATGGATCAAAAAAAGGATCAGATTCAAAGCATTATTGGTGCAAATACCGAGAGAATTCTGGAAAATGGCGTTATTTATAAAGATAAGAATAATGCAGAACATTTTGTTGAAGCTGATACCGTTCTATATGCGGTTGGCAGTGCGGCCAATTCTGGTATTGTGGAAAAACTTCGTGAATGGGAGGAATGGGAAACATTCATGGCGATAGGCGATTGTACTGGCGCCAGCATTGTAAAAAAAGCGGTCCACGGAGGGTATTTTGCCGCTATCGATATTATTTAATCACGTAGTTGCCCAGCCAGTCCCATACCGCCGCTGTTTTTCTTGACAAACCCGGCCTTAATGAGGTTTAATGTTAAACAACGACAAAATCCGGGAGGTTTGACAGATGGAGGCATTTTTAAGACTTGAGGGCAAGGCCAGGGATGATTTCTACCAGGCCAAATACGATTATTACCGGCGTTTTAATCTGGGCGTCATGTTTGCTTCGGCCTTGATGTTCTTTAGTCTGCTGGTGCCGGACTGGCAGGTGTACGAGCAGTTTACCTTGCGCTTGCTAGTGATCCGCAGCATGGTGGTGATTCCGCTGGCGGTGGTGGTGCTGGTCTATCGCCAGACCGGTAATTATCGGATCATGTCAGTCGTATCCCTGCTGATGGTTCATGCGATGATCTGGGGTAACATCTGGGCCGGTTCCTACGGGGCTGATCAATCTTATGTCAATGAAGGCTTTCTGATCATGAGTTTTATCCTGTTGCTGGCTTCCTTCAGTGCCCCGCCGTTATATGCTATGGTAGCCCAGCTGGGACTGATCGGCAATATTCTACTGGCCGACCAGCTCTATCATTACTCCAATCTCGAAGTGATTCTGTCCTTCAACATACAGGTGATCATTCTGCTGGGCCTGGTCGATCTGATCGTTACTGGTTTTTATTATGATCATTACATTACTCAGAAAAAACTGGAGTTTGCGCTATTCCACGATCCTTTGACTCAGGTGTTCAACCGACGGCAGCTCCATAAAATCATGGGGGCGGGCCACGATCTGTCTTTTATGAGTCCTGATATAGCCATTGTGATCATGGATGTGGATCATTTTAAACTGGTCAACGACAACTACGGCCACGATGAGGGCGACCGGATTCTACAGTTTGTCGCCGACTGCATCCGCCACAGTCTGCGGGGGCCGGATCTGGTGATTCGCTGGGGAGGCGAAGAGTTTGTCGCGCTTCTGTTTGACTGCCAGCGTGATCAGGCCAGCCTAGTGGCTGAACGGATCCGCAGTTCGGTGGAAAAGTCGGTTAACGGCGTCTGCAAGATCACCATTTCGCTGGGCGTGGCCATCTATGAGGGCGGCGACTGCTTCGAAACCATCAAAAAAGCCGACCAGGCCCTCTTTGTCGCCAAGCGCAACGGCCGCAACCAGGTGGTCAGTTACGAGGCTCTGGATCAGGATGCGCTGGATTTGGACGGGTACAACCAGCGCGCCGACGCTTAAATGGGCCGGATGTGCCTATACTAAGCAGTTTTTCTTGACAGACCCGTCCAGATGAGGTTAAATAATTCAGTAACTAAGATAAACAAGGAGGCTCAATATGGGAAGAATCTCAGGTAAACCGCTATCACCACCAACCGTCTCATCGCAGAAGCAGCTTTGAGACCATAAAAAAGACCATATTCTCCAATGGCTGATTCTGCGATTGCTATAATCATTGGTGTTAGAAGCATACATCTTTGCATAAGTATTTATAGAAAGCGAGAACAGTCGTGAAATCAAAACTAATGTTTATTCTGGCGATGGTCATCTTCGGAACCATCGGCATTTATGTGCGGTTTATCAATCTGGAATCCAGTGAAATCGCCATGCTCTGAGGACTGATCGGCAGTCTTTTTCTGCTACTGATCAGTTTTATCCGCCGGGAGAAAATTGCTCTTTCCAGCGTCCGCGAAAACCTGATTCCGTTAGTGTTTTCAGGCGCTGTGCTGGCTGGCAATTGGATCTTTTTGTTTGAAGCATTTAAGCACACTACCATTGCCAATGCCACCCTGAGCTATTACATGGCACCAGTCTTTGTCATCGGCCTGTCACCATTGGTGCTGAAGGAAAAGATCATCCCCCGCAAGGTTATTTGCATGGCGGCAGCCCTGATCGGGATGTTGCTGATCCTCAAAGGCAGCAGCCAGAGCGGCGCAGCGGGCAATGATCTGTTGGGCATTGCCTGGGGGATTGCCGCGGCAGCCTGTTATGCCAGCCTGATGCTGACCAATAAGTTCATTAAAAGCATGAACGGCATGGCCACCACGCTGCTGCAGCTTAGTATCGCTACGGTGGTGTTATTTTGCTATGTGAGTCTCAGCGGCGGCATCGCTTTTTCCGGCCTCACCCCGGTGGCGGTAATGGCGGTGCTGGCGTTGGGCCTGGTGCATACCGGACTGGGCTTTTTTCTCTTCTTTACCGGCATGAAAGGGCTTAATGGTCAGAGCATCGCCACCCTCAGTTATATCGACCCGATCACTGCGCTACTGGCGTCATTTTTGATTTTTGGCGAAGCCATGAACGGGGTCCAGATGCTGGGAGCCGTACTGCTACTGGGGGCCACCTTCCTGGGGGAATATAAAACCGCGAAGCTGCCGGAACTTGTCGGCGACGAGCAGATGTAGTTAACAATCAAACTTTTACCTGAAACGTCATTTGATCATGAGTTGCAAGAGTCATGATGGGGACAGTTAAGGGTAAAGCAGCTTCGCACAAAAAAAGATCAGCCAATACCAGCGGGAACGCCGGGATTGGCTGATTTTTGTATCGGGCGTGGCGAGCTTTCATGCTGGAGAGACTTAAGATCGCCCCGTAGGGACATAAAAACCGGTGCCACAACTCGGCCGGAAAGAAAAGGGTCAGGATGACGCCGCCGGCAAAGAGCAGGGGCAGAATCGGCAGCTTTTTACCAGTCAGCATCACAAAAACAAAGACTAGGAAAAACAGCAACAGGATCACAAGGCGGAGCCAGGGTTTTGACAACCAGCGAGGAATCTTAAAACTTTTCAGCTGGCTTTTCTTTTTCACAAAGGTGAGTCCTTCCATCGCTGTATTGATCGGACAGATCCAGCCACAATAAAGACGGCTCCAGAACAAAGAAGCCAGCACACCCAGCACAAAAACGCCCATCCACAGCTGAATCTTACCGGTCACCAGCAGGACGATGAACAAACCCAGAAAAGCCAGCTGGATGACCCGGCGTCGTGCTGTTGTCATTGCTTGTCCGGATGATAAAAAGCCGGTCCGGGGGCTTTGATCACAAAAATTTCCAAAATTTCGGGATCACGGTTATTAACATTCATTTTGACGTGGTAGGGAATATTGATGATCTGTCCCGCTTCATAGCGGTGCGGTTCCTGATCATCCAGCTGCAGGGTAACCGCCCCTTTAATGACGATCATATAAACGTTGGAATTGGAATAATGCTCCTTCAAGCCTTCTCCTTCGGGAAAAATCATATGGTTGATCATCACTGGTTGGTCATCAATCAATTTTTCAATCCGTTTTTCATTGCCATTGGCAAATGCATAAATTTTTTCTAACATCGTAATCTCCTTTTCGTCATGGATATAATCTAGTATAATCGATAAATAAAAGAAAAGGTGTTACCATGGTAACACAAGGAGATGAAAAATGAAAAATGATGATCTTTTGCGCTTATTGATCAGCGCTAATTTTTTTAATGGCTTTTGTGAAGTCGAACTATTAGAAATAATCCGCTCGCCCGAAACGACGGTCAATCAGTTCCACAAGGATCAGGTAATCCATTTAAAAAATGAACCCTGTCATCGGATGGACGTGATTCTTTCGGGACGGGTGGCGGTTTTGAATCTCGATGAAAACGGCAATATGCTCACTGTCAACGTCTTTCGGGCCGGGGAAAGTATCGGCGAAAATTTGCTCTTTGCTGTCAACAACGGCTATCCGATGACGGTGATAGCAGTCACCGAGGTGACGCTGCTACAGCTGGAGCGCGAGCTGGTGGTGGCCCTCTGCCAAAAAAATGCTGATTTTTTGAAGGGACTGATGCAGTCCATTTCTGAAAAGACAATGATTCTGACGGACAAGTTGACGGTGATTTCCTTAAAAACCGTTCGCCAGCGGATTAACGATTATCTCAGTCATCAATACCAGTTGCAGAAAACACTGATGATCACCTTAGGCTGCTCAAAAAAAGAATTGGCGGAACGGCTGGGAGTGCAGCGAACTTCCCTGAGCCGGGAACTGACCAAAATGAAAAAAGCGGGTTTGCTAGATTATGACGCCAAAACGATCACGATTAAATCGGCGTTTTTCAGTCCCAATTGAAGATGTAGTGTCAGGCATCAATCAATGTATTAACTCATAATTCATCAGGTATTTTTGCATAATCAAACTCACGCATTTTCGATTCCTTTCTGCATAAAAGAGTCTCTTTCTGCACAAAAATATCAACTAAATGTGCAGAAGTCAATGCTCTTAGGTAGAATAATCGAAACAACCATTAACAAATAAGTTTATAAAAGTGTCAGGCACGCAGGTAATTATAAAAGTGTCAGGCACGCAGGTAATTAAAAGCTATGACAAGGTCAAACTCAATCAAAAACTGAGTTATGAAGAACTGCATGAGATTATGAAAGCAGGAACCTATCCCTGTGGGGAACCCCAGCTGACCGGAAAAGGAATCATGCATTGCATTCAGTTTCCGCCAGTAGATAAGTATGTTATTCAGGTGGCTTTAAGCGGAACCACCGTGACGATCACCAAAATTTACAATGGCGTCGGCGGTATTCTCAAAGAAACGGTTGGTGATGCCGTGACCGGCGGCTGGTATGATGTCCTCAATGGTGAAAACATTGACCTTAATCAGATGACCCGGATTATCGGCGAAGAGCTGACCCGACTGTGCGGCGAAAAAGGATTACTAAAAACCGCGTAAGCTGTCAGGGATAGTGAGAATAGTCAGTAAAAAATGTCGAGACAATCAAGGCAAAGCGTCATTCACCGTTTTGATAGACGCTGATGATTGCAGCCGATAAAAACACTAAAATCCCCCTGCTGCCAATAGAACGGCAGCAGAGGGATTTTTTCAGCGATAAAACCGGATGATTTTAGCGGGACATTTTGCCACGGCATCCTTGATGGCCAGGCCGTCCCCGGGCGACAAAGTCTGGCTGATGACGGTCGCTTTTTTGTTGACCATCTTAAAATGGCTGGGGGCGATTTTAGCGCACAGGCCGCAGCCCACACAATAGTCGGCGTTCACAGCAAGGGGACCATCCAGAGTGGCGGCTGCTTCATCGTCGGCGGGAAGATCCGCCGGTTTGACAAACCGGGAGGTGATATAGCCCATCAGAAAAATCGCCAGGGTGGTCAGAATCCAGCGGACGAGCATGAATTCGGGTCCCAGAAATTTGCTTTCAGTGATTAGCATCGGGATTTTGATCACCGCCCAGGTGGACAGGATGATAACAATGTTGGCAATACTGGCGCCCTTGCTCAGTAACATTTTGCAGACCGGAAAGGCGGCGTAAATGGGACCGGCTGAAAAACTGCCCAGTAAAAAAGCAAACAGCGAACCTTTAAGGCCCGAGTTCTTGCCAAAGGCGTTTTCGATGGTTTCTTTTGGTACCCAGGCAGATATCAGCGAGGTTAACAGCAGAATCACCGGCATGATCATCAGCATTTCCTTGACATAATACCAGGTGTTGCCCAGAGATGGCAGAAATTTGTCCGGAGCAAAAATGCCGACGGCCACATAAGCCAGGATCACGATCATCAGAAAGCGGTTGTTTTTGAGTTGGCTTTTTAAAAATGTCATAGTATCACCCCCATCGCCAGGGCAATCACCAGGGCAAAAGCAAAGCTCAGTGAGTTGCGGATCAGCGTGAATTTCAGACCGAATTCTCTTTTCTCAAGCGGAAAGGTCACCACTCCGACCATCGTCAGCGTGGTCAGAAAAGCGACAATTGGAACGATGCTGGCACCGGCGTCGACCAGTGAGGCCACCAGTGGAAAGGCGACAAAGGCGGGGATCAGGGTGATGCTTCCCAGCAGTGCGAAAAGTACCGTCGAAACAACCTCGTTGGCCTGACCGATGGTGGCTTTAATCGTTTCCGGTGGCACAAAGGTGAGGATCAGACCAATCAACAGCAAGATGCCGAGGATATCCCCGGCGATCCCTTTCATCATTCCCCCGGACATTTTTATGGCCTTCAGGGTTTTGCCCTTGTCTTTTTTCAGTGAAAACCCCAGCCATACCAGGGTGATCACCCAGAAAATCAATGTAAAAATATCCATCCGTTAACCTCCAAGTTGATTATGCGAATCTCAGCTTCAAAATTCGAATTTTCTATAGTATACTGTAGATCAGCGGAATAAAAAGTTACCACGGTCACACCTCAGGAGGTTATTTTATGAATCATCAGGATTTCATGACAATTTTATCCAGCCACAGCCTTTTTTCAGATTTTTCAGACGAAGCCCTGAATCAGATTTTCAGAGCCCATTACTATGAGAAACGAGAGTATGAAAAAGATCAGGTGATCCATTTTCAGAACGAATGCTGCCGAACCATGGATCTGATTCTGAGCGGCCGGGTGGCGGTTCAGAATCTCGACCGCGAGGGGAACGTGTTGACCATCAGTATTTTTCAGGACGGTGATGTGTTGGGGGCCAATCTGATTTTCTCCAGTCGCAACAACTATCCGATGACGGTGCTGGCCCAGTCGCCGGTGGTGATCCTCCATCTTCATCAGGAAATGATTCTGGAACTGTGTCAGATGAACCGTACCTTTATGATCGGGTTGATGAAAGCCATCTCCGATAAAACCCTGATTCTCACCGACAAGATCAATGCCATCTCGATGAAAACAATCCGCCAGTGTATCATTGATTTTTTACACTATGAGTCTCGGATTCAGAAAAGTCAGGTAATCCGACTGCCATCATCAAAAAAAGATCTGGCCCAGCGTTTTGGGATACAGCGATCCTCCCTGAGCCGGGAGCTCAGCAAAATGCGCCAGGATGGACTGATCGATTTTGATGCCAAAACCGTTACCATCAAAGATTTAGATGCTTAGAACAGGTAGATAATCGGACCCGTTAATATCTTGAGATGAAGAAGATGTAGTGTCAGGCACCCAATAGCTACTGGCGATGCAGATTCTGGGAAAAATTGAAGAGAAAGTAACACGACTGGAACAGATGCCCAAAAGTGGCAGGTTTGTGCCAGAGTTAAAAGCATTTGATCTGTTAACTTATCGTGAAGTTGTTTTTTCGCCCTGGCGCATCATTTATAAAATTGAGAAGCAATATGGTTGGTTGCTATAGCATAAAAGAACCGCCGCGGTATCTCTTGCTCCAAAATTAAATGTTTTATCAATCTCGGTTATCATGATGATGAGGTGATGATGGCTTTGATTTGTGGGAAGAACAGGTGCGATAAAAAAATAGTGGATTAGCCAATGTTAGCGGGAACCGCCGTCGTTCTTTCCTTGACTTCGTGCCCCAAATAAAATACAATATTAAGTACAGAAAGAAGTCCTTAAGGAGGAGAGATTATGTTAGCCATCAATTATACCACCATGAGAAACAAGATGAAATCTTATTTTGACAAGGTAACCGATGACTGTGAAACCATCATCGTCACCCGGAAAGGCGAAAAAAATGTCGTCCTGATTAGTCTTGATGAATATAACAATTTAATGGAAAATGCTTATATTACCAGTAATAAAGCCTATTATGATCGACTGATCGAAAGTAAAAATCAAATTGAACAGGGTAAAACGATCGAATTAAAAGCGTGTGACATGAACGATGAATAAATTGTTTTCAGAGCATGCCTGGGATGAGTATTTATACTGGCACAATAAAGATAAAAAGATCCTTAAAAAAATCCATGAGTTGATTCGCGATATTGAACGCAATGGATACACGGGAATTGGGAAACCAGAAGCCCTCCGGCACGAACTATCCGGGTATTGGAGCAGAAGAATCTCTGAAAGCGATCGATTAATTTACAAAATCTAGGATGATACCATTTATATCATCGGTTGCAAGAGTCATTATGGGGACAGTTAAGGTTACACCAGCTACACACAAAAAACGATCAGCCAATGCCAGCGGGAGTGCTGGGATTGGCTGTTTTTTTTAATGGGTTTATTGATCATGGCTATACGCTGGCCGTGCTGGCGGTTTAATTCACTTTAATAAAGACCGGTTGCGATTTTTTAAAGGGTGAGTTAAAATTAAAAGGTATGCCTGTCAGAGCGACGCACTGATCGGGCGAAATACGAGCGACCACGACTAACAAATAAAAGCAAAGATGGAGAAGATACATGGCTGATAATCGAAAAGAACAACAACGGGCTGAACTGCACCGCACAATCTGGAACATTGCCAATGATCTGCGCGGCAGTGTCGACGGCTGGGACTTTAAGCAGTATGTTCTGGGGATACTGTTTTACCGCTATATCTCAGAAAATCTGACCGACTACATTAACCGCGGCGAGCATGAAGCCGGCAACAGCGAGTTTGATTATGCGCGATTATCGGACGCCGAAGCCGAAGAAGCCCGGGCTGATCTGGTTTTGACCCGGGGTTTCTTTATCCTCCCCAGCGAGCTGTTTGTAAACGTCCAAAGCCGTGCCGCCGATGATGAGAACCTCAATGAAACGCTGGAGCAGGCCTTTCGCAATATTGAAAGCTCGGCCCAGGGCAGTATCAGCGAAGATGATTTTAAAGGCCTGTTTGACGATATTGACGTCAACAGCAACAAGCTTGGCGGCACCGTCGCCAAACGCAACGAAATGCTTGTCAAGCTCTTAGATGGTATTGGCGACATGACCCTCGGCGGCTATCAGGACAACACCATCGATGCCTTTGGCGATGCCTACGAATACCTGATGGGGATGTACGCCTCCAACGCCGGTAAAAGCGGCGGCGAATACTACACCCCCCAGGAAGTCAGCGAACTGTTGACCCGGATCACCCTGGTCGGCAAAACCGAAGTCAACAAGGTCTATGACCCGGCCTGTGGCTCCGGCTCGCTGCTTTTAAATTTTGCCAAGATTCTCGGCAAAGAAAACGTTCGCCAGGGCTTCTATGGTCAGGAAATCAATATCACCACCTATAATCTCTGCCGCATCAATATGTTTCTCCACGATATTGACTACGATAAGTTTGATATTGGTCATGGCGACACCCTGACTGACCCGATGCACTGGGATGATGAACCCTTTGAAGCGATTGTCTCCAATCCGCCTTACTCGATCCGCTGGGATGGCGATGCCAATCCGCTGCTGATCAACGATCCCCGCTTTTCGCCGGCCGGGGTGCTGGCGCCCAAGTCCAAGGCTGACCTGGCCTTTATTATGCATTCGCTGGCCTGGCTGGCGACCTCCGGTACCGCGGCGATTGTCTGCTTTCCGGGGGTCATGTACCGGGGCGGCGCCGAACAGAAGATCCGCAAATACCTGATCGACAACAACTATATTGACTGCGTCATCCAATTACCGGGCAATCTTTTCTTTGGCACCAGCATTGCTACCTGCATCATGGTGCTTAAAAAGTCTAAAAGCGAAAACAGCACCCTGTTTATTGATGCCGCCAAAGAATGCGTCAAGGTTACCAACAATAACAAACTGACTCAAGCCAATATCGATACAATTATCACGGCCTATACCAACCGGGCGGACCTTGAGCATTTTGTGCGGCTGGTGCCTAATGCCGAGATTTCGGCTCAGGACTATAACCTGTCGGTATCCAGCTACGTCGAGCAGCAGGATCTGCGGGAGGTGATTGATATCACCGTTCTTAATGCTGAGATTGAAGCGATTGTCGCCCGGGAGCAGGTGCTGCGGGACGAGATTGCCAGCATTATTGCCGAGATTGAGGTGGGATGATGGCAAACGAGTTTGAATTTTTAATTTATCGTGCCGTTGATGAAGAGATATCCGTTAATGCAGTGATAAATGACGAAACTATCTGGCTCACTCAGAAAGCAATGGCGGAACTTTTTGCCGTACAAGTTCCGGCGATTAGCAAACACCTCAAAAATATTTTTTCAGAAGGTGAACGGGGTCAAAAAGTGGTTGTTTCCAAAATGGAAATACCCACTCGACATGGCGCGATTCCCGATAAAAACCAAAAGATTCGATCCGACTTTGATCGGCAAGTCGAAAAACTGCTAAACAAAGGAGGGGATGGCAATGAGTAAGCTGGAAGAATTGATTGCGGAGCTGTGCCCGGATGGGGTAGAGTTAAAAAGTCTTTCACAAGTGCTGACAATTAAAAATGGCAAAGATTATAAGGGGTTTGATAAAGGTAATATACCGGTTTATGGTACTGGCGGTATTATGACTTACATCGACCATGCTGCTTTTGAAAAACCTTCGGTACTAATACCACGTAAAGGTTCAATTGATAAATTGTATTACGTGGATGTACCGTTCTGGACAGTAGATACAATTTTTTATACTGATATAAATACTGATATAATTGAACCTAAATTTGTTTTTTACTATTTGCAAGCCCAACATCTTGAAAGACTCAATACAGCTGGTGGTGTGCCAAGCCTGACGCAAGCTGTTCTTAACTCTGTTAAAATCCCCCTCCCGCCACTGCCGGTGCAGGGTGAAATTGTCCGGATCCTGGACAATTTCACGGAGCTTACAGCGGAGCTTACAGCGGAGCTTACAGCGGAGCTTACAGCACGGAAAAAGCAATATGAGTATTATAGCAAAGAATTGCTGTCATTTAGGGACGCTCAGTATTACGCACTTGCTGATTTATGTGACATTGTCGATTACCGAGGTAAAACCCCAAAAAAGGTGGAAAACGGAGTCTTTCTTGTTACGGCAAAAAACATCAGAAAAGGTTATATTGATTATGAAAAATCAAAAGAGTACATTGCGCCAGAAGATTATGAGATTGTTATGCGACGCGGTTATCCTCAGCAAGGTGATGTATTGATTACAACAGAAGCGCCTTGTGGCAATATCGCCCAAATTGACAACGAAGATATAGCTTTAGCACAGCGAGTAATTAAGTATAGACCAAAAACCGATGCACTTAATAGCACTTTTTTGAAATATATACTTCTTGGGAATGAATTCCAAGATAAACTTTTAGCAACCGCTACCGGTGGTACCGTAAAAGGAATCAAAGGCAGCAAATTGCACAAGCTTACAATCCCCGTTCCACCCCTCGAAGTCCAAGCCCGCATCGTCGCCATCCTCGACCGCTTCGACACCCTCTGCAACGACCTGACCAGCGGCTTGCCGGCTGAAATCGAGGCCCGGCGCCAGCAATATGAATATTACCGCGACCAGCTGTTAACCTTTCCGGTCCGGGCTGACGTCGAAACGGAGGTGGGCGCATGAGCCTTTATAACGTCGTCGTATCCTCCAACGAAGCCACCGTCGTCGCCGAATACCAGGCTGATTATGGCCGCTCGGATGCCTATCAGAGTGAAGCCGAGCTGGAGCGGGAACTGATCCGCCTGCTTCAGGCCCAGGGCTACGAGTACCTGTGCATTCACGATGAAGCCGCCCTGGTGGCCAATCTGCGTCGCCAGCTGGAAGCACTTAATGACTATGCTTTTAGTGACGCCGAGTGGCACCGCTTTTTTGCTGAAAGCATTGCCAGCAGCAATGAGGGGATTGTCGAAAAAACCCGCAAGCTCCAGACCGACCATGTCCAGAACCTAAAACGTGACGACGGCACCACCAAGAATATCATCCTGATCGACAAGAAAAATATTCACAACAACCGCCTGCAGGTGATCAACCAGTATCAGGAAGTAGGAGGCAGCCACGAGACCCGTTATGACGTCACCATTCTGGTCAATGGTCTGCCGCTGGTCCATATTGAATTGAAGCGCCGGGGCGTCGCCATCCGCGAGGCTTTTAACCAGATTAAACGTTACCAGCGGGACAGCTTCTGGGCCGCCAGCGGGCTGTTTGAATATGTCCAGATTTTTATCATTTCCAATGGCACCCACACCAAGTATTATTCCAATACTACCCGCTCCAGCCACGTCAAGGAAAGCGCGGCCGGGGAACGCAAAAAGAGTAAGAAGACCAGCAACAGTTTTGAGTTCACCTCCTACTGGGCAGACAGTAACAATACCGCCATTGCCGACCTGGTCGACTTCACCCGGACCTTTATGGCCAAACACTCGCTCTTAAACGTGCTGACCAAATACTGTGTCTTTACCTCCGAAGCGTTGCTGCTGGTGATGCGGCCCTACCAGATTGCCGCCACCGAGCGGATCCTCTCGCGGATCGAGATTTCAAATAACTATAAGCAAACCGGCACGCTGGCTGCCGGCGGTTACATCTGGCATACCACCGGCAGCGGCAAGACCCTGACCTCCTTTAAAACGGCCCAGCTGGCCACGGCGCTGCCGTATATCGACAAGGTGCTGTTTGTGGTCGACCGGAAAGACCTAGACTACCAGACCATCAAGGAATACGAACGCTTCCAGAAGGGCGCCGCTGACAGCAATACCTCCACCAAAATCCTGCAACAACAGCTGGCCGACAGCTGTTCAAAGATCATCATCACGACGATTCAGAAACTTGATGTCTTTGTTTCCAAAAACAAGGGTCATGCGGCCTTCAAGAAACAT
This sequence comes from Acetobacterium carbinolicum, assembly GCF_047456275.1. Taxonomy (GTDB): domain Bacteria; phylum Bacillota; class Clostridia; order Eubacteriales; family Eubacteriaceae; genus Acetobacterium; species Acetobacterium carbinolicum. The sequence goes on from NZ_CP173357.1 coordinate 1,462,570, forward strand.
TTTGTGATCATCTTTGATGAATGCCATCGCTCCCAGTTTGGTGATATGCATAAAAAAATCGTCACCGCCTTCAAACACTATCATCTCTTTGGCTTTACCGGGACGCCGATCTTTGCCGCCAATGCCGGCAGCGGCGGCAACCCGGCCATGCGCACCACCCCCCAGGCCTTTGGCGACAAGCTGCATACCTATACCATTGTCAATGCCATCAATGACGGCAACGTGCTGCCGTTTCGGATTGACTATATCAACACCGTCAAGATGAAAGATGGGCTGGCGGATAAAGAGGTGGCCGCCATCGATACCGAAGCGGCCCTGGCCGATCCGGCCCGGATCCGCGCGGTTGTCACTTATCTGCTTTCACATTTTGACCAGAAGACCAAGCGCAACCATTTCTATTCGCTTAAGGGTCAGCGGGTCGCCGGCTTTAACTCGATTTTGGCGGTCAGTTCGATCCCGGTGGCGAAAAAATATTATCTCGAGCTGAAAAAACAGCTGGCCGAGCAGGGCCGGGCCCTTAATGTCGCCACCATTTTCAGCTTTTCCGCTAACGAAGCCGATCCCGAGGATGTCTTTCCCGACGAGGATTTTGATACCGCCGGCCTTGACCAATCCTCCCGGGATTTTCTGGAAGCGGCCATCGCCGATTATAACGCCGATTTTAATACCAACTATGATACCTCGGCCGAGAAGTTTCAAAACTACTACAAAGACCTGTCGCTGCGGATGAAAAACCGGGAGGTCGATCTGTTGATTGTCGTGAATATGTTTTTGACCGGCTTTGATGCCACCACCCTGAACACCCTATGGGTCGATAAAAACCTCAAGCAGCACGGCCTGATTCAGGCCTTCTCGCGGACCAACCGGATCCTCAATGCGGTTAAGACCTACGGCAACATCGTCTGTTTCCGGGATTTGCAGGAACAAACTGATGCCGCCATCGCCCTGTTTGGCGATAAGGATGCTGGCAGTATCGTGTTGCTTAAAAACTTTGATAGCTATTATTATGGCTTCGACGAAGATGGCCAGCATCACCCCGGCTACACCGAGCTGATCGCGGAGCTGGGTCAAAAATTCCCGCTGGGTACGGCGATCATCGGCGAACAGAACCAGAAGGATTTTATCCGGCTGTTTGGGGCAATCCTGCGGCTTAAGAATATTCTGACCGCCTTTGACAACTTTCCCGGCCAGGAAATCCTGACCAACCGCGACTATCAGGACTATCAGAGCCTTTATCTTGATCTATATCAAGATTTCCGCGAGGGCGAAAAAGCCGACAAGGAGCGGATCAACGACGACATTGTTTTTGAAATTGAACTGATCCGCCAGGTCGAAATCAACATCGATTATATCTTGATGCTGGTGGCCAAATACCATGCCTCCAACTGTGAAGACAAGAGTATCCTGGTGGCGATTGATAAAGCCATCGGCGCCAGTATTGAACTGCGCAGTAAGAAGGTTTTGATTGAACACTTTATTGAAACCGTTAATGCGTCCACCAAGGTGGACGAGGAGTGGCGCCGCTTTGTTGATGAGCAGAAAGAGCGCGACCTGGTGGAGCTGATCAGTGCGGAAAAACTCAAACCGGACGAAACCAGAAAATTTATTAATAACGCCTTCCGTGATGGGGCGCTGAAGACCAGCGGGACCGACATCGATAAAATCATGCCCCCGGTGTCACGCTTTGGTGGTGGCAACCGGGCCGTCAAAAAGCAAAGTGTCGGCGACAAGCTGATGAAATTCTTTGAAAAGTATTTCGGACTGGTGACGGAAGAATAATCGTTAGCGTTCTTTATTATCCCAGAAACGCCCGCTCTCACGGGCGTTTCTTTATTTTTTGACACCGCTACCCGCGAAAATTGATTTAAGAATTCATGGGAATAAATAGAAATACTTTCAGCAAGATATTAATTGTTTCATGATTAAAAACTAATTAGACTTGAATTTACTTAATGTTAATAATGTCAGGAATCCTGACGAAATAGATTGTGTTTTTTAGCGCAGGGCAGTATAATATTCATAAGAGGAGTGAGTAAAGATGAAAACTATTTTTGAGAGATTGAAAAGTTACAGAAAGGCGTTAGGTCTTTCTCAAGATTATGTTGCAAAACAGATTGGGGTTTCTCGAACTACCATTACTGCAATAGAATGTGGAGAACGCAATGTTTTAGCGAATGAATTGGATATGTTTGCTCGGATTTATGGTGTAACGGTGGATGAAATTCTTCATGAAACAAAACCTGAAGATGCTGAAGTTAATATGTTTGCCAGAGCTTTTTCAACGCTTTCTGTTAATGACAAAAAAGAAATAATGAATCTGATTGATTTTAAAAGGAAGTATAAGGAGTCGATGATTTAGATGCTGAGAGACAATAAATATGATGAATATTTAGATTCGCCCCAGCAATTAGCTAAAAGAATCATCGACAGGTTACAGGAAGAAAATGAGATAACATTTCCGATTGATCCCTTCAAGTTATTGTCTATGAATGGTATTGTTTACCAATTTCGAGACTTCAAAGAACTTGAGGGGATTTATATTGCTCCGCTAAATCAAGAGGATATACCCATTGTTGGTATCAATTATAATCGACCGATTCCGAGACAGCGTTTTACAGCCGCGCACGAATTGTGTCATCATATAAAAGATCGTTCGAATGAGGCTTGTCCGATTGGCGGACAAAAGTATGAGATAGAAAAGTTTGCCGACCAGTTCGCTTCGGAGCTGTTAATGCCAAGAGGTTATTTTGAGGCTGAGGCCCGAAAATATTTAATTGATGGAAAGGTAACGTTTGATGATGCCTTGAAATTATCGCTACACTTCGGCGTCAGTTTTGAATCGTGTGTGTTTACGTTAGCCTATCGCTGCAATTTTATCGAAGGCAATACGCATGCTAGCGAATTAAAAAAGAGATTTAGAAAGTATAAACCTCAAAATAAACTTGCTGAGTTGGGATTGTTGTCATTTGATCCATGTTTGAGAGAACAAATTATCAATTCATATACTTACTTTTATAAGCACGATTTTAATTTAATTTGGAATATCTTTAAAAATGATTATATATACAATGAAAGCAGGATTGAAGGTAGTCATCTCAATAAAGAATGTGTAGCTGAAATAATCACTGATTTGAGATTGCACAAACAAGAAAGTGAGTTCTGTAAATCAGATTTACAGGATATTATTGAAACCGCTGGGCAATCAGATCTATATGATTATATTTTTGATACCACTGATAAAATATCGACTTACTTAATACTAAAATTACACAGTATGCTTTATCGATATGCGCCACATCACGAGTTGGCCGGTTCATTCAGGGAAAATAATAATTTTGTTACGGAATCAAAATTTGAAACCTGTGATCACAAAGATATATTTAAAGAAATAACAAGTCTTAATGATGAAGTGCAAGAATTGATGAAAGAAAAAGATGAAATTTCGATGGCTATGTATATCGAAAGAACTGTGAAAATCCACCATAAACTCACGATTATTCATCCTTTTGATGATGGGAATGGGAGAATATCTAGAGTATTCCTCAATTGGCTGTTTAAAATCAAAGGTTTGCCACCAGTTTATTTGAAATATGAAAGCAAAGAACGCTATTATGATGCCCTTCAATGTGTGGACCTTAACAATGATTATGAACAACTCAAGGAAGTGTTTTTCACAGAAATTGTTAAAACGATGATGCAAATTTATGATGGTAGAAGAATCTTTGAAGACTAATTAAATAACTTTCAGAACCAGAAACGCGCACTCCCGTGGGCGTTTCTTTATTTTTTGCGCCGCCACCCGCGCCTTAAAACTATCGTGTATCCCGTTTATCAAGCATCCGCCCCCAGCCCAAAGCGGCCACCGCCGCCGCTGATTTGAGCTGGTAGAAGGTGATCCCCTAGTGAATAAAAGAAAGTTCCAGCGGATAATCCTGATAGTTATGCTGGTTAATGGTCAGGGCTTGACCGGTGGCTACGGCCAGCGCGCCGATACCCTCATAGACATGGACGCAGCGGTCATAGCAATGACGAAATCTGTTCGTAGTAGTATTATTAAGCGTATCAATTTTTTGTGAATGATTCTTTATCCCTTGACACCTTGGTGAAAAAGGAATAGAATTAGAAAAAGAAAACCATTACAACTGAATTTATGACAATAGAATAAACATGGGACAAGAGTTTAAGAGATGTCCGTATGATACTGAGGGTGCACCGAGCCGGAAATTTCTGGCTTGCGTCCTCGGTATGATGCGGACTTTTTTATGTTCAAAAAGGTCACCGCGGTGTTACGGGAATGGAATAGGATGCAAATAAAAAACGGCGTGGCAGTCAATGGCTGTCAACAATTGAAATTCAAAGCGGTTATTCCGTCGGTCCATCAACGGAAAGAATTGCTTTACGCCATCGAAAAAACCGATGCGGATTGGATTATGCTCAAATTGGGGGACATCAATACCCTACCGCAACTGGTGGGACATATTCATCGGGCCGGAAAAAAGGTGATGGTCCATCAGGATTCGATTAAAGGAATAGCCCGGGACAAAATGGGTATTCAGTATATGGCAAACTGTGGGGTCGACTGTGTCATCACCATGAAATCGCTCTGTGTGAAATATATTAAAGAATCCGGTATGATGGCGGCCTTCGGTTTTTTCGTCATCGATTCGGATGCGTGTCGAACCGGCCTGATCAATATCAAAGAACATCAACCGGATGTGGTTATTCTGATGCCCGGCACCATTCCGGAACATCTTATCCGGGAGATAAAAGGTGAAACCGGGGTGCCCATCATCTTAGGGGGATTAATGACAACCAGCGAACAAATCAGCAGGGCGATAAAAATCGGGGTCGCGTCAGTGGCCACCAGCAATCTGGAACTCTGGGATCAACAGGCTTGACAGCGAGTATTGGTATCAAAAATTATATATATGGAGGAAAACTGATGAAAAACGTGATGATTTTTGGCGATTCAAACACCTGGGGATGGGACCCATCCAATGATTTAGTGGCAGCGATCAAACGCTGGCCGGATGAGGTCCGCTGGGCAGGGGTGCTCCAGGCCGAATTAGGCGATGACTACAAGGTTATCCCGGAAGGCTTGAATGGCCGGACCACGGTTTGGGATGATCCCATTGAAGAATACCGCTGCGGCAAACAACACATTATTCCCCTGCTGGATAGCCATGCGCCGCTGGATTTGGTAATTATCATGATTGGTACCAATGATTTAAAATGTCGTTATACGGTGACCGCTCAGGATATTGCCAATGGCGCCAGTCTGATTCTCGATAAAACGCTGGCCCAGGTCGGGGCGTTTGGCCCGGCTGGACCAAAGGTACTGTTTATTGCACCACCGCCGCTGGGACCGATAGAAGATGGCATATTTAAATTTATGTTTGCCGGCAACCGCGAAAAATCGGTCCAGATGGCCGAATTCTACCGGGGCGTCGCCGCAAGTCGGGGCGTGCCTTTCTTTGATGCTGCAACCGTGGCCAAAGCCAGTACCATTGATGGACTTCATTTAGATGCGGACAGTCACACCGCGTTGGGTAAAGCCGTCGCCGCTGAAGTTAAAAAGATCTTGGCATAAGCGAAAGTTCAGGCGGCGCAAGCCGCCTGAACTTTTATCAGTATTGATCAGAATGAGGAAGGAGGCAGCAATGGAAGAAAAACTTGCCCTCATTAACGGAATTGGCATCACCATGGATGAAGATCATCCGGTTTGCCAGGGAATTTATCTTAAAAATGGGTTCATTGAAAAAATCGGCAACAGCGAGGCGATAAAAAAACTGGCCGAGTTCGAACAGGCCGCGATTATCGATCTCAACGGTCAAACCTTTTTACCCGGTCTTCATGACTGTCACGTGCATATGATGAGCACGGGCCTGGCGGCGATCGGCATCAACCTGTATGATTGCCAATCAATTGCCGCGGTGCTGGAAAAGCTGGCAGCCGACAAGAGTGCCAATGAACAGGAATGGATCTTTGGCTATGGCTTGGATGAATCCCGGTTATTAGAGAAAAGACCGCCCACTGCCAGCGAATTGGATCAGGTTTTTAGAGACCGGCCCGTTTATCTGGTTGACCGGGGCCTGCATTATACCCAGGTCAATACCATTGCCATGGAATTGATGGGATTTTTAGAAAATGAAGAAGGTCTCGGCCGGGATCAGGCGGGAAAGCGAAATGGCCGGCTTCACAGTCATGCCAACAGTCATGCCCGCAAATACTTTTTTGACAAGCTGACCCGGGATCAGCGGGAAGCGGCCATTCGTCATACCGCTAGAATGGCGGTGGCAATGGGGGTCACCACCATTCATGCGATGGAAGGCGGCGATCTGTCTTCGGATTCCGACATCCCGGTATTTTTAGAAATCATCGACAGTTTGCCGCTCCATGTGGTGCTCCACTGGTGCAGTACTGCGGTGCCGGAGGTGGTGGCCAAGGGTCAAAAAATTATTGGCACCGATATCCTCCTGGATGGCTCCATTGGTTCTCGCACCGCCGCTTTTAAGGAACCCTATGCGGATGATCCCGAAGCGCTCGGTGAACTTTACTATGCCGATGAGTGGATCACTCATTACATCGAAACCGCCCATCGAGCGGGAATGCAAACCGGTTTTCATGCCATTGGCCAACGGGCCATCACCCAGGTGTTAAACGGTCTGGAACGGGCCCTGAATAAATATCCGGTTGATGACCATCGCTTTCGGATTGAACATTTTGGTTTCCCGGATGACCGCGATATCAAACGGGCGGCGGCGCTGGGCGCGGTGATTTCGACCCAACCGGCATTTACCTATTTACGGGGCGGTCCCGACAGTGTTTATGAAGAACGGGTTGGAGCGGAACGAAATCACCGGGCTTATCCGATTCGTGAGTTTATCGATGCCGGGATTATCGTCAATGGCGGATCGGATTCCAATGTGACACCCATTAATCCGGTCCTGGGGATTCATGCGGCGGTCAATCCGCCCTATTCGCAGAACGCCATTACTCCCGGCGAGGCCCTGCGGCTGTTTACCATCGATGGAGCTTTCACCGCCAAAGAAGAACACATCCGCGGCAGCTTAAGCCCCGGTAAAGCTGGCGATATCACGGTTCTGGAGCAAAACCCGCTGACGGTCGCACCGGAAACCATCAAGGATATTGGGGTCGTGATGACCATTTATCAAGGCAAAATCGTTTATAAAAAATAAAGGAGAAGCGCGATGAAGTATATTTTAGGAATTGATGAAGGCACCACCGGCGTCAAGGTCATGATTTTTGATAAGGCTGTGAACATTATTTCCCAGGCTTACTCGGAATTTACCCAGCATTTTCCCCAATCTGGATGGGTTGAGCATGATGCCAATGAAATTTGGGAAGTGACCCTAAAAATGGTGGCGGAGGCGCTAAAAAACGGTAACCTCAAACCGGAAGCGATTGAAGCCATTGGCATTACCAATCAACGGGAAACCACGGTTTTTTGGGATAAAACTACCAGCCAACCGGTGTGTCGGGCGATTGTCTGGCAGGACCGTCGCAGTCTGGACATCTGTGAAGCCCTGGAAGCCAAAGACGGAGCCGGAATTGTTGATCGCACCGGGATGATCATTGTCCCCAATGATGCGGCCACAAAAATTCGCTGGCTGTTGGACAATGACCCCAAGGTGAAGGCCGGCGTCGATAACGGTGAATTACTTTATGGTACCATTGATACCTGGCTGGTTTGGAAGCTGACCGGGGGCCGGGCCCATGTGACTGATTACTCCAACGCCTCGGTTACGCTGCTGCAAAACGCCAGAACTTTGGCATATGATGAATGGATTCTCAATGAATTACAGATCCCCCGGGAAATCCTGCCGGAGCTGCGAACCTCCAGCGAGGTGTATGGCATGACCGATCCGGCCGCGTTCTTTGGAGCTGAAATTCCGGTGGCCGGTATTTTAGGCGATCAGCAGGCCGCCGCATTTGGCCAGGGCTGTCTGGACAAGGGGATGGCTAAAAATACCTACGGAACGGGATCGTTTATGGTGATGAATACCGGCGACAAGTATGTGCCACCTTCGGATGGTCTGTTTTCACCAGTGCTATGGAGTGCCAAAGGACGAACCGATTATGGGCTGGAAGGCATGGCTGATGTGTCAGGCGCCGTCATCCAATGGTTGCGGGATGGTCTGGGAATTATCAACGATGCCAAAGAGGCCGAGGAACTGGCGTTGCAGGTGGAAGACAGTCTCGGGGTCTATTTTGTGCCGGCTTTTGTGGGCTTGGGAGCGCCCTATTTTGATTCCTACGCCCGCGGCACCATTATCGGGATTTCCCGGGGGACGACCAAGCATCACATTGCCCGGGCGGCCCTGGAATCGATGGCTTTTCAGGTGAAAGATGCCTTTAATGTGATGGAAAAGAAATCGGGTTTTAAATTGACCAAACTGCGGGCAGACGGCGGTGGCGCCAAAAGTGATTTCATGCTGCAGTTCCAGGCCGATATTCTAGGCATTCCCGTCGAGCGCCCGGTGATTACCGAAACCACCACTCTGGGGGCGGTTTATGCGGCCGGTCTGGCCGTGGGCTATTGGGACAGCTTTGCCGAAATTGCGGAGTTCTGGAAAATTGAAAGACGCTTTGAACCGCAAATCAGTGCCGAAAAACGTCAGGAATTGTGTGGCTTCTGGGATCAGGCCGTGCAACGATCGATGGGATGGTTGAAATAAAAATGGTTAAACCGCTGTGACCGGGTTGCACAACGACGCGGACAACACTAAGAAGACACGCTGGCAATGACGCATTAAGCCATTGTCAGTGTGTCTTTTATTTTAGCCAGCCGCTTGATAATTCTCTCCAACTGGGGCCTGATTTCTGGTAAAATAAAGACAGAAATAAGCAGTGAATCGCATGGTAAACTGAATCGTTTTGTAATAAGGAGAAAAAGATGAAAACAATTGTTTTTTTAGCACCGGGATTTGAGGAAGTAGAAGCCTTAACAGTGGTCGATTATTTAAGACGCGTCAAGCCGATTACGGTGGAGATGGTCAGCGTCGGCGACAGCCTGATGGTTGCCGGCAGCCATCAGATCGAAGTCAAAGCAGACAAACATATCGATGAGCTGGCCAACCTTGATGGCTACGCTGCGGTCATTATTCCCGGCGGCATGCCCGGGGCCGCCAATCTGCGGGACGATGCCCGGGTTATCAAAATCGTCAGCGACATGAATGGCGCCGGAAAATTAGTGGCCGCCATTTGTGCCGGACCCATCGTGTTAGCCAAAGCCGGGATCATCGCGGGCAAAAAAGTGACCTCATACCCCGGCTTTGAAGCGGATCTGCCCCAGGCAATCTACCAAACGGACGCGGTTGTCCGGGATGGCAACCTGATCACCTCCCGGGGCCCGGGCAAAGCCGTCGATTTTGCCCTGGAACTGGTGAGCGTTTTAGTCAGCGCGCCAGAAGCAGAGACACTGCGCAAAAATATTCTTTATGATAAGTAGGTATCAATTTGAGTGTAGAGTTGGGTAATGAAATATCCGTGAGTAACAATTGATAAAGGGAGGTGATTAAATGGACCTGGCATTAGCGATCTTGCTGGATGAATTGGCAATATTCCAACCCAGAATTGAAAAAGCCATCTCTCTGAAAACAGAATTTAGAAACGTTCATTTTCTCCCTGACGAATCACTAAATATAGAAACGATAGTGGATCAATCGACTTTGTTTATTGCCGATGCGACGACGCTGACGCAAGAATCGACCAAGTTGCCAGCGGATCTGCTGATCATCGGGGCGGATTTGTCTGGCATCAAGTGGGAATCTCTGGACACCCTGATCCGGCTTTCCGGGGAAACCGATCGGGAGGCCCTCTTTCAGCATCTTTTTGATGTGTTTGCCTCTTATCAGGCCTGGGATCAGCGCCTGCTTACTGCCATAATCGATCAGGTGGCGATTGATGAGTTTCTGAACATTGCGGCTGAAAAGCTGCAAAACCCGATGGCGCTTTTTGATAATGCCATGTCCGTCATGGCTACCGCCGGCAAATTTGTGAAGTCACCGGTGGGAACGATCTGGGAAAAAATCAATTTACCGGGATACCCGCTGCTGGATTTTTTTACCCTCCAGGAGCAAAACGAGTTGTCGATAAATGTGATGAAGCAGGTTGATGAGCCCTATTTGTACCGCCCGACGTTTGATCCGGATCATACCTACGCCTCCACCCATATCTGGGTTGCCGGGAAACTGTCCGGTAACATTGGCCTGGTGGATCTCAATGCCCCCTTCACCGCGGGGCAGCTGCGGGTGCTCTGGCACATTACCCAGCGCTTGACCCAGTATTTTAAAACCAATGATGTTTATCAGCGGCTGGCCGAAAACCAGACTGGTCTGATCAATCATCTGCTTGAAGATCCGCTGATTCAGGATCAGAATGTTGCCTATCATCTGGGCCGGTTCGGCTGGCAGCGGGACGATGCATTTTATCTGCTGACCTTTGTCGCCCCGATTGAAAACTTATCGATCATTGAAGCCAATACCTATCTCAAGCGCATCTATAATCACTTTCCCGGTTCGATGGTAACCGTTTATCAGGGCTATATCATTGCGATCATACGGCAAGGGGAGTATCCCATTGAAACGGCCGCCGAACAACAAAGTCTGCCGCTATTGCTTGGTAAGTATCAGCTTAAATGTGGTATCAGTCGGTGCTTTCACGATTTTTTACAGCTTAAGCTGTATTTTGTGCAAAGCCGTTATGCCGTCGACATCGCGATCCAGAACGAGTCGGCCAGTTTTTATTTCTATGCCCCCTACGTAACCGAACACCTGCTTGACTGCTTGGCAAGCAGTGTCGATCTGCGGGTTTTCTGTGATCCGGACATAGTGGCGATGTTAACAACAGCGGATGATCTGGACCGGGAACTGCTCCGCAATTTGCATATTTATCTGCTCCATGGCCGAAATCTATCAGCGGCGGCCAAGGTCCTGAACCTCCATCGCAATACCCTTATTTACCGGATTGACAAAATTGCCCGCCGGCTCAAACTGGATTTTAATTCGCTATCCGAGAATGAGCTGTTTTCGCTGATCTTTTCCTGCATGGTGGCGGAAAGTATTGATGGACAAGACCAAGGAATAGACAGATGTAGTAACTATCGTCAAAAATGACGAAAAGCGTCACATTCTTCTGAGGATATAACCGATTACATTTTCGTACCGCTGACTTATAATAACGGTATTAAATCGTTAAAGAAACTCAGGAGGAACAAGATGAGCAAAGCAGTTAAAGCCGATTTCAGTGTCAGTGGTTTGGGCGGGGACAGCGTTCTCGGCGGTGCAGGAACGATGAGCAACCCCGCCAATGAGGGGGCCACGCTCTTTTTTCAGATGGCGCCGGGGATGAATATTCCCTACGAATACGGTGGCGTCAAACAGGAGATTCAGGGCTATCGGGACAGCGCCTGGATCGGGACGACCTTAATGATTTCACCAATCTATGATGTCGTCGGTAAGGATGCTGTCAAATTTCTGAACGCCATTTGCATCAATGATTTTACCAAACTGGGCCTGAATGGCTTGCGCCATGCGGTCATCTGCAACGACAAAGGGCAGATCATGACCGACGGGGTGGTCATTCGCATCGCTGAGGACCGCTACCGGACCTATTGGCTCAATCCACCGATTGATTACCTGTTGAAAAAATCCGGGTTGGATGTCAGCGGCGAAGATAAGACCGGAACTGAATATTTTATCCAGATCGCCGGCGAAAAATCGCTGGAAATTCTGGAGGACGCCTTTGAGGCCGATCTTCACGATATCAAGTTTGCCCGCCATCGCAAAGCGGAGATGGATGGCAAAACCGTGGAAGTGATTCGCCTGGGGATGTCTGGTAATCTGGCCTACGAAATTCACGGCCCGATGAGCGACTTTGATGCGGTTTACCGCAAGGTCTGGGCCAGCGGCGAAAAATTCGGGGCCACCAAGCTGGGCATGCACGCCTATAATTTGTTTAATCATACCGAGGCTGGTTTTCCCAATATTCACCTTCATTATCCTTTTCCCTGGTTTGAATCAGATCAGGGGCTGAGCGATTACCTGGCCCAGAACCCGGCCTTGGGCGGCATGAACAGCAACCGGAAACTGGCCGGCAGCGTCGGCGATGACCTGCAATCGCGCTTTGTCACCCCCTATGATGTCGGCTGGGACTTCCTGGTGAACTTTAATCACGAATTTACCGGCAAACCCGCCCTGGAGCAGATCGCCAAAAATCCGGGCCGCAGGGTAACGACGCTGGAATGGAATGCCGACGATGTGGCAGCTGTTTTTGCCACCATGCTCCGACCCGGTCAGACACCCTGCGATGATATTACCAAACAGAGTGACCTGTCATTGGGGGAAAATTCCTTTAACGGCTATACCGAATACCGAGCTGACAAGGTACTGGTTAACGGTCGGCAAATCGGAATCTCCTCCGGTCGGATCATTTCCTACCCCTATAACAGTATGATTTCGCTGGCCTTTATCGCTCCCGAATATGCCGCTCCAGGAACTGAAGTCACGGTGCTTTGGGGTACACCCGGGACACCGCAAAAAGAGATCCGGGCCATCGTCGCCAAATATCCTTACAATCAAGAGCTGATCCGCAACGAGGATCGGGACGTTGCGGAGATTCCCGGTTATCGGAAATAGTCAGAAATAAATAAAATATTCGCAAATTAAAAGACACGTTGTCAATGGTTGTCTACTCCATTGATCGCGTGTCTTTTTGCCGAAACTTGCGGTTATAGTTTGCGACTATCATAAGCCCAGTGCAGCAGGGCCTGTCGCTGTTTTTGGCGACAGCTTTGATCCATTTTATCGCAGTTCTTTTTGATCGCCCCAATATGGCGTACCATCGCCTTCCAGCGTTTGATCTGGCGGCGGTCCTCATCAGGTACTCTGCGACCATAATAATAGCGGCAATACCATTGAAACCAGCCCCGGGGATCGATGGGATTGATCCAGCCATTGGCCTGCCAGACTTTCAGCGGCTGTGAGGCATTGACCTGATAATAATTTAAAGAAATATCTTTTCGGGTCGGGGAGAGTTTGGCATGGTCAAACCAATCCTCCGGAAATTCCGACCGGCAGTCAGTCATGTATTTGCCCCCGAAAAGACCCAAAGCTAACAGTTCTTTGGGTGAGAGCTCCGGTTTGAAATCAGGATCAAAATTTGCGCCCATCGGTTCATTTAAGTAATAAGTGCCTTGTTGCATGGTATCGTTGATGATTACTTTTTTCATCACAATCTATTACCTCCCCAATATAATGTCGGTTATTAAATGAATACCCTCCCTGGCACGTATTAAAAATAGTTGATCCATATTTTCAGAAATAGTCACAAATAAAAAGACACGCTGTCAATGGCTGATAAAACCATAGACAGCGTATTTTTTATGGTTTAAAAAAGTTGTTCAGCGGAGCTGCGATGCATCAATGACCACGTAAGTACCATCGGCCCACTGATCCAGCGCGATTTGGATCACCGGCGAGCCGTCCGTATCGATAAAAGCCTGGACAATTTCGTCATCCATTTGCGATTCAATAGCGACTTCGGTCACCCCATTAAAAGAAAACCCCTCGAAGGCTTTAATGATGTCCCGCCAGATATCCCGGGAACCATCGATTTTTTTCAGGTTCTTGATCACTTGTTCAATATTCATTTTCTTTACCTCCCCAATATTATGTCGGTTATTAAATGAATACCCTTTTGCATCCGGTTTAAAAATAATAAATAGTCGTTTTTTAAAATTTGGATCTATATCATCCGCCACGGTTAAATTCAAAATGAATTATTGAGAATCACGCCTAACAGGCCCCAGGCGGTTCCTAGCATCGCCCCGCCGAGGACATCCCGGGGGTAGTGCATGCCGACATAGATACGGGTGATCCCGACCAAAAATGCCAGCAGATAACCAGCCAACCCGATAAAAAAGTTGACGTGAAAATAGGGTAAGAGAAAGGTTGCCATAAAGAAGGATTGGCTGGTATGGCCACTGGGAAACGAACTGCCCCGGGCGGGTGACCCGACAATGCGACTATTTTCAATCTTTTTATAGGGACGGGTTCGATGGACCAGCATTTTTATCAGTTCCACCACAAACCATAATGATAAGGTGCCTAAGACAAAGGCATAGGCAAGGACGTGGTGCCCCAAAAAATACAAAATAGTAGCCAGGATCATCGCAAAAATCCCGTTGCCAAGCTGCGTCAATAACAGCATCGTCCCATCAAGCCAGGACCAGCGGCGGCCATGCATATTAAAATAAGTAAAAACCCAGACATCAATCCGCTGACCAACCGACCACACCAGCGAAATAGTGGTTAAAGCAAAAATCAGGACCAGGATCAGCAGCGAATTTTGGCTTTTGACGGCGTCTGAAAAAATGATCCAGACATAATCAGGAATAACGAGCAGAAATGAAATGAGGATAATCGCAACCATGATTAACCAGTAAAGCGGTGGAATATGACGGATCCCGGTAATGATTTTCTGTGCGGCGCCGCGCATTTTACCCACCGGCGAGGGGCTTTTTGCGGTTGCGTGACGGCCTTTGTCAGTGACGGACTGATCCGGCTTATTGCCCTTCATGTGACGCGGTCGCTCCGACCATGACCGACAAAGCCTGTGGCTGTACTTTGATGCGCACCGAACCCTCGCCCAAACTGATATCATCAGCCATTACCGCCATGGCCGGTTCGGTGTCGATGACAATTTCACGGACCTGATAGTGCATAATCCGGGGATCCTCCGGGTTATCGGTGCCGACGCCGGTCAGAATATAAGCGATTAAATCGAGTTTGGAGAGATCGGCAAAAAACATCACATCCAGTAAGCCGTCATGATAGGCATCGGGCGCACCGACTTGATAATTACGACCGACATAGGGCATATTGGAAATTAATGCGGCGTGACCCAACTCGCTGATTTCCTGATTATCGTCCAGAAAAAGATGAATCTCCGAGGGCGGTGCAGTCGTCAGAATGCCGAGAAAATCGCCGATCCGGGTGATGTTGCCGTGCTGGATATCATCCCCGGAGGGGAACAGCATCGAAAACAATCCCACTGAGCAAAGCTCGATAAAAGGGGTGCTGACACCGTCGCAAGTGACCAGGCCGAGATCTATTTTTAAACGCTGGCCGGCGCTGAGAATGGCAACCGCCGCCGCAATATCCGTGGGGATACCGAGGCTTAAGGCCACATTGTTCCGGGTTCCGGTGGGAACAATGCCAAGCGTCGCCGCTGAACCGTACAGCGCTTTGGTGACCGATGAAACGGTCCCGTCGCCGCCACAAACGACAAACAGTTCAATGCCCTGGGCAATGGCCTCATCGACCACTTCCTTCAAGTTACAGTCGGGTTCGATCAGATACAGTTCCGGGATTAACTGCCGGGCCTGCATTTCTTTAACGACCGCCATGATTTGCAGCGGGGATTCGTCATTGGCACCAGAACCGGGATTAAAAATAAGTTTAACGCGCTGTGGCTGCAGCTTGGTTTTTAAAGTTTCCATCGTTTAGTCCTCCGTTTTTGTTTTTTTATTTCTTGATCGGAATCGTATACTCAATATAACGGTGCATTTTTCCATCGGCATGGACCCGGGTCAGGATTTTCCCGATGATATCGCCTTCCGGCACAATGCCATGATCGCGGATATAGGCCACCAGCGGATCAAACTGCCGCAACGTCAAATTGCCATAGTCACCCAGATCCATCACCGTACACAAACACAAACCCGCCGGTCGGATCAGCACATCCGCGTTCAGCGGCAGATTTAACAACGCCGCGTCAGCGCTTTCGACACACAGTCCCCAGGCGTCCCGGTCAATGCGGGGGTCGGCGATGTCGGCAAAAGCAATGTGATGGGTAAACTCAACAAAGGGGATCTGCTTGAGCCAGTGCGGAAATAAGGGTTTTTCCTCAACCTCACCATAATGATCGCCGTCTTCGCGCTGGACATAGGTAAAGTAACGATACTCGGGGGTATTGACGAACCAATAGCACCCGACATTATAGGGCAGGCTTGCCAGTTTATCCTTGTAGGCGGAAATCTTGCGCTCCAGCATCTGATAATAGCGCAGCTTTTCATCGATGACCTGTTGTTTAAAGCCGATCCGCTCGACAAAAAAGTCCAACGACTCATTATGAAGCATCTTTGAAATATCTTTTAACGAAATGTCAAAGCTGCGATAGCGCATGCATTCCATCAGAAAAAAGATATCCCAGGTTTCATAGGTGCGGTAGTCACTGTTTTGCTGACGTTTGGGCGTAATAATCTGCTCTTTTTCATAATAACGGATGGTCTCCACCGGCAGGCCCAAGAGCTTGGAGACTTCCCCAATGCGATATTCCATGATTTTCCTCCCTCTAGTGGCTTCAGGTTTTTTTCATTGTATCACATTTATATACTAAGACAAATAAAAAAGGATAGGGCTTTTACAAGCACCGATCCTTTTTTTTATCTTTAATTGTTAGCGGTGTAGTGGGGGTTACAGCGACAAGCCCGCATTAAAGCCATCGTTGATCGCCACCATGGCATTGCTGGTTTTGACGGCCCCGCCAATAACGATGACGTGGTTGTGAACGGCTGATAATGCTTCGGCCAGCTGGTTGTTGGGTCGGTAGCCCAATGCAATGACGACGGTATCGGCAGGCAGGGTCTGCTGGCCCTGGCTGTTTTCGATGATTACCCCATCATCCAGAATTTCGACCACTTTGGTTTGGGTCAATTGGTTGACCTCATATTCGCGGAGGATTTTCATCAGATTGAATTTGTTGACGCCATCGAGATCGCTGCAGATCTTGGGCAGCATTTCGATGATGGTCACATCCCGTTGCTGCATCGCCAGATGCGCAGCCGTTTCTGAACCGACCTCACCGCCGCCGGCCACAACAATTTGATCACCGGTGGCCACATTGCCCAGTAGGGCATCTTCAGCGGTGACAACCAGGGCTTTGTCGATCCCTTTGATCGCCGGTTTGCAGGGGGTTCCGCCGGTGGCGACGATAACGGTATCCGGTTTTTCAGCGGCCACCAGTTCTTTCGTCAATTCGCGGTTGAGATGAATCGTTACACCCAACTGATCCAGTTCGCTCGTGATCCAGTTGGTATAAGTGGCCAACTCACCCTTGCAGGGGGGATAAGCAGCGGATTTAAACTGACCGCCTAAAAAGCTGCCTTTTTCATAAAGCGTGACCTCGTGGCCTTTGATCGCCGCGGCGCGGGCCGCTTCCAGGCCACCGGGTCCGCCGCCGGCAATCAGGACTTTTTTCGGTTTGGTGACTTTGCTATAATCCAATTGATATTCTTGGCCCAGCGAGGGATTGACCAGACAGGTGATGGCTTCACCCACCAGTAACTTCCCGACACAGCCCTGCATACATCCGATGCAGTAGCGGATTGCGGTTAAATCACCAGCCTTGGCCTTATTTGGCAGCTCCGGATCGGCCAGGGAGCCCCGGCCCATTCCGATGAAATCGGCTTTGCCCATTTCCAGCAGACCATCGGCCATGCGGGGATCATTGATGCGGTTGACAGTAAAGACCGGGATATCCACGATTTGTTTGATCTCGGCAGCAAAGTCGACAGTCCAGGCATGGGAGACATACATCGGCGAAACAATCCCCTTATTATGATCGCCATAGGCGCCACTGGAAACATGCAGGGCATCAAAACCCCATTCGGCAAAGAGTTTAGCCAGGACCCGGGATTCAGAAATGTCCCGGCCGCCCTGAACCACTTCGTCAGCCGAAAAACGGATCATGACCGGGAAATCGTCGCCGACCTTGCCGCGGATATCGGCATAGATTTCTTTAACAAAGCGTAAGCGATTATCCAGACAACCGCCGTATTTATCAGTACGTTTGTTGACATAGGTGGACATGAATTCGGCAATTAAATAGCCATGTCCGGCATGCACTTCGATACCATCAAAGCCGGCCTGTTTAGCCCGTAAGGCACAGTCGCCAAAATCTTCAACAATCTGTTCAATCTCCGGAATGGTCAGTTCCCGGGGCAGTTGCCGCAACCACGGACAGGGGATTGCCGATGGGGCCACCGGCTGAACGCCGCCATTTACGAAGCTGGCGCTTTGGCGGCCGGCATGATAGATCTGAGCAAAGATTTTGGAATCATACTGATGAATGGTGTCGGTCAGTTTTTTGTGACTGGCAATCTGATCATCATTCCACAGCCCGGCAATAAACTGATAGCCCATGGCATGCTCGCTGACGGCATAATCTTCGGTAATAATCAGGCCCCAGCCGCCCTTGGCCTTGGCTTCGTGATAGGCAATATAACGATCGGTGGCGGTGCCGTCTTCATTGCAGTAATTGGCCACCATGGCGGTGACTGCCAGACGATTGGGAATCTCACACTGATTGATTTTCTTTGGTGTAAACAATTTAGTAAACATTTTGTACCTCGTTTTCATATTTGGATTTACTCATAGGATAAACCCTCAAGTCACTTCAAGGTCAAGCTGTTAATTAAAAAACTATCAAAGTTTTTTTGGTTAGGTTATTTGATGAAGCAGTGATAGCTTTTTTTGCTATCACTGTCAGAAGTAAAGTCCTGATTGATTATGAAACGTTGAAAATGATTGTTAAAAAGCTTAAATGAGCAGACGGATATGGGAATGATCATGCTTATGTTCAAATTCGAGGGCGTTGAATAAATAAGATTTTGTGAGTGTTTCATCCATCTGAAGCAACCGTCCCCGATATAGATGCATGGTTGTGATGACGTCATAAATCGTTTTATTGCCAGGATTTTCGATAAATCTCAGGATAAGTTCACGCCGAAGACCCAGTTCAGCAAATCTGATGTTGTCAATTTCATCCTGGTCAATTTCTTTACCCATGTCTCTAAAAAACTGGTGATAGACATGGTTGAAGTTTTGGCCCATATAGGCGCTGCTTGAGAGTTGATCATAAATTTCCTGCTGAAAACGGATGGTATTTTCATCAACAAAAATACCTGAATAATAGATATACGCAGCGAAAGTATTCTTTTCGATACTATTAATTTCATAAGTGATTTTCGATTCGATAAAAGAATATGATTTCATGTATAACTCTGAATAAATTTCAGTCAAAAGAGAATCCTTTGATTTAAAGTAGTAATTAAAATTCTTATGATTAACCCTTGCCTTTTCACAGATTTCTTTGGCCGAAGTTTTTTTAAAACCATTTTGATAAAATAACATTTTGGCAGCATTAATCATGCTTATTTTTGTCTGCAGACCTTTGCTTAATTTTTGAGGTATCATCTTATTCTCCATAATTTGTATTGGTATCAGTATAACACAGAGCGATCAGATATAAAATAAGTAAGATAAATATTAGTAAATCTTAATGATGAAAGATTGTAGATATGGAAAAAACTTCAATTGCACAAATGAAATCATTTAAATAAGCAGAATATTGGATGTTTTTTCATAAAAATAAGATTATGTATAAAAAATCTTTATTAATTGCTTGATTTTTTAAAAAATAATGTTATCATAGAGGTAATTAATAAGATATTTCTTATAAAATCTTAATAAGAAATGATAAGTGCTGATAATTGAGATTTTTTAATAAGGCAATATATGAAATATCTAGTTATTTCAAATATGGATGTTTAAAGTAAAGGAGTTTGTAATGAGAGAAAAATTTGATCAAAAAGAGTTTGAAGTAATTGGTGAATATCCAGACTATCCCACACATGTCATGGCATTGGTGCCAAAAGCGCCCATTCAGAAAAAATTTAACAGGCCAATAACAGCAAGAGAAAACTGGAAATTGCTATTCAATGGAAAAAAGCCATATTGGATTCCCCAGGCAGGTTTTTTCAACTGCGAAGTACAGGTGTTTCGTCCCAGAATGCATCCAGACAATGTTGCCACCCGGCTAGTCTTTGATGCTGAAGAATTACCCCAGTATGAAAGCAATATCGCAAAAGGTTGGTTTGATCTTGATTGGGAATGGGTGGATATTGCCGGTGGAGCATCCGTGCATCCGGGGAATCCGGCGGTGCGGGATATCAATAAATGGGAGGAACAGGTGCCATTCCCCAATTTAGACGATATGGATTGGGAAAACTGTATTGCGAAGAATAAGGACTATGTTAAATCTGACAAGATGGTACAAGTAGGATTGCTTTCAGGTTTCTGGGAAAGATTGATGTCTCTGATGGATGTCGATCATGCGGCAATCGCCCTGGTTGATGAGGATCAGCAGGATGGGGTGCATCGGTTGTTCGACAGATTAGCAGATTTGTATGTGGACTATATTGACCGACTGCATAAACATTTTGCAATTGATGGATTTCTGATCCACGACGATTGGGGGACACAAAATAATCCGTTTTTCTCGCTGGCAACATGTCGTGAAATGATTGTACCATACTTAAAACGAGTGGTTGATGCCTGTCATGAACGCAATATCGCTTTTGAACTGCATAGTTGTGGTCGGGTTGAGCCATTGGTGCCGGCATTGATTGAAGCCGGTGTGGATTTATGGTGCGGACAGACGATGAATGATTATCTTCGAATGGCGACAACTTATCAAGAGGTAAGTCTTGTTTTTGGGGTTCAGTTATTGCCAGAGCCAGCCGGCACCACCGCTGAAGAAATCCGAGCGATGGCTAAGGATTTTGTTGAGAAATATAAAGATTGTAAAATCGCTCTGGTTAATAAAGGCGCCAGCCCTTTGTTTTTCGCAGCGGTATATGAATTTAGCCGAAAAGCATATGAACAGGCTGAAGATTAATATCTATGTCATAGAAATTTAACAATCCAAGATATCGTATAAATTACTTTCTAAGTTCCGACAATTGTGATCAGATCAATAGTCGAATTGTTGAGCCGTCATGGTTTTCAAAAAAGGTCAGCGCTTCGTGAATATACTGCTGGGTTGTTTCTTCAGGAATTCGCATCAAACGGCCGGTCAGGGTCTGGATGGTGATATACAGTTCGGTTACTGTTTTGGTCTGCGGGGCGTTGATATATTGTAAGCCAAATTCCTTGCGGAGGCAGGAATCCGCAAAAACAGCGGTATCAAAGTCCACTTTGGTCATCCGGTTGGGCAGATCGCGAAAATAAGGATTGTATAATTTCAGAATAATTTCCTGGTAAATATATTCAGAGTGGAGCATTTCAGCGTGAAAGGCTCGGGTTTGGGGATCGCTGTAAATAGCATGGTAATGGTAGATCTGTTTGTAAAAATTGATTTGGATACCATTCATATTATCATGATAGGTGTTGGTTCGGACAAAGGACAATAATCTGACAATGAATTCTGAATAGATTCGTTCGGCAATATCCTTTTTTTTCTTAAAATAATAGGTTAATGTTCCTAGTTGGATGCCGGTCTCAGCACAGATATCCCGCATCGAAGTTTTAGCATAACCATTGTTGTAAAATAGTATTTTGGCAGTTTGCAAAATGATCTGTTCAGTCTGTAAACCCTTTTTATATTTTTTCATGAGGTCCTCTTGTCCAATCGTTTAAAATCTTTAATTTTATTATAGCATATCAGGGTGGGGACGATCACTAAAAATAAAATAGTACAAAAAATAAAATGTACGAAAATTATTGCATCGCCACGATCGATGTGTTAATATAGTACAAAATCAATAATGTACGAAAGTTGATTTGAGTCTATTGGAAATTATGTTAAAAGGAGAAAGTAAATGCTAACAAAAAGACAAAACTTAATGGAAACGATTAAAGGTGGCCAGCCGGACCGGTTTGTCAATCAGTATGAATTCCTGGAACTGATCAGAGAAGCGCCCAAAGAAGCCTTTATGACACCGAAGGGGACGGAAGTCAAAAATGCCTGGGGGATTACCATCCGCTGGCCGGAAGGTCAAATCGGGTCCTTTCCAGTTCACGATCATGGGCATAAGGTATTACAAGACATTACGAAGTGGCGCGAATACGTTAAGGCTCCAGCGGTAGATTATCCGGCTGAACGTTGGACGGAAGCCATTGCCCATGCCAAGGCGGTTGATCGCGATGAAAAATTTGTGACTGCCTTTGTAACGCCGGGGATCTTTGAACTGACCCACTATCTGATGGGAATGGAAGATGCCTTAATGAGTTATTACGAAGAACCAGAAGCCATGCATGAACTCATCGACTATCTGACTGAATATGAATTGCAGTACGCCCAGCAGCTGATTGACAACCTTCACCCGGATGCGCTGTTTCATCATGATGACTGGGGCAGTCAGATTTCGTCATTTATGTCGCCGGAAACCTTCAAGGAATTCATTTTGCCGGCTTACAAAAAAATCTATGGCTTCTATAAGGATAACGGCGTGGAACTGATTGTTCATCACAGCGACAGCTACGGCGTGAACCTGGTGCCCTTCATGATTGAAATGGGTATCGATATCTGGCAGGGCGTCATGAATACCAACAATATTCCCGAGCTGATCAAAGAATACGGCGGACAGATTTCATTTATGGGCGGCCTTCACAGCGGTGAAATTGATTTTCCTGACTGGACCCCTGAAATCGTTATGGAACATGTGGAGAGGGCTTGTAAAGAATGTGGCAAGCATTACTTTATTCCCAATCTCAGCCAGGGCGCACCAATCAGCTCATTCCCGGGTGTTTATGAGGCCACTTCGGAAGCCATCGACAAGATGAGTGCCGAACTGTTTTAACAATAAACAATAAATTAAATCACAGCTTTTGGAGGAAAAAATTGATAATTATTGGCGAAAAAATTAATGGGGCGATTCCCTCAACCGGGAAGGCCATAGCCGCAAAGGATGCTGAATTCATCCGAAACCTGGCCATTAAGCAGGCCGAAGCCGGGGCGAATTTCATCGACGTCTGTGCCTCAGTGGATGATGACATCGAACTGGAAACGATGAAATGGTTGATCGACATTGTTCAGGATGCCACCGACGTGCCGATTGCGGTGGACAGTCCCAATGTTTATACCTGCATTGAATCGATGAAATACTGTAACAAACCGGGACTGTTTAACTCGGTATCGCTGGAAGGCGGTAAGGTTGATGAGGCTTTCAAAGTACTGGCCGATACCAAATGGGAATGTGTTGCCTTATTAAATAGTGACAAGGGAATCCCTAAAACCGCCAAAGATCGACTGGAAGTGTTTACTGATTTAATGGCAAAATGTAAAGAATACAAGATCGACCCCTCCCGCATGCACATTGATCCCTTGATTGAAATGCTTTGTACCTCGGAAGATGGCATTGCCATGGTGACCGAAGTGATCCGGGAAATCAAAAAACAATATCCAACCATTCATGTCACCGGCGCCGTCAGCAACATTTCCTTCAACCTGCCCGCCCGTCGGATTGCCAATCAGGCCTTTGCCGTTTTGGCCATGAGTGCCGGCATGGACAGCTTTATTCTCGATCCGCTGAACAAGGATATGATGGGGATGCTGTTCGCCACCGAAGCGATGATGGGTGAAGATGAATACTGTATGGAATATATCGGCGCTTTCCGGGAAGGCATTTTCGTAAAATAAACAACAGCAAAAACAAGTTACAACCAAACCCGGTACCCACACAGGTTCCGGGTGGATTAAATAGAAGTAAGTGCATTAAATTAAAAATCAAAGGAGAAAAAAATGTCAAAAATTGAAGATGTAAAAGTATTGGTCGAAACTGGTAAATCAAAGAAGGTTGCCGCCGCTATTCAGGAAGCGCTGGATGCTGGCGATAAAGCGCAGGAGATTCTCGAGGCGATGATCGCGTCGATGGGTGTGGTGGGAGATAAATTCTCAGACGGTGAAATTTTTGTGCCGGAAATGCTGATTGCAGCCAAAGCCATGTCCAAAGGGGTGGAAGTGTTAAAACCATTGATGGCCGGCGAGGGATCTAACTCACTGGGAACCTGCATCATTGGAACGGTAGCTGGAGATCTCCACGATATTGGTAAAAATCTGGTTTCGATGATGATCGAAAGTGCCGGATTTGATATGGTGGATCTGGGCGTCGATGTTCCAGCCGAAAAATTTGTCACTGCAGTTAAAGAAAATGAACATGTCGTTCTGGTGGCCTGTTCTGGTCTGCTGACCACCACCATGCCAGCGTTAAAAGAAGCGGTCCAAACCATTAAAGCGGCCTTGCCAGAAATGAAGGTCATTGTCGGCGGGGCACCGGTGACGCCGGAATATGCTGCCGAAATCGGGGCCGATGGATATGCACCGGATGCCGGCAGTGCCGCCGTTAAAGCCAAAGAACTAGTTACTGCTTAACCTGTTTCCAAGCGGTTATTGCCAATTAGCCCGGCAACGAATAATGGCTGGAGTTTGCAATAACCGAAAAATAAAAATTTGAAGGAGAAGAAAATGAAAAAACCGTTAAGTAATGCACTCAAGCGATTTTACGGGATTGGTGACTTTGGATTCACCCTGATGGCAAACGTGGAACTTTATTATCTGGCTTATTTCCTGACAAACGTCGCTAAATTTGATTTAGCCACAACCGCCCTGATCATGACCACGACCAGCATGATCGATGTAATCTTGTCACCGTTCTACGGGGGCATCATCGATGGGATGAAGCCGATGAAATGGGGACGTTACCGCTCCTGGTTATTGGTAATGCCACCGATTGTAACACTCTTTTATACCCTGGAATTTACCACCATCGGGACCGGGGTGGTTCCTGTTGTGATCATTATTGGCGCCTACCTGGTGGCACATATCTTCTGGAATTTTTCCTATGTTGCCAATGTCGCCCTGATTCCAACCATTTCCAGTACCCCTGAAGACCGGGCACAATTATCTGCTACCCGGGGGGCCTATAACAATGCCGGAAAACTGGCCTTCTCAGCCGTTGGTCTGGCCACGGTTTTATATATTGGTACCGCCATTGGCAATCCGGTACTGGGATTCACCCTGGTTGCTTTGGCGATGGCACTGGTTTATTGGGTCACGTACTTTCTTCATTTCAAAATGACGGATGGATACGAAGAAACCCATCAGGAAGCCAGCCAAAACAAGAAAAAGAAAGAAAAAACATCGATTATGCAAATGGCCAAATCACTGGTACAGAATCCCCATTTACTGGTGCTTTTGCTGGCCGATCTGACCCGCTGGATCGTTAACTTTGTGATGGCAGGTTCAGCTGCATATTTCTTTACCTATGTGACTAACAATGTCGCGATGTTCTCGGTTTATCTGCTGGTTGCCAATGGCATGGCTCTGATCGGTTCATATCTGAGCAAGTATGCAGCCAGCAAATTTACCACCCGGACAGCAGGTATTTTCGGATTCTATGCGCTGGGCGTATTTCTCTTAATCAGTCAGTTCTTTGTCAATGATATTATGATTGTACTGGTATTCCTTTCTTGTGCGCAATTCTTCCTGGGCTTCATTTACGCCCTGATTTCAGCGATGTATAGTGATGCGGTTATCTACAGTGAGTGGAAAACCGGATCAAAAGCGTCGGGTTGGATCATGGGATTAATGAATCTGCCATTAAAAATTGCTAATTTAATCAAAGGCGCGATTATTCCCGCAGTTCTGGCGGCGGTTGGTTTTGTGGCAAAAATGGACCCGGCAACAGCCACTCCTGAATTAAAAACCGGGATTGTCCAGCTGTTTGTCATAATCCCGGGGATCGGAATTCTGGTCGGAGCGGTTCTGTTGACGGTGGGTTACCGATTGACCCGGGCTAAAATTACAAATTATCAGAAAGAAATTGATGAACGACAGGCAATAGTTGAATAATTACTGAAATCAAAATTCTTTTGATCGGGCTGCTCTTTTCCTAAAAAGATTGGGCAGCACCTTTAATAAATAATCACAAGTGATGAGGGGATATATGAATAAAAAACAGATTATCGGGATGGTTTTCAGTATTGCGGTGTTGATTACTTTTTATTTGCTGCCGATCCCGGAAGGCCTTAGCAACAATGGGATGATCACAATTGGCTTGCTGTTCTTCTTTTTGATCATGTTGATCACAGAAGCCCTGCCAGTTGGGGTCATTTGTTTTTTGTGTTTAGCGTTGCTGCCGACCCTGGGGGTTACCAAAAACCTGGGCACGGCCTTAGGCGGTTTTACCAATACGATTTTATTTTTTGTGTTGGCATCGTTTGGCCTGGCCGAGGCGGTATCATCAACTCCGATTGTCCAACGGGTTCTGCATGGGTTATTAAAAACTTTCGGACGCAATGTTAAAACCTGCGTGTTGGCAATCATGATTGCGGCTGCCGCCGTCTCGTCGATAGTAACCGATGTGCCGACGGTGGTGGTTTTCATGGGGGTCGGAGCCAGCTTTCTGAAATTGTTTAAAAATGAATCCGACCGCCATCAAACTGCTAAATCTCTGATGATGGGAATTCCGGTTGCCGTCATGCTGGGCGGCCTGATGACGCCGGCTGGCAGTGGTATTAATATTTTAACAATTGGTTTATTGCAAAGTATTGCCGGAATTCAGATTACCTTTATTCAATGGATGGTCTGTGCGATTCCGATCGTTTTGGTGATGGTCCCATTGGCATGGTTTATCCTGACCAAAATCTATCCACCGGCAGAAATTGATGCCAGTGAAATTAAAGCCTATCTCAATCAGATTGCGGTTCACGAAAAGGTGAGCCAGCGGGAAGGGAAGGTGATCATCATCGCCGCGGCGATGATGCTATTTTGGATGATGAGCTCCTTTTTTCCCGTTATCGAGGTGGCCGTGGTATCGCTTTTTGGTTGTGCCTTGTTCTTTATGCCCGGGATCAAGATTCTCACCTGGGAACAATATATGAAAGCCGTCAGTTGGACTTCCTATCTCCTCATCGGAACGGTCTTATGTATTGCCAACACCATCGTCGCTAACGGAGTCAGTGAGTGGTTTGTTACTTATGTTTTACCCTCATCGCTGTCGCTTTCGACCATGGGTGGGGTCTTTTTTGTGGCGGTGATGATTTTTGTGATCATGCTGATTGTTCCGGTCGCACCGGCATTGATTGGGGTGCTGACGCCGGTAATTGTCAGTTTGGCAGCAACAATGGGGATCAACCCGGCCTTATTGATTATTACCTTGGGCCTATGCGCAGGCAACTGCTATCTTTTTCCCATTGATACGATTCCACTGATCATCTACACCGCCGGCTATTATAAAATGACCGATATGCCCAAGGCGACCATCTGGATGCAACTAGCCTTTATTTTATTGGCGACCTTGTGGCTGCCGCTGGCCGGTTTGATTACCAAAATTGTCTGAGGGGATTTTGGCAGCAAAAGAGTTTATGATTTAAAAAAAATCTTTTTTAAGATCGCAAGCACAGTTAAAAGACAGATCCGTCAGATTTAAGTCACCGTAAACAAAAGCCGCTGCGTCAGCTCCGGCACCTTGATCATCAGCCAAACATCAGCTATAATAAAAGGAAAAGACGGGACGGATCGGGTCTTTTGTCAAATCCATAAATTTTAGGAGCGATGGCGATGGTTAATAATGGCATTGTGAACGATGAGAATTACAATCATGTTGAAAAAAATCTGAGAAATGTCCTGAATCTGACCAATACCAGTCAGAATGCCAGGGTTGTTGAGGAAGAAATCTATTATAATACTGCCAAAAATGTCGGACGCAACCTTAACGTGACCGACTATAACAGTTTATCCGAAAAGATCACGGCATTAGGAATTGGCCAGATTGTCATGACCAATATGTCCGATGAAAAAATTGTCTTTCGGCTGGACGACTGTTTTACCTGTAGTGAGATGGAAAATATCGGGAAGCCGGTCTGCTATTTTGAAGCGGGGATTCTGGCCGGGGCCGTCAGTACCATCAGTAAGCAGGATATGGATGCCGTGGAAGTCCGATGTAACGCCCTCGGCGACAGCTATTGCGAATTTGAAGTCACCAAAGCAAGCGCTCATAAAAAGAGCGTGAACAATGACAGCGATGGTGGAAAAACCGATATTAATATGCTTTACCTGACAATCAACTCCTTGAAACTGGCCAAAAGCAAAAATCAGCTGCTTGATAAAATCACCGCGTTGGAAGAACAGATTGATGAAAAAAACAAGGCCGGCAAACCGGACACCGTCACATTGCACGATCCCAACGTACTGGTCGCCAGCGCTGAAATGATTGACCTAGTCAACTACATCAAGAAAGTAGCTAAGACCGATGCCTCAATTTTAATGCGTGGCGAAAGCGGTACCGGGAAAACGATGTTTGCCGAAGTTGTCCATCAGGAGAGCCCCAGAAGCCATCAACCGTTTATTTATATTGACTGCACTACCATTCCCAAGAATTTTTTTGAAACCGAACTGTTCGGATATACCCCCGGAGCATTTACCGGGGCCAACAAAAAGGGAAAAATCGGAAAATTGGAAATGGCCCAGGGCGGTACGGTTTTTTTAGATGAAATCGCCGAGATTCCCATCGAAATCCAATCCAAATTGCTGCGTTTTCTACAGGAAAAAAAGTTTGAAAAAATGGGCGCCGTAACAACTCAACACGTTGATACCCGGGTAATTGCCGCCACCAGTCAAAACCTGGAAGCAATGATCGGGGCCGGTTTATTCCGAAAAGATCTTTACTACCGGCTCAATGTGATCAACATCGTGCTGCCGCCGCTGCGCGAAAGAAGTCAGGAGATTCCCGGTCTGGCGCAGCGAATCCTGACACAAATCAGCCAGGAAACGGGAACGGCGGTGAAAAAAATTGATGCCGCCGGTCTGCGTGAATTAATGAATTATAGTTGGCCGGGAAATATCCGCGAACTGGAGAATCTAATCAAAAGACTGACCTTTTTAGTCGATGATCCGATCATTTCCAGGGCCGCGATTGAAAAAGAACTCAACACGGCAGAATCGTTAAATGTCTTTGCCGGGGTCGCCAAAAACGAAATCAAAGAAAATGAAAAAGAGCTGATCGTCAGAGTACTGCAAAACTGCCGCGACAACAAATCCGCGGCGGCGGCCAAACTGGGGATCACGCGCCAAACACTGTATAATAAAATCAAAAAGTATAACATCACATCATGACGCCCAGGCTCTTGTCAGCTGGTGTCAAATTGTGTCAAAAAGTGTCAAGGTATCCTTGACAGTGTCAAAAAAATAGACACTGCTGATGCTGGAATATTAAACGAAACCCGCCTGGATGGAGAATCTGGCGGGTTTTATTGATTGGCACAAAAATTGCTATACATTTAGATATGTATAAATACTAAAAAAAAATTTCTTTGAAAAGGAAGAGTGAAAAACTATGAGTTTGACAGATTTAATTTACGCTGGTTCGAATGCGGTTGCCGGATTAACGGAAGGCGCTGTTAATGATGCCATTGCAAAATATGGCGAAGGTCATGCGGTTGGCTACCCGGATACGGCTTATTTTTTACCAATTATTTACGCCGCCACCGGTGTTAAAATTAAAACCCTGGGTGATTTACCAGCGGCAGTGGGGATTTTGAAAAGTCTGATCACCAACAAAGAAGACCTGGGTGACGCCTTAAACGCTGGACTGGCCACTGCCGTTGGCGCTGAAATTATTGAAGCGATCCGTTATCTGGATTGTGACCCTTACGTAAATGATGCCGGAATCGGTTTTGTTGCCGATCCGATTATCCGCTCCTTGGGTGTGCCCCTGGTAACTGGCGATATTCCCGGGATTGCCGTGCTGTTAGGCGAATCCTCAGATCCTGCTGCTCTGGCTGCGATAGTTAAAGATTATCAGGAAAAAGGCTTACTGACCTTTATGGTTGGTAATATCATCGAGCAGGCCTTAGAGGCAGGTGTGAAAATGGGACTGGACTATCGCGTTATTCCTCTGGGCCATGAAGTAACCTCCGTAATACATGTGGTCTCCGTTGCGATTCGGGCCGCGCTGATCTTTGGCGGCATCGAGCCAGGTAAATTGCCAGAGTTTTTAACTTATACCAAAGAGCGGGTCCCGGCCTTTGTTAATACCTTCGGTGAATTAAACGAAGTGATTGTCTCGGTTGGCGCTGGTGCCATTGCTTTAGGCTTCCCGGTTATCGCCGATGTCCCGGTACCTGAAGTACCCGGCGCGTTAATGTCCCAGGCCGACCACGCCAAAACCGTCGAGTTTTCGTTAGAAGCCCGGGAAATTAAAATTAAAGTCACGAAAATCAATGTCCCAGTTTCCGTAGCCTCCGCTTTTGAAGGTGAACGGGTTCGTAAAGATACTATGTTTGCCGAATTTGGCGGCAACAAAACCGAGTGTTGGGAACTGGTTACCAGCGGTGATCCAGCCGAAATGGAAGATCATAAAATCACCCTGATCGGACCGGATATTGATGACGCGATGTTTGCTGGAGCTGACGTGGTTCGTTTGCCACTAGGAATTGTCGTGACCGTTGGCGGTAAGGCGATGCAGAAAGATTTCGAAACCGTGTTGGAGCGCCGCATCCACTACTTCACCAACTACATCGATGGTGCCATGCATGTGGGCCAACGTAACATTGCCTGGATCCGCTTAACCAAAGAAGCCTTTGAAAAAGGGTTCCGCTTAAAACACATCGGTGAAGTGCTCTATGCTAAAATGCGTTCCGACTTTGAAAAGGTTGTTGATAAATGCGAAATTACCATCTACACTAAGGCGGAAGATGTCAAACGGCTGGGCGAAGAAATGGTTAAACCGATCTATGCCGAACGTGATGCCCGAATGAGTGCCTTAACCGATGCCAGCGTTGATGAATTCTATACCTGTTTATTATGTCAGTCATTTGCCCCCAGTCATGTCTGCGTCGTCACTCCGGAACGGTTGGGGTTGTGTGGCGCCGTCTCCTGGCTGGATGCCAAAGCCACCAAAGAACTGGATCCATTGGGACCCAATCAGCCTATTATCAAAGGTGAAGCCGTGGATGAACGACTGGGCATCTGGGATTCCGTCAACGAGGTGGTTAATGCCGCGTCTCAGGGAGCTGTCGAAAAAGTAACCCTCTATTCGATCCTCGAAGACCCAATGACTTCCTGCGGTTGTTTTGAATGTATCTGCGGAATCATGCCCGAAGCCAATGGCGTCATCATCGTTAATCGTGAATTCAGCCAGACCTCGCCGGTTGGCATGACCTTTGGCGAGTTGGCATCAATGACTGGCGGCGGCGTGCAGACCCCCGGCTTTATGGGTCATGGCCGTTTCCTGATTGGTTCGAAAAAATTCATGTCGGCTGAAGGTGGCTTATCGCGAATTGTCTGGATGCCAAAAGAATTAAAAGACGATGTGGCCGAACGACTAAACAAAGCCGTCTTCGAAATGACCGGCATCGAAAACTTTACTAATATGGTCTGCGACGAAACCATTGCCACCGACTCGGAAGCCGTTTTGGAATTCCTAGAAACTAAAAACCATCCAGCCCTGGCGATGGACTCGATTATGTAGGCAATTTGCCACGCTGTTTCTGATTGGGTCGTTGATTAGGCAGGCTGATCTAAAAATGGACAGTGACCTACCCAGTCACAGGAAATTAATGCAAAAGACGTATTTCATTTATGAGATACGTCTTTTTTATGCTAATCATTAACTAAATGGGTTTATTGGATGAGAATATTCGTAAAATATCAAAAATAAATTATTATTGACTTGACAAAACGTTTTCACAGGTATATATTTTATCCATACATACTTGTACGTATAAGTTAGATTGGAGACAGAACATGAACGATCCAAAATTAATCCTGTTCACTGGATTTCTCGGTTCAGGAAAAACCTCTCTGTTGTTGGAGAGTGCCAAATATTTGGCAGAAAAAGACAAACGTTGCGCCATCATTGTTAACGAAGTGGGGGAGATTGGGATAGATAATCTTCAGATGAAAAAAATGGGCTATGATGTCTGGGAAATTTTTGGCGGTTGCATCTGTTGCACTTTGGCAATGAGTCTGGAGGAAACCATCACTCAGTTGATGACAGATTTTCAGCTGGATTATATTCTTATTGAGCCTTCCGGGGCAGCGGATCCATCAGCCATCTATCCACCGCTTGAACATAGTGGCTTTCGCAAAGAAAAAATCAGAAATGTGTTTACCCTGGATTCCACCCGGGTAGACATGTTCGAAGCGGTGTTGGAACCCTATCTGGCTACGTCCATTCCTCTGGCGGATGTCGTGGTGATCAATAAAATCGATGTGGCTAGTCCGGGGGAATTGGAAAAATCAGATATGATCATCGGGAAATATAACCAAACGGTTCCGTTATTAAAAATAAACGTGAATGAGTTGAGCGAAAATCAGATCAATGAGATGCTCAAACACGATTGAGTTAGTAGCAGTTTAAATAAAAGAATATGGAGAAGCGACTATGTATCAGAATACATTTGAAACCCTGGCAATTGAAACCACCCTGTCATCACGGCTGCCTATTCCCAATGAAAAGTGGCAGGAAATCGGCTGTTTTTTTATCCAAAGCTATCTCGAACAGCTGAGTAAGACCGAAAAATATGTTATTGGGCATATTAAAGGGTTGATTGAACTGGCTGATGATGGGTTTATCAAACTCAGCTGTGTCAGTCAGGATAAGCCGATAAACTGTGAAAGTCATAGTACTGGCGGAAACATTCGGGAAGGTCGCCTGACTTTTAATGGCATTGTATCCGGCATCGATAAAAATAAGAATCTTCAGTTTTTTCACATGGCCCTGGCACGAACTTGCAGTGTTTTTGAGTTGATGACCGATTATCGGGAAGCTCTGGATGATGAGTCCCTTAGCCATCAATCAGATAAGCCTTGTCCAGTTTGTCATGGTCATCATCAAGACTCAAACGAATCTTGCGATCATCACGATTAGTGATAATAGCCGATATGTATCGGTATTATAAAGAATCCATTAAGTAGAAAAAGGAGGAACGAACAGCAGATGACAAAAAAAGAAAAGACTCCTTAGGTTCCTAGTACAGGCATTGCGGGCCCTATAGTACTTGAGGAAGGTTTAAGGAGATCTCATCAGAATTTTAGCACAGATCCGAAGAAATGATAACAGAAATTTCATTTTTTTAGAAAAATAATTGATTTGTTAATATTGATGGCGATGCTCCTCTGCAAAAAAAGTAAAAAAATTGGAGGAATGTAAAATGGCAAAAATCAGTGAATTACTGGCGAGTCTGGAAATGGACGAGCTGATGGAAGCAGTGCAGAAGGAATTGGACAATGGTACGGATCCGGTTGCGATCCTCAAAGAAGGCGAAGCCGGGATGGTCAAAGTTGGGGAAATGTTTAGTGCCGGAGATTATTTTGTATCCGACCTGATGATGTCCGGCGAAATGTTCAAGGAAGTGGGCGAAATGCTGGAACCTCATCTGGCTGGAAAAACCGGAGATGTTCTGGGAAAAGTGGTACTGGGTACGGTTGAAGGCGACATCCATGATATTGGCAAAGACCTGATTTATATCATGCTTAAATCCGGTGGGTTTGATGTCATCGATGTCGGTGTGGATGCTAAGCCTGAGGCCTTTGTGGATGCTCTGAAAGAATCCGGGGCACCTGTTCTGGCACTGTCCTGCTTACTGACCACCTGTTATGACTCGATCCTGAATACCGTTAAAGCGGTTGAAGCAGCGGGACTAAGAGACCAGGTGAAAATTATCATTGGTGGCGGACCGACGGATGAATCGGTTGTCAGATATACCGGTGCCGATGCCGTAGGGGATGACGCCCAGTCGGCAGTCAAATTATGTAAGGAGATGCTATAAGATGGCTAGCCAATTATACGAAGAAAGATGCCAGAAAATTAAGGACACGGTTAATTTTGAAAATAAAAAAGTGACCACCTGTTATATGGGACAAGCGGCTCCGGCAGCCCATATGGGTGTAAAAATGAAGGATTTTGCAATGAATCCCGATATTAACATCAAAACTACCTTGGATTATATCAATGAAATCAATACCATTACGTCAGTGGATTGTATAAATGTAGGGGTTAACGGGATGCGGTCTGATCATAGTCTGCCAATGGCATGGTTGTCAAAAATAAAAATGCCGGGTAGAGAATTACCGGATGATTCATTATGGCAAGTTGTAGAAACCGACATTCTGAGTCGGGAAGATTATGACGTGATAATAAAACAGGGCTTTGATGTAGTTTTTAATCGAATTTTACCGCAGTTGGTGGATATGGATGAATTTCAGGAAACCATGGCTTATCAACAGAAGAACGGACAGAAAAATGCTGAGTTATTTATCGACAGTAATTATCCGGCAGTGAATAGTGCCTTTGCCAGTCCGCCGTTTGAAGTTTTGTGTGGCGGGCGATCGATGTCGCAGTTCTTTATGGATTGTTATAAAGTCCCGGATAAGATTGAAAAAGCAATTGATGTGATGTTGCCTGGTTCGATTGCGGGGATGTTAGCAACCTTGAACCCCCAATATGGCAATGGTGCCTGGGTTGGTGGATGGCGTGGGGCCAGTGCCCTGGTATCCCCCAAAATTTGGAATCGCCTTGTTTGGCCGGGAATGAAAAGTATGGCTATGGCGCTGGTTGAAAACAATCATATTGCTACCTTTCATCTTGATCAGTGTTGGGATCGCGACATTGAGCGTTTTCTTGAAATGCCGGCCAAGAAATCGATCATTAATACAGATGGCATGACTGATCTGAGAAAAGCAAGAAAGGTTTTGGGAGAACATGTCGCGATTATGGGTGATGTACCATCACCCTTGCTGGCAACCGGGACAACACAGGAAGTGAAAGATTATGTTAACAATCTGATTGATGATATCGGCCCGACAGGACTGTTTATCACAGCCGGATGTGATGCACCCGCCAACACGAAATTTGAGAATATGGTGGCCATGTTCCAGGCTGCCAACGACTGGAAGTAGAACAGGAGCTATAATGATATTTATCGGAGAAAAAATAAACGGCACCCGCAAAGCCATTCAGGAAGCGATACTGGGCCGGGATGCTGACTTCATCAAAAAAACCGCATTGGATCAGGCCAACGCCGGGGCTGACTATCTGGATATCAACGCTGGCACTGATCCCTCCCGGGAAAAAGATGATATGCTATGGCTATTGGAAGTGGTACAAGCAGTTACCGATATTCCCATCTGTATTGACAGCTCCACCCCTGATGTTATCAGAGCTGCCATCCATGCTGCTAAAGCATCGCCAATGATCAACTCGATCAATGGTGATCCCCTGCGTCTGGAAAGCTTTATTCCCTTTATTAAGGAGCGGGACTGCCAGGTTATTGCTCTGGCTTTGGATGAGTCCCAGTCGGGTATGCCTAAAACCGTAGCGGAACGGATGACGGTATTGGAACGGATTTTTATAGCAACTCGGACAGCCGGTATTGCCGATGATCAGGTCTATGTGGATCCGTTGATCATGGCGGTGGCAACCGATCAACAGGCTGGACTGATTGCCTTTGAATCGATCCGGTCGATTCGCAGCACCTACCCGGAAGCTCATATCACCGGCGGACTGAGCAACATTTCTTTTGGGCTGCCTAACCGGGCGTTGGTCAACCGCACCTTTCTGACGCTGGCCGTAGCAGCCGGCATGGATTCGGCAGTGGTCAATCCGGAAAATGTACCGTTGATTGAGTCACTGAAAGCAACGGAGCTGTTGCTGGGGAAAGATCGCTTTTGCCGGAAGTACACCACTGGGGCCAAAATTGGATTCGTCAAAAAATAAGAGCGTTTACTAAAAAACATACTGGTTTCTTCAGCCCTTTTTCTGAGATTTGGAAAAAGGGCTGGACTGGTTCAGTTAATAGAAAAGCAGGTAGGTCCAAAAAAGCATGTGTGTTATAATCGAAAGTACAGATCTGTACGTTAGCGCTGAGGAGGAGAAATGAAGGAAAAACTGATTGAACTGATTGCCGACCTAAAGCTGGATGAGGCTGAAGAGCTGGCCGATAATCTAATTGGGCAGGGCATCGACGTTCAGGATCTCTATGATCTGGTGATGGAAGGCCTGGCAAAAATTGGGAAAAAATATGAAAGTGGCGAATGCTATATTGCTGATCTGATTGTATCGGGAATGATTGCTAAAAATATTTTCGCCGCTGCCAATCTGGAACAGGGAAGTCGTTCCGCAGAAAAGCCTCTTGGTACCGTCCTTTTCGGAACCATTTTTGACGATATCCACGACATTGGCAAGGATTTGATGATCGATGCGCTGGAAAATCGGGGTATCTGTGTCATTGATTTGGGAGTAGACGTAAAGGTGTCAAAATTCGTGGAAGCCGTCAGACTGCATCAGCCGGACATCATTGCGGTCAGCTGCGTTATGACCAATTCCATTCCTTATCTGCAGGAGCTGGGTAACACGCTGGAAACGGAAAATTTGCTGAAAAACTGTCGTTTTCTGTTGGGAGGAGCAGTGGTCAATCAGGATTATATCAAAATCCCCCAGATTGATTTCATGACCAATAATTTCTATGAAGGCATTCAGTATTGCGAGGTTTACCTGAAAAAGAAAAAGGGGGAGTTGGATAAATGAGTGATGTTTTATATTTGGCAATCGTGACGAGTTTAAAAGACAAGATCTTAAAAAGCCAACTCAAACCCGGCGATATGCTGAATTCTGAGACCGCTTTAATGCAGGAATATTCGGCCAGCCGGATGACTATCCGCAAAAGCCTGTCCCTGTTGTCCAATGAGGGATATATTTATTCGGTGCCCGGCAAGGGAAATTTTGTCTGTAAGCCGGAGGTGGATATTTTTCGGTTCAAGTTCAACAAATATGACGGCCTCAACATCCAGATTGATAACGTCAAACTGATTTCAGTTAAGGTGATTCGTCCAGTCAGACAGATTGCTCGGATTCTGAATCTGGAAGACAATCAGAAGGCGGTGGAGGTTAAGCGGATTCTTTATTCTGATGATAAGGAAATCGCCATGGAAATCATTTATTTGCCTTACGTCCACCATCAGCCGGTAATTGAAGATATGCTGAAATTTGCCAATTACATGAAGCCGGTGGAGGAAAAGCTGGCCTTTGTTTTGGATAAATCTTTGGATATTACGGTTGTGATGCCTTCGGAAGAAGTCCGTGAAAAACTCTGCTTGTCAGAAAATGAGCCAATTTTTGAAATCACGGAGCTGATCAGAAACGAGGCAACCCAGCAGATTCTTCAGTACGCCTGGTTTTACGTGAGCCCCAAATACTTGAGCATCAAAGCAGCGACTCCCAAAGACAGTGAAGACAAGCGGATTTTTTAAAATCGTCCCGGCCGGGAGTCCTTTATTTAGCGATTTACTTAATGTGTTTTTTAAATGGTTAGATCAAGGGCTTTTGATAACAGTGACTTTAGTCAATCAATGCCATTTAAAACGCGATCTAGCGCTTCGGCAATCACCTGATAGCCAATATTGCTGGGGTGAAACCGATCGGCCGCCAGGTAGGTATCCAGATGATACTTAAATGCGTCATCGGTAGGGATGTAGGCCGTTTTTAAATCGGCATCGGCCATAAGTTGTGTTTTATAATTCCATTCAAAAAATTTTTGAGATGTCCGTGGATCTTGTTCGGGATAAGGATTATATAAACCGACCAGGGCGATTTGTACTTCTGGATTAAGCGCACGAATGCGGCTGAGGGTTGTTTCAAGATTTTCTTTATAGGCGTTAAAGGTCTCCTGAAAGATCACTTCCAAAGAGCGGGCATCCTCAGATTGGAGGCGACTCAGATCATTGCCGCCAATGGAGATAATAATCAGGTCGGCTGCTGCAATATACGGGGCATTTTCGGGTGCGGCCACAAGCGCAGCCAGTTCCGAGCTGATGGCCCCAGAGACCGATAGATTCACGACTTCCATGTTTTTTTCAGGATCGATTAGCGCGGCATAGCGTTTACCCAGTCCCATATCCGGATCATCACCGACTCCGAATCCGATCGAATCCCCAAGAACTAAGATGGCTTTATTTGTGCTAGACGGTTCAGTTTGAATGGGCTCAGTGGCTTCGGGAAGTGTTTCCTGTTTTTTTTCGCCGCCATTGGTGATGGTGATCGAAATGATTAATCCCGTCAGAAATACAAACATCAGGATGATTGATGCGAATAAGATCAGGGGCCATATTTTTTTGATCATGATTGCCTCCTTTTAAACCAGCACATCTTTGCGATTAAAAATCTGAAACCCAATCACCAGTGCGAGTATGCCCCATAAGCCCAGGGTGATGACTGAGAAATTCAGACTCATTCCCGGAATCGGCTGGTAGGAGCCGGTTAAATATCGGGTGAGGTCCAGATTAGAGACAAAGAAGAACTTGACGATCGGCCAGTCTGACAGAAAAAACTGCAAAAATTGTCCGCCAATCAAGGCCGCCATCAATACTCCAATGGCCGAGACCGTATTATCAACGATAATCGAAATCAATAGGGTCAGTGCAGCAATTACAATCGCAACATACCAGGTCAGCGAATAAATGAGTAAAGTATATTCAAAGCGGCTGACCAGAATCACCGCATCGGCGTTTAATTGCCCATCGATTAAGCGAAAGCCAGTGGCAACGGGTTCATCAAAGCCCCATTGTCCAAAGAAAAGATAGGATATCAGAATTGCCAGCAGCCCCATGATTAAGACTACCAAGGTGGTCATCAAAAGTAGTGCAATCAATTTGCTCAGCAAAATTTTCCACCGCGGTACCGCCCGGGTTAACAAAACCTTGATGGTTCCGGTTGAAAATTCACCAGAGACCAGATCGGCTGCGAGGATCACGATGATCAGGGGAATCAGCAGTGAGATGCTCTGTTCGACAAAATCGACGCTGAACTTAGCGGCGCTGGGAGTAATCGGGTTAATATCATTATCGATAAAATAACGCAGTTGCTTGATCTCAATTTCAATGGAGGCAATGCCGTCCTCGGGAATATAGGGGCTATCAAGGCGCTTTTCAAGATCCTCAAGTTGCTGGTTGGCCAGGCTTTTCCAATCGTAATTGCCAGTGTCTGAGAAATTATTGAAGCGGTCAATATTTTTCTCATAGGTATATTGCTGGCCATAGGAAAGCAGGGTAATGAAAATCATCAGCAAGCCGATAATCAGAATCAGTTTTTTCTTAAACAACAGCTTGGTGACTTCATTGCGAATGAGGTTTAGCATGATTTTATCCTTTCTATTGAATGGCTTTATGGTTGGTTAGGCTGAGGAAGAGTTCTTCTAAGGTCGTATTTTTAGCCGCGACTGTTTGCAGTTCCAGGCCGGAGGCGATCAGGATAGCATTGATTTTAGGCAGTATTTCCAGATCGATGGCGGCAATTAGCTCGTTTTGAACCGTGATTCGGGATTCCAGCTTAAACTGCTCACTGAGGATTTTTTGCCCCTGGGCGGGATTGTTTAAAACCCATACGATTTCACCGGTCGATAACATTTCTGACACTGTGCCGTCCCGAACAATCATCCCCTGATTGATAATACAGACTCGGTCACACATCAATTGGACTTCACTGATTAAGTGTGAAGAAATAAGGACTGAAATCCCTTTATCTTTAGCCAGAGATTTGACAATTTCGCGAAATTCATGGATACCCTGAGGATCAAGGCCGTTGGTAGGTTCATCAAGAATCAGTAAATCAGGTTGATGAATCAGGGCCTGAGCTAAACCGATCCGTTGTTTCATGCCCATCGAATAAATACTCACCTTATCATGGATGCGCTTTTCCATACCTACCAGTGCGATGGCATCATCAATCGCGGCCTTGGTAACCTGCTTTGACATGGCGCCCAAGAGTTCCAAGTTTTTATAGCCGCTTAGATACTCGTACAGATCAGGGCCCTCAATGATGCAGCCCACATGTGACATCGCATCGACATAATCATCACGAATCGAATGCCCACAGATTGAAATGGTCCCACTGCTGGGCCGCGACAAGCCGACTAGCATTCTTAACGTTGTCGATTTGCCGGCACCATTGGGTCCTAAAAAGCCTAAGACTTCACTCTTATTAAGCTGAAAACTGATGTCTTTAATAATTTCTTTCTTCTTAATGCTTTTGGATAGGTTTGTAACGTTTAAAACTGGCGTATCCATAAAAACCTCTCTTTATAGCAGATGATTGGAATGTTTCTAATTAACTATATGCCCGGAAAGAGGGCTTTCAAACAACGAAGTTTAGAATACTTTGATGAGATCCCTGCCAGATCGTGGTTAAAGCGAGTCCCATCGCTTTAGCAACAAAAACCTCGGCAATCCTGTTGTCGAGGTCCTTTAGTCGTGGCCATTAAAACGAGATCATTTTTTATTTCCTTCCTAGTATGCTCTCAGTTGATAAGTAAATACTCTTTTCCACTCAGTTAAAAAAATTATATCAACAGCGCGTCACAATTATTAACCAAGACCTGCAGCAGCTCCTGTGTTAAATGTCAAAATGAATTAGTAAGAATTACGCTTAAAATTCCCCATGTTGTCCCGAGCATTGCGCCTCCGAGGACATCCCGTGGGTAGTGCATGCCGACATAAATACGCGTGATCCCAACAAACGATGCCATCAGATAGATAGCCAACCAGATAAAAAAATTGGTGTGATCATAGGGTAATAGAAAAGTTGCCATAAAGAAGGCCTGACTGGTATGTCCGCTTGGAAAAGAACTGCCTCTGGCTTGGGACCCGACAATGCGACTGTTTTCAATCTTTTTATATGGTCGGGTACGATGGATAAGCACTTTTATTGATTCAACCACTAACCACAATGATAAGGTACCTAGTGCAAAGGCATACGCAAGGAAATGACGCCCTGAAAAATATAAAATAATGGCAACACTCATTGCAAAAAGGCCATTGCCAATCTGTGTAAAAAAAAGCATGATCCAATCAAGCCAGACGGTTCGGTGTCCATGCATATTAAAATAGGTAAAAACCCAGACATCAACACGCTGACCAATTGACCATACAAGTGAAATGGCTGTTAAACTAAAAATCAGTACCAGGATAATCAGAGATTTTTGGTTTTTTACGGTCCCTAAAAAAACGATCCATACGTAATCAGGAATGAACAAAAGAAACGAAAAAAAGACAAGGGCTACCATAATTAACCAATAAATAGGTGGAATTCGATGCATTCCAGTGATGAATTTTTGCCATACGTCGTGAATTTTAACCACCGGCAAGGGGACTTTTCTGGTTTTTTTAGTGCCTTTGCCTCTTACGGGCTTATCCGGATTTTTACCCTTCATTTTGCTCTAGAACCGGTATTAAAAATGAGTTTAAGGCGTTTTGGTAACAGATTTGTTTTTAAAATTTTCATTGTTTATTCCTCCAAGGTTTCAGTTTTTTTCATTTCGTTTATCATTTCATCCAACAACATTTTGTCTTCGGTTTTCTTCTTTACCATTAGTCTAAGCGTTTTCTCTAGAAATTATATCATAGCCAACTCAATCCAGCCAACTTACAATATGTTAAGAGATCAAAACCTTTGCAAGACGAAAGTGTTGAGCAGAAAAAGGAAGCAAAATTGTCGGAGCGATTGTGATCGATGAAGTCGTCAAACAGATAAACGAACCAACCGATTAACGATTTAAACTTGTTGTTACACGATCCTGATGCTAAAATAGGTTATTGCTTCTTGCAACCGCAAGCCACCTACAATTGTAATGAGAACTAATAGTCAAAGCTGGATATGGCTAAAGAGCAGGCTCAAATAGGAGGAAACACGAATGAAAGATTATCTAAAACAGGGAGAATTTACTGAGATCGCAGAACTTAAGGATATCAAAGACATTCAGATCACCCAGGAGGTGCGTGATCGTTGTGCCGATAATTATTGCGGATTTTATGGTAAGAATCACATGTGTCCACCGGCAGTGGGAAATCTGGATCATTATCGCCAGATGATTAAACAGTATGATCACGGATTGGTCTTTTCGAAAGCCTATCCGATCAAGTCACGCAGTGATTATAAAGGGATGGTAGCGGCTGGAGTTGCCTTTCGGGAAATCATTCAGGAAATTAACAGGAAGGCAAAAGCAGATCATCAGAATGGTGTTTTTTTTACAGCGGGAACCTGTGGAATCTGTGAAAAATGCGCCATTCTTGATGATGAGCCATGCCGGTTCCCAGATGAGGCGATTCCATCTCTGGAAGCAGCAGGAATTGATGTAGTCCAACTGAGTCGAGATCTGGGAATGAAGTACAACAACGGTGCAGATAAGGTGACGTATTTTGGGCTGGTGGTATATCGGGAAGGATCGGCAAGATGATTTTAAACACCGGCAATCGCACCGATATTCCGGCATTTTATAACGCGTGGTTTTATAATCGTATCCGGGCAGGTGATGTCATGGTTCGCAATCCCTATTATCCCCAGCAGGTCATCCGATACCGCTTGAGCCCGGAGGTGGTCGATTGTCTGGCTTTCTGCACCAAAAATCCGGCTCCGATGCTTGACCGGCTGGCGGAAATCAGTATTTTTAAACAGTTCTGGTTTGTGACTATTACCCCCTATGGCCGGGACATTGAACCCCATGTGCCGGACAAGGTCCAGGTCATTGAGTCCTTTAAACGACTGTCCGAGGCGGTGGGGATTCGGGCCGTGGGTTGGCGCTATGATCCGATTTTTATTTCGGAACAATATCCGATGGAATTCCATTTGGAAAGCTTTGAGCAAATGGCCGCCAGCCTCAGCGGCTATACTGATCAGGCGGTGATTAGCTTTATCGATCTTTATAAAAAAACCCGGCGTAATTTTAATGGTGTTCAGGCGGTCACGGCAGCAGAACGCATTCAAATCGGACAGACTTTTGCCGCTATCGCCGGGAAAAATAAGATGACGCTGCGGACCTGTTGTGAAGGAACGGAGCTGGAACCCTATGGGGTTGACTGTTACGGCTGTATGACAAAGGCTGTGTTGGAGCGCGCTATCGGAGTCAGTTTGAAAGTACCCAAAAACCGTCATAATAGTCGGACAGGCTGTGACTGTCTGCTGGGCAGCGATATCGGGGTTTACAATACCTGTGGTCATGGTTGTCGATACTGTTATGCCAATCACGATGACCAAACGGTTAAGTACAACATGAAAAACCACGATCCAAGTTCGCCTTTTTTAATTGGCAATGCCATGTCAGAAGATGTTATCAAAGAAGCCAAACAGGTATCCTATCTGGATCGGCAGCTGTCATTATTTTTATAAATTGGTTCAGAAATGTTTTTTTCGGTCATTAGGGATTCCTTTTAAATTATAATGGATACTTACTATCATTTTGGGTAGTAAGTGACTAATTGAAGGTGCGGTATGTGTAGATCATATGCACTTATGTTTAAGCATACCACCAAAACTCTGTGTATCTGAATTCATGGGATATTTAAAAAGAAAGAGTGCGCTTATGATTTTTATAAACATCCCGAACAGGGAAGTAAATGGAACTGATCGTTTTGGGTGAGAGGATACTATGTATCAACAGTTGGAAATATCACTGAGGAAGCAATGAAAAGATATATCCAAGAACAACAAGAAGAAGTAAAGAAAGAAAAAACGAGGTAGAATCTTTTTAGAGGGAAGATGGTAACTAAGCTTGCGATACCCACCTTTAGGTGAGTGAGTAATCAGCCCTTATAGGGTTTAATATCAAACCACCACTTGGAGTGGTGGTCGGTGACTGTGGGTTAATAAGTTTGAAATTGGAATTCACGTAAATGTGTCATTAGATGACTATGTGCGTGCGAGTTTCAAAATATCGAAAAAAGTAATCGCGAAATTTTTGGGCACTCAAAGAAAGGGGGGTATTTTTTTTTGTTAAAATATGGATTTGCGGTATGTTTTGACATCGATATGGTTGGACAATAATATCTTCTGAACTTGGGAGTGCTTTATTCATTCCAAGGATAAAAGGACTTACGCCTAGACCAGATTGAACACATTGCATGGTTATATTGATGTCAGTCGA
This sequence comes from Acetobacterium carbinolicum, assembly GCF_047456275.1. Taxonomy (GTDB): domain Bacteria; phylum Bacillota; class Clostridia; order Eubacteriales; family Eubacteriaceae; genus Acetobacterium; species Acetobacterium carbinolicum. Next base: position 1,506,345 of record NZ_CP173357.1, read on the forward strand.
GCAAACGACTATGTTTGGAACAAAATTAGCCTCAACACAATCTTTAACCACGGTATAGTAATTGGTGGAGCCACATAAGACGAGTTTTGTATCTCGGAGGTCGTCAACAGTAATGAAACTTTTTTTTGCAAGTACATGGTTTTTAGGGACATAGACAATCGAATTTAGGGGATAGAATGGCGCAACATCAAATTTCTCACTATCAACCGATTTTACAGCAAAAAAAACATCAGCAGTGCCATCAGAAAGCTGGGATTGACAAATAGTCTCACGATGTTCGCCAAACCGGAGGTCAACATTGGGGTATTCTTCAATAAAGCGTAAAAATGGAGATAACGATAAAAGAGGAAGGCAACCAAGCTCTAATACAACATTTAAGCTGCCATGGATTAAGCTATTATTCAAGTTTATGGAGTCGGTTACATTGTGATATTCGCTTAAAATTTTTTCTGCATGTTCCCAAAGAAGTTTTCCCTCAACCGTCGGAGTAACACCGCGATTGCTACGTCTAAATAGTTTTACACCAAGTTCATTTTCCATTCGTTTGATCATTCGACTCAATCCTTGCTGGGAAATGAATAAATTCTCAGCTGCAACAGAAACGTTATTATCCTTGCATAGTCGCACAAAGAATTCAAGACTTTTGATATCCAAAATTATACTCCTATTCAAAAATGTAGTGGGCAAAAGTAGTATTGACTTATTCACAATAAAATCGCAAATTAATATAGTTTAGAACAATCATCGAAAACACTCTTTATATACCAGAAAGAAAAGGATTTCATGATTACATCATATCAAATTGAGCATAGGCTGTCAATTTTTGATATTTTTTTTACAATCTTTAAAATTGATTGTAATGGGTTACAAATAACCGTTGTTTTACTCAGTTTTGATAAGGTGCTATACTAAAATTGTGGAAAGATTAAGAGCAAATTTTACTTATAAACTACTTGTTTTTAAGATATTCTGCAATAGGAATTGTTAAAAAGTCGAGAGGTTATTCGACACTCAGGCTAATTTAAAATAAAAGGAGAAAAAGATGTTAGTATTAAACGGTAAAGAAATTAACAAAGCGTCCTTAGCAAAAATGATTGATGGTTCATTGCTTAATCCATTTGCGACAACCCAGGAAATTGATGAATTGGTAAAAATCTCCTTGGATTACAACACGAATTCTGTTTGTGTAAATCCTAACTATCTTGAAAGAGTTGCAAAACAATTAAAAGGTACCGATGTTAAAGCTTGTGTTGTTATTGACTACCCTTTTGGAACCGGATCGATTGAAGACAAAGTAAATCAGGCAAAAGTGGCGATTGAGCATGGTGTAGAAATTGTTGATTTTGTGATAGATTATGGTCATTTAAAAAGTGGCAATAAAGATCATTTATTAAAAGAAGTCAAAGCTTGTGTTGCAGCAGTAAATGGTCGGGAAACAAGATTTATCATTGAAGTATGCTATTTAACACCTGAGGAAATTGTAACCGCTTGTGAGTGTGTTATTGAAGGTGGCGGGGATTTTGTAAAAACCTCAACTGGTCGATTTGGCGGCCCTGATATGGAAATCATAGACCTCCTTGTAAAAACCTGCAAAGGTCGCTGCAAATTAAAAGTTGCTGGAACAGGTCAGTTTTGGACTGCGAATATTGCATTAATGTGTATTGCCGCTGGGGTAGATATTATCGGTACACGCTCTGCTAAAAAAATTGTTGACGCGTTAGAAGTTTTTGAAAGATTTGCAAAAGGCATTGAAATTAAATAATCGTCTCGCTGGAATAAAAAAAAATGCTCTGAATAAAGCATGACAAGAGTGGTTCCAAAATAGGAGCTGCTCATTTTTTCCAAAGAAATGTAAACGATTATTTATGAGGTGTACAATAATTATATTAAGTAGAAATTTGCTTATTTAGTTTTAAGTTATAACAAATGCGACGAACGAAAAAGAAGATGGATTCATTCGCAACATGTGTTGACATTTTAACCCAAAAGAACTTAAAAACTGGATGCTAAATAAAAGTATTGTCAGAAAATATTAATGATGAGGAGAAAAAGTCATGGGTAACTATGTAGTTGGTATTGATGCAGGAACAATGGGAGTGCGTTGTGTAGTTTTTGATTTAAAAGGAAATGAAGTTTCAAGTGCTTATTTTGAAACCCCAACATTTTATCCAAAACCTGGATGGGTTGAACAAGATGCTAATGATGTGATTGCTTTGGCATATAAATCAGTAGCAGCCGCTTTATCTAAAAACAATGTCGATGCTTCTGAAATCATTTCAATCAGCTTTACCAATCAAAGAACAACTTGGGCGCCAATTGATAAAGATGGGAATTTCTTACATAACATGTTTATTTGGCAAGATCAACGGGGTGCTGAAATTTTTCCTTGGGCGAGAGCACAGCTTGAAAAATATGGAATGACTGAAATGGATCTATATAATCGGTGTGGGCATCCATTAGGCTCAGTAGAATGTGGAACAAAAGCATTTTGGTTTAGAATCAATATGCCAGAATTATATGAAAAAACCTGGAAAATGGTGACACCTCATGCGATGCTTGCTCACGCCTTTGGTGCGGATGATTGGTATGATGAAGAAGATGATGCGAATTGGTGGTTGGTGACAAATTGTGATACCTTTGAATTTGATCAAGAGCTATGTGATATTTTTGGAATGGATATTAATAAATACCCTCTAAATATGAAAGCTGGCACACCAATTGGTGCCGTCACAGAAGAAGTTGCAGAAAAAACCGGACTTGTTGTTGGAACACCACTATTTGTGGGTTCAGGTGACCAACAATGTGGTGCAGCAGGGGTTGGAAATTCGGGAACACCTGGACTTGGATCGGTATGTTTGGGAACAGCTGGATTATGTATTGGTTATTCTAAAACACCGGTAAGAGATCCAAATGGAAAATGTCATGTATTAGGACATCCAGCAGGTGGTTACACCATGGAAGGGCATGCTTCTGCGGCAGCTTCATCATTTAGATGGTTAAGAAATGCAATCTCTCAGTTTGAAATGACAGTGTCAGAGATCTCTGATATCGATATCTACGATATTATGACTGCAATTGCTTTTAAGGCTCCGATTGGATCAAAAGGAACTATTTTTTTACCTTGGTTGGCGGGAGCAAATTGTCCCAATTATAATGATGAAGCGCGTGGTGCGTTGGTCGGTATGACATTAGGTACGACAAAAGCTGAAATTTTGAGAGCTGCTATGGAGGGAATTTGTTTTGAAATGAAAGAAATGCTAGCGGCTTTAAAAGATGCTGGTTTTGCGGAATTCAAAATACTTCGTATCACGGGTGGAGCTGCACGCTCAAAGCTGTGGAATCAAATGCAGGCAGATATTTATGGTTGCAGAGTGGAAACAGCAGATGTACCAGAAGCGACAGCACTTGGTGCAGCGATGATTGGTGCGGTTGGCGCTGGCGTATTCAGCAATCTTCATGAAGCAGCAGAAGATATGGTACATGTGAAGGATATTTATGAACCAATTCCGGAAAATGTCGCACGGTATAATGACGTGTACAAAATGTTTAGAGCGTGTTACAAGGGATTAGCTGAGAGTGGATTTTCGGAAATTTACGCATTCCAAAATAAATAAAATTCGAAGTATTAATATCTAAGGGGGAATTAATCCCCCTTAAATCATTATTTCAAAAACAATAGTATGTGAAAACATAAAAATATGTATCTAGGATAGAATCAAGGAGGAGCTATGGAATTTTCGTTTTTTACAGCAGGCAAGATCGTTTTAAAACAAGGTGTGATCAAGGAATTAGATCAATACGTATGTAATTTTGGCACTAATTTTTTAATTGTGGTGGATAGCTTTTTTACAAATTCGCCGATTCTGGAGAGTATTAAGACGCAGCTTGAAAGCAATGGTAAAAAAACTGTTTTTTATAGTGGGATTCAAGGCGAACCGACAGTAGAACAAGTTGATGAAGTCACGGACATAGCAATAAAAAATGGATGTGATTGTGTTATCTCTATTGGTGGTGGAAGTTGTATTGATGTTGGTAAAGCAGTTGCAGCACTCATTACAAATGGTACACCAGCACTTGACTATATGGAAGTCGTCGGAAAAGGTAAAAAAATTACTGAGATGCCAGTTCCATTTGTGGCTTGTCCAACAACGGCTGGTACTGGTAGTGAAGCAACTAAGAACGCTGTTTTGGGCTCTCGGGTTTTAAATTTTAAGCGTTCGATGCGTTCCGATACGATGATTGCTAATGTTGCACTTCTTGATCCGGAATTAACGAGAGAATGCCCTAAGAGCGTTACAGCATTTTCGGGAATTGATGCGTTAACACATTTAATCGAAGCCTATACAACTTGGAGAGCAACACCGATAAGTGATGGTTTAGCGTTAAGCGGGATTGCACTTAGTGGAAAATATTTGCAAAGAGCTTTTGATGATGGTAACGATATGGAAGCACGGGAGGGGATGTGCGCGGCATCTCTTCTGGGTGGAATGGCGTTTGCAAATTCAGGATTAGGGGCAGTCCATGGTATAGCTATGGCCGTTGGTATTGCCTATCATGTTCCTCACGGAGAATCTTGTGGAATTATGCTTCCTCACATTATGAAAATTAATGCTGATGTTGCTCAAGAACGCATGGATATTATTGGTGAAACTTTAAAAGGAAAGCGTTATAATAAACCAGGTGATGGAGCGAAAGCGGCAGTTAATTTTATTTTTGAACTTAATAATTATATGGGAATTAAGCCCGATTACAAGCATCTGAATATAGATCCGGATGACATTCCGATATTGGCAAAAGCAAGTTTCGGAACGAGTATGTCGAGTAATCCTAAACAATTATCGACTGAAGAATGGATTGCATTTTTTGAAACGGTGATGTAAGTAAATTATAAACAATTTTAGCGTGTAGTTATGATAAAGTATGGGTTAAGGAGTTTGTATGATTAAAATTATTGTGTCAGATCTTGATGGGACATTACTTAACAGCAAGAAAGAATTACCTAAACGATTTCCCAAGCTGATTAAAGCGTTAAATCGTAAAGGGATACGATTTGTTCCCGCAAGTGGAAGAGCAATGCATACCCTTAAAGTTCAATTCTTCGAATATTATCATGAGATAGGATTGATTTGTGAAAATGGGAATGTGGTGCTAGATTGTGGTGAACTGATATATCATGTGTCCATTGAAAAAAAAGAACTTGAAGAATTGCTTGGGCGGATTGAAAAAATTGATGAGTTACGTCCAGCACTATGTTGTATCCATGCGACTTACATTATGGATCGGTTACCTGCTTTTGAAGCAAAGGTAAGACTCTTTTTTTATAATACAGTAATCGTAGAGAATTTTAATAGAGTGATTGCTCAGGAAGAAATTTGTAAGATATCATGTGTTGATGGAATTAACCCTTTGATAAATGCCTGTCCAAAACTTTTCTCGATTACCAATCAATATGATCTTATTCCTTCAGGGGAAAACTGGGTTGACATTGTTAAAAAAGGTGAAAACAAAGGAAAAGCTTTGCAGATGTTGATGGCAAAAATTGGAGCAAAACCTGAGGAGACAATGGCTTTTGGCGACTTTCTCAACGACCTGTCGTTAATGCAAGTTTGTGAACATACTTTTGCGATGAAAAATGCTCATCCGGATTTAAAAGCAGTTGCCAAAAATATCACAAGTAAAACAAATGAAGAAGAGGGCGTGATTGATACAATTATTGAGGTGCTTAACTTAAAGTTATAAATAAACAAAAAACATTATTTTTGGATGAATAGTGTTTTTTGTTTTAAAACTGTCATATAATGGAGCTGAAGAAATGTTTTTTCTTGGTCGTTTTGTTTTCCTTAATAGTTCTTCGAATACTTACTATCCATTTGGGTAGTAAGTGATTAAGAGTAAGGTGCAAGGAATTGTAAAATTACGATTATAAAATTATTGGAGGAAAAAATGAGTGCAATTTTTAGTCGAACCAGTGTTAGAAAGTATGAAAACAAAGAAGTGGAAGGGGAAAAAATTGATGCGATTCTAAGAGCCGCGATGGCCGCCCCATCAGCTGCCAATCAACAGCCCTGGGAGTTTTATGTGGTTAAAAAGAAAGAAACCATGGCGGCGCTGGCTGATTGTAGTCCCTATGGTGGATGCATCAAGGATGCCGCCATGGCGATTGTACCAGTTTACCGTAAAGAAATGATGATGCCGGAATTTGCCGATATTGATATGGCTGCTTGTACCCAGAATATACTTTTGGAAGTCACCGAACTGGGTCTGGGTGCTGTCTGGATTGGTATTGCACCGTTGGCAGACCGGATGGAAAATGTCCGAAACGTGTTAAAGGTACCGGATCATCTGACACCCTACGCCATTATTCCAATTGGTTACCCGGTTGCAGAAGCTGATCAGAAAGACCGGTTTGATGTAACCCGAGTCCATTTCGAATAAGTCCAGAAAATTACTATCAAACGATCAAAAGCCGTAGCAACCCCAAAAGGTTGCTGCGGCTTTTTTAGAATTTGCGGATGATCGCCAGAGCCCATCATCGCTATTTTTTAACATACTAGCTATTGACACCGTGGTAAAAAAGTTATAAAATTTAAAAAGAAAACCATTACAATAGAATAGTGTTGGACAAGAGTTTAAGAGATGTCCGTATGATACTGAGGATGAAGCAAACAGGATTGACTGGATTGTGTCCTTTGTATGATGCGGACTTTTTTCATGCTTAGCAAAGAAAAAAGAGAGTCTTTAATGAAAGAAACAGGTGAAATTTATGGTCACAAATAAGTCTGAGACATTACGGTTTAAATCGGTCATTCCTTCTGTACATCAACGGAAAGAGTTACTCTATGCCATGGAAAAAACCGACGCTGATTGGATTATGCTCAAATTGGGAGATGTCAATACTTTGCCCCAATTAGTTAGTCATATCCATCGTTCCGGAAAAAAAGTGATGGTACATCAGGATTCAATCAAAGGAATTGCCCGAGATAAAATGGGTATTCAGTATATGGCTAACTGTGGTGTGGATTGTGTCATTACGATGAAATCCCCCTGTGTGAAGTATATCAAAGAAACAGGATTGATTTCAGCGTTTGGATTTTTTGTGATCGATTCAAATGCGTGTCGAACTGGCCTTGTGAGCATCAAAGAACATGAACCCGATGTGGTCATTCTAATGCCGGGAACTATTCCGGAAAGAATTATTGGTGACATAAAAAAAGAAACTCAAGCACCAATTATTTTAGGGGGATTAATGACAACTTGTGAGCAGATCAGCGCTGCCATCAAAACAGGGATTGCGGCTGTAGCTACCAGTAATTGGGAACTCTGGAATCTGGAATGCTGAAGCCATTATAATTGGTATCAAAAATTTATATAAATGGAGGAAAAACGAATGAAAAATGTGATGATTTTTGGTGACTCAAACACCTGGGGGTGGGATCCATCAAATGACCTGGTTTCAGTGATCAAGCGGTGGCCAGATGAAGTTCGGTGGGCAGGAGTATTGCAGGCAGAGTTGGGCAATGACTATAAAGTGATCCCGGAAGGTTTAAATGGTCGGACCACCGTTTGGGATGATCCCATTGAAGAATATCGTTGTGGAAAGCACCATATTATTCCGTTGCTCGATTCCCATGCCCCGCTGGATTTAGTCATTATTATGATTGGTACCAATGATTTAAAATGTCGTTATACCGTTACCGCCCAGGATATTGCCAATGGCGCCAGCATTATTCTGGATAAAACCTTGGCACAGATCGGCGCGTTCGGTGCCAAGGGGCCAAAGGTGTTATTCATTGCACCGCCACCACTGGGCCCGATCGAAGATGGTCTTTTTAAGTATATGTTTGAAGGAAACCGAGAAAAATCGGTTCAAATGGCACAATTTTATAAAGGTGTGGCAGAAAGTCGGGGAGTAGCCTTCTTTGATGCTGGAACAGTTGCCAAAGTTAGCGCTATTGATGGTTTGCATCTGGATGCAAGTGGGCACTCGAAATTGGGAAAAGCTGTCGCAACTGAAGTTAAAAAGATACTCGAATAGATAAAAAAAACAGGCGACCTCGTGTCGCCTGTGATAGTTAAAACCATATTGAACAAAATGAGGAAGGAGTCGGCAATGGAAAATAAACTTGCCCTCATTAACGGAGTTGGTATCACCATGGATAAAGAGCAACCTCTATGCCAAGGTATTTATATCAGCGATGGAATAATTACAAAAATCGGAAGTAGTCAAGAAATAAAAAAACTGGCCGTCCAGGAAAAAGCAGAGATGATTGATCTGGAAGGAAAAACATTTTTGCCCGGTCTTCATGATTGTCATGTTCACATGATGAGCACCGGCTTGTCAGCTTTAGGCATCAATTTGTTTGACTGTCAATCCATTAATGAAGTGATAACAAAACTGAAAAAATCAGCCAAGAAAGAGAATTGGGTATTTGGCTACGGACTGGATGAATCCCGGTTGATTGAGAAAAGGCCACCGAATGCTAAGGAACTGGATGTATTTTTTGGTGAACGGCCTGTGTATCTCATTGATCGGGGATTACATTATACCCAAGTGAATACCCTGGCCATGGAAATCATGGCGTTTACTGGAAATGAAGAAGGGCTGAGCAGGGATAATAATGGGAACCTGACGGGAAGACTTCATGCGTTGGCCAATGCCCATGCCCGAAAATATTTTTTTGATAAGTTAACCTGGGAACAGCGGGAAGAGGCCATTCGTCATACTGCAAAAATGGCGGTGGAAAAGGGTGTAACCACGATTCATGCAATGGAAGGCGGGGATTTGTCGTCAGATGAGGATATTCCAGTATTTTTAGAAATAATAAAAAACTTGCCGGTTCATGTGGTACTCCACTGGTGCACCACTGCGGTGGAAAATGTGGTGGAAAAAAACTTGAAAATAATCGGCACCGATATTCTTTTGGATGGTTCTATCGGTTCACGAACGGCTGCTTTTAATGAACCCTATGCTGACGATCCCAGTATCCTGGGTGAACTCTATTACTCTGAGGGGTGGATTATCAACTATATTGAATCCGCTCATCGAGCTGGCTTGCAAACGGGTTTTCATGCCATTGGTCAACGGGCGATTGCCCAGGTTTTAAATTGTCTGGAACAGGCGCTGCTTAACTACCCGGTCACTGATCATCGCTTTCGGATTGAACATTTTGGGTTTCCTGATGAACAAGACATTAACCGGGCGGCTGCTCTCGGTGTGGTGATCTCTACTCAGCCAGCCTTTACCTATTTGCGCGGAGGACCGGGTAGTGTTTATGAAAATCGGGTAGGACCAGAACGAAACCAACGGGCCTACCCGATTCGCGATTTTATTACTGCTGGCATCACTGTTAATGGTGGATCGGACTCAAATGTGACGCCAATTAATCCGCTTATGGGGATCCATGCGGCGGTGAATCCACCATATCGCCAGAATGCCATCACTCCCTTTGAAGCAATCCGGTTATTCACCATTGATGGTGCATTTACCGCAAAAGAGGAAAAAATACGCGGTAGCTTAAGCCCCGGAAAAAGTGGGGATGTCACGGTTCTGGATCGAAATCCGCTGGAGGATTCACCCGAAACCATCAAAGATATTGGTGTTGAGATGACAATTTTTAGAGGGAACGTTGTCTACAAAAAATAAAGGAGGATCAGATGAAATATATTTTAGGGATTGACGAAGGAACAACTGGTATAAAGGTGATGATCTTTGATCAGGCAGTTAATATTATTTCACAGGCTTATTCAGAATTTACCCAGCATTTTCCTCAATCCGGCTGGGTTGAGCACGACGCCAATGAAATTTGGGAGGTTACCTTGAAAATGGTAGCTGAGGCACTAAAAAATGGGAACATCAAGCCAGAAGACCTTGAAGCCATCGGTATTACCAATCAGCGCGAAACGACCGTGTTTTGGGATAAAAATACAGGTCAGCCAGTTTGTCGGGCGATTGTCTGGCAGGATCGACGGAGCTTGGCTATTTGTGAAGCATTAGAAGCCAAAGATGGAGCCGGTATTGTGGATCGAACCGGGATGATCATTGTTCCTAATGATGCAGCAACTAAAATTAGATGGCTTCTAGACAATGAGCCCAAGGTTAAGGCCGGAGTCGAAAAGGGCGAATTGCTTTATGGAACCATTGACACATGGCTGGTCTGGAAGCTTACCGCAGGCCGTGCTCATGTAACGGATTATTCTAATGCATCAGTTACTCTGCTACAAAATGCCAGAAACCTTGACTATGACGAATGGATTCTCAATGAATTGCAGATACCCAAAGAAATATTGCCAGAACTAAGAACCTCCAGTGAGGTGTACGGGCTGACCGACCCCACTGTTTTCTTTGGGGCCGAAATTCCGGTCGCCGGTATTTTAGGTGATCAACAGTCGGCTGCCTTTGGTCAGGGATGTCTGGAAAAAGGCATGGCTAAAAACACTTATGGCACCGGGTCTTTTATGGTAATGAATACCGGAGATACTTATGTTCCCCCTTCCGACGGTCTTTTCTCACCGGTTTTATGGAGTGCTAAAGGAAGAACGGATTATGGCTTGGAAGGAATGGCAGATGTTTCAGGTGCGGTGATCCAATGGCTGCGGGATGGTCTGGGCATAATCAATGACGCAAAAGAAGCGGAAGAACTGGCGCTTCAAGTGGAAGACAGTTTAGGGGTTTATTTTGTACCGGCGTTTGTGGGGTTAGGGGCACCCTATTTTGATTCCTATGCCAGAGGTACCATTATTGGTATTTCCAGAGGCACCACCAAGCATCACATTGCCCGGGCGGCTTTGGAATCGATGGCGTTCCAGGTGAAGGATGCTTTTAATGTGATGGAGAAAAAATCCGGCTTTAAACTAACAAAACTCAGGGCTGACGGCGGTGGCGCAAAAAGTGACTTTTTACTTCAGTTTCAAGCCGATATCTTAGGAATTCCTGTTGAGCGGCCAATCATTACCGAAACCACTACCCTGGGGGCAGTTTATGCTGCTGGTTTAGCAGTCGGCTATTGGGATAGTTTTGAAGAAATAAGCGAGTTCTGGAAAATTGAAAAACGATTCGAACCACAAATTGGTGAAGAAAAGCGTCAGGAACTATGTGCCTTCTGGGATAAAGCCGTTAAGCGCTCAACGGATTGGTTGGAATGAGATCTACTTTAACAATGAACTACGGTAAATTATCGCAGCAATTTAAAGCAAATGACCGAGAAAATAAATAAAATGGAGGAAGCATTGAACACAATATTTAAATGAACCAGTGTTAGAAAGTATGAAAACAAGGAAGTTGAAGCAGAAAAAATCGATAGGCTTTTAAGAGCAGCCATGGCGGCCCCATCAGCTGCCAATCAACAGCCATGGGAATTATTTGTAATCAAGAAGAAGGAAACGCTGGCCGCTCTGGCAAATTGTAGTCCCTATGGTGGATGCGTCAAAGATGCCGCCATGGCGATTGTGCCCGTTTACCGTAAGGAAATGATGATGACGGAATTCGCCGACATCGATATGGCTGCCTGCACCCAGAAGATCCTATTGGAAGTCACCGAGCTGGGCCTGGGTGCAGTCTGGATTGGCATTTCACCGCTAACAGAACGGATGGAAAATGTCCGTAAAGTGTTGAGTATACCGACTCACCTCCAGCCTTACGCCATCATTCCGATTGGCTACCCGGTGGGGGATGCCGAGCCGAAAGATCGGTTTGATGCCGAGCGGGTACATTTTGAATAAAACAATAAAACAATAAAACAATAAAACAATAAAAGTAAATCAGAAAATTAAAAAAGCTGCATTTAACCATCATTGAGGTTGAATGCAGCTTTTTTTAGATATTTAGCATAAGTTGAATAAGAATGCGTAGAAATCGCATTTTTTCTTTAGTAATAATTAGTCCTGATAGGTTTCTCGGGTAATCGCGACAAATCCCTTAATCTCTTTGCGATCATTCTTCTGGTGCCAGGCGATGCCGTACGAAATAGTATCATCAATATCCATAGGAACAATTGCCAGGGCTGAATCTTCGGGGCAGACAAAATCCGGCATCACAGCTATGCCAAGATTACCTTTGATCATGGTATAGGTGATCAAAGGGTGATCAGAAAAATAGACTGTCGCAGTGGGACACTGCATCTGAATTTTCTTTTGTACCCGGGCCATTTCAGTGGGACATTTAAGCGGATCAAGAAGAATCAACGAATCTTCGCAAAGGTCTTTGATTGCAATGACTGGCTTAGCTGAAAGAGGATGGTCAGTAGGCAGAACGCAAACAAATTTTGCCCGGAACAATTCAACAAAGCCGATATCCGAAAGATCTTCAATACTTTCACGGACAGCAAAAATAAGATCAAAGTCATGACTGGTAAACAGATTACGTTTTTCTCTGAAATCAGCCATTTTAAGGTAGACATGAACATTGGGGAATGTTTTGTTGAAGGTTTTAAGGATGTCAGGAAGATGCCGTACTTCAACATTGCCTTCATAGCAAATAGCTAAGTTGGATTCAAAAGTATGGGCATAGTGTTTGGCTTTCGCTATTGCAATATTAGTTTTGGTAAGAATTTCTTTCATGTCATTATAAAACGATAAACCGGCCGGAGTCAGATCCACTTTTCGTTTTGTTCGGACAAACAGCTTTAAACCAAGCTCATCTTCCAGGGTATTGATCTGGTGGGTGACAGTTGGCTGGGTCACAAATAAATATTCCGCAGTCCTGGAAAAATTCAAGGTTTCAGCCAGGTTGACAAAGCACTCGATCTGTTTTAAATGCATGTGATTACCTCCGGATTAATAGAAATCTTTTATTAATCATAACATATTTCAATTTCATTTCCAGTTTTATATGTGTTATCTTGTTAACAAAGATGTCGCAATTAACTGGCCTTAAAATTAGACTGAGGATGAAATATAAATAAGCGACGAAAATACAATACGGAGGAAAAAATGCGTTATATTGTAACAGGAGCAGACGGACAATTGGGTGGCAGAGTTGCAGCGAATATGTTAAAAGAGGTATCGGGAGATCAATTAATTTTCACCTGCCCCGACAAGAGCCGATTAAGACCGGAGCGGGTAAAAGTATGGGAAGAAAAGGGTGTGACCATCAAAGAAGCAAATTATGATAATAAAGATCAAATGATCGAAGCCTTTAAAGGTGGAGACAGAATCTATTTCGTATCTGGAGTTATTATTGGACCAGAGCGTGTGCAGCAACATAAAAATGTGATTGATGCAGCAATTACAGCTGGTGTTGAGCACATCACCTATACCTCATTCTTCGGTGCAAATCGTCCCGAATACAAACAATATGTCTTGCCGGATCATACTGCCACTGAAGAATATTTGACCAATTCAGGTGTTGACTATAACATCATGCGAAACAATCTCTATCTGGAAAACTACCTGCTGAATTCAGTGATGATGGCTAACCTGGATAATAAGCGTTGGGTTACAACAGCCGGGGATGGCAAGGCAACCTTTATTGCAAAGGATGACAGTGGTCGGGTGGCTACAGCTTTATTACTGGGTAAAGGGGAAAAGAACACCGGCTATGATGTCACTGGACAATTGATCAGTGAGCATGAAATTTGTAATATGATCAATGAAATATCCGATATAAATTATGAGTATATCACCATGAATGAAGAAGAATATTATGATTATTTGGATTCCATTTATATTCCCCGTACTTCTCACGGTAATTATTCAAAATCGCCAGTACCCTGGTGTGCTAATGATATGGTAACGAATGAATCAAGCATTCGGGATGGTCTGATGGCAATCGAAACCGATACTGTTTTTAAACTCACCGGAAAAGAACCAGTTAATCCCCGTGACCTGCTGGAAAAATACAGCTTTGTCTGGAAAGAAAACATTACAACCTACTGGGATTTAGGAAAAGTTCAGTAATCAGGAAAGCGCGAAAATGAACGATCGAAAATATGCAGAATTGGTGAGAGGATTCTTTTTTCACTGTCTCTGTAGTATTGTCGGTTATTATGACGATGTCAATATTGGTTCTGATTACACCGCTAGGTAAAATGACCCAGGCATGTATATGATCTGATGGCAACAGAAAATTGTCTTAATAAAGACCTGAATGTATTTTTAATTCAGGTCTTTTGCTTGTTAGTGGTTTAATAATAACATTTGGTACAGAGATTAGATAATAAAAATTGTATCGCGATCAATGAAAACGCATCTCCGTTAAAATAGACTCTTGTTAACACTGAACACGTTGACAGAAAAATCATGATGTAATATAATACACTAAATTTAACCGGTAAAATAAATGTGATAAATGAAATTATCGGATGAAGAAACGTTATTATTATTGGGAGGAAGTTTTGGAAAAGAGAAAAATTAAACATGCAATTCTGTCGATATCATCATTATTGATGATATCGATGACCGCTTCAGCAATTCTGGCTGATATTCAGGCTTATTTTGTGGGAGTGGACCCGTCGCTGATTTCGATGGTTTTAACCATTCCAGCATTGATGGGGCTGGTGTTTGCCTTTGCATCAGGGCCCTTATCGCTGCGTCTGCCAAAGAAAAGCCTGGTGATTTTTGGTCTGGTCTGCGGCCTGGCCGGGGGGATGATCGCCCTGTTTTTTGGTTCAACCAGTATTTATGTGCTGCTGGGCTGCAGTTTGCTGTTGGGGGTTGCTCAGGGGATGAATTCCACCATGTCGATGGCATTAATAGCGGAATACTTTGTGGCGGAGGAAAGTGGTGCTCTGATGGGGCTTCAGTCAGCCTTTGTCAATGGCGGTAGCATGGTACTTCTATTTAGTTCCGGGATGCTGGCTGGGATTTCCTGGCAAATGTCCTATCTGGTTTATCTGATTTTTATTCCGGTAATTGTTATTGTCATGAAAAATCTGCCTAAAGATAGTCCACCAGCTCATGTCGAAGAAAAACACATCCAAAAAAGTGCCAAGCTTAATGCCCGAGTTTATTTCACAGCCTTGACCATGTTTTTGTTTGGAGTTTTTCTGTTTGTCTTTCAAACAAATATAGCCCTCTATGTCGCTGGCAAGGGTTTGGGAGATGCCTCTACCAGTGGACTCATCAACACCGCGATGTCAGCATCGGGAATGCTTACTGGTATATTTTTTGGACGGATGCAGCGGGTTTTAAAAAAGTTGGTGATTCCGGTATCCTTACTCGTCGGTGGGACGGGGATGTTACTGATCTTTGTCCTGGGCAATCTGCCATCACTGTTTATTGGAGCCATGTGCTGTGGTTTTTGTCTGGCGACCATCAACCCGGCGGGAACCTTTGCTGCAGCCAATGCGGTACATCCTTCTATTAGTTCATTAGCGATTGCCATTGTCACGGCTTCGACTAGTGTGGGGATCTTTGTCTCACCCATCGTTTCTAATGGGGTCGCTAATTTTGCTGGTGGCAACATTGAAACTAAATTTTTGTTGGCGGCCGTCGGGCTCGCTTGTGTAGGGGTGATGTCATTTATAGGTAATGCCATACTGGATCGGAAACAGCTAATTTAACTCACTTGAACGTAAAAAACTCTCGGATTCGATTGTGAATCCGGGAGTTTTTTGTGGTTATGACAAAGTGTTACTCAATTTGGAAATAAGGCTTGAAGGAAAAGGGAACCTGTCTGATGACCTCTTTACTTTCTGCCAGAATGGCATCAATCCGAGCTTTATCAATATGCATCAGTATGAAGTTGAGTCGGGCGATATAATCCAGACAATCTTCCTGGGTGCAATTAAATTCACCACGATCGTAGGCCCATAAAACCGAAAAGGAGGCGCCTCGGGCGGCATTGGCAATCATTGCCAGCTCATCGGTATCATCATGAATATCCAGATGATAACGGCGATCATGAATTTGGTAGAGTCGGATGCTATCTTGACTAAACAGATCTTCATATTTGTCGTCAGCTAGTTCTTTCAAAAACCGCATAGCATTAGGATCGGTGAGAAACATCAGATTATAGAGCCGAATTTCTACCGCGGTACTGACTTGAAGATCAGCCTTTCGTCCTTTGAAATAATCGGTATATAATTTAAAAGCGATTTTATTTTTTAGTTCAAACAGGAAAGTATCACTGACTGCCCGGGCTAAGCTGGATTTTGATTTAAAGTAATAAGAAATCAAAGGTTTGGTAATTTCACAGATCTCGGCAATTTGATCCAGGTAGGTTTTTTTATAACCCTGCTCATAAAATAATTGGCTGGCCACCTGGAGAATTTGTTCTTTCTGGTTATTCATGGTCATCTCTCTCATGTTGTTATTTAAAGCTATTATTTAATTTTAACGTTTTTAGTTGATGGATGCAAGTATAATTTAATGAACCGGTTCAAATTAAATTAATTTAAAATATGTTGACAATTCGTAAAAAACCGATTACAATACAAATACTGAACCGGTTAAAATATTTAAACCGGGAGAATTAATCAAAGATAATCCTCGTTAAAATGGGAAATATGTTGTTATTATGCACTTAAATGGTAACAACAAAAGAAATGGAGGTAAAGGTGAGGACTTGCTTTGTTAGTCTCATTTCGTAAAAACATTAAGTATGTTTAAGAGGAGGAAAAAAATGAATCAAACAGTAAAACCTATCTCAACCTTTGCAATTTTGGCCATGGCATTTTTTGGAATGGGTGTCGGCACCATTACCCCTGCCCTTAATGCAATTTTTGTGCAGTTTTCGGATTTACCCATTACCACGCTTCTGCTGGTATCCACCTTACCCTCATTAACTGTTATTCCAGCTACCCTGATTGCCGGATCCGTAGCCGGTAGCAAAGTAAAATACCGGACTTTGGCAGTTTTTGGGATGTCGCTTTTTGTACTCGGCGGTGTAGCCCCCTTTTTTGCAACTGACTTTACTGTAATATTGCTAGAACGTGCCATCTTCGGGATAGGTCTTGGAATGGTGGTGCCTTTGGCTAATTCATTGGTTATGGGGGTATACGAAGGCGACAAAGTCGCAACGATGACAGGAATGGTTACACTCTCTATGAACATTGGCGGAATGGTACTCCAATTCTTGGGCGGTTATTTTGCTGGGATCGGCTGGAACTATAGTTTTTTACCGCATGCACTGGGTATTGTTTCACTGATTATTGTAATCTTTTTCCTGCCAGAGCCACCATCAATTCCAGTTACAGCTGAAAGTCAGGCGGCTCCCAAAGAAAAATTGCCGGTTAAACTGTTTATTATCGTACTGGTATTTGGCCTTTACATTTTGTCAATTTATCCCATGTTGGTTAATATGTCCACGCTGATTGTTGAACGGGGATTAGGAGACACGGCAACTGCAGGGATTGTCCTAGCACTTTTGACCATTGGTGGGATGATCGCTGGCTCGATTTTTGGAAAAGTATTTAAGGTTTCCGGCCGCTTTATTCTGGCGGTGGGCTATGCCTTCGGTTTTGTCGGATTGGCTATGGTCGTATTTGCCTCAAATATATTTATTTTGACACTTGGTGTCTTTCTTGAAGGGATCGCCATGTCGACACTGATACCGGCCAACATGATGATTATTTCGATGACAGTTAAACCGTCTCAAATGGCTTTAAGTGTATCAATGATTATGGCTAGTATGAATTTGTTTGGATTTTTATCAACCTACTGGATCGGCGCCATTGCAGCCATCACTGGGGACGCTGTAACAGCTCCGATCATGGTGGGGACGGTTGTTCTGGGCATCTTCTGTGTTCTATATCTGTTTATAAATCCACTTAAACCGAGTGCACCAGAAGTGGTAAAAGGTGTATGAATCATTAAGAATAAAACGGTTTTCTTAAAAGATAACCAATTAAAGCCTCCCATTATTACAAAATGGGGGGCTTTTACGTGGAATATTGAGTGAATTGTTGATACTTCTACTTAATGCAACAAGAAAGAGAAGGCTTTAAATAGTGATCTAAGAAAAAGCTATAAATAGTGATCGTAACTGGAAAATGATTCTTTAATTTTACCATCGCCAAAGTCATTCATGGCCAGGTTGTAGTTAAAAAGAGATAGTTGCTCAAATGCAGAGAGTTTATGTTTACTGGCCTTGAGGCATTCATGACATTGAGCGTCATTGGTTTCGGGAATCAAAATATCCCCGGTTCGTTTGACCGTATCAAAATCAATAGTTGTCAGTTTACAGTGACTTTCAATATCGACTTCTGTCCAGAGGCTTTTTAAGAATTTCATGCAGGTTTTTTGCGGTTGTTCAAAGAGTTGCTTAATCTGTGAGTGATTAAGATTAATCACTTTTTTTTCAAGTTCAGATAGAGAAAATAAGTTGTTTGAAATTAACTGATTCATTTGTAGTCTCCTTTATTTTTTATATCCGCCAAATCGGTTTGGCTATTATTTTAGATTTTCATTTCCGGCAAAGTTCAGGTGACTGACGAAAGGACTAATTATTTATATTGGGGTCAATCGTCTCTCATTGATAGGGAATCGATTGAATAAATTAATAATAACAGATGAATGTGAATTTTATGTTAACAGATGCTTACGATTTTATGAAGATTTCGTGGTAGTTGTTAAATCCGGATAGAATTTCTTTAGCATAGTCGTAGTAGTGCTGGGTGATGATGAATCTGAAGAAAGCTATGGCAAATTTTCCACCGGATGAATAGAAATCACATCAGGCATTATCAGCTGGTTCAGGTCGCGTCATGGAAATGAAACGAGTGCTCTAGGCTGCTTATGAAAGTAGTCGACACCACGATGAAGAAGGAAACGCTTCAAAAAGCAACTTTAAAGCTAGAATCTTTATTTTTTAAGAAACAGCTCTAAAATTATTATTAAGCTATTATGATTTTAATGAAACTAATTGATCATCTAATTATCTTGCCATGGGAGAATATTATAATTATTCAGGTCATCATATTAGGTTTGAATTATATTAATTCTGTTGTAGTGATCATTTAGGATGGATTACTAGACTTATCGTCGATTTGCCTTTGGATTTTACGGTAGCTATTAGGTGTCATCCCTAGTTTTTGCTTAAATAACCTTCGAAAAGAATTTGGCTCATTATAGCCACAGATACAAGCGATGCTCTCAATGGTGTCATTGGTTGTGGTTAATAATACTTTAGCTTTATCCAGTCGGTAAAGATTTACATAATCGATGTATTTAATCCCTTCGATTTTTCGAAATATGCGACTTAAATAAGAAGGGCTCATAAACATTTCAACGGCAATGTTTTCCAACGAAATTTGTTTCTCTTCATTAATATACTGACTAATGAGTTTTTTTGCTTTGATGACGAGTTCTCTGGAAAGATCGTGTTGATCTTTATTGATAGTACAATTACAGTCTTTTGCAAAATTATATAGTAAACTTTTTATTTCATTTTTTGTTTTGACTTTAGTGATATCCAACATAAAGTTATTATAAATAATGATGATTGTTTCATTAATCTTGTCAACATATGTTTCGACGAGATAATAATAAAATTCAGTGCTGAATTTTTGGCATTTATTTACAACTCGAGAAAAATGATAGTCATCTTTGTTTAAGTAAGCTTCCCATATCTCATCAAAAACTATTTCCAGCTCAGTACAGGTGCAATTCAGACATCTCAAAAAAATATTTTTGTAAGAAATATCATGGGAAGCATCGTTGATTAAGTATTCTTTTTTTTCGATACTGTTATTAATGTTTTCTACTATTCTTGTGATTCTTTTTCGATCAATAGGAGCAGACAAAAAAGAATAAGCTCCGAAATCCATTGCCGATTGAAGTAATTCAAACTGTTCAGAAAGTGAAAAACAAATGAGGAAATTCAATGGGTCAATCTCTTTGATTATTTTAATAATATCAATATATATAGTGTTATCGATTGGTTTGATTTCAAGGAATACCAGTTCCGGTTTTTTTTCTTTTATTATAGCCAGTCCTGAGTTAGAAGTAAAAGCTTGACCATTATATTGAATGCCGGAATGGTATTTAAATAAATGATTGAACATATCCCCATCCAAAGGATTTGAACTGATGACAAAATAATTGATCATATGCGTAGCTCCTTTTAGTATGAATTATTCAAGGTTTAAGGGCAAAGAGATAAGAATCTTCCCATAATTATCTTCAGTTTCTGCAATCGTGATATCATATGATTCATTGTAGAATGCAGAAAGCATATGTAAGAGATTGTTAAGTGTTAAACAAGTTGTTCGGGAGAACAGTGAACTTAAAATATTGCGATTTTTCGTTTCTTTTATATTGACAATAGGAAGTTTCACATGATTGCAAGACAACTCCAGAATCATTTTGGAATCCATCTCAATGGCTGAGATCGTGATTATGCTGGAAATATTCAGTTTATCAATGTTTATAAAAAAAAGATGTTCGACAATGGATTGGATCAATGTGATTGGAATATTTTTTTTTGCACATTCCTGGTTAATTTGTTCTTCAATGGAAACTTTAAAACTCCTTGATAGATTTTTAATATTAATATAATTTTGGATATAGTCAATTTCTTCTTCAAGAGGAACTAAAGATTCCTTGCGATAAAGCGTCCGCCTTAATAGAGAAGAGATAGAAAAAATGATATCAGCTGTTTCAGTTGCTTCTTCAATAATTGCTTGTTGATAAATAGAATTGAAACTTTCAATTAGAAAAGTTATTGGTAATTGGTTTTCAAGAAGGTTAAACTTCAATTTAGCCACATTTGCTTTTGTCTCTGCAATCTCCTTTTTTTCTTCCAATAATTTGATTTTCTGTTCTTTATATCGTTCATTCAAAATGTTTTGGTATCCCATTACAGATATAAGTTGAGCAATAATTTTCAGCAGTTTTGTATAAGCAGTAATTTCTTTTAGTGAGAGGGCTAGAAGTTTTTCTTGATATATATCTGTATAGTGAAAAGTGTCAATATTTTTAAATATGTCAGGCAAAAAATCAAATATTTTCGGTACTTTTTCTAAATCCTCATCTATTATAAGAACTTGACCAGTCATAATTTGTCCAACACAAGTTTCTTCTACGAAAATGGGGACTGCACAGTCAATCAATCCGCAGGGACACTGATAAATATACGGTTCCCGAGTAATGGATGCCGTTAATCCAGCATAGGCGTCTGATTGAATGCAGAGTTTCTCAAGTTCTGGAACACTCCTGATCAATTCACAAACTGGTAAAAATTTATGGCTGGTAATCGTACGCCCTTGAAAGTCAACAATGGATGAAGCCATGCCGGTAGCTTCATAGTATTGTTGCAAGAGGTCTTCCAGGATTTCTACGGAAACCAAATCAGTTAAATGAATGACATGCATGCTGAGCTCCTCTCTTATTGCGCTGTAAAGGTTTACAGTTGATAATAATAATATCTTTTCAATTACATTTTATCACATTTTCAATATAACCTTATCAATTTGTGTTGTCAATTCATAATGATTAATCTGTCAAAAATTGATTGGTTATTTGTAAGAAAAGATAGAAATCTATTTGAATATTGATTTTCGTAAGACAATAAATGAATAATAGTGGACAATAATGATAACTACGGGTTGTTTAAAAAGAGAGTATTATTAATGTGATCAATAGAGTTTAGTTGTAATTATGAATAAAGTGAGGTGAAAACATGGAGAAAGGTGAAGCAGTGGCCATCGTAGAATGTAACGGATTGCCAACAGCAATTGCTTTTCTGGATACGGCGCTAAAATCTGCTAATGTAAAATTGTTAGGAATGGAATTGGCAAAAGGAGAAGGGATGGTTGATGTCAAATTAATTGGAGCTGTAAGTGCCGTGAATGCTGCAATTGATGCTGGAATAATTATTGCAGATACGATTGGTGGGATCATTGGAAAAATAATTATTCCACGCCCTCATGACAATATTAGTTGTTTGCTGGAAAATGAGTTTGTCATGCATAACTTGATGAGTCAAGAAATCGGTGGATCTGGTGTTCAGTCAACACTTTTGAGTGATAATCAGAAAATCGAGAATGACATAGCTGTAAACGATTATTGTAAACATGATTCGATAGTTATTGAAAAATTAGGTATAGGGCTTAAACCCAATGATAAAGAAATCCATATCATTGAAACAATATGCAATGAAACTAAACTAGATGCCAATGATCGTGATGTTTTAGTGACGCTGGAAAAAGAATATTCATGTAATTTGTGTAAAGATCCAGACTGCACCAGAATTAAAGGCAGACCCCATATAGAGTGTCTTCACTACAACGAGAAAAGGTAATAATGATGGATCAGGAATTGATTATAAGTATTGTAAACGAAGTTCTGCGTCACTTGGCATTAAAAAATGAAGGAACGTTGATTACAGCATTAGCTGAAAATTATGTACAGGAAAAAGGGAGGGATGGAAATAAGATGAAAAAAATTCTTGTTTTGAATTTTGGTTCAACATCTTCGAAAATTTCAATTTTTCAAGATGAAGTTGAAATTAATAAGACATCGATTGCACACGATACAGCAACGCTAAATCAATTTAAAAGTGTTATTGATCAACGAGATTTCCGAAAAAAAGCCGTTTTAGAATGGCTGGAAAGTATTAATGAATCAATAATGTCTTTTAATGCCATTGCCCCCAGAGGTGGAAATGTCCATCCGATTGCTAGCGGAACCTATCAGGTCAATCAGGATATGGTTGATGATTTAGAAAGCGGTCAATATGGCGTTCATGCCAGTGCCTTAGCCAGTATCATCGGTTATGAATTATTTAAAACATATGGGATTCCCGCTTATACAACGGATCCGATTGTTGTTGACGAAAAAATACCTGAAGCGCGTCTTTCTGGGAATAGAATTTTAAAGAGAATCTCTAATATGCATGTTCTTAATCATAAAGCGACGGCGCGGATTGCCGCTTCGCAAATTGGTAAGCCCTATGAGGAATGTAATTTTGTTGTCGCCCATATGGGCGGCGGTATTACGATCGGTGCTCATTATAACGGGAAAATTATTGATGCAAATAATGGCTTTGACAGTGATGGGCCATTTTCGCCTGAGCGTTCCGGTAGTCTGCCGGTTGGGGATCTGGTTCGTTTATGTTTTTCCGGCCAATATGATCAATTACAAATTCTTCGCATGATTAATGGGGAGGGAGGTATGAAGTCATATTTGGGTGAAGTAGATGTGCGAGTAATTGAGGATAGAATTGATAGAGAGGACGCAGAAGCAATTTTAGCATACAATGCAATGGCTTATCAAGTTGCCAAGGAGATTGGTGCTTATTCAGTTGTCAGTCAAGAAAAACTTGATGCAATTGTGTTAACCGGCGGGTTAGCTTATTCTGAAAAATTTACTTCTAAAATTATTAATTATATAAGTTTTTTAGGACCAGTATTGATATTCCCAGGTGAGAATGAAGCATTAGCGTTAGCAAAAGGTGCCTTGCGTGTTCTTAATAAGGAAATAAATACACAGATTTATATGAAAGAATACTAGGAGGACTCGTTATGGCAAATAATAGAATCGGAAAGATTATCAACATTCAACGCTTCACCATTCATGATGGGCCCGGAATTCGAACGGAAATTTTTCTGAAAGGTTGTCCATTGCATTGTATTTGGTGTAGTAATCCGGAAAGTAGGCACCCATATTCTGAGGTTGGCGTGAATCGCGATAGCTGCATTGGAAACGAACTATGTGGTAAATGTCGCGACGTATGTATACAGGGGGCCTTGATGTTTTCTGGTGATAAAATTGCAGGAATTGATCGTGAAAAATGCACGAATTGTTTTGCTTGTGCAAAAGTTTGTGTTAACGATACATTGAAAATCTTCGGGACTGATCTAACCGTTGATCAACTAATGAAAATTATCCGGGCCGATCGAAAATATTATGATCAATCGGGTGGTGGTGTCACATTTTCAGGCGGAGATCCTCTGATACAATGGGAATTTGTTCGTGACGTTTTAGCACAATGTAAAAGACTTAATATCAATACATGTGTGGAATCAGAGCTTTTCTGTAAGCGTGAGATTTTGGATGAAATTATCCCATACACAGATTTATTTATTTCAGATATCAAGCATATGGACAGCGGGCAGCATCGCCAAATTACCAATGTCGGGAATGAAATTATTTTGGGAAACCTACAGCATCTTGTCAGTAAGAATATGCCGCTTGTTTTACGAATCCCGATCGTTACCGGCTATAATGACAGTGAAGAAAACATTCGAAAAACAGGAGAATTTATTCAAAATGAACTACATAACAGAATTATCCAGTTACAGTTGTTGCCATTCAGACCGTTAGGAGAAGATAAATATGAGTCCCTTGGCATTTCATATCCCATGACAGGAACCCCGAGTAACCGGGATCTTTATACCGATCAGCTGACAAGAATTGCCGAAGAATTACAGAAATATGGTGTACCGGCTGTGCCGGGAGCCATGAAATTATCAGAAAAAATGCGAGTATAGGAGGATTACAGGATGGCAACAGATATTGAAAATCCAGATATTAAAAAAGTTATTCATGAAATGGTAACAAACATATTACAGGACAATCAAAATAATGAATTTTCCAGAAATATTAATGATGATTTACTGAGAATACCGGTTGGTGTTTCAAATCGTCATGTGCATTTATGTCGGAAAGATATGGATGTGCTATTTGGTGAAGGTAGTGAATTGACAGAATATCGAGAATTAACACAAAAAGGTTTCTTTGCAGCGAAGGAGACCGTTACCGTGGTTGGTCCGAAAGGCGCGATAAACAAGGTGCGGTTGTTAGGCCCTTTGCGAAACGATACGCAAATTGAAGTTTTGGCATCCGATCGATTTGTACTTGGAATTGAGCCACCGGTCAGAGAATCAGGGTCACCGACAGTGGCACCGACGATGACCATTGTTGGTCCGAAAGGTACCATAATCAATAGCATGGGCGGGATGATTGCATGGCGACATATCCATATGAACGCGTATGAATCCAAACTTCTTGGTTTTAAAGATGGCGATTATGTAAAAGTGAAGACCCAGGGAGAACGGGAAATTGTTTTTCCAAATGTTAAGATAAGAATCGGTGAAGCATTTCGCACCGAACTGCATTTGGATTCTGATGAGGCAAATGCAGCAAGTATTAAAAATGGTGAATTTGTGGAAATTATTGTATAAAAAGGCAAAGGATATAAAGATGAAAAATTATTTTTCTTCTGAATCGGTAACGGAAGGTCATCCTGATAAAATGTGTGATTTGATATCCGATGCGATCTTGGATGCAATGATAGAAAAAGATTCAAATGCAAGAGTAGCATGTGAAACGACTGCTTCACCAGGTTTGATTCATGTGATGGGTGAGATAACCGTTAATGGTTATGTTGATATTGAAAAAATTGTCAGAAACACAGTCAGAGAAATAGGATATGTCAGCAAGACAGATGGTTTTGATGCAGATACCTGCGCAGTCTTACTCTCTATTAATTCTCAATCATCTGATATAGCTCAGGGAGTCAATTATTCTTTAGAATCAAAAAATGGTTTTACTTTAGAAAAATCTGATCTAGGAGCTGGCGATCAGGGAATGATGTTTGGCTATGCATGTGATGAAACAGCCGAATTTATGCCGATGGCCATTGTATTGGCACATAAACTGTCGCACCAGTTGGCTGTGGTCAGAAAAAACAATACCATCAATTATCTTTGTCCTGATGGTAAGTCCCAAGTAACTATTGAATATGACGATAATAAGCCGATACGCGTCGATACCGTTGTGATCGCGGCTCAACACCATTCAGGTATCAGTCAGGGACGGATTAAACGAGATATCATTAATAATGTAATAAAGCCTAAAATTCCAGAGTATTTACTGGATGAACGAACAAAGTTCCTGGTAAATACCACCGGTCGATTTGTTGTGGGTGGACCGACAGGCGATACGGGTTTGACGGGACGAAAAATCATCGTGGATACTTATGGTGGGTACGCCAGACATGGTGGCGGTGCATTTTCGGGGAAGGATCCGACAAAAGTGGACCGGACAGCCAGCTATACGATGCGTTATCTTGCCAAAAACATTGTGGCATCCGGCGCAGCAAAAAAATGTGAGATTCAGGTGGCTTACGCCATCGGGGTTTCAAAACCTGTTTCAATTTGTATTAATACCTATGGTACCGGGAAGTGGTCGGAACCGGAATTAAGTGAGATTATCAGAGAGAATATTGATTTGCGGCCAACAGCGTTAATTGATCGTTTTAATATGAAACGGCCAATTTACAAACAAATAGCGGCATACGGCCATTTTGGTCGAAATGATTTGGAGCTTCCCTGGGAGAAGTTAGATAGTGTTCATTTGTTTAAGTAAGTGGTCTTGTCAGGCTATTACAATCAGGAGGTGTTAAAAAAATGATTGGTTGTTCGCTTTAGCTCATAACAAAAGATGAGTTGGTCTGAACAATTTTGGTACTCGATTGTAATCGGTTAAAACAGTATGATGTGATTGAATTCAATACACAGTCTTTAAAATTTTAGGAGGTTTTATTATGGAAATGTCGAAACAACAAGTTCAGGCATTAGTGGAACAGGTTATGTGCCAAATGGCAAAAAGTCCTCGTACAGACAGCAGTGTTGCAAATAGTCAATTTAATGAAGTATTGGGCGAAGGTGGCTGTGAACCATTCGATAAAGAATATGGAATGATGAATTTTGGTGATCCTACTAAAACAAGTCCAAGTCCATATGATCGAACAAACCGGATTCTTCATCGTGTTTGTGGAATCACAGAGGCTGCTGATGCCGAAAGAGCCATGCTCTATACCGAAGCGCATAAGAAGTTTGGGGGAAATGGTGGTTCGCAAATTATTACCAATGCTAAAATTCTCAATTATATCCTCGATAACATCACAATTAACGTTTACCCGGATGAATTAATTGTTGGTGAAATGGGTGCTCCAGCCCGTTGTTCCCCATTTTTTCCGGAGTTTTCATTTGATTGGATCGTCGATGAGTTAAATAATTCACCTTGGTACAATCGAAAAACAGACATATTTGCGTGTTCAGATGAAACAAAAGTAGATTTACTAAGCATTGCTGATTACTGGGAAGGTAAAAATCTTAAAGATCATGTCGTCAATAATTATCTGACTCAGGAAGAAATTAAAGGATCATCTTTAGGCGGTCGTCCGGTATACATGCCTAACCTATATGTTTACGGAGGAGTAGGTCACACCTGTCTGGATTATGAAACCTTATTAAATGAAGGTTACAGTGGATTAAAAAGAATGATCATCGAACAGATGGAAGCGATAGAAGATTTTACGACTCCAGCCAATCTTAAGAAAAGAGAATTCTATACGGCTGCACTTATAAGCTTAGAAGCGGGATCCAAATTCTTTAGAAGATACGCTGCCTGTGCAAGAGAAAAAGCTGCTGCCGAAACAAATCCTGAAGAAAAGAAAATTTTGCAGCAGATTGCTGAAAACTGCGACTGGGTTTCAGAGAATAAGCCAAAAGGATATTGGGATGCCCTTCAACTATATCACTTGGCATCCAATATTACCTTGATAGAAAGCAATGGTCATTCAATTACCTATGCTGGTTTTGACCAGGTCTTATATCCTTTCTATGAAAAAGATATGAAAGAAGGTAAAATCACAAAATCTTTTGTTGCTCAATGCATGGAAAGTTTCTATATTAAAATTCATGAACTTCGTAAATTACGTGATGAAGAAACAGCGACATTAAACAGTGAAGTTGGAATTGGTGGTCCTTGTCTTGTAGTTGGTGGGCAGAAAGCAGATGGCTCAGATGCAACCAATGACCTTACCTATTTAGCGATTGAAGCCCATAATCATACCTGTTTACCAGATCCCTGGTTTGCTTGTCAATGGAATGATGCAGCACCTTGGGAAATAAAAGTTAAGATGGTTGAAGCAATTAAAATTGGGACTGGTCAGCCAAAATTATTTAATATTGACGGCATTATTCCAGCTGAATTGGCTAAAGGGATTTCATTAGAAGAAGCAAGAACCTGTACAATGGTCGGTTGTGTTGAGCTTGATGTACCCGGTAAAGAATACGGTGCTCATGATTTATGTTACTTCAGTTTGCCAAAAGTAATGGAATTAGCATTAAATGGTGGACAGTGTATCGATTGTAACCCTAATTGTCCTCGCTTTAGCATATGTAACGGAGTAGGCAAAACATTAGGACCAAATACTGGCAGTTTAGCAACCGCAAAAAATATAGATGAATTAAAAGAATCTTATCGGCAACAAATGAAGTACTGGTGTGACCGTATGATTAGCTGTATGAACCGTGTTGAAGAGGCACATAAAGATCTGAAACCAATACCGTTTTTATCAGGTATGAATAAGTGTGCAATTGAAAATGGCATGGATTTAACAGCTGGTGGCGCAAAATATAATTTTTCAGGACCTCAAGGGGTTGGACCAGCTACCGTTGGCGACTCTTTAATCAATATCCAGAAAATAGTATTCGAAGATAAAAAAATCACTGGGGAACAATTCCTGGATTGTCTGAGAAAAGATTGGAAAGGTTATGAAGAAATTTATCAACTTGCTAATAGTGACCGGATAGCACATTTCGGTAATGATGATGATGACGCAGATGCCTATGCTGTTTTTGCAAGTGAATGTTACTTTGAATTTATTAATGGTCGTGAAAATGTTAGAAGCGGAAAATATGCAGCCGGTTTATACAGTGTCTCAGCCAATGTTGGTATTGGCATGATTCAAGGGGCGACGCCTGATGGAAGAAAAGCTTATGAAGCAGTTTCAAATTGTATCGGCGCTGTAAATACAGAAGCTGGTAACCATGATATTAATGGTCCAACGGCGATGTGTAATTCGGCAGCCAAGTATGACCATCAAAAAGCTGGGAACGGCACATTACTAAATATTCGATTTACACCAAATAGTGTTTCAGGTAAAGAGGGAACAAAGAATTTAATTGAGTTTATCCATTCATATTTTCATCAATATCCACAACATATTCAGTTCAATATTCAAAATACAGAAACACTTAAGGATGCTCAATTACATCCAGAAAATTACAAAGGATTGCTCGTCCGGGTTGCCGGATATAGTGCTTACTTTACAAGATTGAGTAAAGCACTTCAGGATGATTTAATTCACCGTAACGCATTCGATGAAATCTAAAAGTTAATTTAAAAAGTATACGGTGGTGTGACGCTAATTCGTGCTTATACCACCAATACTGTTTTATTTTTGGAAAGGTTGATAACTATGACAAATGAAGCGCTAGGTATGATTGAAACAAAAGGCTTGGTTTCAGTAATTGAAGCAGCGGACGCGATGGTAAAATCAGCAAACGTATCATTGATGGGTTACGAAAAAATTGGTTCCGGATTAGTAACCGTTATGGTTCGTGGTGATGTTGGTGCGGTTAAAGCTGCGGTTGATGCAGGTGCTGCAGCAGCAGATAAAGTTGGACAAGTTGTTTCAGTCCATGTGATCCCAAGACCACATGGTGATGTTGAGAAAATTTTGCCGAACCTGGAATAATTAAAATAAATACGGAGGTGTAAATTGATGAAAGATGATTTAGCGAATAAATTGATGGAAGAAGTAATGAAGAAAATGAATGATGTTAAGGAAACAGGCACGGTTGCTGCGGCTACTGGTACTTGTGGATTGACGGAATTTATTGGAACAGCAGTTGGGAATACGATTGGTTTTGTAATTGCAAATGTGGATAAAGGCTTACATGAAGCGATGAAAATTGATCCTAAATACAGATCGATTGGTATTCTTTCTGCTCGAACAGGTGCTGGTCCCCATATTTTTGCTGCTGATGAAGCTGTAAAAGCGACTAATTGCGAGGTTGTTTCTTGTGAAATGGCAAGAGATACGGAAGGCGGTGCAGGGCATGGTTCTTTAATTATTTTTGGCGCAGAAGATGTTTCTGATGCTAAGCGAGCGGTTGAAGTTGCATTAAATGATTTAAACAGAACCTTTGGAGACGTATATGGTAATGCTTCAGGTCATTTGGAATTCCAATATACAGCTCGAGCAAGTTTTGCATGTAATATGACCCTTGGTGCACCGATAGGAAAAGCCTTTGGTCTCATTTGTGGAGCTCCAGCAGGTATTGGTGTTCTAATGTCAGATGCAGCTTTAAAAGCAGCTAATATAGATCTTATTGGTTATGCTTCACCTGATAATGGTGGAACAAAATATTCGAATGAGTCAATGATTTTCGTTTCTGGAGATGCCGGTGCAGTACGTCAAGCTATTTATGCGGCTAGAGAAGTTGGTAAACAAGCCCTTGAAGCTCTTGGAGGTCCTTGCGCATCGGTTACAACTCCTTATATTTAGTGAAAAACATATGGAGCTTAGCAGGTTATTTTGTTAAGTAGGGTAGCGTTTTAAAGCGCGGGAAAAAGTTCGGCTTATAATAAGAAATCGGGAGAGAAAATCTGAACAAGTTGGCAAATTTTATATTTTACAATCATAAATAGAAAGTGCAGAAAGTTTTGAGGTATAACAATGTTTTCATCTAAAAATAATGACAATGAGCATGTTAGAAGTATCATCGATGATTTATTGAATCAATATAATAATGAATTATCACTCAATTCTATAGTATGTTCGGGATATCAGCAGAATGAAGAAGTAAAGGAAAAAGATTCATTTTTATTTGATGAAGTGGATGATGCTGTTGGAGCGGCAGTGAAGGCTCAACAGGAATTAGTAAAATGTTCATTGGCCAATCGTGCTGAGATAATTGGTGCGATTCGTGAAAAGATCAGAGTAAATATTCCCATGTTAGTTCGCATGGAACTTGATGAAACGGGTTATGGCCGTTATGAAGATAAGGTTGCTAAACATCTGCTCACAATTAATAAAACGCCTGGGGTGGAGGATATTAAACCGGAAGTATACACAGGAGACGATGGTCTGACGTTAATTGAAAAGAGAGCCTATGGCGTTGCTTGTTGCGTTTTGCCATCAACGGCACCATCATGTACACCGATTCATAATGGTATTTGTATGGTTGCTGCTGGGAATAGTGTTGTTTTTAGTCCACATCCAGGCGGGAAAAATACCACTTATGCTGTATTGGAATTGATGAATGAAGCGGTCCGGGAAGCTGGTGGCCCTCCAAATATTTTTGTTTCGACCAAGGAAGCAACGATTGATAAAGCAAATGAAATGATGCAACATCCTAAAATTGATCTACTAGTTGCTACTGGTGGACCTGGGGTTGTTAAGGCTATTTTATCGTCAGGGAAAAAGGCCATTGGAGCTGGACCAGGTAATCCACCGGTGCTTGTTGATGAAACTGCGGATATTCCCAAAGCGGCAATGGATATTATTGCCGGTAACAGCTTTGAGAACTGCATACAGTGTAATGGCGAAAAAGAGTGTCTGGTCATTGATAGCATTGCAGACTTATTAATTGGTGAAATGCAAAAGAATGGTGCATATCTGATAAAGGATATGACAATGATTGATAAATTGACTGATTTAGTTACGACGGATAAGGGAGGTGTCAATCGGAAGTATATTGGTAAAGACGCCAAGATCATTCTAAAGGATATCGGTATTACAGTTGGTGATGAGATCAGAACGATTATTTACGAAGTTCCTACAGATCATATTACTGTTATGGAAGAATATCTGATGCCATTATTACCCATTGTCAGGGTTAAAAACGTTGATGAGGGGATTGAAAAAGCGGTTTACATCGAAGGCCGCAGAAGACATAGTGCGGTACTGCATTCACGGGATGTTCATACGATTACCGAATATGCGAAAGCAATCCAAACAACAATTCTTGTCAAAAATGGGCCATCATTTGCTGGAGTTGGTTATGGCGGAGAAGGATACGCGACCATGACGATTGCCGGGCCAACTGGAGAAGGTCTGACGCGGCCCAAATCATTTACACGGGAGACTCGATGCGCTTTAATCAAAGAATTTAATGTCAGAAGTGGTGCGAGATAGTTACTTTAAAATTATCTGTTTCAAAAGGATAAAAATATGCGTTATGAAGCATTGGAAATGATTGAAACACGTGGTTTGATAGCTTCGATTGTAGCGGCTGACACAATGACAAAACTGCAAATGTTACAGTAATCGGGATGGAAAAATCGGATCAGGATTAGTGCGATAATGGTCAGAAGTGACCTTGTTGCAGTTAAATTTACTGTTGATGTAGGCTTTTTTGGTACTGATAAGGTTGGAGAAGTTGTGTCGCGATACGTTATCTCCCGGCCGCATTCAGATGTAGAAAAAATTTTGTCGGTAGTATCTGGTGATAAAGTGGAATAAAAATTAATCAAGACAAGTATCAATTGGACTGTTACAAATCATCTGAATTTTAGATATGTGACAGTCCTTAAACTCCTTAACATAACTATGTCAGAGAGTTTAAGGAGATGTTTGCAGAGGGAGGAAATGAATGGTTTGCCAATATACAACCGATTATCAAGATCGTAACAATTGGATGTTTTGTACATTCGATCCAAGCCTGCAAGTTGACATATTTTATGTGTATCCAACGGCTTATTATAATAACCCGGGCGAACCGGCAATCTGCCCAGTTACCCATAGTGCGATGCGTCAAAGAGCCCGGGAAAATGTCATCAATAAAGGCTCGGTATTTAAGACTGTCGGGAATTATTTTGTACCCTATTACAGACAAATGAGTCTTGAATATCTGGTAGACCAGAAAA
This sequence comes from Acetobacterium carbinolicum, assembly GCF_047456275.1. GTDB lineage: Bacteria > Bacillota > Clostridia > Eubacteriales > Eubacteriaceae > Acetobacterium > Acetobacterium carbinolicum. Next base: position 1,538,949 of record NZ_CP173357.1, read on the forward strand.
AAAATAATGTCAGGAAGTTCATAGCTGGACCAGTGACCGATGTGATTCAGGCTTTCACCTATTATATGGAAAATTTTAATAGCGGACGTCCCTTTATTTTGGCAGGTCATTCACAAGGATCTCTTCTGATTTCTATTCTTCTGGCAACTTCTTTCAAACAACATTCAGAATATCGCCAATCGATGGTCGCTGCCTATATCATTGGTTATGGTATAACCCAACAGTATCTGGAAAATAATCCTCATCTTCGTTTTGCTCGTGGGGAGACTGATTATGGAGTTATCATTTCATATAATACTGAAGCTCCCGATATTACTGTCGAAAACATCACTGTCCCGCGAGGGAGTATTGCAATAAACCCAGTTTCATGGAAACGCGATGAAACCGTAGCTTCATCCCGCTTAAGTTTAGGTTCCCGGATAGTTATAAAAAATAAAACCGGTCAGTTAATTGATGTAGTTGACAGACCACAGTATGCTGATGCCCGAATTGATGTAAATCGCGGTGTGATCATTTGCAGTACGGCAAACCCTGAAGATTTTCAGATCATTGGCGGCGAAAAGTACTTTCCGCTGGGAATTTTACATAATGGAGATTATTCGCTTTATTATTATGATTTAAGAAAAAATGCTCAAAAAAGAGTTTGCGCTTTTCTGGCAAGTCAATCCAAATAAGCAATGCTGATTTAGATAAATTAATTATTTGTTTCTATAATTAATGGAAACAAACCCCAATATAAATTGTTGCCATAAATAGAGACTACCCTCTTCAGGTATTAAAAGACATTGGTTGTAGCTTTGTTGAAATTTGCATAACTTATCAGTGTGTTTTTTCTTTCTTATGTGATATGAAAGGAGACGTTATGGAAAAAAAAGAAAAAGTCGTTTTAAATCAGTGTTATAAGAGTTTAAGTAAATTTTGCTCGGATTCTCAAACAAATAATATCTACATGGATTATTTGACAAACCTTGATACCTTTAAAAAAAAGTACTTGCTGAGTATGTTTAATAATAGAAATTTTAATATCCTTATGATATTGATGGCATTGTACCAATCACTTTTACAAAACAAAATTTCCTGGAAAATATCGGAAAAAGTGATTCTAAATATGCTGGAAAATTATTTTAATTTATACCCTCAGAAGAATAGAGTGTTTAATAAAAAATTCTATTTTGATATTTTAGAAAAGAATAATTGTATTGTTATTGCTCCTACTTTAGATAGTCAATTATTTGTTGCCAATAAGTATCGTTGAGGATGCGAAACAATTAGTTAAAGCGATTAATTAAAACAAAAAAGAACCATTAAGGGCATATTTGGTAGATCAGTCCATAATAGTTCTTTATTATTAGTTTATTAATGTGAAAAAGGGGTCTAATCCCTATTAATCGGTGTAAATTCCAATGGCATCGCTCATAAACTGGGCCAAGCCCTCAGCATGGGTGTCAATGTTTTTCTTGAACCGGTCGTCATGAATGTACATCAGCCCCAGTCCGGATAGAATTTCTTTAGTACAGTCGTAGTAGTGCCGGGAGATGTGGGCCTGCCACTGGGCGACCAGATCCTGAACCGCCGGGTCTGAGGATTTCCTGTCTATATTTGCGACAAAACCGGCATAAATGGCTTCTGCTTCGTTGTGGATTGCTTCCCAGTTTTCAGGGGTATAGTTTTTGGTTCTTTTCTGACTTTGGCTGTAGGCGTCAGTTTTGCCCCAACGCTGTTTAACCTCGGTTTCATATTGCTTCTTGTTCGCGTCAATTTCGGTCATATCAAATGGTTTGAAATTCATGGTTTTTGCTCCTTCTAATTTTTGCTCCAGCAAGGCAATCAGTTTGTCCAGACGGCGTCGTTTAAGCATCAGCAGGTGGCGCTGTTTTTTAAAAGCATCCATTTCATCATAATCGGGATTGGCCAGAATTCCTTTGATTTCTTGAATTGAAAAATCCAGCTCCCGTAAGAACAGGATATTCTGGAGCTGCGATAAATTGGTTGCGTCGTAGTATCGATACTTATTTTGTGTGATCTCACTGGGAATCAGAATTCCCTCACGATGGTAGTAGTGAAGGGTGCGCACACTGACTCCGGTAAGCGTTGCCACTTCCTTAACCGTCATTTTCATTTTCGTCTCCTTGCTGAATGTTTTCGGTTTGGCTTTGCCTTACCTGATTCTATCATAAGCTATGACCTTAGGTTAGAGTCAAGCGATAAATTAAAAAAGATTTCATTTTAATTCGAATTTTTCAACGATCAAGATTGATTTTTTTCTGGTTTATTGATCTATTTACAGCTTTGTGTCATAATAGATAGTATTCATATTGAAATTAAGAAAGCTTTCATAAGAAGGAGATTAAAATGGGTAAGACAATAGCAGAAAAAATATTTGATGCACATCGGGTAGAGGAGCCGTTTCCAGATACACATGTATTAAAACTGGATCGGGTTTTCTGTCACGAAATCACTACTCCAATTGCCATCACCGATCTCATGGCTCGAGGGATGGATCGGGTTTTTGACCCCACCAAGATCAAGGCCGTCATTGATCATGTAACCCCAGCCAAAGATTCAAAAACCGCGGCACAGGGAAAGATCCTTAGGGACTGGGCCAGACGACATGAGATTAAAGACTTTTTCGATATCGGCAAAAATGGCGTTTGTCATGCGATTTTCCCGGAAAAGGGATTTGTCCGGCCAGGTTATACGATCATCATGGGAGACTCCCATACCTGTACCCATGGAGCCTTTGGGGCCTTTGCTGCCGGGATTGGTACGACTGATCTGGAAGTTGGGATCTTAAAAGGAGTCTGTGCCTTCCATTTTCCTAAAACCATTAAAATTGTCCTCACTGGTACATTAAAACCCGGCGTTTACGCCAAGGATCTGATCCTTTTTATCATCAAAGAACTGACTGTTAACGGCGCTACTAATATGGTCATTGAATTTACTGGTCCAGTGGTAGATGCGATGTCGATGGAATCACGAATGACCCTTTGCAATATGGCCATCGAAGCTGGTGGCACCTGCGGGATCTGCTATCCGGATATGACGACAGTCGATTATCTCTGGGATTTCATTCAGGACGAATTTGCCTCCAAAGCAGACGCCCTGGCTGATTATTCCAAATGGGTTTCCGATGTTGATGCCGAGTACGAACGGGTGCTGGAATACAATGTTTCGGAACTGCAACCGATGGTTACCGTTGGTTTCAAGCCCGATCAGGTCAAAACTGTGGCTGAGGTGTCCGGCACCAAAGTCGATCAGATCTATATCGGCAGTTGCACCAATGGCCGGATTGAAGATCTGCGCATCGCTGCTGAGGTTCTAAGAGGCAAAAAAATCAGCGATAACGTCCGTGCCATTGTCAGTCCGGCTACTCCAGCTATTTATTCGATGGCCTTAAAAGAAGGCATCATCGAAATTTTCCAGGATGCCGGTTTCTGTGTTACCAATCCCACCTGTGGTGCTTGTCTGGGCATGAGCAACGGGGTGCTGGCTGAAGGTGAAGTCTGTGCTTCCACCACCAACCGTAATTTCAACGGCCGAATGGGTAAGGGCGGGATGGTTCATTTGATGAGCCCAGCATCCGCGGCGGCGGCAGCCATTGCCGGAACGATTGTAAATTCTTTATTATTCAAGGCTTAGAAAGGGGGAACGACATGAAGACATTTAAAGGAAACGTATTATTTTTAGATCGCAGCGATATTAACACCGATGAGATTATCCCGGCCAAATACCTGACTGAAATTACCAAAGAGGCTCTAAAACCGAATCTGTTAGAGGATCTGGTGCTGCCAGGCTTTGCCCGGGCTGACACCCAGGATAAGGCAGTGATTGTGACCCGCGAAAACTTTGGTTGTGGTTCGTCGCGCGAACATGCACCCTGGGCCCTGGAAGTCAATGGCATCAACGTGGTGATTGCCGAAAGCTTTGCCCGAATATTTAGGCAGAATATGTACAACTGCGGGATGTTCGCTATTGAACTGCCAAAGGAAACCATCGACAATTTGTTTTTAAACTATGCCGGCAAAGAAGTGACCATGGCAGTCGATGTAGATAGTAACCAGATTGTCATTCAAGCTGATGGTAAATCCGAAACCATTGATTTCAAGGTTGGCGAATTTGACAAAACCCTGGTTAAAGAAGGCGGCTGGGTTGGCTATGCTGATAAGAATTATTAAACTCACCTGACACGCGATTATGTGATTTTACTAAGGACTGCAAAGGATAATCTTTTGCAGTCTTTTTATTTATAGCGGAAATTGCGAAAAGAAAATGCTGTCGTCTGCTTGAAAGGTCATTTCATACTATCACATAGTGAATTATGGTGATATAATAAAAGAAAAAGTAGCGATCATTGCAGAATAGGGGGAAGAAAGATGCAAGAAAAATATAAAAAAATATTTATCAGTCTGATCATCATTTATGCCGTGGTCTATCTGCTGACCTTTCCGCTGGGGAACCATGCTCTGGTGATACTGCTAAAGCCTGGGGCGGCCCTTTTTGCCTGGTTATCGATGCGTTTTTTTGCACCGCTGATTGAAGTAAACCAATCAGTGAAAAAAATTGTTTCTTATGGTTTTTTAGCCTGGTTCTTAGCTGATGTCTTTGCCATGATGGGGGAAATGGTTGTTTTCATGGGAAACTATCAACAAATCGCTTTGTTTAGCCTTGAAGTCGTATTTTTTGCCATCAGTCGTATTTTGATTCTAGCCACCATTGCCGGACTTTATGGTTTTGTGACAAAGAAAACCAGCCAATTTCAGGTCATCGCCGATTTAATGACGGTCGTTGTCTGTATGGGAATTAGCTTCTGGTTGATATTTTTTAAACCCGAGCCTGGTCTACCTTGGTCGCTGATGATTTCTGGAGATCTGGCGACGATTTTCTCTTTTTTTTATTTAGGACTCAGCCTTTTTGTTCAGGGATTTTTGCTTTTAAACTGGCTTTATTTTAAAGAACGGGCCATTACCATTGGTCATAAAATAAGCCTGATTGGTTTTGCCATTGTTAGTTGGACAGATTTAATCAGTGCCATCTATTCCAATATGATTTATCAGGGTGATTTAATCGAACTGGCCTATCAGATAGGTGTGCTTATGATTGCCATTGGGGGCGTTTATTTTGATCATAATTCGGTCACCCAATTGACCGCCAGAAAAGAAAAAAAGAAAACGGCTACCTGGAAGAATGGTCTCTACTTTCTGGTATATCCGCTATTTGCCTGGTATATTATTGGTTTTGATATTGACATTTTAATTTATTTTTTAGCGATCGCCTTCTATATGGTCAGCTGCTTATACACCCGACAGATTGAAATGACCAAAATTGTACTAGAAAAGGAAATTGCCAGTAATAAAAAATTGAAAGACCAGCATTATTTTACAAACCAGTTACTAGATGCTATGCCCGGTGGTATATTCTATGTATCCCGGGATGATCAGCTGCTGGGAGTCAACAACAAGCTTTCCCGCCACTATGGCCCAGAAGTCGAAGATTATTTAAACCGAGATTTTTCAGAATTTCCCCATATGTCTAAAGCTGACTATCGGGAGTACTGTAAAATGAAGGAAGAAGCACTGTCAACCAGAAAGCCTTCTGTGCGCCAGTCGTCAGTTTTAAGTAGCGGTGGACGAGAGGTGTCGTTATTTAGTCTCAACGTCTATTATCTGGCAGACGGCTCGGTGGGTGGTTTTCTCGGCGTTTTTACGGATATCTCTGAGATCAAAGAAAAAGAAAGAGAACTCAAAGTAGCACTTAAAAATGCCAATGCCGCCATTGAGGCCAAATCGTTATTTCTGGCCAACATGAGTCACGAAATCAGAACCCCGATGAACGCGATTTTAGGGATGTCCCACCTGGTCAAACAGACTGATCTTGATGTTAAGCAGGAAGATTATATCAACAAAATTCACAGTGCGGCCACCTCGTTATTGGGGATTATTAACGACATTTTGGATTTTTCTAAAATTGAATCCGGCAAGTTGGAAATGGAAATCATTGATTTTAATCTAAAAAAGGTAATTAATGATACCATCTTGTTATTTACTGAAAAAATATCCGAAAGGAAAATTGAGCTCTTAATTAATTTGCCGCCACATTTACCACAGTGGTTTCGAGGTGACCCACTGCGATTAGGTCAAGTGCTCACTAATTTAGTGGGAAATGCTGTGAAGTTTACCAGCTCTGGAGAGATTGAAGTAGCAATCAGTCAAGAAGAACACCGGGGAAATATGCAGCAACTTAAGTTTTCTGTCCGCGATACGGGGATTGGGATTGCTCAGAAAAATCTGGAGCAATTGTTTGAGCCCTTCACCCAAAATGATAATTCCACCACCCGTCACTACGGTGGTACAGGCTTGGGTTTAAGCATCAGCCGTAATCTGATTGAAATGATGGGTGGTAAGCTTTGGGCAGAAAGTGATCTGGGGGTTGGTAGCACCTTTAGTTTTACGATCTGGCTGACGAAATCGGTACAACAAGTTAGTGGAAGAGAAACCGCATCGAATCGGGACAAAAAAAAATCGGTATGTCTTGCTGGGCTTAAGATTCTAGTAGCAGAAGATAATCCTGTGAATCGTCAGATTGCCGAAGAATTTCTGAAACAGGAAGGCGCTCTGGTGGACTCTGTAGAAAATGGGGAAGTAGCCTTAAATCGGATTATAGATGCCAATTACAAGGATTACTACGATCTCATCCTAATGGATATTCAGATGCCAGTGATGGATGGGTTCGAGGCAACCCGTAAAATCAGGGTTCTTAATGCGAACATTCCCATTTTGGCTATGACTGCTCGAACCATGTCTTCTGAACGCGATGAATGTCTAAAAAGTGGCATGAACGACCATATTTCAAAACCCATTGATCCCCAGGCATTGTGTCATGTCATTTTGAAATATGTCAAACCGAAATCAAAAGATGGGGTGTCAGATGCCGCAATAGAAGCGAGTGAGCCACCAGTGACGAAGGAAGAAAAATCTGACGCAATCAGAGCTGAAGCAACTAAGATTTTAGAAATCAACTGGGAAATGCTCACAAACCGATTGGGGGATAACCAGGATCTGATTTTAACCTTGCTGACGGTGTTTGCCGAAATCCATTCGGGTATGGCTGATGAGATGGAAACGGCCCTGGAAACACGAAATGAAGCGCTTCTCAAACAAAAGCTACATACCAATAGGGGCGTCTTGGGCAATATCGATGCGACTAATCTTTATCAGCAGGTTTGCAAAATGGAAGCAGAGCTATTTAAATCGGGAATGAATGCCATCTTACAACAGGATCTTATCACGTTTAAAGCGGACTTTAACCATTTTTATGCAGCCATTCTGAACTTTCTTGACACCCAGTCGCAAGCGACCAGATAAATTCAAAACAGCTGCTTTTTTTGTCGTGCAGTTTATGCGCGTTATTTTTCACCCCCTTTCTTCATATTCTTTCCTCTTATCAATAAAAGCAAAAGATTTAAAATGATTAAATCATCGTTCATAAACGGAGCGATCAAGTTCGCAAATTATTTAATTTTTGGCAATAGATAGAGTCTACCTATCCCGTTTCTTCGCCATCATTCATGTCAATCAAACCATCGACATAGCCTTCAAGTTTTGTGATGATTTTATCTTGCAATGTTTCATCTTTTATTTTGTTAAAGATCTCAAGCAATTTCTTTTCTTTTTCTGTCAGAGTAGCTGAGATATTCATAAACCTTTTTTTCGAATTAAAAGAATCACTTGATCTTCCGTAAAGATAGTCTAAAGAGACTTCAAAAAAATCAGCGATTTTGTTGATCGTTACGCTGTCTGGTTCACGCTTATTAATTTCATATAGTGAAAGTGACGATCTTGAAATTGACAATCGAAGCGACAATTCAGCTTGAGTTAAATTTTTATCTTTTCTAAGTTTCTTTAGTCTTGTGCCAATCATTTTTTCACCTCTCTGATGCCATTATATCGGTTCGTTTAGTTGCAAACAATGCGTGCATCATAATGTAGCATAATTATACAGAATACCATTGACTTGCTACGTAAAGTAGCATTATAATTGTAATATGATGCACATTGGGTAATGTTTATTGAGAAAAAATAATTGTATGAGGGAAAAGCAAGAAGTATGCTGCGTATAACACTCTAATGTATCGAACTGTCTTGCTGTGGAGAAGATATGAATTGCGAACGTTCAGGAAGAAATGAATTTGATGATCATCAAAAATTAGTCAAGAAAATTGTTCATCTTACCGATTGTTTAAATACGAGTAATATTAAGGCAGCAATGAGCATTCTTGATCAATTAATCCCAATTTGTATGGAGCTTGATTTTAACAGACTAAGGTTACCAGAAATTAAACTGACAGACCGAAAATTATACCGTGAATTAAAACATGCCAAACGTGTTAGCATACATGCCCGTGAATTGGCAAAATCGTTGGCTTGTACGCAAGAGGCGATTAAGGATATCGAAATCGGTGGTTTTGTACACGATGTTGGGAAATTAATAATCGATGAGCTTGTTCTTTACAAAAAGGATCGTTTAAGTCCTCAAGAATGGAAGACGATTCAAGGACATGCATTATCAGGCGGAAAATTACTATCTTTTTCAAAGCAGTTTGCACGTTTTATTCCAATCGCAGAGCAGCACCATGAACGATGGGATGGAAGTGGTTATCCAAAAGGGATAAAAGGGTCGAAAATCCATTATTCAGCCCGATTGATTTCCATTGTTGATGCATTCGATGCCATGACTTGTAATCGTTCTTATCACAAATGTATCCCGCCGCTTCTCGCAATTGAAGAAATAGCCCGTTGTTCAGCCACCCAGTTTGATCCATATATGGCAGAAGTATTCATTAGTCAAATTTCAACGCATCAGAGTTACAATGAAGCATTTTTAGAGAAGCCTAGAATCTATAAACAATCAGATGGGTAAGTCGAGGTATTAAGTGTTGCTATCATCATACGCACTTTTGTCCAAGATATGACTGTTAAGTTTGGCCAAAATTACTTTTGACACCCAAATTTAGAGCATTTTTATTTGAGAAAACTGAAAGGAAGATATGAAATGAAAGTACAAAGAAATGATTCAGTGAACAATCAGAATGAGCACATTGTTATAAAAATGCGCTTAACCACAAAGCTCATCCTGTTAACAGTGTTAACCTTGGCGGCAGCCATTATTACTATGGGGATTTTAGTGGTCAATACTGGCGCAGCGATTATTGATCAGGCAACTGAAGCAGATGCGCTGGAATATGGAGAAGAATCGGCCAGACATATTGGTGCTGTTATCACAGGCAATTTGGAAACTCTGAACGAAATTGCTGTTCGGGAACGCACCGCCAGCATGGATTTTGGGATCCAGGTGGCTTCTATTACTGGTGATGTAGAACGATTGGGGTATCAGGATATGGCTGTGATAGAGACGAATGGTCATGGTAAATATATTGTCGGCGGTGGTGAGTTTGATGTGCTAAATGAGATCTGGTATCAGGAGGCGCTCAAGGGAAAGCCTTACGTGTCAGATGTTTCCATCAGTCAAGTGACCAAACAGCCCGCAGTTTTTGAAGTGGCACCCATTAAAAAGGAAAATCAGGTTGTGGGAGTCCTTTTAGGACGGCGGGATCCTACTTTTTTAAACGCCATCACCAATACGCTCGGTGACGGGAAAATTAAATACGGCTATGTGATTAGTGCCAACGGGACAATAATGGCCCACCCCAGTGAACAGCTTGTTCTGGATCAGTCCAACGTGTTTGACAATATGGAAAAAGATGGACCCCAGGGATTTGCTGCCATGTTCAAAGCACTCGATTCAAATGAAGTTGCTGATTTTGAGTATGAATACGATGGCGATACTAAACTGGCCTTTGTGGCACCAATTCAGGAAACAGATTGGACCCTGGTTATTACCGAATCCAAAACAGCTATGCTGGCACCGATTGTGCAATTGCGTAACACAATTATCATGTTTGCTTTGGTCATTCTGGTTGTCGGAGCTGTCGTCTCTTACATTATTTCCCGACGTATTGCGAAACCGGTGATGGCAGCCAATCTGTTGATCAAAGAAATCAATGCCGGACATCTGAGTGATCGTCTGCCGATTGTTTCTAAAGACGAGGTTGGAGAATTGACCCAGTCGCTTAATCAGATGGCTGATAATCTTCAGAATACCATTATCAGTCTAATGAGGAAGATTTCCAATGGTGATGTCTCAACAGACTTAGTCGTTGTAGATCCCCAAGACGAAATCACCCCGGTGTTGAAACAGACCGTGGAAACTATTCGAGCATTGATTGGTGAAGCGACCATGCTGTCTCATGCAGCCCTGGCCGGTCAGTGGGCGACCCGAGGTGATGAAACGGCTTTTGAAGGCGGTTTTAAAGAGATCGTTCAGGGCGTTAACGCCACTCTGGATACTGTCGTGGATAAGATGGTCTGGTATGAGGCGATTATTGACTCAGTGCCATTCCCTCTGCATGTTACCGATAATGACATGAAATGGGCATTTATGAACAAGGCTTTCGAAGATCTGATGATTGACAGTAAAGTGATTAAAGATCGGAAAGCCGCAATTGGGATGGATTGCTTCAATGCTGGGGCAAGCATCTGTCAAACCGAGAACTGTGGTATCCGTCAACTTGTGGATCGCGGCATTGGAGAAAGCTTCTTTGAATGGTATGGACGGAACAATAAACAGGATACGGCCTATCTAAAAAATGCTAAAGGCGAAAATGTCGGTTTTGTGGAAATCATAACAGATCTGACACCGATGATTCGGGTAAGCAATTACACGAGTCATGAGGTAGCGAGACTGGCCAATAATCTGACTTGCCTATCTCAGGGAAATCTGAACTTTGATCTGCAGATTGGAGCGGCGGATGAATATACATCTGAAGTGAGTGCCCAATTTGCCGAAATCCACAACAGTTTGTCAGACGTGAAAGACTCGGTGGATAAACTGATTGCGGACGCCACCATGCTAGCCCGGGCCGGAATTGAAGGAGAACTGAATACCCGGGCAGATGCCAGTCTGCATCAGGGCGATTTTGCCAAAATTATCGACGGCGTCAACGCTACTCTGGACGCTGTAGTCGCGCCAGTGCAAGAAGCATCGGCCACACTCAAAGAACTGGCTCAGGGCAATCTTGACACGGGTATGGTCGGCAATTATAACGGTGATTATACCCAAATCAAAGACGATATGAATCAAACGGTAGTCTTTTTGAAACGTTATGTCGATGAAATTGCCGACACTCTAAAAGAAGTGGGTGAGGGTAATCTGGATCTGGAAATTACTGGAGAATACCTGGGGGATTTCCAGGCCATTAAAACGGCACTCAACGAGATCACAAACAAGCTCAGTACCACCATGGCGGATATCAATGAAGCAGCCACTCAGGTGGAAGCCGGTGCGATCCAGATTTCAGACGGCGGCCAGGCATTATCTCAAGGAACAACCGAACAGGCCAGTTCCATCCAAGAGTTAACTGCATCAATTGAAGAAGTGGCCAGAGAAACCAAGCAGAATGCTCAAAATGCCAATAATGCCAATGAATTGGCAACTGAGGTTAAAACCAATGCTGAGGTAGGTAACGTTCAAATGGCCGAGATGGTCACCGCCATGATTGACATCAATGAGGCGTCCAGCAATATTTCCAAAATTATCAAGGTCATTGATGACATTGCTTTCCAGACCAATATTCTGGCCCTTAATGCCGCAGTTGAAGCGGCCCGAGCTGGACAGCATGGCAAGGGCTTTGCCGTCGTGGCCGAAGAAGTGCGAACCCTGGCAGCGCGAAGCGCCGAGGCCGCCAAAGAAACAACAACGTTGATTGAGGGCTCGATTTCGAAAACCGAAGCGGGCTCAAAAATTGCCGACCAGACAGCAGACAGCTTAAAGGAAATTCTTAATCAGATCGAAAAGGTGACCGGTCTGGTTGGGGATATTGCTCAGGCATCCAATGATCAGGCTTCAGAAATTGCGCAGATCAATCAAGGGATTGAACAGGTTTCACAGGTGGTGCAAACCAATTCCGCCACTGCCGAAGAAAGCGCCGCTGCCAGTGAGGAACTTTCCGGTCAGGCTGAAATCCTAAAACAGATGGTGGGTGCCTTCCGTCTCAAAGGAAAGAGCTTAAGCAGCATGGAAACGGCGGTACAATCGGCACCAAAGCTGGTAAGCTCATCACAGATTGATATACTCCTGGATGAAGCGGATAAATATTAATTAAATAAATTAAAAAGCAACTTGGGCGCTTAATACGTCCAGGTTGTTTTTTATCAGTGAATTAAATCTTTCAAAATTGCCAGAACCGCCTCCGGTTCCTCAAAAATAGGGCTGTGGGCAGAGTCTTCAAAAAGATAGAAATGTTTTTTCGGGGCCTTGATTTCTTCCAGATAAATTTCCGACAGGTGATAGTTAACGGTGTAATCATAGACCCCGGAGAAAAAGATAACAGGTATCTCCAGCCGGGTAACAAGATCACTGAGATTGGCTTGACGGAATTCTTCGTTAAGCATCGAGCGTTTAGAAAATGCTTTGCCCTGCCAGATCTGAAACTTTTCCTTTAGCATATATTCCCGATTTTTCATCACAGCCAGAAAAATTCCGGTAACCACTGAGTACATCGTGTGGGTGGTACCGATCCCGGCCTCGTGCATGACTCGATCCCGGATTCGTTCGTAGGCAGCGGTACCGTAGGGGGATTTTTTTAGTTGCTCCCGGTTTTTTTTATCATTTGCATAGAAGTTCAACATAAATTCATATGCCAACTCTTCCGATAACGCCAGGTTGACCGACTGTGCCACCCCAATATAGGCACGATAGAGCTCTGGTGCCCGGGCAGCTGCCTGAATACCGATATAGGTGCCAAAGGAATGAGCCATCAGATAGATCTTTTCCTTTTGAAACCGCTGGCACAGATACTTGGTGACTGAAATAGTATCGGCCACCATCTGCTCAGTGGTCATGGTCTCCGGAGGGATCGCAGCACTATAAGACAGACCGGCGCCCCGTTGATCCCACCAGACCACGGTAAACAGTTCTTCAAGGTGGGACGGATGGCTTTCGTTAAGCCAATATTCCGGCATCCCCGGACCCCCATGGATAAAGAGCAGCACCGGACGGGTTTGGTCCCGGGTTTTAATGATCATGCCCATTTCCACCCCGTTGATAGGTATCCAGAATTTTTCTGATAGGCTGTCTGGCTGCACCTGCCCGTTGGCGTCAGTATAGGGAATCATTTTGCCAGAAAAGAAGACCATCAGCAAGGTGGTGACAATACTGATTAAACAAAGTAGCAGAATGAAAAACAAGGCCATGGCTTTTCCCCCTTTCATAAGAAATAGTGATGACGCGGCGATACTTAGGCAACCATCAGTGTGATATTAGGATGTTTCGATTATATCGAAACAATTTGATGGCGTCAAGCGAGAAGGTCGACCGACAGCGTTTTGAGAGCGGGGTTCGCTTAAAACGATACATTAAGGTTTCTAATATTTGCTTACCAATTCGTAAAGATGATGGTATAATTATGACATAAAATTTAGTAATGCGAGATAAAAAAAACGCCTTTTGTACATAACCAAAGATGAATTAAAAATCGACTGCTTCGGTTAAGACGCATAATCGAGTAACAGGGAGATGGCCAATGGAACCATTGCGAAAAAAATACCGATTGATACTAATGGTTATCATTTTAATCCTTGGGGCACTGAGTAGCCTAGCTTTTCTGCTGCTGTCCTTTCAAATGGAGAGTATCTATGAAAGAAATATTGAACGTAGTATTATCGAGGTGAAAAAGACTTTTTTAAAAGACAATGTGGACAATTTGATTTTAAATATTGAGCAGGAACACCAGACGCAGAAAACCTTATTTGTCAGACTCAATCAACTGGCCGAAATCGCGCTGGATGGTTACAATAGCTATAATCCTGAGGCTTTTCTGGAGCAAGCCATCCTTTATTTTGAGGACCCTATTCGCCAGACTTATTTAACGGTGCTGATTACCGATTCGGCCACTGAAAGAATCCTTTATTCTGAAAATATTTCGGATCTGGATCAAAGTCTGTCTTTTTCAGAACAAACAAAACGATTGATACCGCTGATGACATCATCAGTAAAAAAGGATTATGGCGAGTACCAGGTATTTTTTGGGGTGCGTGAAAGTCGGGTTGAAGATATTGTCGAAGAGAATATCCGGGACTTGATTCATGCTTCCCGGTATTCCAACGACGCTTATTTTTGGGTAAATGAGGTAGTCAATAATGAAGGTGGAGATAACTACGCCATCCGTCTTATTCATCCCAATTTAAAAGACACTGAAGGACAGTTGCTATCTACCAATATGACTGATATTAAGGGAAATTACCCCTATCTGGAGGAGCTGGAGGGGGTTAAAGCATCAGGCGAGATTTTTTATACCTATTTTTTCAAAAAAATGAATTCGGATGTGGTTTCAGAGAAACTGACTTATGCCCGGCTGTATCCAAACTACAATTGGATTGTGGCCATGGGTGTGCACCTGGATGATATCAGCACCTATGTTACGGCCTCCACTGAAGAAAGTAACAAAAATATTATGTGGATGTTGCTGGCCCTCGCCGGGTTTATTTTTGTCCTGATCGGAATTTTAACGATTGTCATGAACCGGATCGAAAGCTGGTATTACCAGAATTCTGAGCAGGAACTAAAGGCCGCAGTTTATCGGGATCCCCTAACTCACACCTATAACCGGCGGGCAGGAAACGAGTGCCTGGAAAAAACATTCAGAGCCTATAAAATATCTGGGGAAAGCCCTGCCTTTATTATGATCGATATTGATGATTTTAAAAAGGTTAATGATGAGTGTGGTCACGATGTGGGCGATGCGGTTTTAATTAAGTTGGCAGCAGTTATTAACCAGCGTATCCGTAACAATGACAAACTTTTTCGCTGGGGTGGTGAAGAATTTCTATTGGTCTGTCAAGGGCTTAAAGAGGACAATATTGATGACTTTACCAGAAAACTACTCGATACCGCTGCATCGGTTGATTATGATTGTTGTGGCCAGTCCGGAAAGATTACTATATCCATGGGTGTTTCCTACTGTATCCCCGGTGATGTCGATGAAAAGGATGCGATTAAACGGGCGGATCAAGGACTTTACGAAGCAAAAAGAACAGGCAAGAACCGGAGCTGTTATATCCGGCCCTAGACTTGCTGATAATGGCGTTGGCGGCATTCTTAAAGAAACCGTCGGCGATGCGGTAACCGGAGGCTGGTATAACGCCCTCAATGGTGAAAATATCGACCTCAATCAGATGACCCGGATCGTCGGGGAAGAGCTGTCCAGGCTGTGCGATGAAAAGGGACTGCTTAAAACAGCGTAGGTTGATGTCAAACCCTAAAAAGGATGTAACGCGGAAGCTTTATTATTACAAAATCAGGTTAAAAACTTTTAGTATTGATTGACAGCAGACATTAAAATCCCCCTGACGCCGATAGTGGCTTCAGGGGGATTTTTTCAGGGATGAAACCGGATAATATGAGAGGGACATTTTGCCACAGCATCTTTGATGGCCTGGCCATCGCCGGGAGACAGGGTTTGACTGATAATCGCCGCTTTTTTGTCGACCATTGTAAAATGGCGGGGTGCGATTTTGGTACAAAGGCCACAACCCACACAATAGTCCGGATTCAGCAAAACGAGGCCATCAACAGAACTTGCTGTTTCATTGTCAACAGGAAGATCCTCGGGCTTAACAAACCGGGAGGTGATATAGCCCATCAGAAAAATGGCCAAGGTGGTCAGAATCCAGCGGACGATCATAAATTCTGGGCCGAGAAATTTGCTTTCAGTAATCAGCATGGGAATTTTGATCACTGCCCAGGTGGACAGAATTATGACAATGTTGGCAATGCTGGCTCCTTTGCTAAGCAGCATTTTACAGACTGGAAAGGCGGCGTAAATGGGACCGGCAGAAAAACTACCCAATAAAAAAGCAAACAGTGAACCTTTTATCCCTGAGTTTTTGCCAAAGGCATTTTCGATTGTTTCTTTTGGTACCCAGGCCGAAATCAGCGAAGTTAACAACAGGATCACCGGCATAATCATTAGCATTTCCTTGACATAATACCAGGTGTTGTCAAGGGATGGCAGAAATTTGCTAGGGGCGAATAGGCCAACTGCCACATAAGCCAGGATCACAATTATTAAAAAACGATTGTTTTTGAGTTGGCTTTTTAAAAATGTCATAGAATCACCCCCATAGCAAGAGCAATTGCCAAGGCAAAAGCAAAACTAAGAGAGTTGCGGACCAGCGTGAATTTCAGACCGAACTCTCTTTTTTCAAGCGGAAAGGTCACCACTCCCACCATTGTCAGAGTGGTCAGAAATGCGACAATCGGAACGATACTGGCACCGGCATCCACCAGTGAGGCCACTAGCGGAAAGGCGACAAAGGCGGGGATCAGGGTAATGCTTCCGAGAAACGCAAAAAGTACTGTAGAAACAACTTCGTTAGCTTGGCCGATAGTGCCTTTGATGGCTTCCGGCGGCACAAAAGTAAGAATCAAACCAATTAACAGCAAGATACCAAGGATGTCCCCGGCGATCCCTTTCATCATTCCCCCGGACATCTTAATAGCCTTCAGGGTTTTGTCCTTGTCTTTTTTTAGTGAAAACCCCAGCCATACCAAGGTAATTACCCAGAAAATTAGTGTAAAAATATCCATACTTTAACCTCCAAAGTGATAATGCGAATCCAGCTTCAAAATTCGAATTTTCTATAGTATACTGTAGATCAGTAAAATATAAAGTTACCATGGTAACATATAGGAGATTTATATGAATCACCAGGATTTAATCGCTGTTTTATCGTGTCATGGACTTTTCTTGGATTTTTCAAAAGAAGAGCTGAATCAGGTTTTTAGGGCACATTACTATGAGAAACGAGAGTATGAAAAGGATCAGGTGATCCATTTTCAGAACGAATGTTGTCGAACGATGGATCTGATTCTCAGCGGTCGGGTGGCCGTGCAAAATCTGGATTGCGAGGGGAATGTAATGACCATCAATATTTTTCAAGACGGGGATGTGCTCGGTGCCAATCTGATTTTTTCCAGCCGAAATAATTATCCTATGACGGTATTGGCCCAGTCTCAGGTGGTGATCCTCCATCTTCATAAGGAATTGATTCTGGAGCTGTGCCAGATGAATCGTACTTTTATGATCGGTTTGATGAAAGCTATCTCTGATAAGACTTTAATTCTAACTGACAAGATTAGTGCCATCTCGATGAAAAGCATCCGACAGTGTATCATTGATTTTTTACGGTATGAGTCTCAAATTCAAAAAAGTCAGGTGATTCAACTCCCGTCATCAAAAAAAGAGTTAGCCCAGCGTTTTGGTATTCAGCGTTCATCCTTGAGCAGGGAGCTCAATAAAATGCGGCAGGACCAAATGATCGATTTCAATACAAAAACGATTACGATCAAAAATATAAACGGCTAGAACAGGTAGATAAGTGATTTATTAATCGATTAGGTTGGGTTAAATTTGAAATTATCTTGACAAAAGAAGAACCTTCGGATAGACTAAAAAAGTCCGAATGCGGACTAAATGGAGGAACTGTGGAAGAAAAAATGCTAATCGAAGAAGAATTGGCCGACTATAATCATATTTTTAAAGAAACTGGGGCCGTATACAATGAACTGGCCAGGCTTAGCAGTTTGCCAACCAGCGAATATTGGGTACTTTATTATCTCTTCGCTTCAAAAGGTCAGTGTACCCAAAAAGATATCTGTGATCAGTATTGCATGAGTAAACAGACGGTCAACACTGCCCAGAAGCATCTTGAGTCAAAGGGTTATCTTAGGCGGCGAACCGATGTTAATGACAAACGAAGTAAGCAGATGATGTTGACTGAAAAGGGCCATGCTTTTGCCAATGAAAGAATCGCACCGGTACTTAAGGCCGAAAATCAGGTGTTTTTGAGAATGGGCGAGGCGGGGCGTCGGCAATTAATTGAAGGGTCCCGGCTCTATCTTAAATTTCTCGAACAGGAAACAAGGGATTTAATCGAATCGGAAGATCCGTTAGGATCGAATCATAACAACGGAAGTTAGAAGTATTTAATAAAAGGTAAGAGGTCATTATGCATATTCAATTGTCAGAAAAATTTACAACCAGAAAACTCCTGCGTTTTACTATGTCATCGATACTGATGATGGTATTCATTTCTATCTACAGTGTTGTGGATGGTTTGTTTGTGGGACGTTACGTCGGCAGCAATGGCCTGGCGGCAGTAAACATTGTGTTTCCGTTAATCATGACCATTGGCTCCTTCGGCTTTATGTTAGGCACCGGGGGCACAGCAGAGGTAGCCCGAGCCATGGGGGAAAAACGTGATCAAGCGGCTAATCAGTATTTTTCATTTTTAACTCTGGTCACAGTTCTTATCGGAGTGTTTTTATCTCTGCTCGCCTTCATTTTCATGGAGCCTCTCTGCTACCTTATGGGTGCGAGTGAACGCATTATTGGCGACAGTGTGACCTATGGACGGATCTGTACCCTGGGTACTGTTTTTTTTATGCTGCAGGGTTTTTTCCAGTCCTTTTTTGTAACGGCAGAGCGGCCCAAAATGGGCTTTTATCTCAGTATTCTTAGCGGTGTCATTAATATTTTTCTCGACTGGCTACTGGTTGGGGTTTGGGGGATAGGCTTACCCGGTGCGGCCATTGCTACGGTTTGCGGATTTATGATTAGTGGGTTAATACCTATTTTTTATTTTTTTATAAAAACACCAGTCGACTTCAATTTGCAACACCTGTGAAGGATGTGTCAATGCTGTTACGCAGTATGAGCAACGGTGCCTCAGAGATGGTCACGAACATTTCCCGATCATTAATTACTGTGCTTTTTAATGTTCGGCTGATGCAACTGCTTGGAGAAGACGGAGTGGCAGCTATTTCGGTGATGTTATATATCGAATTTATTTTCACAGCCGTATTGATTGGTTTTTCAATTGGCGCGGCACCGGTGATTGGTTATCATTTTGGGGCCCGAAATGGCGATGAGCTAAAAAAACTCCACCAGAGTTGTTTGAAAATTGTGGGGATGGTGTCAATCGTGATGTTCATTTTATCTGAACTGGCGGCTTCTGTGCTGGTGTCCATTTTCATAGTCAATAATCCGACACTGATCGAGTTGACGGTGCAAGGTTTCCGAATTTTTGCAATATCATTCTTATTTTGTGGGATCAACATTTTCGCCTCAGCCTATTTTACAGCCTTGGGCAATGGTCGAGCTTCGGCGATGATTTCCTTTATCCGCACCCTGTTCTTACAAGTGATTATGATTCTGGTATTACCCCAATTTTTAGGCATTCAAGGGATCTGGATGGCGCTGCCTGTTGCCGAGGCTTTGACTCTGGGTCTGACTTTTTGGTATTTTAAACAGCAGCAGAGCGTCTTTAAAATCCGTCCAACGGATCGATAAGCGTTCAAAAGCAATAGCCGAAATGTTGCAAGAATCTATTTTTACCAAAAAAGAACTAGAACCGATTCCGCCATTTAACCTGCGAAACCGGTCTAGTTCACAATCTCAGTCGTCATCCGTTTGGACTCCTTCTTTTGATAAATCCGCAATCTCGCCTTGCACTTTAACTTGATTTTTCTGTCCGCCGCGTTGTTTTTGCCTCCCGATCTCTTTAATTGTTACGCGTAATAATCGGCAACTGATCAAAGATAGGGTCGGTCAAAACGATTTTCAAAGCAGCCGTTTCTTTTGAGAATCCAGTTCCAACCAATCTGATTGAGTTGTTTAATAAAACGGGATTCCAACAGCCATACCTGAAATTTTGATAAATGAACAGGATTACCCAGATTTTTGACTATGACCGGATCGAATGATCCGTTTTTTTCAAATTCAGAACCCAAGGCTTTAAGCTGTTTAAACAGTTTGCCAAAGAAAAAATGGGGCAGAATTGAACAGGCAGCCGCATCACCCTTAATAACGGTGCCGAGGTAGGTATAATTTAAACGGCGGGCCAAAGATGAAAGATAGTTTTCCAGATAGCGGGCAGTTGAACTTTCAATGAAACCAGCCTGGACAATGAAGCCGAATTTCTTATGATTGGTGGGGTGAGGGTTCATCGCCTCAAAAAGTTTCATCACAATTCCGGGCATGGCATGGATGTACAGGGGCATCACCAGTAGAATGGTGTCATAATCATTCATCTCCAGAGCTAGTGTTGTTGGGTTCTCTCGCAAAACATAGCGAATCAGCAGCGGTTGGGTCAGCCCGGATTGAAAATGGTCAATAAATAACTGGGTATTCCCGTGATCAGCCCGGGGAGAGCCGTTAAGAATTAGTGTTTTCATGGTCGTGCACCTCCTGTTTCCCCAGTCAGGTTGATATTTTTGCTGTGAAACTGGTAAAATGTTCGCTGTAGATAGTCTTCGAAGATCTTTTTTTCGGCCGTCTCCAAAAAAGTATCCTGATAATGAATTTCGATGTCCGGATAGTGCTCATAGCGCTTATCATGCATGGACTCACCTGAAGTATAATTGGTATAGGGCAGAAACAAGGGGATCATCCGGTCAAACAAGGTTTTAAGATTGCCACTGACAAACCCCTGAGATACGGTGAGATAAAAGATGACCTTTTCTGAGGTAATATAGTGATGATAAAAGAGATCCAGATCATGATGGACGCAGCGCCCCGGTGTTTTCCACCAGCATGTCCAACAGCCGGTGCACCCTTTTATCTTTTGATCGCTCAAATCCAGTAAATATGAATCCGGTAACATAAAATCGTGAAATTCTCTGACAATCATTGTTTTCATTTGCAACTCCTTATTAATGATATGTCTAGAGTATAAAGCCGGGGGTAGCCCCCAGGTCAATAATTATTTTGATCAATGGGCGCCCAGGCTTCCACAAAGGCCTGTTCGATATTGTCATGAAAGAGGATCAGACGGACATGCAGATAGACGGTTCCGGTTAACCGGAGCTGGTTTTTCTTTGCCCATTGATAGGCCGCCAACCGTGTTTTGTCAATGACCTGATTGGTTGCATCACTGTATCGGCCGCTTTCAACAACAATATGAAGGCAGGGACCGTTGTTGAGATAATTTTTGCCGGTTTCCCGATCGGCAGCCAGGGCGACAAGATGCATCTCAGTATCGTGATATTGGGACGCATCAAAGGTGACACAGCGGATCATATTGGTGAGCAAATCTTCATCAGCGAGATTAAGATGAGCCAGAACCTTTTCCTGATATTCATCAAAGGTGGAGATCGCTGAAAAGGAGCTGACAATCTCATAAAGTGGAAAGTCCATGATTGAAAACTGATTAAGGTGTTGGGGCAGTGACTGGCAAAATGCTTGGGTGTCGGCTAATTTTAACAGCAGCAGCTGTTGCTTATGAATCTCCTGCTCAATGGCGGCCTGCTTTTGATTGAAGTTATCCGTTAAATGAGTGAGCTGATCCTGGTCAAGGAGCTGGTTGATTTCAGCCAGGGTGAAACCTCTTTTTTTATAAAATTCGATAACCAGCAGCTTATATATTTCATCAAAACCATACTGGCGATAATTGTTGGTCTGATCATGACAGGGGTTGATAAACCCCATGGTCTCGTAATGTCTTAATGTATCCCGAGTGAAACCAAGGTAATGGAACAATTCCCCGGTTTGAAAGGTATTGTTCTGGTTATTGAGATCAATGTCGTCAATATGTTTTTGAGAGTCATTTTCCATGGCGTTGCTCCTTGTGTTTATTAGATAAGATGATCGGTATCCAGAAAATCCTCAACCACCGCATTAAATACAACGTGATTATCCACATTGGCATTATGGCCGTCACCAGTTTGTCGTGGGGATAGCAGCGGGACATCTACTCCACCTGCCGAACCCAGAGGCGGTCCGACCGGGAATAGTAGGAAAGACCAAAAGGCGAGGTATCAACCCCGACAAAGGTCAACACCTTTTCTGGAAAATCCAGGCCATACTGCTGACAGACATAGCCCCTAGCGATTGGCCGATCAGTACTGCCGCCGGGATGTCTTGCTGGATTAAGATGGGGTCCAGCACGACGACGACCTTCTTTCGCAGATTTTCCCATTCCCGGTGGAATGGGTCTTCTTTTAAGTTTATCGATAAAAAAAGGGTTCGTCAATGAAAGAATTGTAAAGTAAATTAAGAGTCAGTCTAATTAGGCAGCTGTAAAATAACAATTTCTATCTTTCTAACTCAAAAAAGAACTAGAACCGATTCCGCCATTTAACCTGCGAAACCGGTCTAGTTCACAATCTCAGTCGTCATCCGTTTGGACTCCTTCTTTTGATTTTATCAAAAACCTTCTTTTTCACTTTTCAGTTTAAACATTACTCACTTGAAGGGGTTCCGTCTATAAAAAGATTGCTCTTTTAATAGTTGGAAGATCTGTCTTGATGCAGATCGCTTGCCCGGCTACTTAATCAACTTATTTCATCAGGGTCAAATTTTCACCTTCAACCTCCGGTCGGTTCATTGATTTTATTGCCAGTATCGTAATTGCTTTTAAGTGATTGATACATTGACTCATATCACACATTACTGAAAATGATTGAGTTGATTTTTGATATGAACCTATTATATCACAGTACAAAGAAAAGTAAATAGACAAAATGTAAACGTTTGTATAAAATTCGTATACGCTTATGAACAATATTTCGCTAACAGGGATTATCCTAATTCTGATTTGGTGGATCGTTCTGATGAACAATTGTATGCCGATAAATTGCGACATCAAAAAGCATTTATGATGCTGAAGAGAAAGGCATCTGGATTGGATGGACGGGGTAGCAGTGGAATTTCACTGCTACCCCAGTCTTAGTCGGTAACTTCTTCTTGCATTTCAACTTTATTTTTCTGTCCATTACCGTTGTTCTTGCCTCCCGATCCCTGATCGTTGGTTTTTGAACTCCAGATGCCCAGAGCCATCGATCCGACAATTCCACCGATAAATACAGTCAGCATTACAATCGCCACTACGGCAATGGAAACCTGGGGGCTTTTTTGGGTGGCCTGAACCAGCAGGGTTTCGGCTTTGGGACAATTCCGGTCTGAGGTGCATTCATAACAGCTGATACAACTGAGACTGGAGACTGTTTCATTCCGGCAGACATCAATATTCATCGGACAGCTGCGGCTACATTTCTGACAGCTGACACAAGTCTCTGTTTTCCGGCGAATTTTAAAGATGCGGATCTTGTTAAAAAGACTCAGCAGGGCACCGTAGGGACAGGTATATTTACACCAGGGCCGCTCCACAAACAACGAACCGATGGTGATAAACACCAGCAGAATAAGGGCTGGTAGCGCCACCGTTCCGGTCCAGAATTTAAATAATGCGTGGTAGGGATCGAGATTGGCAAACAGTAGCGTGCCAGAGACTGCCGTTACTGTCAGTACCCAGACCAGCACTCCATAGCGCAAATAGCGCAACACCTTATCCACCTTTGTGGGGACAAAATGGTTATAGCGTTTCTTAAAAAGCTTTTTTCCGATTTTTCCGATCCATTCCTGAAAAGCCCCTAAGGGACAGACCCAGCCACAGAAAACCGGACCAAAGAGCAGCGCCAGCAGAAACACCAGACCCATCAGAATCACCGCAGAGATCTGAGTTTTTGGAATAAACAATCCCGTTGTGACCAAGGAAAAAAAGGTCTCCACCCCGCCGAAGGGGCAAAGAGCATGAAGAGAAGCCGTAGACAGGAAGGGAATCCCCATTCCTGTAGCGGCCAGGGTTTTATTAACCGAAATCAGGGCGATAAGGGTAAAGAAAAAGATCTGCACCATTAGACGCAGGTTGAATTTTTTAGGTTTAGCTATGATGACCACCTCCAATCATTGTATGCCCATTATGATAATCTTTAATCATGTTAAAATGGTGTCAGATTATTGGGACAATAATGCTTCATGGTAATTGATCCAAAAAATCATCAACTACCGCATTAAAAACAACGGGATTATCAACATTTGCATTATGACCGGCGGAGGGGATGATTTTCAGGGGGTATCTGGTTTTGGCGGCCCAGGCCCAGTTGTATTGGGGGACCTTGCCGGTTTTGTCATATTCGCCCAACGTTAGTAGGACTGGAAACTTAAAAGCCGCATCCTGGTTTTCACGGAGAAAGCTGGCATAGGCGATCCCCATGATGCGGCAGAGTTCCGTTTTGCCATAAGGTTTTAGCATCGCCATCATGTTATCATAACCTCGCTTAGTATGGGTGGCCCCTTTAGCAATGGCTGACAGCAGTTGGTCATGAGGATAGCAACGGGACATCCACTCTACCTGCCGCAACCAGAAGCGGTCAGATTGGGAATAGTAGGTAAGACCAAAGGGCGAGGTGTCCACCCCGATAAAGGCCAACACCTTTTCCGGGAAATCCAGGGCATACTGCTGGCTGGCATAGCCCCCCAGCGACTGGCCAATCAGCACTGCCGCTGAGATGTTTTCCTGGGCCAGGATAGCGTCCAGATCGGTAGCGGTGTGATGAAACGAAAAATCCATATAGGGGCGGGAAGCCCCATGGAGTGGCAGGTCCCAGGTGATGACGGTGTAGTGCTTTTTAAAATAAGCAACCTGATGTTCAAACATCAGATGATTGGCAGTAAGCCCGTGGGTGAACACCAGACATATTGCCTGGGGATCGCGGTGTCGGGCGATCCAATAATGAACAGTGCCCCGGGGTGAGGTGATTGTTTTTTCCAGCACAGTAACGACCTTCTTTCGTAGATTTTACCGTTCCAGTGAAACGGGTCTTTTTTTAAAGTTTACCGATAAAAAAAGGGTTCGTCAATGGAAGAATTGTAAAGTCTGGCTGAAATTCGGAGTCAATCTGATTGGGCAATCGCTAAAAATAGCAATTTTATCTTTCAAACTCAAAAAAGAACGAGAACCGATTTCGCCATTTTATATCACGGCGAAGAAGAAAGTAAATTGATAAAGCATAAACGTTTGAATAAAATTGTGTAGAGGCGTATCATAATCCGTTTATAAGTTGAGAAACTAGCGTTCATGATGACAGGTTTTGATTGATCTTTCTCGGGCAATCCTTTAGAATATAGTTAGAATAAACTAACTAGTGTCGAAAATAGCAAGACCAGAATTCAAATGAAAGCAAAGGAGACAGATAATGAGACTGAGCAGAAAAGAATGGGGACTCCAAATCTTAAAAGAGGATGGCCCCGAAACTGTGTATGCCCTGGACCAGCAGCATTCCAGAAGTCGGATCACAGCGTATTCCCTATATGAAGGCATTGAGATACAGTTTATGGACTTTAAAGAAGCCTATAGCTGGTCCGGTGAAGTTGCGAATATGCCCAGATTCTATCAGATTTCATTTTGCGATCAAGGCATTTATCAAATGGAATTAAAAAAGAATGTTTTTACCTATGTGTCACCGGGGAATATCGGAATTTTTAACAATTGTCGCTCCAGCCTGTCTTCAAAAATGATTGAAGACAGCATGCGGGGGTTTAACATTTTAATTTATCCAGATTCGCTGTCGCCAAAGTTAATGGATTTATGGCAAAAAGAATACAACCTGGATTTGCAGCTTTTATTTGATCAAATCGAAAAAATAAATAGCGTCCAGATTTTTTCCTACGGAGAGTATCTATTCAGCACTTGCAAGATGATTAATGAAGGAATGGAAACCCTGGGATTGGGTTTTATAAAGCTAAAACTAACAGAGTTTTTTATGATGATTATTCATGAAGATTTTAGGGTTTTTAGTCAGCGACGCTGTTTTTCAAAAGAACAAATTGACAAAACAAAGGCCATTAAAAAGATGATTGAAACAGATCTGTCGGTGCATCACCCGATTTCAGAGCTCTGCTTAAGCCATGGTGTCTCAACAACGATCTTCAAAGAGTGTTTTAAAGAAATGTTTCAATTTACGCCGTATGAGTATTTGCGAAAGATGCGCATGAATCAGGCTGCTCACAATCTCATCAATACGGACTTATCCATACTGGAAATCGGCCTGATGCTTGGATATGAGAACGCCAGCAATTTTACTCGAGCTTTTAAAAAAAATTATGGGCTGCTACCGAAAGATTTCAGAAAGAAAAATCATCAGCAAGAAAAATGTCCAGCATGACTATTCGGAGTCTGAAAGAGTAGAAGTGAAATAGTGTCAATGATAAAATGCGTATGTTAGAATTATCTAACATACGCATTTTATTTGGAGGTTAGTATGAAAAAGAAATTATCAACAAAAGAGTTGATTCTGGCAGGTGCTTTCGCGGCTATTTTTGTTATGGGGTTAATCGCGATGGCGGTGATTACCGGGTTTACGCCGATTACCTTTTTAATGGTGGCATTTTTAACGGGCATTGTGCTGGGCCCAATTTATATGCTCTATATCAACAAGGTCCCCAAAAGAGGCGCCATTTTGATTCTTGCGGCATTGTGCGGTCTGGTGATGTCGAGTACCTCGTTTTATCCCCTGCTTTTTTCGCTACTCTGCGGATTAGCGGCGGAGGTGACATCGGGTCTGGGGAATTTCGAATCGCCAAAGCACAATGTACTGGGATACGGCTTTTTTTCGTCAATGTTTGTAGGGCCATTTTTGTCGATCATTTTTGCAAAAGAAGCGTTCTTTAAGTCCATGACCCAATATTACGGCGAAGCCTATGTTGCAAATTTTGCCAGCCTTGCTCCCGAGGGGATCATCCTGGGATTAATTCTCTCCGGATTTATCGGCGGCATAATCGGTGGGGTACTCGGAAACAAAGCCCTGAAGCATCACTTTAAATGAGCAGGAATTGTCTAATGCCTGCCATTACACTGCAGTCAAATTCAGTGGTGAAAATTGATCCCCGAACCAAACTGGTTCTATTTGTCCTGATCAATATCATGATGATGGGGAGAAAACCGATAATGGTTGAAGTGCTGCTGGCCGGAATTTCCTGCTTGCTTCTACTTAATGGAAGGTTGATTAAAGAGACCCTGCTTTATGGGGGTCTCTTCTTTCTGCTACTAGCCATTGACAGCGGCTATGGACTACAGGTGTCCACTCCGATTGGCCAGGGTTTGATCATCGCCAGTCGGATGATTCGCCTTTTTTTACCAATGGTGATGTGCTTTACCGTGCTGATGAAAAACACCACGGTAAGTGAATTTATTGCAGCTTTTCAAAAAGCGCATCTACCGATGGGCTTTATCATTCCCTTTGCGGTGATGGTACGCTTTGTGCCAACCGTAAAAGAAGAGTACCAGGCCATCGTTCAAGCCATGTCTTATCGGGGCATCCCCATGGGGATACAAGCAGTGTTGTTTAAACCGTTTATGACCCTGGAATATGTGATGGTGCCCTTGCTGATCTCATCGGCAGGCGTGATGGACGAGTTGGCCGCAGCAGCTATGACCCGGGGCCTGGACCGGGATTCAGTCCGGTCCAATCTGGCGGATGTTAAATTAAGGTTACCGGACTACACCCTGATGGCAGGTGTCATTATCATTTTTATTTTAATGAAGAAAGGATGGCTAGGATGATTCGGCTAAATAATATCTCAGTTGCTTATGAAGGTGGACAAGACAACCCCAGTCATCAAAATGCTCTGGACAATATTTCCCTCACCATTGAAAAAGGCGAATGTATTGTTTTGTGTGGCAAAAGCGGCTGTGGCAAAACCACAATTACTCGGCTGCTCAACGGCCTGATTCCGATGTTTTATCCCGCCGGGCTACAAGGCGAGGTGATGCTAATGGGGAAAAACACTCTGGATATGACCATTCGGGAGATCTCCCAATTTGTGGGCAGTGTTTTTCAGAATCCCAAATCTCAATTTTTCAACGTCGATACCACCGGCGAACTGGCCTTTGGCTGCGAGAATCAGGATTTAAGCCGGGATGCAATCCACCATCGTCTAAAGCAGAGCGTCCAGGATTTCAGCTTGGAAAAGCTCATCAACCGCGATATTTTCAGGCTCTCTGGAGGCGAAAAACAGCGGATTGCCTGTGGTTCGATTTACGCCATGAACCCGGATATTTACGTATTGGATGAACCCTCATCCAATCTGGATCTCCAGTCGATCGGACAGCTTCACAACATTTTAAAACAGTTGAAATCCCAGGGTAAAACCATTATTATTTCAGAACATCGGCTTCACTATTTAAAGAATCTGGCGACCCGATATATCTTTCTTGAAGATGGAAAAATCCTAAACGAATATCGTCCCGCAGAGCTTGAAGCTGTTTCAGAGGCCGATAAACGGAAAATGGGCCTGAGAACCCTGGACTTCGACCAGGTTGACTCAAAAAGAGTCGCAAAGCAACCGCTTAAGGAAGTGGCCATGGGCTTTCAGCAGCTTTTGGTGCGCCGTAACAAGCAGACGATTTTGAAGATGGCGAATCTTCAAATCAGAAAAAATACAGTGCTGGCCATTGTAGGCGAAAATGGCGTCGGCAAGTCGAGTCTGATTGCCTGCGTCATGGGCTTCTTAAATTACCAGGGCGATATCCTTTTAAATGGATCTAAAAAAAATAAGCGGGCCAGACAGGCTGAGAGTTTCCTGGTGATGCAGGATGTAAACAGTCAGCTCTTTGCCCGAACGGTTCTTGATGAAGTGCTGCTTGGGGTTAAATCCCCGGATGTAAAGAAAGCCCATGCCATCCTCGATCAATTGGGGCTGAGCGACCTGTCCCAACGCCATCCGGCTTCTCTTTCCGGAGGGCAAAAACAGCGCTTAGCGATTGCTTCCGCCATTTACGGACAAAAGAAATACCTTTTTTTTGATGAACCCACAAGCGGTTTGGATCGCCAATCAATGGAAGCATTTTGTCAACTGATTCTAGAAAATCGGGAGGTGGTCGATGTCACGGTGATTATTACCCATGATCTGGAGCTGATTCTAGGTTGTGCCGATGAGGTGCTGCTGCTTAATCGGGATTTAAGCATGGATCTTTACCCGCTAGATGAAGCTGGCATAAAAAAAACCAGAACCCTATTTATTAATCTCTATGAGAAACAATTGCAGAAAGAAGGTTTATATGTTTAAAAGAATCATCATTTATGCCGAAGACCAGAAAACGAAAATGCTGTTTGCCACTATTCTTCTAATCCTAAGTGTTCTGGCTGGCGTGTTTCCATTTTTAATGGTCTATCAAATCATTACTCCGTTAATTAATGGCGATACCCTGGCAACCAGCGTCATCCTGATTCGGGTCGGCATGGTATTGTTTTTTCTTGTTTTCCAGGCCGTATTTATGGGGGTTGGATTGGATCTTTCCCATAAAGCCGCTTATGGCACCTTAAAAAACATCCGGATCTCTCTTCAGGAAAAAATGGAAAACTTGCCCCTTGGCGTGATTGAACAAAAAGGCACCGGCCGACTGAAAAAACTCTTTGTGGACGATGTTGACAGTCTCGAAACACTGTTGGCTCATGCCATCCCTGAGGGATTTGCCAACGTGATGGTTCCGGTGGTCATCTACGGCGCTCTGATTATCGTAGACTGGAAATTGGCACTCATGGCGATGGCCTCGGTACCACTAAGCTTATTGGCGATGATGGCCATGTACAGCATTGGTATGAATCGAATGGGGGAATATTTTACCGCTGGTCAAACGATGAATAACACCATCATTGAATATATCAATGGTATGGAAGTAGTCAAAGTGTTTAACCGGGAAGGCGAATCCTATCGACACTTTAAAACCGATGTAAAAAATTACCGGGATTTTACCTTAAAGTGGTTTAAAGCCTGCTGGCCATGGATGGCCGTCTATGGCTGTCTGTTGCCCTATACCCTGATTCTGACCCTGCCGCTGGGATCTTATTTTGTCCTTCAGGGCTATTCCACCCTGCCGGATCTGATCCTTACGATGTGTATGTCGATGGCTCTGGGGATCCCGCTTTTACGGGCGCTGTCGTTTATGTCGGCATTACCACAGCTCAATTATAAACTTGCTGAAGTTGAAAGTGTTATCGATGCAACGCCGCTAAAGGCCGGGACGGCGTCTTTTTTAGGAACCGATCATTCCGTTTTATTTACCGATGTAAGCTTTGGTTATCAGGATGCTACGGTGATTCATCACATCAACTTAGCGGCCAAACCAGGTGAAACCATTGCGTTGGTGGGCGAATCCGGTTCAGGGAAAAGCACTCTGGCCAAATTACTGGTCCATTATTACGATGTCAATGATGGTGAAATTAGCATTGGCGGACAAAATATCTGTACCATGAGTCTGGAAGCTTTGAATGATTGCATTTCATACGTAGCCCAGGATCAGTTTTTATTTAATACCAGTATCCGGGAAAACATCCGTCTGGGCAAACCGGAGGCTGGGGATGAAGCGATTCTACTGGCCGCTGAAAAAGCCCAGTGCCTGGAATTTATCCGGCAGTTGCCAAACGGCATCGATACCTTCGCCGGGGATTGCGGTAATCAGCTATCCGGCGGGCAGAAACAGCGGATCACCCTGGCCCGGGCGATTCTTAAAAATGCGCCGATTCTGGTGCTGGATGAAGCAACCGCTTTTGCCGACCCGGAAAACGAGGAAAAAATGGAAGCTGCCTTGTCAGCGCTGGTGCACGATAAAACAACCTTTGTTATTGCCCACCGACTGACTTCTGTAATGGGTGCCGATCAGATCTATGTGCTTGAAAGTGGTTCCATTTCAGCCCATGGCACCCATCAGGAATTACTTGAAACTTCTTCTTTGTATCAAAAATTATGGATGCATAATCAGAAAAGTGCGGACTGGCAGATGAAAGAGGTAAAAGATAATGATTAGAAAAATGATCAAGCGGATTATCAAGCTGTCCGGAAAATACAGCTGGCGCATCAAAGGCGCTTTTGTTTTCGCCGTGATTGAGGCCATTCTTTCAAAAATGCCCATCTACTACGGTTTTATGTTGTTATCCCGATTCTATGATAACAGCATCACTGCTACCGATTGTCTTTATGTGGGGATTGCACTAGTGGTGACACTGCTGATTCAGATGATTGTTCATCGGGTAACCGACGAATTGCAAAGTGGCGCCGGCTATCTGCTGTTTGCGGATAAACGGATTGAATTGGGGAATCATCTTCGTAAAATGCCGATGGGATATTTTACCGAGGGGAATATTGGTAAAATCAGCTCGGTTTTAAGTACTGATATGGCGTTTATTGAAGAAAATATTATGCATAAGCTGGGAAATATCATGAGCTTTATTTTTTCAGCCGCAGTAATGCTGCTCTTTATGTGTCTGCTTGACTGGCGCCTGGGTGTTATCGCTCTGGTCACCACCGGTGTTGCGGTGGTAGTGGGAGAGCAGATGCAAAAAAAAAGTATCGGCCCAGGAGTCAGTTTTGCGTCAGCAACAAAGTGAATTACTTACTGATGCGGTGCTAGCCTTTGTTGAGGGGATTGCCGTGATTAAAAGCTATAATCTTCTGGGTGAAAAATCCGGGGAGCTTCGTCAGAATTTCAAGCGCTCCATGGATAAAAACATTGACTTTGAAAGTGCCATGTCCCCCTGGATTGTTGGTTTGTTTGTTGTCCTTGCCATTGGCATAACCGGGGTATTCGGGATGTCAATTATCCTCACCGTCAATGGTGAGCTCGGTTTGCCTTATCTGTTGGGAGTACTACTTTTTGTCTTTGAGATGTTTGGGCCCCTGAAGGCGTTGTACCTGGAAGCTCCGGTACTGAATATTATGAATTGCTGTCTTGATCGCATTGAAGCGGTACTCGATGAACCGGAACTGGATGACGGCGGCCAGCAAACCCTCCCGCAGCAGGCCGCCGATGGCATTGAAGTCGCATTTAAGAACGTCCGCTTTGGCTATGGTGAGGAGCTGGTATTGGACGACATTTCCTGTGAGTTAAAAAGCCAGACCATGACTGCACTGGTTGGCCCGTCAGGCGGTGGAAAAACAACCGTGGCCAATCTGCTGGCACGGTTTTGGGATGTCAGACAGGGCGAAATTATGATCCGGGGCGTGGATCTAAAAACGGTTCCCCTCGCGCAATTAATGGAACAAATCAGCATGGTTTTTCAGCGCGTTTATTTATTCAAGGATACCATCTACAACAATATTGCCATGGGTCGCCAGGACGCAACCCGGGAAGAGGTGACAGAAGCCGCCAGAAAAGCCCGCTGTTATGATTTTATCATGGCGCTGCCCGATGGCTTTGATACCCTGGTGGGCGAAGGTGGAGCCAGTTTGTCCGGTGGTGAAAAACAACGTGTTTCGATTGCCCGGTGTATTCTCAAAGATGCTCCGATAGTTATTCTGGATGAAGCAACTGCCAGTGTTGACCGGGACAATGAACGCTATATTCAAGAAGCCATCAGTGAACTGGTCAAGGGAAAAACCCTGCTGGTCATTGCTCACCGCATTCATACCATTAAGAATGCCGATCAGATTCTTTTAATTGCTGACGGGCGGATTGTTGAAAGGGGAAACCATCAGCAATTGTTACAGGGCAACGGGATTTATGCCGGCTATGTAAAAACGCTCAATAAAAAGCAACAGTGGCAGATTAAAAGAAGCGTTGTTTAAGAATTAAAATAATAAAGAAGCTGTTTAGTTCATCTTTAAACGGGTACAATTATATTAAATCAATTTAATATTGGTTAAACGATATAGAATACCAGGAGGTTTATGATGGCAAAAATTGGAATTATTTTAGGTAGCACCCGACCAGGACGAAATGGGGAAGCGGTTGCTAAGTGGGTTGAAAAACTGGCACAGAAGCGATCAGACGCCACATTTGAGTTGGTGGATATTGCAGACTATAATCTACCGCTTTTGGATGAGCCATATCCGGCCATGATGCAACAATACACAAAAGAACATACCAAAGCGTGGTCAAAAAAAATCAGTGAATTTGATGGTTTTATCTTTGTATCTGCAGAATATAATCACAGCATCCCCGGCGCATTAAAAAATGCGATTGACTATTTGAATGTGGAATGGAAAAATAAAGCCGTTGGATTTGTAGCATATGGCAGCGCCGGTGGGACGAGAGCCGTTGAAGCGCTCCGCCTTGTTGCCGGGGAACTCCATATGGCCGATGTCCGGGCTCAGGTGATGCTAAACCTGTTTACCGATTTTGAAAACATGAGCGTTTTCACCCCTGACCCACGTCATGAGGAATCGCTTAATGATGTCTTTGATCAGGTGATTACCTGGAGTGGTGCATTAAAAACCTTGCGGGTTTAGTACAATCATTTTATAAAACGATAGCAGTTTGATCGCTAAGGTTATAATCTAAAAAGCTGACATCCGAGAAATACACCTCGGATGTTAGCTTTTTTAACGATTATAATTGCGGGCCGAGTGTTCTTAAGATAGAATAAGAAAGGCAGCGAAATGGACATGGAATTTCTGCGGATCACACACTTTTCGAAAAGCAGATCAATTTTTAAAAAGAGAGGAAAAAAATGAAGAACATTATTACGAAAAACCTGGTGTTAAGACCCCTGACCCTGGATGACACCAATGACGTTTTTGATTATTCCAAAAATAAAAATGTCGGTCCGCGGGCCGGCTGGAAACCCCACGAAACCATTGAAGAAACAGAAGTGATCATGGAGACAATCTTTGTTGGTCAGGAAAATATCTGGGGGATTGAATATAATAAAAGGATTATCGGTTCAATCGGGTTGATTGAAGATCCCCATCGCCAAAACGATCAGGCACGGATGCTTGGCTATGCACTGAGCGAAGATTATTGGGGGCAAGGCATTATGACAGAAGCGGCTAAAGCGGTGCTGACATACGGTTTTGACACTCTGGGTCTTGATCTGATCTCGGCAGTACACTACCCGTTTAACCTGGGATCCCAGCGTGTTATTGAGAAATGCGGTTTTCTTTATGAAGGAACAATCCGCCAGGCAGAAAAGATATACACGGGTGAAATCCGCGATGTTAAGGCTTATTCCATTACCAGAGAAGAATTTAGGTAAAGAAAAATCGGAAAAATTGGATTCCGGGAAATCCTATCATAAGAATATTGATTTATGAGTGAAAGTGAGAAAAAATGGGAACGGATGAAAGCTATCAAAATAGTGCAAAGATTTATGATGTATTGGACCGAACCTACTTTAGAAAGGCCGTCTCAAGCCCTCGGAATGCCGTTATTTCGTTATTGGGGGATGAACCATTAACGGTTTTGGATATGTGTACCGGAACAGGGACCAATGAGATTGCCATTGCCGGGACAAGAAGCAATGCCAAAGTGATCGGGATTGATATTTCGGATGCAATGTTACAAAAAGCAGCAGCTAAAGTGGAGAAAGAGGCGATACCCAATGTCAAGCTGATTCATATGGATGCGACAAAGATGCAGTTTCCAGGCGAGAAATTTGATGTGGTACTGATCTCTCTGGTTTTGCATGAGTCAAGTCCTGATCTGGCAGAGCAACTGCTTTTGGAAGCTCGAAGAGTGTTAAAAACAGCCGGGAAAGTGATTGTTGTGGAGTGGGAAGAACCTGCCAGTTTGCTAAAAAAAATCCCGTTTTATCTCATAAAAAAAACGGAACCGATCGGCTTTGAGGGTTTTCTAAAGTGTGAAATGCATCAGTATTTTTTCCGGTTTGGTTTTGAAATAACTCAAACAATTCATTGTGATTACAGTAAGGTGATGGTCTTGAAAAAGAATGATCACATTTAATAAACAGAGTTATAAAAATTAATCATGACTAAAATAAATAGAAATCGCTTTCATGAACAGGTCTGATAAAAGTCAGTTGCCTTTTTATTTGATCTGTTATAAGATATAAATAAATATCAATTCAAGACATGAGATGAGTGCAAAGAAGCCGCGAGTGATGGTTTTTTTGCGCTCTTTTTTTTGTCCTGCTTTCTAAGAAATAAGTAAATAGCATAATTGTTAAATAAAAGTAAAAAATTGTCTCACAATGAAAACGAATCGATCAATTTATGCTAGGATACCTACAATAGTTTTAAGTAGATAAAAAACACATCTTAAAGAAAGGTATAAATGATATCGAGGGATATCATAAGTGAATGAGAATGAATAATAAGAGAGGTTTACTTGTCCGAATGTTGTTAAGCATCGGGCTATCGGTGGCGATTATTTTTGCAATTGTCGCCGGAATTGTGCTGTATGTTGTGGATCAGGCCATTGCAGACATTAAAGTCAACGAATTATCAGCCCAGTCTGAATCGGTTTCAAATCAAATTGAGACATACTTTACAAAATATCTGGAGGATGCCAGTCAATTGGCGACAAACCCGGAAATTCAGAGTCTGTTTAATCAGGTGACACCAGGGGTCGGCATTACGTCGACAGCTAACTTTCCGGAGATCAAGCAACATTTAGATAATGTGGCTGCGACCGACCCGGAGAACATTCAGGTAACCTGGATTGCTGATGTGGACTCCAGTCAGTTTACCCAATCAGATGGAGTGGTTTCGGACCCATCCTATGACATTAATGTCCGGCCCTGGTTTATGGAACTGGTAGCAAAAAAGAAGGCTTTTATTTCGGAGCCTTATGTGGATATTACTACCCAGAAAATTATCGTCAGCGTCGTTGCTCCGGTGTTTAAACCGGGAACCCAAGAGTTGGTGGGGGCCACCTGTGTGGATGTCTCTATCGATCGGATTAAGGAGATTGTTGCTGAGAATAAAATTGGCGACTCCGGGTTTTTTGTGGTTTCTACCGATAGTGGCATGGTTTTTGATCATCCTAATCCAGATTATAATAACGGTCTACTCAGCGATACGGATATGTCAGAGAATATTATTACCGCACTGATGGACAAAGTTGCTGGACCAATCACCTATTCAACTGGAGGTACCGAAAGCAGGGGGTATGTTGCTGAAATTGGCGATACCGGGTGGGTACTGGCCACAGGATTGCCAACAACCGAATTCAACAGTACCTTTGCCGGAATTCTCACCATGATGTTACTTATTTTTGGACTGGGACTCATTATCATTGTGGGAATTCTTGTAATTTCCACCGGTAACTTCGTCCGACCCATAACCCGACTGGCCAAAGCGGCTGATCGTCTGGCATTGGGAGATGTGGACATCGATCAGTCGATGGCGCAGGATGTTAGAGAAGATGAAATTGGTGATCTGACACGATCCTTTGTGAATATGGCCGAAAACATCAGGGAACAGGCTGAAGCCGCTCAATCTTTTGCCAAAGGTGATTTGTCCATCGACATTCAGCCTAAATCGTCAGAGGATGTTTTGGGCAACAGTATGGTTTTAATTAAAGAGTCAATTGGTAACCTTGTCTCAGACACCATTATGCTTTCGGACGCTGCCATTCGTGGCGATTTCACCAGACGAGCAGCATTGGACAGACACTCTGGTGAGTATGCCCAAGTTATTTCCGGTGTCAATCAAACCCTCGATACTGTGGTTGACAAGATGTTCTGGTATGAAGCCATCATCGACGGGATTCCATTTCCGGTTCATGTTACCGACAATGATATGAAATGGACCTTTATGAACCGTGCGTTTGAAGATCTGATGATTGAAAACGGCGTAATTAAGGATCGCGTTTCTGCCTGTGGAATGGACTGCCATAATTCCAGAACCAGCATTTGTCAAACACAGAGCTGTGGAATCAGGCAACTAGTGGATCAGGGCGTGTCGGAAAGCTACTTTGACTGGGTTGGCCGCAGCAACAAACAGGCGACCGCTTACCTCAAAAACAGAAATGGGGAAAACGTTGGATTCATTGAAGTAGTTACCGATTTAACACCGATGATTCGGGTCAGTGACTATACCAAAGCAGAAGTAGCTCGTCTGGGTGAAAACCTGATGCGCCTGGCAGAAGGAAATCTGGACTTTGACTTAAATTGCAATGCCGCGGATGCCTATACCTCAGAAGTCAGCGCTCAGTTTAATGAAATCAATAACAGCCTGATGCTGGTCAAAGAATCAATTGGCACCTTGATTGATGATGCCACCATGATTACCAATGCCGTCATAGATGGAAATCTCCAAATCAGAGCCGATGCCAGTAACTTCCAGGGAGCATGGCGGCAAGTGGTCGGCGGCATGAATGCCATTCTGGAAGAACTGAACAAACCACTGGGCGAAGTGATGGAAGTCATGGCCGCCATCTCTAATGGTAATCTTCAGGTACGGATTAATGGTGAGTATCGGGGGGATGTGGATTTACTCAAACAGAGCGTCAATTCCACTGCCACACTGTTGGATGGCGTCGTCGGGGAAATTACTGAAAAAATCGAACAATTATCCCAGGGGAATCTGGATATTGAAAATGCTCAAGCTTTCAGTGGCGATTTTGTGACCATTTCCAACGCCCTGAATGTGATTATTCATTCGCTCAATGAAGTTATGGGTGATATCAATATCGCCGCTGAGCAGGTGAATGTTGGCGCCAATCAGGTGTCAGACAGCAGCCAGGGATTGGCTCAGGGTTCGACCGAACAGGCCAGCTCAATTCAGGAACTGACCGCTGCCATTACTGAAATTGCTGATCAGACCAAAAATAATGCTGTTGATGCCAACAAAGCCAGAGAACTGGCTACTGATGTGATGGGCAATGCAGAAAAAGGGAATCGCCAGATGACCGAAATGCAGCAATCGATGGTGGAAATCAATAAATCATCCGAGGACATTTCCAAAATTATCAAGGTTATTGATGATATTGCTTTCCAGACTAATATCCTGGCGCTCAATGCTGCGGTCGAAGCTGCCCGGGCTGGACAGCATGGCAAGGGTTTTGCGGTAGTTGCCGAAGAAGTTCGAACCTTAGCGGCCAGAAGCGCCGAAGCTGCCAAAGAAACCGCGATTTTGATTGAAGGTTCGATCAACACTGTTCAGGAAGGGACAAAAATAGCTGACGATACTGCTGGCGCTCTTGATGAAATTGTTTCGGGAATTGGCAAGGTTACCAGTTTAATTGGCAATATTGCCGGTGCTTCCAATGAACAGGCCACCGGCATCGCCCAGATCAATATGGGGGTTGAACAGGTCGCCCAGGTGGTCCAGCAGAATTCGGCCACTGCCGAACAAAGTGCCGCCGCCAGTGAAGAGCTTTCTGGCCAGTCGGTTCTATTAAAACAGATGATTGATCAGTTTAAGATTAGAAAGGGCTAGCCGTCTTTTATAAAGATAATCTAATTTTAATCAAACAGAGACCACCTTTTACAAGGTGGTCTCTGTTATTGTCAGACCGTTTATGCTATCATAGACATGGTTAAATAATAACCGCTGAAAGCTTAAGATAAGGCCAGTTTATAAGGAGAAAAATCGTGAAAATAATATGTTTAGGGGACAGTCTGACCTTTGGTTATCAGGTGTCCCGGGAAGAAAAATGGCATGTAATTGCAGAAGAAAAAACCGGAATCCAGATGATCAATCGCGGGGTTAGCGGGGATACCACTGACGGGATGCGAAACCGAATCCAGAAACAGGTCTTTAATGCAAAACCTGATGGGGTGATCCTGATGGGTGGCTATAACGATATCTTTTTTAATCACAGTTGGGAGTGTGCCGCCCAAAATATGATCACCATGGTTGATCAGTCCAGCGCTAATGGTCTTCAGGTCTTTGTTGCCATCCCGCCACCGATTCATCTGCCGGTGACCTTTAAAGAAGGGGGGGTGGTAGTCAATTTTAAAAAATCGGCGGGGATGATCGAGGCTTACTGCCAGTGGTTAAGAGATGATCCGGCATTATCCCGGATCAAAGCTCTGGATTTCAGAGCTGCCATCGACTGGACCGACAAGGATCTGTATCTGGATGGGATTCATCAGAGCCCGGCGGGCCATCGGCAAATGGCAGACAGGGTAATCTCATTTTTTAAAATGGGATAAAAGATCAAAACGGCTATTAATAAAATCAGAAGTATAAGTTCATTGCGACTCAGGATTAATTATTTAATGCGATAATCGGTATTAATACAGATAACATAAAAAAGGAGATGGATGACCGTTTGATTAGATCATCCGAAAAGTAAGATGAAGCAAGTTGCAAAATGGTGTTTCTATTTTTTATTTGCATTCGTACTTAGCATCGGGATTATGCCTAATAATATATTGGCCGCCAGCACCCCAAATGTCAGTTATCGCACCCATGTTCAAAATGTCGGCTGGCAGGATTTTGTGTCAAATGGCAAGATGAGTGGAACCTCTGGTTTAAGTCTGCGCCTGGAGGGGATTGAAATCAAACTTGATTCCCCCGTAACCGATTTGGGGATTACCTATCAAACCCATATTCAGAATATCGGCTGGGAGGCCGATACCGCCAGAGGCTGGAAAAGTAACGGGGGAATGAGCGGAACCTCCGGCCAAAGCCTTCGTCTGGAAGGGATCCAGATCAAACTCACCGGGGCGGATGCCGAGCAGTTTGACGTTTACTATCAGGTTCATGTCCAAAACTATGGCTGGCTGGATTGGGCAAAAAATGGTGAAAGTGCAGGTTCCCAGGGTTATTCTTATCGCCTTGAAGGGATTTATATTGTTGTTCAGCCCAAGGGAACCGCTGCTCCGGGAAAGACGGATACGCCATTTATCGAGGCAACCACGCCTTCTTTTGAAGCTCAGGTGATCGCTCTGGTCAATCAGGAACGGGCTTCCAGAAATCTTGGCCTGGTAAGCAGTGAGGCCACTTTAACACGGGCAGCGCAAATCAGGGCAGAAGAAATTATCCAGTTATTCTCACACACTCGACCAAATCAAAGCAGCTGCTTTACCGTCCTGACAGAACTAGGGATTAATTACCAGGGCGCTGGTGAAAATATTGCCGCCGGTTATTCCAGTCCGGAAGCGGTTATGAATGGCTGGATGAATTCAGAGGGCCATCGGGCGAATATTTTAAATCCGGGATTTAACAAGCTAGGAGTAGGTTATGCCCAATCAGGTTCTGGATACAGTCATTACTGGACCCAAATGTTTATTTCGAATTAAAACGGTGGATGGGGTCGATTGACAGCGATTAATGCGGTCAATCCTTTCCAAACATCGGAAAGGATAACATGAAAGACTATACTATTCGGGAAATCAAACCTTCAGAGATACCATTGCTTGCTGATTTTTTATATGAGGCCATTTTTCAGCCAGACGAGCAAAACCGACTGCCAAGGGATGTGATCAAGCAGCCGGAACTGCAGGTTTACATCGAAAACTTCGGCGGAACGGATGACTATTGCCTGGTTGCCGAGTGTGATAATAAAATTGTTGGTGCCGTGTGGACCCGCATCATAGCTGGAGCGGTTCGGGGATTTGGAAATGTGGATGACGAAACACCGGAATTTGCGATCTCACTGTATCCGGAATACCGTAATAGTGGCATCGGCACCGCACTCATGAAACAAATGCTGCAACACTTGACAATAAAGGGCTACCGACAGGTGTCGTTAGCCGTGCAGAAAGACAATTATGCTCTGAGTATGTATCAGGCGGTTGGCTTTTTTGTGATTGATGAACTAGATCAGGAATATCTGATGATCTGTCAATTAGACGGTGAATCGATTCTCAAAGTTTAATACGCTCGATTATGTCTGATTGGGAAAGAAATCTCATGAATTAAAAATAGAAAGGATTAAGGCTAGGATGAGTGCGTTTGAAATAATAGACTTGACTCCCGATAATATTGCGGACTATGGAGTATGCGGTTATAAAGATATCAAGAAACATGTGGAGCTACGAAATAAAATTCAGTGGTTTACCGATTATTATTCGAAAGGTCTGAGAATCAAGGCGGTGCTGAGTGATGAAGGGGGCTACCAGGGGATGATTGAGTACATTCCCGGAAGTTATGCCCATCGACCCGTTGAAGCAGATGGGTATTTGTTTATTCACTGTCTTTATGTTGGGCTGAAAAAACAATATAAAGGGAAAGGTTATGGGACAGCGTTGATTCAGGCCTGTCTCGAGGATGCGAAAAAAACTGAAAAAAAAGGTGTGGCGGTGGTGACTCGAAAAGGTTCATTCATGGCAAATGATGCGATTTTCTCAAAAATGGGATTTGAAGTTGTGGATCAAGTAAAACCAGATTTTCATTTAATGGTCAAAAAGTTCGATGTTAAAACAAATGATCCGAAATTCAAGGAAGCTATGCAGGAAAATCTGAAAAAATTCGGATCAGGCTTAACAATTTTACGTTCACCACAATGCCCCTACACAGAGAAAAATGTTAACGAGATAATGGCAACAGCCAAGGATCGATTCCATTTAGAGGCACAGTTAATTAATCTTTCTGATGCGGCGACGGCACAAAATTCGCCCTGCCCCTTTGGAACATTTGGCATTATTTTTGACGGGAAACTCATTAGTCATCATCCCATCAGCAATACGCGATTTGTGAATATTCTAGAGAAAATAATTAAAAATGTATAATGAAAGGCAAAAATAAAAGCGTTAATCAATAGTTGGTGATTAGATGGGTATATCCTATAACATAGGCGCTTGCAAAATACTGTAAAAAAAAGAGATGTTTTGGGATTCCCTAATTGTATGATAGAAAAAAGGAGGACAATAAAATGGTGGAACAAATTTTTAAACTGTCGAGAGGTAATGATAAGGCGGTGGAGAAAGTAATATTTGATGAGAACGTTCATTATCTGCATATGGTATTTAATAAAGAGGAAGGACTTCCTGAGCATTTTTCCAATTCCAACGTCTACATGACTGTGGTCAGAGGAACACTCTCAATTGGACTTGACGATCAGGAGGTTCATGAATACGAAGCAGGAACGCTATTAAAAATACCACTTCAAACCAAAATGAATGTCAAGAATATGCACACCGAAACATTAGAACTAATTGTTGTGAAAGCACCAGCACCAAACAATGCGAAACATTAACTAACGACTCAGAATTAATGATTATCTGCCATATTCATTTTATTATATGTAACAATGAAAATAGTCAAAGTGACATTGGCTTTGGTTGGTTTGTACGATGTTTTTTGAATAACGATGGATTTATGGTATAATATAAATAACGTTAAAACCATGATTAAGGTTAATTTTGACAGTTTGGGGAGGGTGATTATGCTGGGTGCAGCGATTGGGGACAGTGCCAGTTCCCGAAGGATGATAATTAGAGAAGCAACAAAACAGGAACGGGAATTTCTATTTCGCAAGGCGTATCAAGTCTGGCATAAAAGCAGAACTCTGGAAGAGTACATCAAGGATAATTCAAAAGAAGATGCCTTTGGAACACGTTTTGTCATCGATCAAGACGGGCAGCTTGTCAGCTCATTGATTGTGTTGAAATTAGAACCGATTATGGGGAAAAAGGTTTACGGTATTGGTTCGGTTCTCACACCAAAACCCCACACTGGCAAAGGCTACGCGACCATTCTTTTAGAAAATCGTATTTCTAAGATCGAAAAAGATGAGGACGCATTTATTTTTCTTTACTCAGATATTGATCCGGATTTTTATCGTCGACTGGGATTTCGATTACTTCCACAAGAACTTCAGAAAAAAGTGCAAAGCCCATGTATGGTCAGGTGCGGGGAGATGTGTTGGGATAAACTGATCAGGGTTTCGATTGATCGGATTCCGGAATATTTTTAGTCATTGTCACACAATACGTCTTCAAGGGAGGAATCATGAGAATAAACAGAAAAACGGCCGGCAAGGGAATTATTGCCTTGAACATTTTCACAATGTTTGTCTTTCTGTTGGTGATACTAAAAATTCTGCCCTATGAATTCATCAGTGGTGGACTACTGGAAAGTTATGATGCGGCCGTTCAAGCAGCCTCCACCAGCATAATTATGTTGATCTATGGGATCCCGGTAATTGCCGCGGCATCCGGGCTGATCCGAGTAAAAGACTATAGAAACTTCTATAAAGGCTGGCTCTTTTTTGCATTGGTGTTAATTGTCGTTCTTATTTATGAATCTTCGATCACGGGTGTGATTGTGGTGTGTTTCGGCATCCCCCTGATTGCTGTGGCAGCAGGTGCCATTGACGATAAAGAGTTTAACCTGTTTTCGAAAGTTTATCTTTGGTTATCCTTTATGTTTGCCTGTTTAAATACCCTGGGAAATCTGTTGGGGGCCACCTGGTTTGAGAAAATAATTATGGGGTTGGTAACCTTGATGCAGGCAATTCTCTACTTTAATATAGCTACAAGCAAACGAAAAAGAAGACCAAAGAGTAATAATCAAAGGGTCAAAAAGCGGACGAATAAAAAATAAATGGTTTAATATGAAGCTGTGAAACTGACCAGGCAGTCTGGTATAATCATCGGGCATATGGTATACTATAATGCAAGAATCGTAGGATAAATAAAACACTTCCTGATCTGCACCACAAATCTGGAAGTGTTTTTAATTGAAAAAATAAGAAATGGAGAATAAATGAGTATTTTAAATGTCGAGAATCTTTCTCACGGTTTTGGTGATCGGGCGATTTTTAATCAGGTATCGTTTCGGTTATTAAAGGGAGAGCATATCGGTTTAATTGGACCAAACGGAGAAGGTAAGTCTACCTTTATGAATATCGTTACCGACAGGCTGATGCCAGATGAGGGCAAGGTGGAATGGGCCAAAAATGTGCGGATCGGTTATCTGGATCAGCATGCGGTTTTGCAATCGGGAATGACCGTCCGGGACGTGCTGACCTCAGCCTTTGATTTTCTACTGGATATTGAGAGCCGGATTGGTTATCTTTATGAAAAAATG
Organism: Acetobacterium carbinolicum; assembly: GCF_047456275.1. Taxonomy (GTDB): domain Bacteria; phylum Bacillota; class Clostridia; order Eubacteriales; family Eubacteriaceae; genus Acetobacterium; species Acetobacterium carbinolicum. The sequence goes on from NZ_CP173357.1 coordinate 1,582,564, forward strand.
GGTGAGGACAGTCCGGAAGAAGTGGAAAAGAGTTTAGAAGAAGTGGGTGACCTTCAGGAATTGCTGGAGTTTCATGACTTTTATCTGGTGGATTCAAAGGTCGAAGAAGTAGGCAATGCCCTGGGTCTCAACGACATTGGTATGGATAAGGACATCACCGAACTCAGCGGCGGCCAGCGTACCAAGGTGTTGTTGGGAAAACTGCTGCTGGAAAAACCGGACATCCTACTGTTGGATGAGCCCACTAACTATCTCGATGAGCAGCATATTGAGTGGTTAAAGCGCTATCTCAATGACTATGAAAATGCCTTTATTCTGATTTCCCATGATCTGCCCTTTGTCAATTCCGTGATTAATCTTATTTATCATATGGATAACCAAAAACTGACTCGTTATGTAGGGGATTATGCTAAGTTCCAGGAAGTGTTAGAAGCAAAGAAGGCTCAGGAACAGGCTGCTTATACTAAACAACAAAATGAAATTGCCGATCTTAAAGACTTTGTGGCCCGAAACAAGGCCCGGGTAGCTACCCGGAATATGGCTATGTCCCGACAAAAAAAACTGGATAAAATGGACATCATTGAGCTGACATCCGAAAAGCCCAAACCGCGGTTTAATTTTAAGGAAGCCGGTACCACTGGGCGCCGGGTTTTTGAAACTGAAGATCTGATCATCGGTTATGATGAACCCCTGTCCAAACCACTAAATTTAGTCATGGAACGGAAAAAGAAAATCGTTTTAAGAGGTACGAATGGTATTGGAAAAACAACCCTGTTAAAAAGCCTGTTAGGATTGATTCCACCGATCACCGGCACCGTATTACAAGGGGAAAAACTGCAAGTCGGTTATTATGAACAGGAAATGGATCAGGATATCCGAACCAGTTGTATTGACGAGGTATGGAACGAGTTTCCGTCTCTGAATCAGAATGAGGTCCGTTCAGCCCTGGCTCAATGCGGTTTAACGCGTAAACATATTGAAAGTATGGTCAAGGTTTTAAGCGGTGGCGAACAGGCCAAGGTCCGACTATGCAAACTGATCAATCGGGAAACCAACATTCTGGTTCTGGATGAGCCCACTAATCATCTCGATGCCGATGCCAAAGCTGAACTGAAGCGGGCGTTAGAAGCCTATAATGGCGGCATTCTGATGGTCTGCCATGAACCGGAATTCTACGAAAGCTTTGTTAATGAAGTCTGGGATTGCTCCCAATGGACGACCAAGGTTTTTTAAATCATAACAAATGGAGGCTAGAATGCGGCTAAAAGTCATTGTTGATAACAACACCATTATCGACGAATATTACTGGGGTGAGCCCGGGGTGTGCTATTATATTGAGGACGGGGAAGAAGCCTTTCTTTTTGACGTGGGCTACTCGGATCTGTTCATTAAAAATGCCACAGCCATGAATATTGATTTGAATAAGATTAATACCCTTGTACTTTCTCACGGCCACGATGACCATACTCGAGGCTTAAAAAGCCTATTGGATATCAAGAGAAAGCAACCATTTCATATTATCGCTCATCCTGATGCCCTGAATTATAAAGAGTATAACGGTCTGAAAATATCAATCCCATTTACCCGAACAGAACTGGCAGAAAGTTGCCAGCTGAAACTCACTCGGACTCCGGTAAAGGTTACCGAGAACATCACCTTTCTGGGTGAAATTCCTCGGGTGATCGATTTTGAGAAAGCGGAACCGATTGGAAAACAGCAAGTAGGTGATGAACTGACCGATGATTATCTGCTGGATGATTCCGCTCTGGTCTATCAGGGCGAAGCGGGAATTTTCATTATCACTGGATGCTCTCACAGCGGTATCTGTAATATTATAGAATACGCCAAAGCCGTCACCGGAGACCAACGAGTTCGCGGAGTTATCGGCGGATTCCATCTATTTGAGGTCAATGACCGGGTAGTACAGACCATCGATTATTTTAAAAACCATCAAATCGAACAGATCTATCCCTGCCACTGCACCACCTTTGCCGTCAAAGCAGCCATTCACTCACATATTCCTGTGGGTGAGGTGGGGGTCGGATTGGAGCTTTACTGGTAACGATCCAAGTATATTGCTGTTTTAATTTAAGAATTTCGAACGGGAAAATGGTGGTTCAAGGTTAAAAACGGTATCGTCATCGGTTGTTTGTGGTTGGTCAGGTCTACAATGATAAAGTTTTCGAATCAGGTCATTATAAACCCATTCCAAATGATCCAGTTCTTCCAGCAGGGTAAGGGTGTTGGTGATAAGCTCGGCGGCCTCGGTATATTCAGGATTTTTTGAAAGCCGTTCATATTCTTTCTTACTGATGACATCAACCACTTGGCTAGTATGAGCTTTGGACTTATTAGCTGCGAAAATTTTTATGCCCTTATCAAAGTTCTCCTGGGTCAAACTATCTAGATCTTTACAGAGCTTCCTGATTTCTTCAAGCAATTTTTCTGAGATCATAAGGTCCCTCTTTTCATGTTTTTTTTAATGATAACCATCTTTTAAATAAACGTCAAGGATAAAACGTTGTTATTCTGCAAAATGTTGCATGTTTAAACATGTAAATATTTACATGATTTTATTGACATCACTAAAAGATCATGTTAAGATTTTATCAAATCGACCGCTTAATATTGACGGAACCAATCAAAATTCTAAAGGAGAATTGACGATGCAACGAAAATACCCAAATTTATGTAAACCGATTAAAATTGGTAATGTAACCTTCAGAAACAGAATGTTTGGTGCACCCATGGGAGGCACCGACATTACAGCCGATTGTACCATCGGTCCTAAATCGAAAGCTTTTTATGAACTCAGAGCCAAAGGTGGTGCCGCCTCTGTCACTGTTAGTGAATGTGTAGTTCATCCTGAAACAGAAGGCTCCCATATGTATCACCTTGATCTGCAAACGGTTGATTCACTGTCGAGCTTTACCTATACAGCCGATGCAATCCGTCGTCATGGCGCCATTCCCAGTGTTGAACTCTCTCATTCCGGACAATATGCCGGCACCTATCTAACCGACAAAGATAAAAAAGGTGGCATGGCTCAGTGGGGACCCAGCGCCGGAACCCGTCCTGATGGAAGACCGGTTAAAGAACTGACCCAGGAACTCATTGATGATATTGTCGCCGCTTATGGGCGGGTGGCTGGATTGGCAAAACGGGCAGGATTTGAAATGATCATGGTTCATGGCGGTCACGGCTGGCTACTGAACCAGTTTCTTTCACCCTTTTTTAACCACCGAACCGACAAATACGGCGGTCCGCTAGAAAACCGGGCGCGTCTGGCCCTGGAAGTTCTGGACAGTGTTCGTGAAGCTGTGGGACCAGGTTTCCCGATTGAGTTTCGAATGAGTGGCTCTGAATTTTTTGAAGGTGGCTATACCCTTGAAGAGGGTGTTGAAATCGCCAAACTGGTTGAATCCAAGGTCGATCTACTCCATATTACTGCCGGTACTTACCAAAGTGGATTTGGTTTAACGCATCCATCGATGTTTGAACCTCATGGCCGAAATGTCTATTTAGCTGCAGAAATTAAAAAACATGTTTCAGTTCCGGTGGCTACCCTTGGCGGACTGAATGATCCTGCGATGATGGAAGAGATTATTGCTTCCGGGCAAGCTGATATTGTCGAAATGGCTCGGGCACTGTTGGCGGACCCCTTCCTGCCGCGAAAAGTTATGAGCAATCAGGATGCCGATATTGTTAAATGTCTGCGCTGCTTTACCTGCATGGCCGAACGGGCAGTCACATCCACGCGGCGCTGTACCGTTAATCCTTTAATTGGCCGGGAAATGGATGGAACTGAAATTATTCCCACTGCCAACCCGGTAAAAGTATTGGTAGCAGGCGGCGGACCAGCCGGACTGGAAGCGGCGTTAACGGCGGCCAAACGGGGGCACCAGGTTATTCTTTGTGAAAAAGGCGATACCTTAGGTGGAATCTTAAAAGGTGAACAGGCAATACCATTTAAATATGAAATGTACGAGCTGGGTGTTACTCTGGAAAAATTGGCCAGAGATGCCGGTGTAGAGATTCGCTTAAACACACCGGTAACAAAAGAATATGTCGATCAGGAAAACGTTGATGCCCTGATTGTAGCAGTCGGCTCGGAACCGATCGTTCCAGCAATTCCCGGTCTGGACGGCGACAATGTGATTGTCGTCAATGACTACTACAAGAAAAAAGATCAGGTCGGGGATACCGTGGTTGTATTAGGTGGCGGTTTGGCCGGTTGTGAAGCAGCCATCCATTTTGCCCGGGAAGGGAAGACCGTTAACCTCATCGAAATGAGAACGGAATTGGCACCAGACGCAAATTTGCGCCATCGTCCGCTGATGATGAATGAAATCGCAAAATGTGGTATTACCGTCCATACTGAATTAAAAGGATTGCAGGTTACCGATCAGGGGGTTGTCTGTGAAGATGCCAATGGCAAGGAAGTACTGGTTCCAGGAACGACAGTCATCTGTGCTCTGGGACAAAAGCCGCGTCGCAATATTGCCGAAACTTTGGTAGATTGTGCCCCATATGTTATCGAAATTGGGGATTGTGTTAAAGCATCCACCATTACGACTGCCATTTATCAGGGTTACCACGCAGCCCTGGATATCTGATTCGAATTAGAATCGAAAAAATCTGATTAAGCAATTTAAAAAGCCGTACTAAATAAATGAAATGTGATAAATAAAACGCGTTCATATTAACAAAAAACCGCCAGTGGGCGGTTTTTTGCATTTGTTCTGATAACTGGACAGTTGCCATGCAAGAAATATCGAACAATCCATCGACATTTTTCTGTGATTGTGGTATCTTAATCATATGCGATGATGTAAACGAGTAAAAACAGAATGGTACGATACTAAAGATTTTAAAGAATAGCTGCCAATCTCAACAATTCATCAAAATACGGTTTGAAATGGAGAAGAAAATGAAGCGAATATCAAAGTTTTTATCCCTGCTGATGGTTGCGGCGATGTTGTCAATGCTAATTCCGGTCTCAGCTTTTGCCGCTGGAGAAGCGGTAAGTGAAAAAGAACCAACCAACGAATTAGGTCTGGTTTTAGTAACAACTGAAGCAGTCGATACAGAGACTGTAGTAACTGAAGAAACAGCAGGCAGTACCGAAATTGCCCCGCTGCCAGCGGTCGCAACAGCTCCTGCCGACAATAGTATGGAAGTCGAGGTCGTTTCAGAGCAACCGGTAATAGCAAACCTTGAACCAGAAAAGATAGAAACCCAGGCGGCCACATATTTGTGCTTAACCCAGAATGGCGTGATCATTGATGTCCTGGCCACCAATAGCGGATCCGATTATTCATATGATACAGCTGCCAACGAACTGACATTAAATAATTTTGTAGGAGAAAAGCTGGATGTCAAATCGACAGCAGTTCCTTTTAAACTCGTCCTACTTGGTACCAATGTTATTACAACCGATAATGGTTTTGCCGTCAAAGCGGAAGCTGATATGAATGCTAGCGGGACAGGTACGCTGATTGCGAAGGGACAGGCGACCCCTGATTTAATGGGTGGTGGAATCAATGTTGTTGGAAACCTGGTGATTGACAGCGGAACCTATGATATTGCAGCCGTTGGATATGAAAGTTCCAGCTCCGCCGTTGGAATTTTGGCAGGTAATAATGCTGAGGATATCACACCGGGAAATCTCACCATCAACGGGGGAAACATTGCTGTGACCGCTTATAATAGTGATTATGCCGGTGCTTTTGGTTTGTTTGCTTTTGGCGATCTAATTGTCAATAGCGGAAATATTGATGTTTTTACCGATAGTCCAACCAGTTACAGCCGCGGTATCGGAGCTTATGATGAACTGGTATTCAACGGCGGCTATACGGTCGTCGAATCGATTGCTGATCATGGCGATGCCGGCGCTTTATTCTCCTATAATAAAATTATTATTAACAATGGCATTCTTGATTTATGCACATCGGGAGCCGTCGCTAAGGCTCTTGTGGCCGAAGGCAGCATTGATATCAGTCCGATTTATGGGGATGTCGACCGTGATGCGACCTGTTTGTATCTGGAACCGCTTTCGGCGCAAACATTCAAAAAACAGCATGCCAGTTCAGCCAATCCCAAAACTGGGGTAGACACTAGCACATCAGAAGCGGCTGTGGCGGGAGTAGCCCTGATCATGCTGATCGGACTTGCTGTTGCTGTCGGAAAACGAGAGGCGCAGGTCTGAAATTTTGCGAATAGAGGGCTGAATCGATAATTATCGACACTGTGTAGCGGCCGTTCTGGTCGCTTTTCTTTTATGGATCTGACAAAAAAATAACTTTTGGGAGCGTAACAAGATGGAAATTATCGAAAATGTTTATCAGCTTGATTGTGCCAGCCATGGGCATGTATTTTTTATTCGTTCGGATGAAGGGATACTCATTGATACGGGTATGCCGGGGTTGGCAGAGCAAATTCTGGCGGAACTGAAAAGTTTGGATGTAGCGATTCAAAGTATAACGAAAATACTGCTGACCCACCATGATATTGATCATATCGGCAATGCTAAAGCCTTGCAGGAAGCAACTCAAGCTGAGGTTTGGGCACCCCAGCAAGATGTGCCCTATATTATGGGCGAAAAAAATCGACCGGGAATCAAACGAATCATGCAAGCAGTTGTGCACCCTCAAAAACCAAGCATTTCTGGCGTCTATCAGGAGAATCAAAGTTTTGGAGCGGTTCGTGTGATTCACGCTCCGGGTCATACTCCAGGACACTCGATTTTTCATTATAAGAATGTATTATTTATTGGCGATTTATTTCAGGAGTCTAAGGGAAAATTAAAACAATTGCCCCAGTTTTATATCTGGAATAAAGAGGAAGCGAACCGATCAATTTCAATCATCAAAGAGCTCCAATACGATTCGATTTGCCCCTCCCATGGAATGCCAATAAAAAGAGGCGTCGTGACGGAAGACTTTCTAAAAAAATTCTAGTTCAGCCGTAAAATATGATCAGCTATTTAAAATAGAAAACATTATGGGATTTAATTTTGATTTTTACAAAGATGAAATCTACCGAAAGATATGGTATGATCATCAATGAAGCAGATAAACGAATACGTATTATTATATAGAAAGGATCTCGTATTAGCGGTTTGAGAGTTAGAGATCAGCTGATACGATGTGAAAATGATGGTTACTTACATTCACGAAACCGAACTGCATAAGGGCATTGAGGCGGCGATGAAGGCTTTAAACCAGGCCGATGTTGTTATGGGGAAGAATCAGGATCGCGAAGACAGTTTAAAAGAAATTCACCTTCTGATGGATATCGACAGCGTACAGGATATAAAAATTACCATGGCCATGCCAACCGGGCTGGAAACCCTGGTCGACTACGTCCTGGAAATTGTTGAAGGCACCAAGGATTTTGAAAAAGATATGTATGGGTATACCTATCACGATCTGTTTTCCAAAAACATTGATTTTGTTATCAATAAATTAAAAGAAGATCCCGGTACCAGACAGGCAACCCTACATGTGGCCAATCAGGAGGCCGCCAAACTAAATCATCCACCCTGCCTGCAGCTTATTCATTACACTGTTAAAGACGGCAAATTAAATACCGACGTGGTATTTAGAAGCAATGATGGAGTTAAGGCAGTCGCCATGAATGTTTTCGCTCTTATCGAACTGTCAAGAACGATTGCCAGGGAAGTCGGGATTAAAGAACTGGGTTCCTATACCCATCATGCCCTGAGTTTTCACGCCTACAGCCGGGATTGGAAAGCGCTGGAAGGCTATTGCAAATCTTTTGAAGACCGCGATTGCACCATCGATTATGAAGATTATCGGGAAGCCTATGAAGATTATGCCGATGAATGCCGAGAAAATGCAATCAGCCTAAAAAATGCCCAGGAGAAAAAGAATCATTAATACAGCTTTAAAAATAGAACACTAAAACAGCCTTTAAGTAGTCGTCGACTATTTAAGGGCTGTTTTAGTTCCGGTTGTAGCAACAAAAAAACCGACCCTCAATTTTCAAGAGAATCGGTTTGGCTTGTTAAGTGATTCAATTTAGCCTCGGTATTTTGATAGCTCGCTTTGAACGCCGTTGGTTGTCACGGCCAGCAGCAACTCCAGGAATTGTTCGGTAGGCAGGTCTTTGTCATTGGCATACCACTTTGCAATCATGCTGAGCATCGCGGCACTCTGGTATTCCATTAAATAGCTTACTTCCATCAGTTCCTGAGGGGACAGTTTTTTATATATTGATAGCACTGTCGGGGTGAGCTTTTTCAAGACCTTTTGCCTGAAGTGGGGATCACCGTTTTCACCTAATAAAACCGGGAGATAAGTCTTGTTTTTCTCGAAAAATTCAAGAATTAATTTTAAAATGGCTTCCTTGCGATGATCATGAGAAAGATTACCATAAAAAAGGTTCTTAATAACAATGTTCTTAAAATCCTCCACTGTAATGGTCTGTTCTTCAATTTCTGCCAGAATTTCATAGGCATCTTTAAAATAAACATAAAAAGTTGAGCGATTATAGCCGGCTACGTCACAGATTTCCTTGACGGCGATCTTCTCAATGCTTTTTTTGCAATATAACAGCCAAAATGAATCAATTAAGTTTTGGCGGGTAACTTTGGCGGTGGTTGATAAAGTCGTCTTCATGTCAGTTTTACCTCATTCACGGGATCATTCATTTTGATTATAAACGAAGCTGCTGGGATAAACAAGAAAATCCAACAGCTTGAAAAAGACTGTTGGTTGAATTTAAAAAGGAACAGGGCTAAAATGGGGATAATCATAAAATAAAGAAGAGGGACTTAGAAATGAGAATTGAAATTTTAGAAGTTGATAAATCATTCAAAAAACAGCGTGTTTTAGAACAGATTAGTTTGACGATTGATTCGGGTCGGATCTTCTGTCTGCTGGGGGCATCCGGTTCAGGAAAAACAACCTTGCTGCGAATCATGATGGGTGCCATTCCAACGGATGGCGGAATGGTAACAATCGGCGGTATCGCCGTGCCAAACCGTCAGCTGCTTGCACAGATGGGTTATATGCCGCAGAATGAAGCCCTGTACGAAGAGTTGTCAGCCTGGGAGAATCTGAAGTTTTTTGCCGGTCTGCATCGGCAAAGTCGTAAAACATTTGAAGCAAATGCCGAAGAACTACTCCAGATTGTCGATATGGCAGCGTGTAAAAACAAGTTAGTCCGCGATTGTTCCGGTGGGATGAAAAAACGCATATCGTTGGCGGTAGCGTTAATTCACAAACCAAAGCTGCTGGTGCTGGATGAGCCAACAGTTGGGGTTGATCCGGTGCTGCGGCGCAAAATATGGCTATATCTCAGGCAGCTCCGAAATGAAGGAACAACCATTTTGGTTACCACCCATGTCATGGATGAGGTTACCCAATGTGATGATGCCGCCTTGCTTCGTAATGGTCATATCATTGCCAGGGATACGGTTAAAAATTTAATCGCCCAGACTTCAGACGGAAACATTGAAGAATTATTTTTTATCGACAATCAGTCAGAAGCGGAGGTCACATCGTGTTAAGCATTGTCAAACGGATCATTGGCCAAATGAAAAACGATCAGCGATCATTGGGGTTGCTTTTATTTGCACCGCTGCTGGTTTTAACGCTGTTATTTTTTATCCTCGGTGATTCCAATTATCTGCCGAAGATTGCTGTCTATGATATGAATGAAAAATTTGTCACTGAGCTTGAGAATCATGCCGCTGTCAGTGAAGAAACAGAACAACCCGAGGCCGTAGATTATTTGGAGATTAATGGAATCGATGCGCTGATCTGGAGCGATAGCGAGGGAACCCATATTGAATTACTGGAGAAAAATTCCAAGTCCGCGGCCGCCATAGAAGCCATTACGGATACCAATAAAGCCTTACAACCCGCACAAAACGAGCTGATCATGGATTATGTTTATGAAACATCGGGGGATAATCAACTGGATTCGCTTGCCTATGTTTTTCTGGGTGTGATCTCATTTTTCTTTGTCTTTATTCTTTCCGGGATGTCATTTGTTCGGGAGCGTTTCGAACAGACCTTAGAACGGATGCTGATGACCCCGATCAGCCGGATCGATGTCATCGGGGGTTATACCCTGGGGTATGGTTTACTGGCAGCGATTCAAAGTGTGGTGATTATTTTGTACGCCGTTTATGTACTGCAACTTCAGGTGGAAGGATCGGTCGCCTTATGTACGTTGGTGATGATTTTGATGGCGTTTTCGGCGGTTTCCGTTGGCGCGCTGGTATCCATCTTTGCCAACAATGAATTACAATTGGTTCAGTTTATTCCGGTAATCATCATTCCACAGATCTTTTTTTCCGGACTGATCCCGATTGATACCATTCCCTTTGGGCTGGGAAACCTGTGTTATCTAACGCCAGTTTATTATGGCTGCACAGCCCTGGAAATGATTATGATTCAGGGCAAGGGATTTTTAGCGATATGGCCCTGGTTAGTTGGATCGGTCATCTTTATTGGGGTGTTGTTTTTAGTGAATGTGACCGCATTAAAGAAATACCGCCGGCTCTAAACTTGTGATTGCGTATCAAACCTAAGTTTGATACGCTTTTTTTAAGTGAGAGTTAGATTTAGTTCACAACCATCCTGGTTTTGTGATATTATTCATTTGTAATGTTTTAAAATAGAATATTATATCAGTACAAAATACAGTCAGAAAGAAGAATAATATGTTAAATCAGGAATACATCGATGCACAAACGATTATGAATCAAGCTAAAAAAGATCTGGAAAACATCTTCGACCAGGTAAAACCGCAAACACCAGAAGATCAGGAAGCGCATAACAGCTTATTAAAACTGATTGATCAATTAAAAAGTATGGATGCTTATTACAATCATTTAAAGACAGCTAAAATCGAAGCGTTGTCTTCAAATGAAAAATTATTTATCAATCTCATCAAGAAAAACAAAGAAAACTTAAAATAAGAGCGTCAACAAAAACAGCTTTATTGCTCCATTTAAAACGACAGTATTTCAGGACAATCGCGGTCGTCACTTACTTGGCACATAAGAGAATTTGGTTGAAGTATTTTTGATCACAAACTATTATGACAGTAGATCTGCAAAAATATAATCATTGATGCGGTCAATCAATTCTCGTGGTTCAAGCATTTGTTCAATGGTCTTCCTGGTTTGGGTCACGTCGTCGGTAATAATGTTGTCAACACCAATTTTAACCATCTTTTCGGTCAATTCCTGAGATTCTACTGTCCAGGCTAAAACTTCTTTCTTCTCTCGATGGATGGCAGCAACGATCTCCGGGGTGATGAAGGATGACTCAATGCTGTAAATATCGACTGGCAGTTTTTGAATGTCCCCAATGGCCAAAGCGGTAATATAAGCCCGTTTCAAATCTGGATTTATGGAGGCGACTTTTTCTAAGGTTGGATAATCCAGGGAGGCAAGGACACACTGGTTAGAAAAATCATTTTGATCGATAATATCAACAGTCGACTCCACCAAACTTGCTTCATGCCCGGTAGGCTTAAGCTCAATGTTTAAACGTATTTTTCCTTTGCAAAGTTTAATCGCTTCATCTAGGGTGGGGATATGTTCATTTTTAAACTGCGGATCAAACCAACTACCGATGTCCAGATCTTTGATATCCACGTAGTTTGATGACCAGATATTCAAATCCTTTCCAGATATGCGCTTAAGATTATTATCGTGAGAGACAACAATTATTCCGTCTTTAGTTTGAGCCACATCAATTTCAGCATAATCAGCGCTTTGATCAATAGCTTTTTGTAAAGCGGCCAGCGTGTTTTCTGGGGCAAGATTAGAACCTCCACGGTGAGCAGTTATTTGTGGACCCGTTAAAAACTGGTCGTTGAAGGCTTCAGAAAAGGTGTTGAAAATTACAATGCTATTTATTGTTGTAAATAAGAAAACCATGATTATACTGATTGTCACAATTGTTTTTCGTTTTACTTTTGCTTTGTATTTATCTTTGACTAGCGATTCAGAATTAACCTTTAAGTGGGTCGATGCTGAATATGTATAGTAAAACTGGGAAACTACCGCCAAATTGATGGATGTGGTGAGCAATTGAAAGATGGTAAACAACCCAGACACCAAAAAACCGAAAGTAGCAATAAAAATGGATAAAGCCAGCGGGTGTTCCAGGATCTGACCTAAGATAAAGAAAGCGATGACTTCAAGAACAAGCACAACAATAACGAGCAATATCACAATCAGGAGATTAAAAAGTATTACAAAGAAAATAGTTTTCCAAAAATGTCCTTTTATTAGAATGCTGCTTTTTTTAATTGCCGGGAAGAAATCACTGTTTTCCAAAGTGAAATAGTGAAATGAAAAAATCCAGATGACTGAGAGCAAAAACAAAAACAGCGACAGTACCGTAAAACCGATTGAGTACAATGAACTGGCAGCGATATAACTCATAATAAATTCAGGAATTGATATTTCCGAAATGAAATTAGAAGATAATGAAAACTCAGTTAAAGGAATAATGATAAGAATAAAAATCACGAATGGTAAATTTTTAGCCTTGACTATTTTGAGTGCTCGTTTAGTTCCCTCTATACATAATGGAATCAGTTGAACTTTTCGTCGGAAATGACTTTCATTAAAAAGAATGATTAATGTGGTGAATTCCAGCAGACCAAAAAAAGCGACGAGCAAAGCAAAGCAAATAAAAGTTAGCAGAAAAAGGGGGTTAGTTAAGGCTTGAGTAAAATTTGAACCGCTTAAATATGGAAAACCCAACAGTGTTATGGCTTTATTAAACAAAAAAAATCCACCGGGATAAATGATCATAGTGCCGGCAACGGTATAGATAGCTTCAAAAAAGAGCAGATGCAGAAAATTAAACTGAATAAGCGTGAGTATTTCTTTGGTTCGACTAAAAATATTAGATTCCTTTTTATCCATGATGATCAGTCCTTTCTCGTTAAAAAAGTATTTTGCGGAAAAGTGCAATGAACTTTTCACTGTCGGAATTGATTTTAAACTGGAAGAATCTCAGGCAGCTACAGGGAGTCATGCTTTTGTGATTGTATCATGATGAAAACCGTATAACAAGAAAAAAAGCAGGGGTCTTCTTGAAAATTTGGCAAGAATAATCAATGGAATCAAAAATTATAAAAAAAAGTGAGGTCAGCATGAAAGTTATTGCAATCATGGGAAGTCCCCACAAAGGGAAGGGTTTTGAGATCGTACAGAAGATCGAAGTTGAACTCTCTCGTTTGGACGAGATCGAAATAGAGATACTATAAAAACTTCATCCCCGGATAATCTGGGGATTTTTTTGGATATTGTTTTTTGTAAACAACTTGATTAATGATAGACGAGCAGGTATAATTAAACCCAGAGTATAAATAACGAAATAAGGGTTTGATATGGGAAGACGAAAAAAAGAACTAGCTGATTTTCACAGAGACAGCATTATAACAATTGCGGAAACACTCTTTAAAAAAAATGGCGTTGACAATACGACAATGAATGACATCGCAAGGGAAGCCGAATATAGTAAGGCAACCTTATACGTGTATTTTAAAAACAAAGAAGAAATTGTCAATTGCATTATATTTAAAAGCATGAAAATGCTTTATGATCGCATTCAAACTGCAACCCAACCGGGGAATGACCTATTTGCAAGATATTATGTAATTTGCAATGAACTTACCGCCTATTGTGATGACTATCCTTTGTATTTTCAAACCGTACTTCAAGAATTTAATGTGGATGTTAATAATGAAGATACGCCAATGGTTTTTCGAGAAATATTTGAATTGGGCGAGCAAATCAATGAACTGATCGGTACATTTTTTGTGGATGGGATTAAGCAGGGTGTTTTTCGTTCAGATATTAAAATCCCGGAGACCGTGTTTATGTTCTGGGCTAGTCTATCGGGGATCATTCTGATGGCCTGGAAAAAACAGCAATACATTGAACAGGCGATGAATACAACAAAAAAAGATTTCTTGAAATACAGCTTTGATACCTTGCTGAATTCGATTCTGAAGGAGAAACAAAATGTTTAAAATAAAAACGATTGTTTTACCACTAATCATTTCGATTCTGATTATCGGAATCTTTTCTGGTGCCTGTTATCTTAGTGATGTAAACAACTATAAAAAAGCGGTTGCCAGCATTACAATTGCCAACATTGATCTATCGCGAATTCCAGATGGTGTTTATGATGGCTCATATGATGTCGGTTATATATCGGCAAAAGCTGAAGTTATTGTTGCTAATGGAGTAATTAAGACCATCAACCTGATTGAGCATCAGAACGAACGAGGTTCTTCCGCTGAGGTGATTACTGACACCATTGTTAAGGAACAAACGATAGATGTGGATGCTGTTACTGGAGCGACTAATTCAAGTAAAGTGATTAAAAAAGCGATTGAGAATGCTCTCCTTCAAAAATAACAAGATGTCTCCTGCAACTAAAGCGCTTTTACTTTTTATTATAAAAAGATCCTTTTTGGGTGATTTTATTATATAATGAATAGAAATGATCGACAACATAGTTATGGTGTTGATGGGTTGCCTCAAATTTGGGAGCGAAAGGTCGTGAAGTTCGATGATAGCGTTGATACTGGATATATTGAGATATGCAGGAATTGTACTTATCATTTTTTCAATTGTCAGATTGATACAATTAAAAAAGATAGAACTTAATGGAGTTGACGTTGAAGCGGTAGTGGTGCACATTAAAGAAAACAAGGTGCGGAATGGACGACAAGTTTACGATGAATACACTCCGATTCTGGAATACACGATTGCCCAAAAGGTCTATCATAAAGCCGCATTGGCTTCCCAAGGTGATAAACGCTACGATATGGGCGATATTGTTCAAATCCGCTGTAAACCGGATGACCCTGAAGAGTTATTAATTCTTGGAGATCGGCGGTATTATTTTAATCCAGTCTTAATTGGTGTCGCTGGGATAATGTTAGAAATCCTGTTTTTTTTATTGATGCAATATTTTTAAAAAGACATCATTACCTTGATCCGTTGAGGTTTGAATAATTAAAAAAAGAACCAACCACCATTACGTTGATGGCGGTTGGTTCCTTTTTTAAGGATTATAATCCGTTAACAATATTTATAGGGCATTCACCTTTTGATACCGCCAGAATGTTTGTCCAGACCGTTTTATGCATTTTTTCAAAAGCCGGTTTGGTGGTACCGCCAATGTGGGGGCTGAAAAGCAGTTTATAACGACAGCTTTCTGGTAGATTAAGGAGTGGATTATCGGTCATAACCGGTTCCGGGTACAGCGTGTCCAGACCAGCCCCGGCAATCAGTCCGGCTGATAATGCGGCGACCAGATCTTCCTGGACAACCAGCTCTCCGCGGGCAGTATTAATAAGTAGGGATGACGGTTTCATCAGTGACAGCAGTTCAGAATTGATTAGGCCGGTTGTTTCCAGGGTGACCGGTAAATGGAGGCTGATGATATCACACTGCTTGCAAAGGTCTTCCAGAGGCAGATAGCTAAGCCCCAATTTGTGCTCAGCCGCACTTTTTCTAGAACGGTTAAAATAACTGAGCCTCGAACCAAATGACTTCAAACGCTTAGCGGTTTCAAAGGCAATAGAACCCATGCCAACCAGCCCCACATGACAGGAGCCAAGCTCTGGAATACCATCTAGAATAAATGAACCTTTGGCCTGAATCTGCCGACCATCGCGAACCATCTGATCACCTTCCAGGAGTCGTCGCTGGAGGCCTAGCATCAGCAGGATGGTTTGCTCTGCTACCGCACTGGAGTTGGCGGCGGTATTGTTACAAACGTAAATTTTTTTTTCTTTAGCAGCAGCGCTATCAATTTTATTATAACCCACACCTTCGGAATGGATAAGTTTGAGATTGGGCATGCTATCAATCAGGTTTTTGCTGACTTCCCGAATGGCATCCGCAAAAATAAAATCAGCATCACCAGCAGCTTGTAGCACTGCCTGATCAGTATTTAGATCCTCGCCAAAAATTAATTCCCAGTCTTTTGGGATACCGGATAAATCTGAAAATTTGTCCACGCGTTTCGTCGAAGTTAGAATCAGAACCTTTGTCACAGGGATACCTCCATTATGTTAATTACTAGTATTATATAATGACGACGAATTAAGCACAACTAAATTTGCATACAGTTTGCAAAGACATCGGTGCTGCTTAATTATTTAGCTGCGCCGATGTCTTTATACCAGATATTCATGGATTCGATTGATCCTGAAATCTGGGTATTATTATTAAGGGTGCCACCATATTGATAATTTGCTCGGGCAAAGGTTCTATTCATTCCATAAGACGATGCTCTGGCAATGGTATAGAGCAGTCGAAATCCTGCGTTAATCATATATTTTTCCATTTCATTAAGGAGATGGAGGGCCAGCTTATGACCCCGATACGCTGGTAATACTGCAAAATCGGTCATCTCAGAATTTAAATTGTCCAAATCAGTTTCGCTGGAAGAGACGGCGACTAGATGATTATTGTGAAATACACCAAAGTAGGTAACGTGATCAGACATGGTTTCGAGAAGATAGTCTGCATCAAAAATAGGAAAGGGATAGCTTTTAAAAACTGTGCCATAAATTTGTGCGAGTGCGGGTATATCTGATGGCCCTAATTCTCTAATTTTGAATTCTTCTGGCAGGGCTTGGGTTGCAGCTTCGGCACGCTTTTTTATTGCATCGTCAAGAATTTGCTTGATTTCCATGTCATTAGTTAGGTTTTCTCTTTTAGGACAAAGGTACTTGCTCAATAATTTACATGTTTCCTGACCCCGGTAAAAGCCGGGTATCGCGGCTTCTTCTTTGTAACCATCGGCTTTAAAAACGGGATCTTGGGATTCTGGAATCTTGGCAACTATTTTTGAGTAATTTTTATCATGTGCCAGTTGGTTCATGTGTGTGATAAGCGAGTCAGCCTCGGCAGCATCACATTTCATTAAGTAAATCCGATTGCTGTTTTTTCCGTGCTGAATCAGACTATGACCATAGGGTTCAATGATGTCAGTCATTATATTGCCTCATCACTTTGATTTCTTTGGTCGCGTTCAAGGTTTTCAGGAACCAGTGTGATGGTTTCTTCATAATCGCAAAGCAATTTGGAAATGCCGATCGGTTTGCGATCACTTTCCTCGTTATTTAGTTTTAATTGGAGCTTGCAATTCGTACAGTTTAAATCACAGGCTGTGTGTTCATAGGTGTCTGGCATCTGATATGTGGTGATGACGCCTTCATAATTTCTTAAGATAACCTTGTTAGTCGACCAGGAAATGAGGTAGTTAGGCATCACCGGGATTTTACCACCGCCACCAGGGGCATCAATAACATAAGTTGGAATGGCGAAGCCACTGGTATGACCTCTTAAACTCTCCATTATTTCAATGCCTTTACCAACATTGGTTCTAAAATGTTCAAGCCCTTCAGATAAATCACATTGATATAAATAGTACGGGCGCACGCGGTTTGCTACTAATTTATGAACCAGTTTTTTCATGATTTGCGGGCAGTCATTGACGTCTTTTAATAACACTGATTGGTTGCCTAAAGGAATTCCCGCACCAGTTAGTTTTTTTAGCGCATTAATTGAGGTTTTGGTAATTTCCCGGGGATGATTGTAGTGAGTGTTGATCCAGAGATTATCATATTTACTGAGGACTTTTATGAGCTTGTCTGTGATCCGATAGGGAAGAACGACCGGTGTTCGTGTGCCAATACGAATTACTTCAACATGGGGAATTGCAGCAACAAGTCCGAGAATATGGTCTAGCTTTTCGTCGGACAAAAGAAATGGATCTCCACCGGAAAGAAGAACGTCCCGTACGGTGGGTGTATTCTTAATATAGTCGATACCCGCGGCAATCATTTCATCAGAAGGAACGGAGTCCACATCGCCAACTTTTCTTTTTCGGGTACAATGACGGCAATACATCGCGCACACATTACTGACGTGAAAAAGGACCCGGTCCGGATATCGATGGGTAATTCCACAGATAGGACTATCCTTGTCCTCATGGAGCGGATCTTCCATATCAATGGATGAGATGATCAATTCGTCAATACTTGGAAAACTCTGTTTGAAAACCGGATCCGTTTCAAAATCATCTTCGTCGATTAATGATAAGTAGTAAGGTGTAATCGCCATTGGAAATTTATCAATGGTTTCATTAATCTCTTTTTTCTTTTCATCAGAAAATTTAATTCCCATAATTTTTTCAAATGTTTCAACTTTTCGAATCGTATTTTTTAGTTGCCAGCGCCAGTCGGTCCATTTATCCATTAAGTAATCGGAAGATTGGCTGGTATTTAGATGTTCCTGTGTTAATTTAATTGCTTCTTGCATGTTTTGTTCCTTTCAGATTATGTATTATTAACTATATTTGGGTGAATGGGGGGGTGTGAAATAGAGGCGCATCTTTTTATCGCTATGAATAAAATATAAAAAAATGCACTCTAACTCTGCGTTTACAGAGTTAGAGTGCATAGGTTTCGCTAAAAATAACTCACCTTACACCATTCATAATACCCAATAAATATCAGGCAGAATAGTATAGTATATGACCATGTTGATCCTATACAAGCCCCAGTTCTATCCAGGATGTTTTTCAATGTAAATTTCATTGGATTAATAATCGGCTTACTTATTTCCACATTTACTTAGACACGTAAATAAGCTCACAAATAGAATTACTCAATACATATACTTCACATAATGTTTGTTTGATAATATGTATCATAATAGCAAAGAAAATCAAGTTTGTCAAACAAAATTGACTTTCTTAAGCTTAACAGGTGGAGGGTTTTATCATTTTATTGTTAGTATTTGGTGCGGTTACGACAAAATTTAGTGCCTTAAACATCTGGAATTTTTATATTTTTCTTGAACCCTTCATATTATGATTCACATCTGTTACAATGAAAAGTAATAGCGATGTTAGCAAGAAAAATTCTGGGAGTTTTGTTTGATAAATCGGAGCAATCGAATCTAGACGGAATCAAATGATCCATTCTCGTTCTAAAAAAAGGAGTGGCGATGACGCGATTATTTTTAATTATTTTTATTCAGTTACTTTATGTTCCCATGTTGACACTACGCACCATTTGTATGGTTAAAAATTTGAAGGTGTTAACTGGCATTTTTGGATTCATGGAAGCACTGATTTATATTTTTGGCTTGGCGATTGTATTATCAGGAGATCAAAGTATTTTGGAGATGGTTGTTTACGCCATCGGTTTTGCAGTGGGCTTAACCTTGGGCATATACATTGAACAAAAATTAGCGATCGGATTCACCAGTATTCAAGTTAATATCGAACAGGAAAACGCCACCTTGATTGAAGTGTTGAGAAAAGAAGGATTTGGTGTTACCGCCTACTATGGTCAAGGAAAATATGGAAAACGCACCAATTTAGATATTCTTACCAAGCGTAAGTGCGAGAAAAGGTTATTGCGGATTATTGATGAATACGAACCGAGAGCATTTATTATGTCTTTTGAACCTAAAATGTTTCGCGGCGGCTATCTAACTGAAATGATGAATATGCGGTTGAAAATGAAGATGCATAAAAAAAGTCGTGAGCAGGAAGAATTAAAAAGTGTGATCGAGAAAACAGTAGAAGAGATAAAAACCGAAACGGAGACGCTTAAAAATGATTGGTTTGAGGATTAGAAAAATACAGTTACAGAAATAAAAAAATAAATGTTTTAGAAAGATTAAGAAAATATAACCGTTTTATCAAAAAAGATAAACACCAATAAAAACAACGATGCGGTCACATCGTTGTTTTTTATTGGGATCGTTTTTAATTTAGATAGATTTGAATTTTATGGCTTTCATCTGGGTATCAAAGTAGAAATCGGCGGCACAAGAAATCATATCTGACCAGTCAAGAAACTTGCTGTTTTGTCGTACCCATGAATCCATTGCGGTAACTGGGATCGACTCAAAATCCTCCTGAGTGACAGCGGAAAATCCAGCGGATTGTAAAAAATCTTCAAGGCAGGAAAAAACAGTGTTTTTTTTTAGAAATGCAGGGGTTAAGTAGTTTTTAATCAAATTAAGATCGTCTTGAATACGGATCACCGAATCGTCTGCTGTAGGTAAATCTAAATGGCTAGATGGCCCTTTCATTAGCTACCTCCTTAAAATTTGGTATGATTAATGATATACTCATTTTATAGTGTTTAATGGGGTGTGACAAGAAAAATATAATTTTTTTGATAGCGTATACCATATTTATGTTTATGCAACAAACCATTAACCGATAATGTCTTATTGAAGATGAAATATTACCCTTTAAAAGGTAGTGGTTTAGTCGATAGTTTAATAGGGATAAATTCATGTAAATATTATGAGTCAGTATTATAAAACTAGTTTTGTAATGGACTTAGCATTACAGTGTGACCAGCAAAACGTGCCTTTTAAAACTGATGAGTGAAATGGTTTGCTTTTTTAAGTTGGTGGCACTCACCGATGCGAGGTGTACTGTTTATTTATGTAGCCTTATTTTAGAAGTTATGATTTTAATGCTTTTATTAAGCGAGCAATGAGCAATAGCGATAAACGAAAATTTCCGGAAGAAAACAGCTAGTTTAAACGATCCGTTAGGAAAGGATTATCACGGTATTTTGTAAATTTTAAGGAGAACCAATATGGAGAAAACTCGAACTACACAAAAAAAACAAATGAATCTACTAACCCGGATACTTATTTACATCGGTATTCCGATTGTAATTATTTATGGTGTTTCATCATTCATCACCTTATACAATGTGAATACATCGATTACCGATCTAACTGAGAAACAGCTAGAAGCAGAATCTGACGCGGCCGCCAGTGAAATAGCAGGAGTGTTTAACAAATATCTCGAAATCACAAGACAAATGGCTGTTAACAGCCAATTTGAAGATGTGACAGATGAGATTACGCCAGGCATGGATGCAATGACAGCTCAGGGATTTGCAAAATCAGAAAAGTCGCTTTTCGGTATCAAGTCATCTGATCCAAATATTCTTGATGCCTGGGTAGGTGAACGCGATACGAATCAGCTACTTTTGTCAAAGGGCGTTCATTCTAGTCCCGATTGGATCATGGTTGAACGGCCGTGGTATATTCAAATGATGGACGTTGGTGGGACAACGATGACGTCGCCCTACGTGGATGCATTGACCGGAAAAATGGTGGTAACGGCAGTTTCACCAATTTATCGAACGGGTACAAAGGATGTCATTAGTGCCGCCGGGTTGGATTTCACTCTGGATAGTGTTTCAGCAATGATGAGTGAATATAAACTGGGTGAGACGGGATTTTTTATTCTGGCCAGCGCTGACGGACAGATGATCTATCATACCAACCAGGAGTATATCAATACCCATATCAATGATTCGGATATGTCGGATAACATTAAAGAAGCTGTTTTGAATCAAAACACTGGGGCCATCGAATATACCAGTGGTGGCTCACACAATCACGGCTATGTTGCGATGGTTGGCAATACTGGTTGGACGATAATTACTGGCCTGCCTGATAAAGAGTTTAACAGTGCCTATAATTTAATTCAGTTCATTACTTTTATCATTATGCTGATCGTTATTGCCGGGATGGTGTTACTCACCGTCTTTACATCCAGAAAAATCGCAAAACCAATCAATATGTTGGCGGGGATCGCCAAAAAGTTGGCGGTCGGCAATGTGGACGTGAATATCGATGGCATCGCAGCCATCAGCAGTGAAACGACAGAACTGACAGCGGCATTTAGTGAGATGGCGAAGAATACCAGGGAGCAGGCAATGGCTGCACAACGGATCGCAACAGGAGATTTGACAATGGACGTTATCCCAAGATCCGATCAAGACGTATTGGGAATCAGCATGGCTGATATGATCAAGTCGTTGCGGGAACTGATTCAGGAAACTGAAATGTTGACCGAAGCCGCAGTAGCAGGCAAGTTATCTGTTCGTGGGAATACTGAAACGTTAAACGGAGGTTACCGGGATATCATCGAAGGTGTTAACGCAACATTGGACGCTGTAATTGGACCACTGAACATGGCATCGGGTTATATCGATAGAATCGGAAAAGGAGAAATCCCCGAAAAGATAAACTCAGAAGCCAAGGGTGATTTTGCCGATTTGATAAACAGCATTAATTCTTGTATTGATGGCTTAGGGGCTTTGATAGAAGGCAGGGAAGTTTTGGCTTTGATGAGCAAGAATGATCTAACCCAACGAATCGATGCGAATTACTCCGGAATTTATGGGGAAATTGCCCAATCCATCAATACGATTCAAGATTCTTTAATGATCGTGGTCAAAGCGGTGGATGATATCTCAAATGGAGATATGAAAATGCTGGATGGATTAAAGGCAACGGGACCACTTAGCGAAAATGATCGCTTAATACCGGGTTTTATCAAGCTGATGGAAAACATCATCATGTTACTTCAAGAATCGGACAGTATGGCTAAAGCCGCCGTGGCCGGGGATCTCGATAATCGGGCTCATGCATCCCGATTCCCGGGAGATTATGCCAAAGTAATCAACGGTTTTAATAACACTCTGGATGCCCTAACCGAACCGATGCAGGAAGCCTCCCAGGTGCTAAATGAGTTGGCTCAGGGTAATCTGAGTACGGCGATGACTGGCGATTACTTGGGACAAAACGGTCAGATCAAAGAGGACATGAATAAAACCATTACATTCCTGAAACAATATGTCCAGGAAATTTCAGAAAAACTGGAAAAGGTCAGCAATGGTGATTTTAACCAGGAAATTACCGCCAACTATCTGGGTGATTTTGTTAATATTAAATATGCCATTAATGATATTACCGCCCATCTTAGTGAAATCTTGACCGAGATTGGGAACTCGGCCAATCAGGTGGAAGCAGGCTCCCGCCAAATATCCGATGGTGGCCAGGCGCTGGCCCAGGGAACAACCGAGCAAGCCAGTGCAATCCAGCAATTGTCGGCTTCCATTGAGGAAGTGGCGGAAGAAACTAAGAAAAACGCCCAAAATGCCAATGCCGCTAATGAACGAACCCTTGAGGTTCGGACGACGGCCGAAGCAGGCAACAAACAGATGGGGGATATGGTTAACGCCATGGAAGAAATCAATGAATCCTCCAATAGTATTTCCAAGATTATTAAAGTCATTGATGACATTGCCTTCCAAACCAATATTCTGGCTCTGAATGCCGCGGTCGAAGCCGCCCGGGCTGGTCAACATGGGAAAGGTTTTGCTGTGGTCGCCGAAGAGGTTCGATCATTAGCGGCGCGGAGTGCCGAAGCCGCCCGGGAAACAACCGGTCTGATTGAAGGCTCCATTGATAAGGTAGAAACGGGTACAAAAATTGCCAATGATACCGCCGACAGTTTAGAAGGGATCTTAAAATCAGTGGCCAAAGTAACCGATCTGGTCAGCAACATCGCTGTCGCATCGAATGATCAGGCCACCAGCATTGCCCAGATCACCCAGGGGATTGAACAGGTTTCCCAAGTGGTACAGACTAATTCGGCAACGGCCGAAGAGAGTGCTGCCGCCAGCGAAGAGCTTTCTGGTCAGGCTGAACTGCTAAAGAATATGGTTTCTGAATTCAAGTTAAAGAGTAAAACAAGTAATGAAGCAAGCACGAGAAAAGATGCTTCTGCAAATCCTCAAATAAGAGAAGAACAGGTCGCGCATCAACCAGCAGAACCACAAATTCAACTTGATGATATAGACAAATACTAAAAAGATCGGTGCTAATGACATTGATGCATCTTAAGCTTATTCTGAAAAATAGCTTATCCTAGAAAAAAGCCTTCCAGTGATGTTTGTAGACGTCATCTGAAAGGCTTTTTCTTTAAAAGTAAGTTACTTAGTTTGTGTGAACAACTTCACCCAGGCTGGTAAAGGTGTCGGCTTTTGTAATGGTTGTGGCGGTCATGGTGTAGTGACCGGCGTTGTCATAAGCATAAACATGGACATTGTAGTCACCAAGCTCGGTATTGTGATCACTGTATGGAATAAAACAACTGGCCACATTGTCAGAAACGCTTCCTTCATGCCAGATTAAATCATCCTGCCCACCGTTTTCGGTCCAGACGGGAAAGTAAACCTGGCTGATCCCGCTTAAGTCATCAGAAACCAGAGCGGTGACTTTGATTCCTTCGCTTTGATAGTCAGTAACCAGTACATCTGATAAAGACGGTGGTGTTATGTCCGATGTGGCATCAATGTAGTCGCCGATGTAGATATAACCTTGAAAACCGCCCACCGAGGTAGCATCCTCAGCACCAATGGTATAGGTGTAATTCTGGAAGTATACGCCACTATAGGTGGATTCGGATAGGGTAACCGTATAGCCGTTGATCGCTTCAACAATTGCCACGTGTCCATCTGAACTGCCACCCCAACAGATCACGGCGCCCAGTTTGGGGGTGGATCCGGAGGGGTAATAACCATTGCTTTGATTATCGGCCCACCATGAATTCGCATTACCCATATGTAAATTTGGGGCGGTTCCTAAAATTTCATACGCCCGGCCAAAAGCGTAGGCGGTACAATTCGGCATACCGTAGCCACCCTGGGCATAAGGATTGTTGGCAAAGAAATAAGGATTATCAGCACTCGGTGCTGTTGTTCGCGCTACGAACAAGCTGGGCAGGGGAGCGGTGTTTTTCGCCGTCTCAACTGCCTGGGTGATTTGGGTTAAATCCACTGCGGCTTCTTTTGCCATAACAGTGCCTGGCGCTATACCCAGGCATAAAACAAAGGCAAGACTTACGCATGCGCTTTTTATTAAGTTTTTCTTCATTTGACCTCCAATGTCAAAACATGATGGTGTCACTATTTTTGTTGTGACTTAAATGCATCATTGATTGTTGCAATTTATTTACAAATTGGCAATGCGTATAATACATTATACATGGATATTTTGCAAGGCCATCGTTAAATACGTTTAAGAAAACGCAGTTATAAGGTTTAATAAGAGAGTTAGATAGTATGATGAAACGGCTTTAGAATGGTAAATATTTACGACACTGAAGAAAGGGAGTTATAACGATATCGGAATCATTTGTAAAAATGATTAATTTAGCTTTAAGTTAAAATGAAATGACTTGTCAAAAAGTAAAGAGTGGAGCTTTACATGAGACATGGAGACGTTTACTTTTTTAACTAAATGACATCCGCTTTCAAATAAATCCGCTAAAAAATTTAATTATTCAGGAATGTTGCCTGTCAGTGGACCAATGAAGGGCTTTTGACAGATTTAAAATTGCAAATTAAACATTTGACAGGATAATGTTTGAAGATCTCGCAAAGTATTGGTTAAATGTTTAAAAGGTTGATTCTTTCCGTATTGAATTGGTGATAAGGTCTTCCCGCAGGATTAAATAAAGTGTATAATAGTTAAGTTATGAATGAAGCCACACAGGATCATTCATAGCGTGTAAATATTTGTTAAACAGAAAGGAAATGAATGGAAAAATTAACATCACCAAGAGTCATTGAAGCATTGTTAAAAAAATACGATCTCCACTTCAATAAACGTTTTGGACAGAATTTTTTAATTGATGAAAATATTGTTCAAAAAATTGTAAAAGCTGGAGATGTAAATGAAAGGGATCTGGTGTTGGAAATTGGTCCGGGGATTGGAACCATGACCCAGGCGCTTAGTGAACATGCGGGCAAGGTTATCACAGTTGAAATTGATAAAAAACTGATACCGGTACTCCGGGAGACATTAAAAGCGTGTGACAATGTCGAAATCGTTCAAGGCGATATTTTAAAAACCAACGTAAAAGAGATATTGGGAGAAGATCTTGCTACCATGCCTCTTAAGATCGTGGCAAATTTACCCTATTATATTACCACTCCCATTATTATGGGTTTTCTGGAATCGGACCTGCCTATAGAGAGCATGACCTTCTTGATTCAAAAAGAGGTGGGTGAGCGTTTGTGTGGGGTTCCCAGCACCAAAGCTTATGGATCTTTGAGCATTGTAGCACAGTTTTATGCCGATATTTCCATAGATTTTGATGTACCTTCCCAAGTGTTTATCCCTAAGCCCAAGGTTGATTCCATTGTTGTAACCCTGAAAAAACTGACGGTTCCCAGAATTGAACTGGAAAACAAGGAATTGTTTTTATCAATTGTCAAAGCCAGTTTTTTGAATCGGCGAAAAACTTTAATTAATGGGCTGACCATGAATACCCCATTTGAAAAAGACGTTTTGCTTGAAGTTCTGGAGGTCTGTAATATAGCACCGGGGATCCGGGGAGAAACCCTTACCGGATCAGATTTTGGCCGAATCGCTAATGAACTGAACAAACGGGTTGACAAATCGGTTTAACCTATAAAAAAGCAAGAATAATGTTTGTAAGGAGAAAAAAATGATTGAATTAAAGGATGTTACCCTTAAATATTCAAGCTCTAGAGGCATTTTCAACTTGAATTTTAAAGTTGAAAAAGGTGAGGCGTTTGGATATGTTGGGCCTGACGACGCCGGAAAAACAACCACCATACGGATGCTCATGGGGTTGATCCGGGCGGGACGGGGCAGTGCCACCATCGATGGACTAAACTGCTTTTTTCGAGCTTCAGCGATTCAAAAAAATTTGGGATATGTGCCCGAAGATGTGGTTCTTTTCGAAAACATGCGGGTGAAAGAGTACCTCAATTTTATCTCCCAGATGCGTGGGATGTTTGGACAAAAAGATAACAGACACAGAGATTCACTGATTGAACGATTCGAGGTCGAAACGCGCGGGAAAATTGAAAACATGTCAATGGGCATGAAAAAAAGACTGTCCATTGTCACAGGTCTGATGCATGATCCTCAAACGTTAATTTTGGATGAACCGACCATCAACTTAACCCCGCTGATGCAGTCGCGATTTTTAGACCTTGTGCTGGAAGAAAAACGCCGTGGGAAAACAGTGCTACTTTCGACCCATCGATTTGAAGAAGTGGAACGAACCTGTGACCGGGTGGGGGTTCTCAAGGAAGGTCATCTGGTCGAAGACCGCGATATTGTCAGTCTGCGAGCCGACGAAACCAAGGCCTATCTGGTTAAATTTGCAGCTCCGCCAAATCTTGAGCAGATTAAGAAATACGGTTTCGGCTATCAGCAGTTTTCGCAAAGTGACTACGAAATATTTTCTCCTGGTGATCGGATTGACGTCTTGATGAAGGTTTTGTCTCATGAAAAGGTATTAGTATTTAATTCTAAAAACCAGTCCCTGGAAGAAATTTTCCAGCAACATTACCAGAAGGAAGTCCATCATGAAGCAATCAAAAAAGAAGTGCGGAACAAAGAAGAAAAACCGGAACAGAAGCGTAAATTGATTAAGGAAAAAGTGGCGAAAGGCAAAGCTCGGCCTGATCAGGAAGAAAAAGTCAGAGAGGGGAAAAAAGTATGAGTATTCCATTGTTTCTAAAAAATATCAAGAACAACACCCTGCTACTGCTGGTTTTTATTGCTCTGATGTCCATTTATCTGGCTGTTATTATCTATATCTATGATCCCAATGGGATAGGGGCAATGGTGGATATGATGTCCATCTTACCGACGACTCTGGTTAATGCCATGGGCTTTGGTACTATTGACAGTGGTCTGACCGGATTTATTGCCAGTTTGTTCTATGGCTTTCTGATTTATCTATTTCCCATGGTTTATTGCATTATTCTGGCCAATCGGTTGGTGGCAAAATGGGTTTATGAGGGTTCCTTTACCAGTTTATTGTGTACCCCAAACAGTCGGATTAAAATCATTGTGACTCAGGGAATTTATCTGCTGTCATCCATTGCGGTTTTATTTGTAGTGCTTTTTCTAGTCGGCTATGGCATGAGTGAAAAGTTTTTTCCAGGAATGCTGGAAGTGCGAGTCTTTCTGAAACTGAATGTCGGGGCCTGTTTAATGACGATGACGATTGGCATGTTTTGTTTTTTCTTTTCCTGTTTGTTCAATAGCACCAAGCTATCATTGTTCTTTGGTGCTCTGATTCCGGTTGAATTCTTTATCCTAAATACACTTAGCAAATTGTCCGAGCGAACTGCCTTTTTAGGAAAATTCTCCCTGTACAATGCTTTTGATGGCCTTGCCATCGTCAATGGACAGGCGAATATCAGCCTGATTATCGGTGGATTCAGCATTTTTATTGTGGTATTATTTGTGGCTGCAATAAGTGTTTTTAGCCTGAAACGTTTGCCGGCTTAAATGATTAATAATCGTTTGACTGTTTTGGAAGCAAACAATATTTAATATTATGCGCCATAAAAAGCCAGCATCGCCTCGAGTCTGACCCGGGTGATGCTAGCTTAATATATTAATTTATTCGATGGTGTTTCGCAAGATGCCGATTCGTTCAATTTCTGCTTCAATCAGATCTCCATGTTTAAGAAATTGTGGCGGATTAAGGGCAAAGCCGACACCGGCAGGGGTTCCGGTAAGAATGATATCGCCCGGAAGCAGGGTCATACCCTGGGACAGGTCACTGATAATGGCGGGGATATCAAAAATCATCTGACCCGTATTGGAGTGCTGTCGTATCTCACCGTTGACCCGGCAGGTGATGTCAAGATCGAAGGGGATTTTTAAATCATTTTTATGTAGGATTCTGGGGCCCAGGGGACAAAAAGTATCCAGCGATTTGCCCTTATACCATTGGGAGTGCTTTTTTTGAAGGTCCCGGGCGGTGATGTCATTGGCGATGGTATAGCCGAAAATATAATCCTCAGCTTCTTCTTTTAAAATATCGCAGCCTTTTCTACCAATGACAATGGCCAGTTCCACCTCGTAGTCGATCTGTTTGGTCGCCTTAGCATGGGATAAAATCACGGTATCCGGACCAGTAACCGCGGTCGGCAGTTTTGAAAAATAGATCGGATTTTCCGGCACGTCGCCTAAGGAGGGGATGTTCTTAATTTCTTTAGCGTGATCAGCATAGTTTTTGCCAAGACAAAAAATATTTCTTGGTGGTTTGGGAATCGGCGCCAGCAGTTTTACCAGACCCAGATTAATCCCCAGATTCTGATGCTCAGTCATGACTTTCTCCATATCAGTCAGTAGTTCGTCGGTAGCCATGGGAATAAACTCGATTAAAAGCTCCGGAAATTTAAGACCCATTAGCTTACCAATGGTTGTAATTGGTAAGACCTTTGTTTCATCGGCGGTTAGAACGCCGCCTTCACTAAAAGCGTTATATTGATACGTTACGAAATACATTTAAAACGCCTCCTTTTTTCTTCTCATCATACCATTATCCGCTCCCAAATTCCAGTTAAATCCTTACGCTTGCGCCTATTGAACCAGAAGTCGAAATATTATCTTAAGTTAACGGTTTCTTTTAATCAAAGCCCATTGACAATTCTGCCTAATTAAATTATGATTACTGTAATTAAGTATGCAGGCTTTGTAAAGCGAGGCATAATGGTGCAAAAGAAACGATACATTTAATGGGGGAAAATGCCTGTTTGAAAGTATGCCGCTATTTTTATAAAGCGGCTTGTTTTTTGCCCATAATTGTGTTTATTATAGGAGGAACAATATGTTAAAAGGAAGACATTTAATCGAGCCTGGAGACTTTCAACTAAACGAAATTGAATCGATTATGCAGCTGGCTGATAATATTATTGCAGACCCTGAGGGTTATTCTTTGGTTTGCAAAGGTAAATTATTAGCCAGCCTTTTTTATGAGCCTTCCACCCGGACACGATTCAGTTTTGAAGCGGCGATGCTTCGTCTAGGCGGGGAAATCATCGGGTTTGATGATCCAAATAATTCGTCGGTGTCCAAGGGAGAAAGTCTGGGGGACACCATCAGGACGATCGAGTGCTATTCCGATATCGCTGTGATTCGGCATCCCCGGGAAGGAACGGCTCGGCTGGTCTCTAAATTTGCCAACGAAATGCCGATTATCAATGCTGGCGATGGTGGCCATGAACATCCTACCCAGACCTTAACCGATCTACTGACGATCAGGAAATTCAAAGGCGGCTGCGACAACCATGTGGTAGGGGTTTGTGGCGATTTGCTTTTTGGCCGTACCATTCATTCTCTGGTTAAAATGCTGAATCGTTATAAGGGTGTTCGGTTTGTTTTTATTTCTCCGACAGAATTGAAAATGCCGACTCATATCTTAAATCAGCTGGATTCAAAAACCTATAATGAAACGACCAGTTTGGATGAGGTTATCGGCGAACTGGATATTCTCTACATGTCCCGGGTTCAGCGGGAACGGTTTGTCAGCGAAGAAGAATACCTGCGGTTAAAAAACTATTATATTCTGGATAAGAAGAAAATGAAGGGCGCCAAACAGGATATGATAGTTATGCATCCGTTGCCCCGAGTTAATGAAATTGCTACCGAAGTTGACGAAGATCCCCGGGCTGTTTATTTTACTCAGGCTAAATACGGAATGTATGTGCGTATGGCACTCATTACCAAGCTTTTGGGAGTGGAGGATAGAAAATGATCAATGTATCGAAACTAAAAAAGGGCATCATCATCGACCATATCGAGGCAGGTCACGGATTTGAGATATACAAGGAGCTCCATCTCAATGACATTGATGATGTGGTGGTGCTGCTAAAAAACATTCCCAGCAAGAAAATGAAGCAAAAGGACTTAATTAAAATCGAAACCGACATGCAGATTGATATGACTGTTTTGGGTCTGATTGATCCGAATGTCACGATTAACTTTGTCAAGAATGGTGAATTGTACAAAAAAATAAGTTTGACCCTTCCAAAGGTTGTCAACGGCATTATGACCTGCAAAAATCCCCGTTGCATCACCCAATATGAGGATGTGCAGGATATTAAATTTTTTCTGGTGAACGAAGAGAAAAGACAATACCGCTGTGAGTACTGCGACGCCTACACCACTTTTATTGAAGAAGAATAACAAAAGGAGGAAACATGAAAACCTTAATCAAGAACGTTGAAATGGTTGATGCTAACGGAAGACGGTTTGGCAAGGTATTGATTGAAGACGGAAAAATAAAAAAAGTGTATAAAGAAAAAGGGACTGTTAAAACAGCATATGACAAGGAAATCGACGGCCGGGGCTATCAGCTGATGCCGGGATTTATTGATATGCACTGTCATTTGCGAGACCCTGGCTATGAATATAAAGAAACCATGGAAACCGGTATGCAGGCGGCACTAAAAGGTGGGTATACGACACTGGTGGCGATGGCTAATACAAAGCCCATTATTGATGAAGCAGAAGCTCTGAAAACCAATCTGGATAAAGCCGAGGCACTAAACCTATGTAACCTGATCCAGGTGGCGGCCCTGACAAAGGGCTTTAATGATGCCGATTTAGTTGATTTAGAAGTACTGCGGCAATTGACGCCAGTATTTTCCAACGACGGAGTTTCGATTCTGAATTCGGACATCATGGTGGCAGGGCTGAAGGCTTCAAGTGAACAGGATTTTATTTTATTAACCCATTGTCAGCCGGAAACTGAACTGGTAAGTCGGGATGTCAAGTTGCTCGAAGAAATTGGCGGACATCTTCATGTTTGTCATATCAGTAAGAAAGTTACTTTGGATCTGATTGTAGAAGCTAAGGAAAAAGGTCTGGATGTCACCTGCGAGGTCACCCCCCATCATATCTTTGCTTCGGCCATGGACTATAAGGTCAATCCGCCGTTTCGGACTTATCCTGATCGTCGTGCGTTAATTGAGGGGATAAAAGATGGCAGCATTGACATGTGTGGCACTGATCATGCCCCCCACTCGGAAGAGGATAAGCTAAAAGGGGCTCCGGGAATCAACAATTTCGAAATGGCTTTTGCGATGTATTTCACGGTCTTTGATCAGAACGGTATCGGTTTGGAGAAACTCAGTGAGATGCTCAGCGACGCCCCGGCCAAACGCTTAGGTCTTAAAACGGGGCTCATCAAAGAACGGTATCCAGCGGATCTGGTTCTGGTGGATTTAAACTGGGAAGGGAAATTAAACCCCAAAGAATTTGTCTCAAAAAGTAAAAATAATCCCTTTGGTGGTGAGACCCTAAAAGGAAAAGTAATGATGACCATGGTGAAGGGAGAAATTAAATATGATGATAATGGACAGGCTCTATCATGAAGCTGTAAAAAAAGGACCGATCTGTGTGGGTCTGGACTCAACCTTAAAATTCTTACCCAAATATCTACTTAGTAAAGACTGCTCCGATGGTGAGAAAATAACCGAATTCAATAAAAAAATAATCGATGCGACTGCAGATCTGGCAGCCTGCTACAAGGTACAGATTGCCTGTTACGAGTCACTGGGACTAGACGGTATGAAGGCCTATAGCGAAACGGTTAAATATGCCCGGAGCAAAGGTATTGTCGTTATTGGTGATGTGAAACGAGGCGATATTTCGTCCACCGGCGATCAGTATGCCAAAGGTCATTTCACTGGTGATTTTGAGGTAGACGTCATGACCGTTAACGCCTATATGGGCGTTGACGCGGTATCACCTTATTACAAGTATATTAAAGAAAACAACAAGGGACTTTTTATCCTCCAACGAACATCCAACCCGTCAGCGGTGGATCTTCAGAACCTGGCGGTGGGTGATGATACCATCTACGAAATCATGGGAGACAAAATCGAAGCCTGGGGAAGCGCCTTCCGCGGAGAAAATGGCTTTTCAGCCATTGGTTCAGTGGTAGGACTGACCCGTCCGGAAGAATTCGAAGCGATTCGGGCCCGTTGTCCCCATACCTTCTTTTTAGTGCCGGGCTACGGCGCCCAGGGCGGAACCGGTGAGGACATTGCCAAGATCCTAAAAGCATCCCGTTGTGCGGTCGTAAACTCATCGCGGGGATTGATTACCGCTCATCAAAAGGCTGGCTGTGAAGATGAGGGCTTTGCAGAACAGATTAGAAATGCAACCCTGGCAATGCAGGAGGATATTCTTAAATGGCTTTAATCCGAAGTAATACGCTTGTGTCACCGGGAATTTATAAAATGACGGTTGCCTTTACCGGAGCAGTAAAACCAGGGCAATTCTTTATGCTGCGAGCCTGGGACAAGGACCCGCTACTATCCCGACCGATCAGCGTTCACGATTACGAACCCGGTCTGCTTACCTTTTTGTATCAGGTGGTGGGAAAAGGAACCGAAATCTTAGCCCGGCTTCAGACCGATGACGATGTGACCATTCAGGGTCCTTATGGCAATGGTTTTCCCGAAATAACCGGCGACTTGTGTGTGGTTGGCGGCGGTATCGGGACAGCACCCCTATATTATCTGGTACGCCATTACCGTAATCAAAACCCCCTTGGTAAATGTCGGGTTTATCTGGGCTTTCGGGATATCGCTTACGGGGTTGACGCCTTTGAAGTGCTGGCAGATGAAATGATTCTTGATGTTGGGGGGATTATCACCCACAAACTTGCGGTTTTACCCGGCGAAACCGTAGTGACCTGCGGCCCGGAAATTATGATGGAAGCGGTAGCTAAAGCCGTGCCAAAAGAGAATCGCGTGTATGTTTCGCTAGAAGCCCATATGGCCTGCGGGATCGGTGCTTGTCTGGGGTGCAGCTGTGAAACCCGATCCGGCAATAAAAAGGTCTGTAAGGACGGCCCTGTGTTTGTCCGCGAGGAGGTCTTTTATGTCTAAATGTCTGGAAACAAAATTTAGTGACATCCGCTTTAAAAATCCGGTGATCCCAGCTTCCGGAACCTTCGGTTTTGGCCGGGAGTATGAAGCCTTTTATGATCTGGCTAAGCTTGGCGGCCTCTGCTCTAAAGGGTTGACCTTAGAACCCAAATCCGGTAACTCGGGCATGCGACTCTGGGAAACCCCGGCCGGACTGATGAATAGTATTGGTCTGGAAAACCCCGGAATTGACGCCTTTATTGAAAATGAATGGCCCCACCTTAAAGAAATCGATACTGTTACCATTGTCAATGTTGGCGGAAAAGATGAAGAATCTTATCTAACTGCTATTGAGAAACTCAATGCCATTGATGTCCAGCTGATTGAACTGAATATTTCATGCCCCAATGTGAAAGCTGGGGGTATGGCTTATGGCATTAAGGCTCAAACCGCTGGTGACATTACCAGAAAGGTGGTGGAACTTTCCCACCATCCGATTATGGTCAAATTATCGCCCAATGGCGAAGCGGTGGCTGACATTGCCCGGGCTTGTGAGGATGCCGGTGCCCAAGGGATTTCACTGATTAATACGCTACAGGGAATGGCCATTGATTACAAGAAAAAAGCCGTTGTTTTTGATAATCTTTATGCCGGCCTGTCCGGTCCGGCGGTGAAACCCATTGCCCTGCGGATGACCCATCAGGTCTGTCGGGCGGTGAAAGTTCCGGTGATGGCTATGGGTGGCATCAGCGATTGGAAAGACGCTCTGGAATTTATTATGGCCGGGGCAACCTGTGTTCAAATCGGCACCATCAATTTTAATAACCCGATGGCACCGATTGAGATCATTGAAGGGTTAGAAGCCTATTGTGTTAGCGAAGGCCTTGCCAATATCGACGCAGTCCGGGGAATCGTTTAATATAAAATACAGAAATGAGGAATAAGATGAGTCAAGAAATATTAGAAATACTTAAAGAAACCGATGCCTTTTTAGAAGGACATTTTTTACTGTCATCAGGGAAACACAGCGATCAGTATGTTCAATGTGCCAAGGTGTTGCGCTTCCCGGATGCCGCCGCCAAGGTCTTAGCGCCGGTTGTCGAGCAGTTAAAGGCACTCGAAATTGATAAGGTTGTGGGCCCGGCCATGGGCGGTGTCATTGTGTCCTACGAAATTGGCCGACAGTTGGGCAAAGAATCCATTTTTACCGAACGTAAAGATGGGCTGATGGAGTTACGACGCGGCTTTGAATTAAAACCCGGCGAACGGGTTATTATCACCGAAGACGTCGTCACCACCGGAAAATCCACCATTGAAACGAAAAAAGTGCTTGAAGAACTGGGTGCGGTCGTCCTCGGTGTCGCCTGCATCGCCGACCGTCGTGCCGCCGGTGTCGAAATCAACATGCCCATTTACTCAGCCATTAAACTGGAAATCACCGCCTGGGACCCGGATGACTGTCCCGTTTGTAAGGCTGGTAAAGTCGCACTAGTTAAGCCCGGTTCCAGAGGGAATGCCTAAAAATAAAAAACAGGAGGAAAACAAGATGAAAAACAAAAAGATTATCGCGCTGATTAGTAATGATTTTGAAGATCTTGAATTGTGGTACCCCGTGCTTCGCTTACGGGAAGAAGGGGTTACCGTTGATGTTGTTGGGGAGGAAGCCGGCAAAAAGTACATCGGTAAATACGGTGTGCCGTGTGTGTCCGACTTGGCTTATACTGACATCAATCCTGACGATTATGACGGAATTCTGGTTCCCGGCGGCTGGGCACCGGATGCGATCCGCCGTTTCCCGGTGGTTTTAGAGATGATCCGCAACCTGGATAGCCGCAAACGGGTCATTGGTGAAATCTGTCATGCCGGATGGGTGCTGATTTCTGCTGGCATCCTCAAAGGTAAAAATGTTACCAGTACCCCTGGCATCAAAGATGACATGACCAATGCCGGTGCAATCTGGCATGATACGCCTTCGATTATCGACGGTCACATCGTCTCAAGCCGTCGGCCTCCGGATCTGCCAGAATATATGATTGATTATATTAAGGTCCTGAAAGCTCAGGATTGATCAGACCTGTTAAATTAAAGATACCGACATTTGTCCTTCGATAGCCAATATGCATCGTAGCGGACTGATGTCGGTATTTTTGTATTAAAAAAAAGCTGACCATAATTAAGCATTGGCTGTGGTCAGCTTTTACATCTGGCTGTTCGTGGCAAAAAAATCTTCCATGGGCAGTCATTTCAAACGTTAATTAATTTTTTTTATAACATGTAATTGCGCTTGAACGATATTTAAGAGATTGATATGATAATTAGATTGGGACAGGTTATTTATTGCTCCACAAAATCGACAATAATTTCGATCAGTTCCATGGCCAGTTTATTGAAATGATCCCCGGTGAGGTCATCGGTGCCTGAATAAATTAAGACAAAAGACTTGGCGTTAAGACCTACGCCAATTTTGATTCGCGGTTTATCTTTAAAGGCGATTGGAATATTGTCATTTCTCAGGGTGATGTACATTTTTTGCTTGTCGGCAAAAAGTTTCACGAGCGTTCGGCCGTCCTCGGCTTTAATACTATAAGATCCGTTAAAGGTAATGACCTTGCTGGTAGTGAGTCGATCGCCAAGAGAGACTAAAAATTCCTCCAAATTCAGCTTTAAATCCGGGTGCCATTGGTCCAGAACAATGGTCCGGATGGTCGGGTCGTTATTGCTGGAGCCGGTTTCTGCGGGCAGATGCAAAACGTTCTCTTTTGCCGTAGAATAATATCCCTTTCGGGCGTTAATAAGGTTTTGTTCTTCTAGCATGGCAAAGGAAATCAATCCAAAAAATTGCTTTTCGGCTCGCCAGCCACTGACACCAATGGGAGGGAGGAAGTTGGCGTTTTTAAAGGGCTGGATGTCGACGGGATCATTGGTTAGGGCGACAAATAAAAAATCCGGATTGTATCCGAATTTGTCAATACAAAGTTTGATCATGACAGGTTTTTTCAGAACCTTTGGCAGATCATGATAGAGCTTGTAGGCTTCATCCACATCTTCAATAAAACCGCCATCCTTCTGATGGTGATAAGCCTTGGCCAGACGATACATCAAAGCCAGACGAATATTGAGTTTATCACCGATATCTTTGTACTTATTGGGAAAAAGTTTTATGTTCAGTTTCTCCGACGCATCATCATAGGCGGAAATTTTTGATTCGACAAAAATTACATGTCGCTGGAGGCTCTTTTCTTCGGCAATGATGATCAGATTAGGTTTGCCAAACTGCCCCAGTGACGGCTCAATGATAAAGCTTATTTTGACAATGTCCGGCAGCCATTCAGGCTTGAAGTCATCAGTGAATTTAATTGTCTTTAAAAATTTTAATTGTTTCTCGAAATCGGTTTCCATATCAAGTATGATGCTGTTCACAACACCTTGGTTACCGTAGAAAGTGGTTGTCATAAAGAATCCTCCATTTGTAGTGACTTTAGTATACCACGTCAAGCCTAACTATAAAAGGATTTTGATGCATCGACGCGATGAAAATGAAAGGTAAAAATCAAGAACATCGTGAAACAAGCGTCTTCATGCTTTCAATGACCCAGTCGATATCATCTGAGCTGACACCGTGATTGGTAACAAATCGGTACTCACCGTCTTCTTGTCCGCTGATTTTTATGTTTTTTTCTAATAGCCCGGAAACCAGTGTCGATTCGGTAATCACCGATTCGGGTAGGGTGAAAAAAACCATATTAATGTCGAGACGATTCCACATGACCATACAGGATTCAATTTCTTCCAGTCGATTAGCCAGGTAACGAGCATTCTGATGATCTTCTTGCAGGCGGGGGACCATGTCAGTTAGGCTGATAATTCCGGCTGCAGCGAGGATGCCCGCCTGACGAAGCCCGCCGCCCATCAACTTTCTGTTTTTTCGGGCTTTTTTGATAAAACTGGTAGTTCCGAGTAGCAATGAGCCTACCGGTGCGCATAAGCCTTTGGAAAGACAGACATTAACAGAGTCTCCCTGCGCAGCTATTTCTTTCGCCTCAACACCCAGGGCAAGGGCGGCATTAAAAATTCTGGCCCCGTCAATATGAACGGGGATATCTCGAGACTTTGCCAGCGCATACACCGCCTCCATATTGGAGAGTGGAACAACTTTACCGGAAGACTGAGCATTTTCCATGCAGATCAGACCAGTATTCGGAAAATGGATATCATTGCCCCGAAGCATCAGCTTGAGTTTGTCCACATCGATGCCATCAGCAAGAACCGGAAAGGTTCTAATCTGAACGCCAGAAAGAACGGCGGCAGCACCGACCTCGTGCATCAGGATATGACAGGCATCACCGACTAAAACCTCATTTCCTCGTTGGGTATGGGTCATAATTGCCAGTTGATTTCCAAAAGTGCCGGATGGTACAAACAGTGCGGCTTCTTTATCCAGCAATTCGGCAGCCAGTTGTTCGAGCTGGTTGATCGTAGGGTCATCCCGATAGACATCGTCACCCACGGGTGCATTGGCCATGGCAATTCGCATGGCTTGGGTTGGCTGTGTGACGGTATCGCTTCTTAAATCAATAATCATAAATTTTTCACCTCATATAACTAAACTTAGATGCTACTGATATTATATATTTTTAAAACATTTTTTACCAGATTAAAATACAGATCAATAAAATACGAGTCAGCGTTCTGAATTATCTGAAAAAAAGTTAGTCCCATCGAAAAAATGATGGTGTTTTATGTTACAATCGTAACAAAGATATGCTATTATATCATGACACGATTAAAAACGGATGCGTTATCGGAAAGGAAAAAATATGGTCTCTTTATTAGAGTTAACACTTCAACTATCAAGAGCTACAGATATGGTAAGCCCGGAATTACATCATCATCAACGTCTTGTCGCCTATATTACCAATAATTTGGGGGAAGAGTTGAACTTTGAAGAAAAGAAACTAAATGAAGTCTGTGTCGCTGCCGTTTTACACGATATTGGCGGTTTAAGCATGCAGGAACGGATAAAGGTACTCAAATTTGAAGCCATCAATCCCCACCAACATGCCCGGATTGGATGGTTGCTCTTAAAAGACTACCGGGAGTTTTCAGAGATCGCTAAAATTATTAAATTTCACCATGTCGATTGGAACGATGGCGAGGGTTTAATGTTTTGTGGAGAAGCGGTGATGCCAGAAAGTCATCTTATTCATCTGGCAGATCGGATCGCCACTCTTATATCCAAAGATGAAAAAATCATTTACCAGAAGGATCGGATTTTT
Source organism: Acetobacterium carbinolicum (assembly GCF_047456275.1). Classification (GTDB taxonomy): domain Bacteria; phylum Bacillota; class Clostridia; order Eubacteriales; family Eubacteriaceae; genus Acetobacterium; species Acetobacterium carbinolicum. The sequence goes on from NZ_CP173357.1 coordinate 1,621,428, forward strand.
GAAAAAATTGCCGCTGCTTCGGGTCGAAAATTTAATCCGGACTATGTAAAAGCTTTTGAAAGGCTAAAAGAAAAGGAGTTTTTCTGGTACGATCTGGAATCAATTTCCAGCGCCCGACGGTATTATAAAAATATCCGATTTCAGGATCAACGACTGGATATTGATGAATTAATTGGTATAACCAAACTTTTTGCCCGGGTCATTGACTTTCGGAGCAGATTTACCGCAGTTCACAGCGAAGGGGTTTCATCTGTGGCGAAACGCTTGGCGCAGCACTTGAAATGTGATGAGTTAACCTGTAAGAAAATTCAGGCGGCCGGATATATCCATGATATTGGTAAATTGACGGTACCGACTGAAATTCTTGAAAAGCCGGCGGGACTCTCCCACGCTGAATTTGCGGTGATGAAAGAACATACTTATCATACCTATGTATTACTCTGTCAAGTTACGGGATTTGAAGAAATCAATGAATTTGCCTCCATGCATCATGAACGGCTGGACGGAACGGGCTATCCGTTTAAGAAAAAGGGATCAGAGCTTTCACTGGGAGCCCGAATCATGGCTGTCGCCGATATTTTTACAGCCGTTTCTGAAAACAGACCTTATCGTAAAGGTATGCAAAAAGAAAAGGTTGTTAATATTTTAAAGCAAATGGCAGAAGATAAAAAAATTGATGCGGATATTGTGGCAACGCTTATCACTTACTATCATGACATTAATAATGCCCGAATTAAGGCTCAGAAGAAGGCCAGGATCCGCTACAATGATTTTGCTAAACTATTGACATGATCGGGAGAATCAACTGGAACGGAAAGCATTAAAAATAAGTATCAACTGCAATAAAAAATCCTGTCTGAGTGCTCAGACAGGATTTTTAAAGTACAAGATTTTTTCTGCTAAGATTTTTAGGTTGCTTATTTAATACTTATCAAAGTCCAGATCATCTAAGATTATTTCTGGCTGAGGGGAGGGCTCAGCAAGGATCGTTTCGGTTTGGGCTGTAATTGCTCCAATGGTTGTCTTTTTTGTGGTTTTTAATTTAAATGCATCAACCATTTGTTTTAGCATTTCAGCCTGACCGGAAAGTTCCTCGCTCGCAGCGGCACTTTGTTCAGCAGTGGCTGAGTTGGTTTGAACGACATTCGAGACTTGTTCGATCCCCTTCGTGATTTGGGCAATTTCTGATGCCTGATCATTGGAAGCGCGGGCAATTTTGCCGACCAGACCCGTTACTTTTTCAATTTCGCTGAGAATTTCAATCAGACTTTCAGCCGTTTCATCGGCTATTTTGGTGCCAACTTCCACTTTATCAATGGAGCCTTCAATGAGACCAGTGGTTTCTTTAGCGGCTTCAGCGCTGCGGGCAGCGAGGGTTCGCACTTCTTCAGCAACAACGGCAAAACCCTTGCCATGTTGTCCGGCCCGGGCAGCTTCCACGGCAGCATTTAAAGCTAGAATATTGGTTTGGAAAGCGATGTCGTCAATCACCTTGATAATTTTGGATATACTACTTGATGATTCATTGATTTCCACCATCGCGGTGACCATTTTTGACATCTGTGAATTGCCCACTTCGGCGTTGGTTCGAACTTCGATCGCCCGCTCATTCGCTTCATTGGCGTTTCTGGCATTTCGCTTCGTTTCTGCAGCAACTTCTTCAATCGAGGCGGTGAGTTCCTGGATGGCACTGGCCTGTTCAGTAGTACCTTGAGATAAGGCCTGACCGCCGTCAGAAATTTGAATGGCTCCAGCTTCGACCTGCCCGGCGGCATCATCGATTTCTTTCATCACTTCGCTTAAGTGGCTGGTTATACCGTTAATTGCAAGTTTGATCGCAACAAAATCGCCATGATAATAGGCTTTTATTTCCTGGCTAAGGTCACCATCGCCAACACGTTGAAGGACGGTTGTAATCTCATCGACATACTTCTTCAGGAAGCGGATAGTGCGGTTCATATCTTCTTTAATCTTCCCGTGTTGGCCTTTGAAATCACCGTTCATAGTAAAGTTTAGATTACCCTTTGACAATTCATTAAGAGCTGTGGAAGTAGCCTGGATTGGCTCAATTACCGCATCAAGGGTCTGGTTGAATCCTGAAATAACCTTCGCATATTCGCCCATGAATTTAGAGGGGTCACCCCGATGATCCAGATCGCCTTCGACAGCCAGCTTGGTCATTTCATCAGCTTCGCCAACCAGGGAGTGAATGTTCTCAATCATTTGAATCAGTGTTGGTATAAATTCGTCTTCATCACTACGTTTTCCGATATTGACCAGTTCGTCGTAGTCGCTCATGATGCCATTTGAAACATGACTGACGATGGCCTGAATATAGCTAAGCTTCCATTGGATTTCATTTACTGAGGTAGCTAAATCGCCAAACACACCAAGATAGGTCCCTTCCATTTTTGCAGAAAAATCATTAACGAAGAGACGATGGAGCACTTCGCCGGTTTCGGTTAAAGCCCCTAGCCCATCGATACAAGCGTTAATATTATTTTTAAGATCGTTGAAATCACCTTTATAAACAGTGGTTATTTTGGGCGGAATTACCCCGTTGCCGATGCGCTCGATGGCTTTGTTGGCAACCTTAAGGGGTTTAACAAAGGTATTAATGACTGTATTTAAGGATATAATCAGATCTTTGTAAGCGCCGGTGAAGTCATTGGTGTTACCCCGATAATTGAGTTGACCTTCCAAGGCAGCCGTTCCAATTTTCATAATTGCATCGTGAACCCGGTTCATTTCAGTTAGAACGGCAATCATTGAGTAGGTGATAACGTCATCTTCGGATCTTGGCGTGATGGCAAGCTTAAAATCACCCTGGGCCATACGGTGAGCGGCCTCGGCCATACCCTTATTGTTCTGGATCATCGTTTCAAATGACTTCATCAAATCGCCAATTTCATCATGGGTTGTTATTTCAATTTCAACATCGACTTTACCAACGGCAACCTGATCAGCTATTTCTTTGAGTCTGATGATGGGCTTGGTGAGTTTTTGGGCCAAAACATAGGCAGCAACGCCACCAATTAAGAGAATAACCAATGAGATCAACAGGATCAGATTTTTCAAACTGGTGATTGGATCTAAAACATCATCTTCATACTGGGCAACAATCAGCGTCCAGTTTGTTCCGGGAATGGGTGCGGCGGAGCCAATTTTTGTTTCGCCATCAACAGTATAAGTAAGCATCCCGGCGGTCTGGTTATCGAGTTCTTTTAGAGCTAAGGCAAAACTCGTCCAGGTGCCATCTGTTTTTATGTCATCAAACACGTTAACTTGATCAAGAATCATCACAACGTTAGGGTGGGCCATGATGGCACCGTTTTCGTTGACAACAAAGCCGTATTGGCGTTCACCATCGCCCATGGCATTGGTCGTATTGTTTAAGAAGGTCGGGTCCCGCCGACCAATTAGAAGACCTACAACCTGATTATTATTTTTAATCGGAGCGACATCAAGTACAACGGGTTCCTTGGTGACCTTACTGATGGCAACATCAGAAATAGAAAGATTGCCTTTAAAACCATCTTCGTACCAGAACTCACCAGCAGAATCAAATTCTCCGCCACCTTTAATGTATTTGCCGTGGCCTTCCAGGCTCATGACGGCAATATCCTGATAACCTAATTGCTCGATATTGCTACTAATGGCATCCACCTGGGTTTGCCAGTCCATCGTAGTAACATGGGCTCGGGAGGCTACTTCACTAAGGGTAGCCAGGTTTCCGCTAATAATGGCACCAACATGAGAGGCTCCTTCGGTGGTATATTTTTGGGCATCGGTATTAGCCTGACTCGTGAGTGCAGCGGCCCCCAAATTAACGGAAATGATCCCAAGGGAAAACACTGCCAGTGTAATTAGTGAGACAGTAAATACCAATAACTTTGTAGATATTCGCGATTTACGGTGAGTTTCGACTGGCATAGGTTCAGCTGGTTCTGGTGCGGTGCCTGTTAAATGGCTTGCTTCCGAAACCGGCATCGATTTTTCTTGGTTTTCGTTCATAATAACCCCTTTCAAATATAATCTTTTGTTTAGCCTGCAACAAACTTCTATAAAATTAGTAGAAGTACTGTTAATCAGGGTATAACTCGATTAAGTATAAGTGCGTACTTGCATCACAAACGATTGTGCGCTGTATTATTATAGCTTTTATTACAACAAATATCTACTGTTTAAAAACAAAAATTTATCAGCTTGTAGGGAATCTGATTAGTTGACGCTATGACTGCATAAATGTTATGCATTTTGTCTGGTATTTAATTTTAAGATGAAAACACTGGTTAAATGCAGCTAGTCTTGATACAATAGTTAAAATAGATGACGTTTTCTTATAAGGGAAACGAAATAACAAAAGAGTCAACGGCAGGCGTAACTATGGGTTGGCGGAAAAAAACAAAGTGTAAAACCAGTAAGTAGGAGTTAATTCAATGATCAGCAAGATAATTACGATTAATACGATAGAAATGTTAAATGAATACGTGTTGACTGAAGAATGCAAGAATCATTTGAATTGCTCGGCTTCAGTATTTGTACAAGTATTCTCCGCGGTGCGCGATCCCTGCTGGATGATGGCGATCGAATCGACTCTCCGCGAGTCGATGCCCGGTGGGGTGATTGTCGGTGCCACCACCATGGGTGAAATTGCAGTCGGCCGCCTGCTAATCAACACCACAGTAATTTCCTTCGCATTTTTAGAAAAAACTAAAATTATGGGTTTTTTAGTTAATGGTGATGACGGCAATGAAATAGATTTAGGAACTAACTTTGCTAAAAAAATTGAGCGCTCTTGCCGGGGAATTGCAGGAATTATGCTCTTAGCAACGCCTTTTACCATGGATGTTTCTGTTTTTTTAAACGGTTTTTCTGCCGCTCGAAGCGGTAGGTATCCGGTCTTTGGAGGCGGTGCTGGTGATTATGAAGCTGAACAGGAACCACTAATCGCCCTAAATGGGAAGTGTACATCAAAAGGAGTACTGGCTGTTGTGTTTATGGGAAATGACATCCAGATCGATATGCATACTTATTTGGGTTGGCAACCTTTAAGTAAAGAAATGGTCATTACTGAAACAGACGGTCTTTGGGTAAAGAAGATTGATGATGAGCCAGCTTATGAAGTGTTTCATCGTTATCTGGATATACAGAATGATGAAGATTTTTTTCTCAATGTTTTGGAGTTTCCCCTGTTGCTAAAACGGAATGGGATTTTGTATGCCAAGGTTCCCATGAGAGTTAATGAGGAAAAAGCTATTAAATTTATCGCTGAGTTGAAAGAAGGTGAGAAAGTATGCATTGGTTATGGTAATCCATCCGTAATGATTGAAAAAGCCAATGATATTCAAAACCGTATTCAGGCATTTAAACCAGAAGCTATTTTTCTTTACTCCTGCATTTGTCGGCGTTATTTGCTGCAAAGCGAGGTGGATCTGGAAACCAGACCCTTTGAGTCCATTGCACCCACATCGGGTTTTTATACCTATGGCGAAATTTATTCGCAGGGTCACTACGTGATGTTGCTAAATGCCACCATGGTGGCGGTCAGCATGAAAGAGCGGAATGGGAATAAACTGATTAAAAAACAAGAGAAGCGGATTGAAAAGCCAAAACTATTGGATCCATTCTCCAGCCAACACTCTCAGATTATTTCCCGATTAGTTAATTTTATCAGAGTGGTAACAGAAGAGTTGGAACAAGCCAACGCAGAAGCCAGACGTTTAGCAGAGCGTGATTATCTGACCCAGGCATATAATCGCATGAAGGCCCACGCGTTTATAAAAAATGAAATAGAAAGATGTGACCGCTATGATCATGTGTTTTCAATAATCATGCTGGATATGGATTTTTTTAAAAAAGTGAATGACACCTTTGGACATAATTTAGGAGACGAAATTCTCATTCACCTGGTAAATCTGCTCTCGCGGGAAATTCGAACAGTCGATATGTTAAGCCGCTGGGGAGGGGAGGAGTTTTTGATCATCATGCCGAAGACGGACAGCGATGGAGCCAAGATAACAGCTGAACGGATTCGGATTGTTATTGAACAGACCCAGTTTACAAGAGGGCTCACTCAAACCTGCAGTTTTGGTGTTACTGCCTATAAAAAGGGTGAATCCATCGAGAGTATGATTGATCGGGTGGATAATGCTCTTTATGAAGCAAAATTAAGGGGCCGCAACTGCGTGGTAACAAAATAAAAAAACCAGGTGGTAAACCCGGTTTTAGCTGTTACTGATAGCAATTTTATTTCGACCCGTTTTTATGGCGATAGATAAGGCATGATCTGCTTTTTTGATAAGCTTGTCACTGGCGATTTCATCTGTAAGAATGGATGTTACTACACCAACGGATATTGTGATAACATCTGCCACAGAAGAGGCTGAATTGGGAATGGCTAAATCGATAATCGCATGGCTCATTTTCTGTGCCATCGTTGCAGCACCAGCAGGGTCGGTATCCGAGAGAATACAGACAAATTTTTCATGATCCCATCGGGCGACTAAATCTCCGGCTCTTTTCAGGGTGCCTTGTAGTGAAAAAGCTACCTGACGAAGGCAGTCATTGCCCGATAAAAGGCCATACCTATCAATGTATTCTTTAAAATAGTCAATGTCAATCAAGAGAATCGATAAGTAGCATACCGTATTATGCGATTTTTTGACTGCTTCATTCAGCATGATATTAAATTTCTGGCGGTTGGCAATCTGGGTGAGGCTGTCCAGATCGACGTTAGTTGAAACATCCTTTTTCATGTCATCTTCGCAGTTGGAATCGAAAAATTCATTCATGTTTGAGGGTTCCTTTCTGGTTTCGTCGAAATTGTTGCCTTTTCTTTATTTTATACTCGATTGTGGTTAGCTGTAAAGCTTTTTAATCATAATCTTATCTAAAAAGTGGTGTTTAAACAGAATGTTGATGGGTAAAAACTATGAGTATGATAATAATTGTGTTAATTGAAGCGTTATATTATTGGGGGAACAGAAAATAATTTTAAAACGTCTTAATAATGTGGGACAATGATTAATGATATCAATAAAGGCTGCTGGAAATTAACATGATAAATTAGCAGCACGATAGATAGTGAGGAAAAAATGGATTTTAAAAGCACAAATCTTGTATATTTTACTGGTACGGGAGGGACTGCTCGGGTTGCTGATGCATTTGAACGTTCATTTGTTAAAAGATCAGTAACCGTTACGCGTATAGAATTAAAAGGCGCGGTAAACCCCGTTGTTTCAGGAGAATTATTAGTTTTGCTTTTCCCGGTTTATGCATTTAATGCCCCGAAACCCGTTGAAGAATGGCTGAAAAAAATCCAAACAGTTAAAAAGGGACAGCCGGCAGTAGTGGTTTCGGTATCGGGTGGCGGAGAAATTTCCCCCAACACTGCGTGTCGCCGGGCGACAATAAGGCAGCTTGAGAAAAAAGGTTATGATGTGATCTACGAAAAAATGGTGGTTATGCCGTCTAATTTTATGATCGGCTTTGATGAGAGTCTTTGTGCGATGATCCTTCATGCCACACCGGTAATAGTGGACCGGGTAGTTGAGGAATTGAAATCAGGGCAGCGACATCGTTTGGCATCATATGGGATTGACCGTTTTGCTTCCAGATTGGGATACTTCGAAGTTTTCGGGGGAAGAATTTTTGGTCAACATCTTAAGGTAAATGAAAACTGTGTTGATTGCGGTTGGTGCGAAAAGCTGTGTCCGCGTGATAATATTAAGATTATCGACGGTCAACATATCTTCGGAAATAACTGCGTCATTTGTATGCGTTGTATTTATGGTTGTCCCCAAAGGGCGATTGAACCCGGAATCGGAAAGTTTATGGTGGTGCCGGAAGGGTTTAATCTGAATAAGGTGGAAAATCGCATGGATCATCTAACGGTTTATCCCAAAATCAGCCAGGCGACCAACCATTCTTCGCTCCGTGGAGTAAGAAATTATCTTATTGAGAGTAACTGTTTTGAGATATAAGGAGAACCCCTGATCCGATTCTGGAATTAGGGGTTCTTCATTTTTTAGTTGTCTAAAGACCAAGTGTTTTTAATTCTTACATTTCGTTCTTTAAATTCAGGAATAACAGTTGCGGTGTTTCCGATTTTGGCTTTAAACTGTTTGATGATTCCAAACTCATCCCGAAAATGCATGGGAATCATGACCTTAGGATGGAAGGTTTCAATAAAGTATTGGCCGGCCTTGTAGAAGGAATCGCCGAGACGCGGGTCAACGGGAATAAAGGCAAATTCCATGGGTAGGCTCTTCATTTTTTCCAGTTCAGCCTTAAAGTCTTTTTCTTCCTGTATTGGATCGATGTTTGGCTTTTCGCTGGTGTCCCAGTCCCACCAGTTAAGGTCCCCGGCATGAAAAATACGGTGGGAATTAGTGGCAATATAAAAAGAGATGCCCTGGTCAGTAGACCCAAAGGTTTTGATGTCCATCCCGCCCAACGACATATGCTGGTAGGGACCGATGGCATGGGTTTTGTGGGTAGATGCCTTGGGAATGTCATCACTAATTATGTAGGTAGGGTGATAGATTCGGTTAGTCGAAAAAATATCGACGTTGTAGTGGTCACCATGCCCGTGTGACACAAAGAAAAAATGAGGAATTCCTTTGCGTAGTAAACTGGTGGGAATATGAGTAAAGCAATCAAAAATCAAGGTTTTATCCTCTAATTGGATTAAAAAGCCGCTATGATGCAAATGGAAAATTTTCATACTATTACCTCTCGTGTAACGTTATTTAGTTTTAGTTGGTTGGATAAAACTATATTACCCATTTTCTGAACAATTATACTTCGTATTATATCATACTCGTGAAAAACTTTAAAACTATCGTTGCAGACGAGAAAATAGCGGAGAATAAAAAAATAATCCGAACGTTTTAAAAAATCTTGATATTATTGTTCGGAAATAGTAAAATAAGTTTATCATTAAAAAAGGTGGAAAAATTGTGATAAAACGAATTTTTGTAGAAAAAAAAGACCGGTTTGAAGTTGAAGCTAAATCGCTGACACAAACCTTTCAACGAATTTTAAAGATTTCGAAGCTTAAGTCTATGCGTATCTTATACCGATATGACGTAGAAGGCGTGACAGATGGTTTGTTCAATCAGATTATTGATACCATTTTATCCGAGCCCAATGTCGATCAGGTCTTTGAAGGAGTCCTTCAGATTAACGACGACGAGAACATTTTTGGGATTTCCTATTTACCTGGCCAATATGATCAACATGGTGATTCGGCGATTCAGTGTATTCAGATCGTGTCGGGGGAACGGGCGCTGATTAAGGTAGCTAAAATTGTTGTCCTTATAGGAGAATTGACACAAAATGAACTGAATAGCATCAAGCGCTATATGATCAATCCGGTGGATTCTCAGGAAGCCAGCCTGGAACCTTTTGCCACTTTGGTTGATGAGGTGCGAGAGCCAGCAGATATCAAGCCGTTAGATGGTTTTATTGCGCTGCAGGCAGATCAATTAGAAGCGTTTCGGGTGGACAATGGATTCGCCATGACGACCGAGGATATCTTGTTTGTGCAAAAATATTTTAATAAAGATGAAAAACGAAACCCGACCATTACGGAATTAAAGGTCATTGATACCTATTGGTCGGATCATTGTCGTCATACAACCTTTTTGACTCAAATTAAACAGGTACAGTTTCTGGGAGATGATCCCATTTCACAGGCGATGAAGCGGGCCTATGATGATTACTGTCAGGCCAGAACAGCGCTATACGGAGAAAACACTAAACGACCGATGAGCCTGATGGATCTGGCTGTGATTGGGACGAAAGCCCTAAAGAAACAGGGACGGATACCAGATTTGGATGAGTCAGAAGAAATCAACGCCTGCAGTATTAACATGGTCGTCGATCATGATGGTGTCGATGAAGAATGGCTGTTGATGTTTAAAAATGAAACGCATAATCATCCCACCGAAATTGAACCATTTGGGGGTGCTGCCACCTGTTTGGGTGGAGCCATCCGAGATCCTCTTTCAGGACGAAGCTACGTTTATCAGGCGATGCGGGTTACTGGCGCTTGGGATCCTCGGGCCGCGATTGAAGATACTCTCCCGGGCAAATTGCCGCAGCGTAAAATTTCGACTGAAGCCGCCCATGGCTACAGTTCCTACGGGAATCAAATTGGCCTGGCAACCGGTCAGGTTACTGAAGTTTACGATCCCGGTTTTCTGGCCAAGCGAATGGAAGTCGGCGCCGTGATTGCGGCAGCCCCCAAAGAAAATGTCATCCGCGAACGTCCCACTCCAGGCGATGTGGTGTTGTTAGTCGGTGGACGAACCGGTCGGGATGGCTGCGGCGGCGCTACTGGTTCATCCAAGGTTCACACGGAAGAATCCATTTTAGAAAGCGGTGCAGAGGTTCAAAAAGGGAATCCGGTCGAAGAACGAAAAATCCAGCGGTTGTTTAGAAGAAAAGAACTGGCCAATTTAATCAAGCGTTGCAACGATTTTGGTGCCGGTGGTGTATCGGTAGCAATTGGTGAACTAGCGGACAGCCTGGAAATTGATTTAGACAAGGTACCAAAAAAATATGAAGGTTTGGATGGTACCGAGCTGGCCATCTCTGAATCTCAGGAACGTATGGCCGTGGTGGTTGATCCCAAGAATGTGGACGCTTTTATCACCATGGGAAACGCTGAAAATCTTGAGATTACCCCGGTTGCCACGGTTACTGATTCCGGTCGCCTGATCATGAAATGGCGGGGCACAGAGGTTTTAAATATCTCCCGCGCATTTCTTGAAACCAATGGTGCGCCGCAATTTATTGATGTAGTGATTGAACCGCCGATGGAAATAAAAAGTGATAAAAAAACAGCGGATCAAGATCCTAAAAAAGATGAAAACTTTAATTTTATCAATAAGATCACAGAAACTTTAAAAGATCTGAATGTAGCCAGCCAGCGGGGCATGGTGGAAATGTTTGACGCGACCATTGGTGCCGGTACTGTGGTCATGCCCTATGGTGGCAAAAACGCACTCTCACCAATGGATGGTATGGTGGCTAAGATCCCGATGATTCATGGCGATACCACCACCTGCAGCATGATGACTTTTGGCTATAATCCGGCCATTGCCAAAAGCAGTCCTTTTTTAGGCGGGATGATGGGGGTTCTTGAATCTCTATCTAAACTGGTCGCCATCGGTGGGGATTACAAAAAAGCCCGCCTCAGTTTCCAGGAATATTTTGAACGATTGGGTCAAGAACCACTTAAATGGGGCCGACCTTTTGCAGCCCTTTTAGGTGCCCATCAAGTCCAGACGGCGATGGGAACACCGGCTATCGGCGGTAAGGATAGTATGTCGGGTACCTTTGGTGAACTGACCGTTCCGCCAACCCTGATTTCCTTTGCGGTGGCGACAGCCCATGTCGATACGGTGATAACCAGCGAACTCAAGTCCACCGAATCATTAATCCAATTATTCGTACTACCGGTGGATGAAAATGGGGTGCCGGAATTAACGGTGGTTAAAGCCGTTTATGATATCATCATCAAAGCCAATCAGGAAGGTAAAATCTTAAGTGCAAAAACCATTGGTTGTGGTGGCCTGGTAGAAGCGATCACAAAAATGGCTTTCGGAAATAGTGTTGGAGTTACCCTTAATGACCGGATCGATCCAGCCTTTTTGTTTAAATCCCTGTATGGCAGTATTTTAGTCGAAAGCTTTGAGATACTGGAAGGATCAACCCCGATCGGAAAAACAAATGGTGGCGGAGAAATTGTTTATGGCCGTGATGCGATCGCGATTAGTGAACTCGTTGAAGTCTGGGAAGCACCGTTGCGATCGGTGTACCCGGAAAAAGTGGAAACCACTGGAGCAGTAAAAACCTTAAGTTTTAATGCCAAACCTTTTGTTTACAGGAAAGAAAAGCAGCCAAAACCGCAGGTGTTTATTCCGGTTTTTCCGGGAACTAACTGCGAATATGATTCGGTAAAAGCCTTTGAAAACGCTGGCGCAAAACCGGTCACCACCATTTTTAAAAATCAGTCGGCTCAGGATATAACCCACTCCATTGATGAAATGGCAGCGCATATCAGAGCCTCCCAGATAATTATGATTCCTGGCGGATTTAGTGCCGGGGATCAACCCAACGGTTCTGGTAAATTTATTGCTGCGGTTTTCAGAAATCCGAAAATGATGGATGCTGTCATGGATTTACTCAATAACCGGGACGGTTTGGTTCTGGGAATCTGTAACGGCTTCCAGGCGCTAATCAAGTTAGGGCTGGTACCCACTGGTGAAATCTGTCCGATTACCGCGGAGATGCCAACCTTAACCTTTAATACGATTGGTCGTCATGTTTCGACCATCCCGATGACCCGAATCAGTTCCAATTTGTCACCATGGCTTGCCAACACCAAGGTGGGAGACATCCATCGCATGCCCATGTCTCATGGGGAAGGCCGATTCGTGGCTAATGATGCGGTGTTAAGAACCCTTATCGAAAATGGTCAGATTGCTACCCAATATGTGGATTTTGAGGGTGAAGCCACCCTTTCGGGGTGTTTTAATCCGAACGGTTCAGTTTATGCAGTCGAAGGTATTACTAGCCGGGACGGACGGGTGCTTGGAAAAATGGGTCACTCTGAACGGATCGGCAAGAATCTTTATAAAAACATACCTGGAAATATGGATCAGCAGATCTTTAAAGCGGGCGTTAATTATTTTAAATAAGTGCGGATGTTTATTAATAAGAAATAGTTTCAAACCATAAGGAGAATTTAAGAATGAGTAAACCAAAAGTCGCTGTTATTATGGGAAGTGATTCGGATTTTGACATCGTCAAAAAATGTCTGATCGCATTGGAAAAATTTGGTGTTGAATATGATGTTCAGGTTATTTCGGCCCACCGGAATCCGCACAAAATTTTCGAATACGCAACGACAGCTGAAGCCCGGGGTATTGAGTTGTTTATTGCAGCGGCCGGGAAAGCTGCGCACCTGCCAGGAGTCATCGCCGGGATCACACCACTGCCAGTCATCGGTATTCCCATTCAAACTTCTTTTCAGGGAGGACTGGATTCGCTTTTATCGATTGTCCAGATGCCATCAGGCGTACCGGTTGCGACCGTTGCGGTTAATGGTGCTGAAAATGCCGGGATTTTGGCAGCCCAGATGCTATCAATCAAGTATCCGGAGATTCGGGAGAAAATAAAGACCTTTAAAATTCAGTTAAATGATGAAGTTGTCGCTAAAAATGAAAAAGTTCAGGAGATTCTATAAAAATTTGAAACATACACCCTTGATTCAAATCAATTTTTAAGGAGATTAAGATGGAAAAGTTAGAACAATTATATGAAGGTAAGGCAAAAAAAGTATACAAAACCGATCGTCCCGATGAATTTATCATTGAGTATAAAGATGATGCTACAGCGTTCAACGGCGAAAAAAAGGGGAGTATCGGCGGTAAAGGCGTTATTAACAATAAGATGACCGGCGTTATTTTCACGATGCTCGAAGAAAAGGGCATTCCGACTCATTTTATCAAAGTTCTTTCGGAAAAGGAACAATTGGTTAAAGCAGTTACGATTTTCCCGTTGGAAGTGATTATCCGAAACACCGCCGCCGGTTCTATTTGCAAACGCCTCGGTCTGGAAGAAGGCTTGAAACTAAAGTCACCAATTTTTGAATTCTGTTATAAAAACGATGATTTTGGCGACCCCGTCATCAATGATTATCACGCGATCGCCATGGAATTAGCTACCGCCGAAGAAATTGAAGTGATCCGCGAAATGACCTTTAAAATTAACGATATTTTAAAAGCTTATTTCCTGGGAAAAGGGATTAATCTGGTGGACTTCAAAATCGAGTTTGGTAAAACCAATGATGGACAAATCGTTTTAGCAGACGAAATCTCACCGGACACCTGTCGCTTTTGGGATGTGGAAACAAATGAAAAACTGGATAAAGACCGTTTCAGACGAAACCTTGGCCATATTGAAGAAGCCTATGAAGAGATGCTTAAACGCGTTCAGGCTTAAAAACAATCACAACTCACCTAAAAAATTAAGACATCAGGAAAATTAAAATCTAATACCTGGAGGGTACAACACACCAATGATAAATGACAAGTTTCGCGATGAATGTGGAATAATGGGGGCCTATCTCAAATCCAAAGAGAATAACTGTTCTTCCTATATCTATTATGGACTTTACGCGCTTCAACATCGAGGTCAGGAAAGCGCCGGTATATCGGTTAACAAAGAAGGTAAGATCTCAACCCATAAAGAGACGGGTTTAGTCAGTGATGCTTTTAAAGGCAACGTCCTAAAACAGCTTAAAGGAAATATTGGGATTGGTCACGTCCGTTACTCCACCTCAGGAGAAGATGGGGTTATGAATGCTCAACCACTGACGGTCAACCATAGTGTCGGTCAAATTGCTTTAGCCCACAACGGCAACCTCATCAATGACAGCGCGTTGCGAAACATGCTGGAAGACTCAGGGGTTGTTTTTCAAACCACCATTGATACCGAGGTAATGGTAAATATCCTGGCTAGAGGTCTTAGACATGGGATGATTGAAGCGATTCAGCGGATGGTAGAAATTATCAAGGGCGCTTATGCCCTGGTTATTACAGTTGGCGATAAGTTGGTAGGCGTCCGTGATCCCTATGGTTTACGGCCTCTTTGCATTGGCAAAAAGGATGAAGATTATTTTTTGGCTTCGGAAAGCTGTGCCTTGGATGCCATCGGGGCAGAATTGGTTCGGGACGTTGAACCTGGTGAAATTGTAGTTATTGATGAAAATGGTTTAAACAGTTACGGACAGAATAACTGGGTGAAAAAGAAAGCCTGTATCTTTGAGTTGATTTATTTTGCCCGACCAGATTCGGTGATGGATGAAACCTCGGTTTATGCGGCTCGTCATAAAGCCGGTGAAATTCTTGCTAAAGAGGCACCGGTTGAAGCTGATGTCGTCATCGGGGTGCCGGACTCAGGGATTGGTGCCGCGATTGGTTATGCGGAAGCATCCGGTATTCCTTATGGCGTTGGTTTAATAAAGAATAAATACATCGGCCGAACCTTTATTCAGCCCAATCAGAAGCTTCGAGAAGAAGGGGTGCGCATTAAGCTAAACCCATTAAAAGAAACCATTAAGGATAAACGGGTCATTATCATTGATGACTCCATCGTTCGGGGAACAACCTCCAAACGACTGGTTGCAATTTTAAGACAAGCCGGTGCCAAAGAAGTACATTTCCGGGTTACTAGCCCGCCGGTTGCGCATACTTGTCATTTTGGGATTGATACCCCCCGGAGAAAATACCTGATTGGTGCCAAGAAAACCGTCGAAGAAATCAGAGAAATTTTAGGTGCAGATTCGCTGGCCTATATTTCTCTGGATGGTTTAAATGAGTCAGTCGGTGGAAAGACAACCTTCTGCCGCGCCTGCTTTGATGGGGAATACCCCATGGAAGTGCCAATCTTAAATGCGAATGACTAAATCGTAAAAATAATTAATGGAACGTAATAAAATAGATGGAGGAAACATGTCAGAAAATCAGATGAAAACAGATGCATATCGACAGGCCGGAGTCGACGTGGAAGCAGGTTACGAATCGGTTAAATTGATGAAGGCCGATGTCAAGCGGACCTTTAATGATCAGGTCCTTTCGCACCTGGGGGGATTTGGCGGACTTTTCGAATTACCTGAAGGGTACCAGAAACCGGTCCTGGTTTCGGGTACGGATGGAGTTGGAACCAAACTGCGCCTGGCGTTTATGATGGATCGCCATGATACCATCGGCGTTGACTGCGTCGCGATGTGTGTTAATGATATCTTATGTCAGGGTGCCCAACCGATGTTCTTTTTGGACTACATTGCCTGCGGCAAAAACTATCCAAAAAAAATCGCTACCATTGTTAAAGGGATTGCTGAAGGCTGTATCCAGGGAAATATGGCTTTAATTGGTGGTGAAACCGCGGAAATGCCGGATATGTACGGCCTCGATGAATATGACCTGGCCGGTTTTGCGGTGGGCATCGTTGAAAAAGATGATATTGTCACGGGTGCAACTATTGCTGAAGGTGATGTTCTGGTAGGCCTGCCATCCTCCGGGGTTCATAGTAACGGTTTTTCGCTGGTGCGAAAAGTTTTATTTAAAGATCTGTCCATGGATGTCAATACCTATGTCGACGATCTGGGCATGACCCTGGGCGAAGCCCTGCTGACACCGACCCGAATTTATGTTAATGCGTTAGCGGATCTGATCAAACCCTGCAAAATCAAAGGCATGAGCCATATCACTGGTGGCGGGTTCTATGAAAATATTCCCCGAATGATTCCTGACGGACTGTGCGCTAAGGTTGACCCCAGCGTGATCGAAACCCTACCGATTTTTAAATTTATCCAGGAAGCGGGAAAAATTCCCGCTGAAAGCATGTATGCCACCTTTAATATGGGAATTGGTCTGGTGGCAGTTCTGCCAGTTGATCAGGTTGAAGCCTTTGTGTCCGGTTTAACAGCCAAGGGCGAAAAGCCGGTTATTCTTGGTTCCATCGTTAAAGGAGAGGAAAAAATCAACTTATGTGTGTAAAAGCTTTAAAAAAAATCGGCGTGCTGGTTTCTGGCGGCGGGACCAATTTTCAATCCTTGATTGATACCATTCATCATAAATATGGTGTAATTGCGGTGGTGATTTCCAATAACCGCCAGGCTTTTGGTTTGGAACGGGGGGAAGCCGCTGGGATTCCGGCAGTGGCCATCAATCCCAAAGGTTATCCCAGCAATGAAGCCTTTGATGAAAAAATTGTCGAGATTTTAAGTGGCTATAACGTCGATCTGGTGGTGCTGGCCGGCTATATGAAAATCATTACCCCAGTTTTTGTGAAAGCTTATCCCAACGCCATTATCAATATTCATCCGGCCCTAATTCCATCTTTTTGCGGGGCTGGTTTTTACGGGATGCATGTTCATCAGGCCGTCTTCGATTATGGCGTCAAGGTTACCGGGGCAACGGTTCACTTTGTTAACGAAGTGGCCGACGGCGGTCCGGTGATCTTTCAGGAAACCGTTATGGTTGCGGATGATGATACCCCTGAATCGATCCAGCAGAAAGTCCTTAAAATTGAACACGAGCTTTTACCAAAGGCGGTGAAGGCTTTTTGTCTTGACCAATTGACGGTGGATGGCCGAACCGTTAAGTATTTAAAGAGTCAAAGTAATCATGAATCAAATTTTTGATTCAATCAAATAAATGTAGGGAACTTGTTAAGTAATAAATTTGGAGGAATACTATGAGAGCTTTATTAAGTGTATCGGATAAACATGGGATTGTCGAATTTGCAACAAAACTGACAGCAATGGGATGGGAAATCCTATCCACCGGGGGAACTGCCAAAACTCTGAGAGCAGCAGGTCTAACGATTACCGATGTTTCAGAGGTAACCGGCTTTCCGGAATGTCTGGACGGACGGGTCAAAACCTTACATCCTAAAATTCACGGTGGGATTTTGGGAATCCGCAACAATCCAGACCACCAGAAGCAAATGGCAGATCTTGACATTACCCCCATTGATTTGTTGGTCATTAACCTCTATCCATTTAAAAACACCATTTTAAAAGAAGGCGTCGCCTTTTCCGATGCGGTCGAAAATATTGATATTGGAGGACCGACGATGTTGCGCTCGGCGGCCAAAAACTTTAATGATGTAACGGTAGTTGTGGATCCGGAAGACTATGCTGTGGTGCTATCTGAGCTGAAAACAAACGGCAAAACAAGCGATCAAACTCGCTATAACCTGGCTCTAAAAGTGTTTGAAACAACCGCCAACTATGACACGATGATCGCCGACTATTTAAGAAAAAGGGTGAACGCGGAAGTCTTACAAGACACCATTACGATGACCTTTAATAAGGTTCAGGATCTGCGCTATGGCGAAAATCCGCACCAGAAAGCTGCTTTCTATGGTGAAGTGGTTCCCGTTAAAGGCGCCCTTACCGCAGCCAAACAACTCCAGGGTAAAGAACTTTCCTACAATAATATCAACGATACCAACGGGGCCCTGGAAATCTTAAAGGAATATGGGGACGAACCCACGATTGTCGCGGTTAAGCATGCTAATCCTTGTGGTATTGCCAGCGATGACGAAATTGCCGTGGCCTATATAAAAGCCCATGACAGTGATCCGGTTTCCATCTTTGGCGGCATTATCGCTTCTAATCGTCTGATTGACGAAGCCGCTGCCAAAGAAATGATTAAAACCTTCCTGGAAGTGATCGTCGCTCCAGGATTTACACCAGAGGCGTTGGCTGTTTTGGCAGCGAAGCCAAACCTGCGTTTATTAGAGCTTTCTGACATCACGTACAACGAACCGAGCTATGAAGTAAAAAAAGTCATCGGTGGACTGCTGGTACAGGAACGCGATACCAAGCTTTATAATGAGTTGAAAGTGGTCACGAAACTTAAGCCCAGTGAAGCTGAAATGGATGAATTACTGTTTGCCTGGAAGGCGGTTAAGAACACTAAATCCAACGCCATCAGCCTGACTAAAGATAAATGCCTGATCGCCAACGGACCGGGCCAGGTCAATCGGGTTGGTGCTCTGGAAAACGCCATCCGTCAGGCCGGCGAAAAGGTTAAAGGAGCAGTGATGGCGTCTGATGCCTTCTTCCCTTTTGACGACAGTGTCAAAGCTGCCGCTGCCGCTGGCATTATCGCCATTATTCAACCCGGTGGGGCGGGACGTGATGCGGATTCAATCAAAGCCTGTGATGAGGCAGGCATTGCGATGGTATTTACCGGCATGCGCCACTTCAAACACTAATTTTTACCACAGAATTGCTTAATCATTGTGTTGGAAATAGTTTTGTCCTTGGTCACGTATGTAAGATATGCTCCCTTCGGACATAACTATTTCCGCCTTGTGCTAAAGCAATTCTGAAGAAAAAATTTGGGTTAACATGAATTATTTTGAATTGAACAATACTCTTAGCAAAACAGGGTTTTGATTCATTTTGTAGGGGTGATCCGTGATCGCCCGTTTCCCGTTCTTCACGAAGATTTGAAAAACAAATGCGAAACAAGGAGAGACAGATGAAAGTACTAATGATTGGGTCCGGTGGCCGGGAGCATGTTCTGACATGGAAGCTTGCCCAAAGTCCCCGGGTTGACAAAATATATGCCGCCCCGGGTAACGGCGGGATGGCAGAATTGGCCGAATGTGTCGATTTATCGGTTGAAGATATTGCGGGCTGTTTAGCTTTTGCCAAAGAACACCAGATTGACCTCACCGTTGTGGGTCCTGAAGTTCCCCTGGTGATGGGGATGGTTGACGCGTTTGAAGCTGAAGGCTTAAAAGTCTTTGGTCCCAACAAGCATTGCGCCCAGTTTGAGGGTAGCAAAGCCTTTACCAAGGAGTTTTTATTCCGTCACAAAATTCCTACTGCGGCCTATAAAGAATATACCGATTTTGATGAAATCATCAAAGATTTAGGGGTTTACGGTTATCCCATGGTAATCAAGGCTGATGGCCTGGCCGCCGGCAAAGGTGTACTGATCCCTGAAAACGAAGCCGCTGCCCGAGAAGGCATGGAAATGATTATGAAAAAGCGAGAGTTCGGAGAAGCTGGCAATAAGGTGGTTATCGAAGAATTTCTAACCGGTCAGGAAGCCTCGATGCTTTGTTTTGTCGATGGTAAAACCATTGTTCCGATGGAAAGTGCTCAGGATTATAAACGGGCTTATGACAATGATGAAGGCCTGAACACCGGCGGTATGGGAACCTATTCTCCCAATGTGCTGTTTGCTGATGAAGCCTTAAATAAGCGTATCAAAGCAGAAATTCTCGATCCGATTATTGGCGGTTTTATTGCCGATGGTATGAACTTTAAAGGAATCCTGTTTATCGGACTGATGATCGAAAGCGGTGTGCCAAAGGTTCTGGAATTCAATGTCCGCTTCGGCGACCCCGAAGCCCAAAGCGTCCTGATGCGAATGGAATCTGATCTGGTCGACATCATGGAAGCCGTTATCGATGGCAAGCTGGCTGACTGTGAGATCAAATGGAGTCACAAAGAAGCCGTTTGTGTGGTGATCGCCTCCGGCGGCTACCCCGGCACTTACAAAAAAGGCCAGGTCATCACCGGTATCGATGATGTGAAAGACTGTGTCGTCTTCCACGCTGGTACCAAACTGGTCAACGGTGAACTTAAGACCAATGGCGGCCGGGTTCTCTGTGTCACCGCCTTGGGCGAAACCCGTGAAGCAGCCAGAAAAACCGTCTACGCCAACATCGGCAAAATCCACTTCGAAGGCGCCCAATATCGAACCGATATTGCCAAATTTAGCTAAAATTAAATAACTCAACTTAGAATTTATATGGAGGGCTACCATGCAAAAGAGTATTATCAGCGCCATGATGGCATATGTTTTATGGGGAATCCTCCCGATTTATTGGAAGGCACTCAAAGAAGTGTCACCGCTTTATATCCTGGCTTCGCGTATTTTCTGGTCTTTTATATTTTGTGTAATTTTTGTTACCATCATTAAAAAATGGCCAGAAATAAAAACGGTACTATTAGATAGAAAAAGGTTCATTTATTGTATCCTCAGTGGGATCATGGTGTCGCTTAACTGGTATACCTATATCTGGGCTGTGAATGCCAATTTTATCATTGATGCCAGTCTGGGCTATTATATCAACCCACTGGTAGTGGTATTATTCAGTGCCCTATTCTTTGGGGAACGTTTTAACAAATGGGAAAGTCTGTCAGTCTTACTCGCATTGGTCGGAGTTGTCTTCATTACCCTAAAAATCGGCAAATTTCCAGTGGTAGCCATCGTTTTGGCACTTACCTTTGCCTTGTATGGCGTCTTTAAGAAGAAACTTAATGCCAGCCCGATTGTCTCACTAATTCTGGAAACGGCTGTCGTGGCACCGTTTGCCTTTGTTGCGATGATTTATATTGAAAGTCAGGGACAAGGTGTGATAGCGCTTGGCAGTCCGGTGGTGACGGCATTGGCTGTTTTGGCGGGGGTTGTTACCGCGATTCCGCTACTGCTTTATGCCAAAGGGGTCCAGGACATATCTTTTTCACTACTGGGCTTTTTTCAATATATCACACCTTCCATTATGCTGTTTCTGGGGGTATTTCTTTATGGAGAAGTTTTCACGATGGTGGATCTCATTGGTTTCGGATTTATTTGGGTGGCATTGATCATCTTTACCATCTCGAAGATCTATAACGGTAGCAAAGAAATTGTCGAAGCAGATTTATAAAAACAGATAAGCGAAAATTATCTGATCAACCCATTAATTTAAGAATTAGTGGGTTTTTCTATTTTAGGTTTGCACTGGGTTGAATTAAAGTCTAAAATAGAGGGTATAAAGATTATGTAAAAATTAATCGGCAAAACGGTTTATGATCAGTCGATGTGTGTAAAAGAATGATTTGATAACGAACGGTCGATTACAAACAGTACATTAGCATAAGATGATAAGGAGTTAAAGTGAAAAATAAAATTGGTTTTATTGGTTGCGGAAATATGGCAAAGGCCATGATTGGTGGTTTGGTGAGAGGGGAATTGTTTCTACCGGAAAATATTTTATGCTTTGATCCCTCTTCTGAAGCAAGGGATCAGGTAGCCAAAGAATATCGGGTTAACATTCAAAAATCCAATGTGGCAGTAGCGGAACAAGCTGATTATCTGGTTTTAGCAGTGAAGCCTTTTTTGTATTCTAAGGTGTTGGAGGAAATTGCCGGAAGTATCAAACCATCGGTGATTATCATCTCTATTGCAGTGGGCGTTGGTTTTGAAGACATTAAGGAGTTTTTGGGCCGGGATGTAAAAGTAATCAGAACCCAGCCCAGCACCCCGGCATTCGTAGGTGAATCCGATTCCACCCTCTGTCCGGATGGGCACATGACACCAGAAGATATCCAGGATGTTATCGCGATTTTTGAAAGTTTTGGCAAGACTGAAATCATTAGCGAAAAACTGATGGATGTGGTCCCCGGGATTGCCAGCTCAGCACCAGCTTATACGATGCTGCTCATCGAGGCCATGGCTGATGGGGGAGTACTTCATGGTTTCCCCCGTGATCAGGCCTATCGGCTGTCAGCTCAGGCAGTTTATGGTGCTGCTAAACTGGTTCTTGAGTCCGGCGAGCATCCGGGAAAATTAAAAGATCAGATCTGTACGCCTGGTGGAACTACCATTGAAGCCGTTCGGGTTCTGGAGGCTAAAGGTTTTAGAGATGCCATCATTTCGGCGGTTGATGCCTGTGCTAAAAAATCTTTGGCAATGCGTAAAAAGAAAGCATAACGTTAATAAATCTAGTTAATCCATTAAGGAGATGTTGTAATTATGGATGAAGGATTAATTAAAAAAATACGAAGAAATATGAGTCTGGAAGAAATGGTCTCGCTTTGTTCGGGCCGAACTGACTGGGAAACGATGAGTTACTCAAAGTACGGCATCGAGCCAGTGTTCATGGCTGATGGCCCCCATGGTATGCGCGTAGTTGAAACGGAGGGAACCTTGGGAATACCTCAGGGAAGACCTGCTACCTGTTTTCCTCCAGCAGTTCTTACCGCCTGTTCCTGGGATGAAGGGCTACTTGAGTTTGTGGCCAGAACCATCGCCCTGGAGGCCAGAGCAATGGGTGTCGATCTGATACTAGGACCAGGAATTAATATCAAACGATCGCCTCTTTGCGGTCGGAACTTTGAGTATTTTTCGGAAGACCCGTTATTGTCTGGTCGCTTGGGAAAAAGTTTTATTATTGGAGCCAAGGAGCATGGTGTGGGAACCACGGTCAAGCATTTTCTGGCCAACAATCAGGAAACCCGGCGTATGACGGTGGATGAAAAAATTGATATTCGGGCGCTGCGGGAAATTTACTTAAAACCTTTTGAGATTGCCGTAAAAGAAGGTAAACCAATGGCGGTGATGTGTTCCTATAATAGTATCAATGGCAAGTTTGTCTCTCAGAGTAATTATTTTCTGACCCAACTGCTCAGGAAGGAGTGGGGGTTTGAAGGGATCGTCATGTCCGATTGGGGCGCTGTCTATGACCGGGTCAGAGGCGTGTTCGCCGGACTGGATCTGGAAATGCCTGGTAATGGTGGCGTCAATAACCAAAAAATATTTAATCGGGTTAAAGAAGGCAAGCTTAAGATTACGGTTTTAAATGAAATGGTGGAACGGTTGATTCGGTTTTCGTTTTTGGCTCAGGAAAATCGCAGGAACTATGCCACACCGACAGAAATTGAACCTCAAGGCCACCATAAAATTGCCCAGTTAGCGGCAGTTGAGAGCATCGTGTTACTAAAGAACGAGGATCACATTCTGCCGATTGACGGGACTAAGATAAAGAAACTGGCGATTATCGGTAGTATGGCATTTGATCCTCGGTATCAAGGTAGTGGCAGTTCGAAAATCAATCCTTATCATATCGATTCGCCTTACGAACACCTTAAAAAACTGGTAAAAGATGAAATTCAATTATTTCCTCATCAGGGTTATATCCATGATGAGGTGGCAGAACAAAAGCATCTGGCCGCGCAGGCGGTGGAGGTGGCAAAAAATTCGGAAATGGCCCTGTTATTTGTTGGCTTGCCGGATCACGATGAGTCAGAAGGTTATGACCGTACTCACTTGAAGCTGCCTCAAAAACAGCTTGATCTGATTGGTGCGATCTGCAAGGTTCAGCCTAAAACAGTAGTAATTGTTCAAAATGGTGGCATTGTGGATATGAGTTGGGAACACCAACCCAAGGCCATCATTGAGATGTTTTTAGGCGGTCAGGGTGGCGGTGATGCGATTGCTAAACTCTTAGTTGGAGAAAATAATTTTTGTGGCAAACTAGCAGAAACCATTCCCATGCGTTTGGAGGATACCCCGGCTTACATTAATTTTCCCGGTATCCACGATGAGGTGGTGTACGGTGAGAGTATTTTTGTGGGGTACCGCTATTACGACTTTACGAAAAAGAAGGTTCGTTTTCCCTTTGGATTTGGGCTTAGCTATAGCCATTTTGACTATCAACTGATCGAAGAATCCGAGCTGACAATCGATGCCGAAAAAACGGTCATGGTTAAATGTCAGGTCACCAATACCGGCGTGATGAACGGCAAAGAGATCATACAACTTTATACTGGAAAATCCGATACGGCCATCCTTCGTCCAATTCGGGAACTCCGTGGATTTAAGAAAGTCTTTATCCCCGGAGGGCGTTCGGCTGAGATAAGCTTTGAGCTGGGACTCAGTGACTTTACTTACTACAATCCCACCACCAAATCCTGGGAACATGAGTCAGGCAGTCACCAGATCTATATCGGGTCATCCAGTCGGGACTTACCAATTGTTTATTCGGTTCAGATTACCAAAGATCTGATCCATCCCATTAACCCGTTATCCTATCTCAGTGATTTCGAAAAAACGGATCGGGGACAAACCATTCTAAAACTATTGCTGTCTGGTTTTGAAGAGATTATGGGAAATGACCATAATAGAGAAGATGATTTTTTTATGACCATGTTAGCCAACACCCCGTTGCGTAAGTTAGTCGAGTTTTCTAATGGGATATTTACTGAGGAGTGTATTGATAAGATTATTGAACTGGTCAATTCAGATCAGCCCTTGGTGGGGATTACCTTTGAAAAATTGGTTAATTGCACTGAAAAGAAAAAGGGCTTTTTCAAAAGTCTGTTTGGCGGCCATGATGAAGAGTACCTCGGCATCCACTCTAAAGTACGGGAGCTGGTCGACGATGACGATGTCATGAAGATTTTAAGAAATTATTTTGGCGATGAAACTTTTGAAAGTGACTATCTGCAGATGGCCATCAAAATGGGGATCTGTTTTGATAAGGCTCAGAAATTACTTCCCGACGAGTTTTTCTCCGACGAAAAACTAAAACAAATTGATAAAGAGTTGACTGCACTCGCAAAGCTTAAAAAGAAATAAAGAAATTTAATGAGAAAGCGTACCGATCACTAATAAGTGATGATCGGTACCTTCTCTTTGTAAAATAGAAGGATTTTCAAAAGTTTAATGATAATATAATTTGAGAAGGAAAGATAAAAAATGAATACACTCACCATTGATACATCGACCATTGTGGCATCGGTTGCCATATTAAATGAAGAAAAATTAGTTGGCGAAATGATTATTAATCATCAAAAAAAACACTCGGAGAAACTGATGATTGCCATTGATCATTTGCTCAGTGATGGGGGGCTTTCCATAGCGGATATTGATGTTTTCGGCATTGTTTCCGGTCCGGGTTCTTTTACCGGGCTGCGTATTGGCATGGCTACTGTTAAGGGATTTGCCCAGGCCCTCAATAAACCGGTGGTCGGGGTGTCCACCCTGGAAGCCCTGGCGATGAATATTCCCTTTGCCAAGGGTCTGATTTGTCCGCTCCTGGATGCCCAGAGAAACCAGACCTATACCGGGGTTTTCCATTTTGAGGACGACCAGCTGGTTCGGGATATGGCCGATGCAGTGATTGAAATTGATGATCTCATTGCTTTTTTAAAAGCGAGAAATGAGACCATCTATTTTTTGGGTGATGGCTTACCGCGGTTTTCACAAATCCTGCAAGAAGCCCTTCCAACCGCCCGGCTGGTACCTAATTATCTCAACATGAATCGGGCGTCATCAGCGGGTGCCCTGGTCTTGGAGCGAGCATTAAAAGGCGAAACCAGCCATTATCTGGAAGTGGAACCCTTTTACATCCGGCCTTCCTACGCCGAAGAGCATAAAAAATGATGGTCCGCTATCGTTTAATGAGGTCCCAGGATGTCCCTGGGGTTTTTAAGGTGGATCAGGCTTGTTTTTTACATAATTGGACCCAGGATTCCTATCATGCCGAAATAAAAAACTGTCTCTCGAATTATATTGTGGCCGAAGCGGACGGCGAAATTATAGGGTTTGGCGGTTTTTGGCAGGTAATTGACGAAGCGCACATAACTAATATTGCGGTGCTTGAAGCTTATCGACAGATCGGGGTTGGGCAAAGCATTATGAATGCGATGCTTGCTCTGGCACAAGAGAAAGGCTGTGTGGGAATGACCCTGGAAGTAAGAGGGGATAATCAGCCGGCCCTTAATTTTTATTTAAAAAATAAGTTTACCCGGGAGGGTCGACGTAAAGATTACTATGGCCTGGGAATGGACGCAATCATCATGTGGAGGTATGGACTTGAATAAAAGCATTAAAATATTTTCGGTGTTGCTGGGAATTTTGTTTCCAGTAATAATTTTTATCAGCGGCATTGAAGTGGCAGTCTTTGACAAAGCGTTTTATATGGACCAGATGGAAAAGAATCAGGTCACTAAAAACACTGGTGTTTATCCCCCGGATATGGAGTTGGTGGTCACTGAAATGATCAGCTACTTAAAGGGAAACCGGCAGGATTTTGACATCAAAGCCCGTTTGGCTCCGGAAAATGCCAAAAACGTAGTGGATTATGTGTCTGTTTTCAACGAGAAAGAAATCACCCATATGGATGATGTCAGAGATCTGCTGTTATTCTTTCTTGGCCTTCGAAACGCGGCGATGAGTCTGGCACTGATAGCCTTTGTGATTCTTTTAAAATACAACAAGAAGGCCATACTCAAGGCTTTATTTTATGGATCGACCATTTTTATGGTGATCTTTCTGATTATTGGCGCATGCTTTATTTTTAATTTTAGCGACACGTTCATTCTTTTCCATCAGTTGTTTTTTTCGAACGACTTATGGATTATGGATCCATCAACTGACCGACTCATCTGGATTGTACCCGAGCCTTTTTTCTTTACCATGATCGGTCGAATGGTCGCCTACATCCTGGTACCTCTGGGGCTGACGACCCTCACAACGGGGCTGGCGTTATTTAAACAAACACGAACAAATAAATTGTAAATTTAATCGAGGTAAACATGAAAATTCTTAGCATTGAGACATCCTGTGACGAAACATCTGTGGCCATTGTAGAAGATGGTCGAAAAATACTGACCAATCGGATTTATTCCCAAATTGATATTCATCAAAAATATGGGGGCGTAGTGCCGGAGATTGCTTCTCGCAATCACGTGACCAAACTGCCTTATATCATCGATGAAGCTCTGGAAGAAAGCCGGCTGACCCTGGCTGAGATGGATGCCATTGCCGTGACCAACGGTCCAGGTTTGGTGGGGGCACTGCTAATTGGTCTCTCAACGGCAAAAGCGATGGCTTACAGTCTGGGAAAACCGCTGATTGGCGTACACCATATCGAAGGTCACATTGCGGCTAATTTTCTGCAGTATCCAGAGCTTACACCGCCCTTTCTGACATTGGTAGTATCTGGTGGTCACAGTCATCTGGTATTAGTGGAAGATTACCAGACCTTTAAGGTTTTGGGACGAACCATTGATGATGCCGCCGGGGAAGCCTTTGATAAAATTTCCCGAGTTTTGGGGCTGGGATATCCTGGCGGTCCGGCCATTGATGCGGCGGCAAAAAATGGCAACCCCGACGCGATCCCTTTTCCGCGGGTGATGCTCGATAAAACCCAGTATGATTTTAGCTTTAGTGGCTTAAAATCAGCGGTGCTTAATTATCTCAATGGCAAAAAAATGAAAACCGAAGCGATCAATCCCAATGATGTGGCGGCTTCTTTCCAGACGGCTGTTATCGAGGTGTTAGTGAGCAAAACCATCGCCTGCGCCAAAAGCATTGGCATGAAGACCATCTGTATGGCCGGAGGGGTATCCTGCAATTCGCTATTGCGTGAAATGATGGGGCAGGCAGTAGCAGCAGCAGGCATGACCCTGTTCTATCCTGATCCCATTCTCTGCACCGATAATGCCGCCATGATCGGTTCGATGGCTTATTATAATTATATCAATGGGGAAGAAAGTGACCTGAGTCTTAATGGCATTCCAGGTTTGAAAATTGGTACCCGGTAATGAAACGAGTCAGGGAAGAATGCTTAAGTTAAAAGGGTAAACGCATTTATATAAAGAGAACTGTATCCTCTTTAAAAATTAAAACAATCTTAAAAAAAATTAAGATCAACAAAAAGGGAAAAAACACTTGCAATCAATCTGCAAATCATTTAAAATACTATTAGCACTCAGGATGAATGAGTGCTAATAAAAGAAAAAAAGGTACAAGGTACCCAATATAATCAAATGGAGGAAAAAATGAGTTTAAGACCTTTAGGTGACAAAGTAGTTATTAAAGTTAAAGCTGAAGAAGTAAAAACTTTAGGTGGAATTGTTTTACCAGGATCTGCCCAGGAAAAACCACAGCAGGGTAAGGTAGTTGCAGTTGGAACTGGAGAAATTATTGATGGTAAAAAAGTGCCATTGGATGTTAAGGTAGATGATGAAGTTATCTATTCCAAATACTCCGGTAATGAAGTGAAAATTGGCGATGAAGAGTTTTTAATCATCCGTCAAGCTGATATTTTAGCAATCGTAGAATAATAAAATTTAGAAAAACAGGAGGAAAATAATATGGCTAAAGAAATAAAGTTTCGTGAAGATGCCAGAGAATCACTGATCGCTGGTGTAGACAAATTAGCAAACACCGTTAAGGTAACATTAGGACCAAAAGGAAGAAATGTTATTTTAGCAAAATCATATGGTTCACCAACCATCACCAATGATGGGGTAACCATTGCCAAAGAAATTGAACTGGAAGATGCCTTTGAAAACATGGGTGCTCAGCTGGTTAAAGAAGTCGCTACCAAAACGAATGACGTTGCTGGTGATGGAACAACCACAGCCACCTTATTGGCTCAGGCAATTGTCCGAGAAGGTAACCGTAATGTTGTTGCCGGTGCAAATCCAATGGTCCTCAAAAAAGGAATTGAAAAAGCAGTTGTGGCTGTTGTTGAAGAATTAAAAGCAAACAGCAAAAAAATCGAAAGCAAAGAAGCAATCGCTCAGGTTGCATCCATTTCGGCAGCTGATGCTGAAATTGGTAAACTGATTTCCGAAGCCATGGATAAAGTTGGTGATGACGGTGTTATCACAGTTGAAGAAGGCAAAGGCATGGGTACTGAACTGGAATTTACCGAAGGGATGCAATTTGACCGTGGTTACTTATCAGCCTACATGGCAACGGATACCGAAAAAATGGTTGCCATCCTTGATAATCCATATATCTTAATCACAGATAAAAAAATTACAAATATTCAAGAAATTTTACCGATTCTGGAACAAATCGTTCAATCTGGCAGCAAACTGTTAATTATTGCGGAAGATGTCGAAGGCGAAGCATTAGCAACATTGGTTGTTAATAAATTACGAGGAACCTTTAACTGTGTCGCTGTAAAAGCACCCGGCTTTGGCGACCGACGTAAAGCAATGTTGGCTGATATTGCGGCATTAACGGGTGGCGAAGTTATTTCGGATGAACTAGGTCTGGAACTTAAAACTACCACCATCGAACAATTAGGTCGTGCCCGTCAGGTTAAAGTTGATAAAGAAGATACTATTATTGTTGAAGGTAGCGGAAACAAAGACGCGGTTGCCGAACGAATTCGTCAGATCAAAGCGCAGATTCCAGAAACTTCTTCAGAATATGATAAAGAGAAATTACAGGAACGTTTGGCTAAATTATCTGGTGGCGTAGCGGTTATTCAGGTTGGTGCAGCCACCGAAACTGAACTTAAAGAAATCAAATATCGAATTGAAGACGCCTTGAATGCGACTCGAGCAGCGGTTGAAGAAGGCGTTGTATCTGGTGGTGGTACTGCTTATATCAATGCGATTCCAAAAGTTGATGCTTTAATTGAAACCCTCGAAGGCGACGAAAAAACTGGCGCTTACATTATCCGTCGGGCCATCGAAGAACCAATGCGTCAAATTGCTGATAATGCTGGTCTTGAAGGCTCTGTTATTGTTTCGCAAATGGCTGGTAAAAAAGTTGGCGTTGGTTATGACGCTGCTAAAGGTGAGTTTGTTGATATGTTCCAGGCTGGAATCATTGACCCAACCAAGGTAACCCGTTCTGCGATTCAAAACGCAGCCAGTGTTTCGGCAATGTTCTTAACGACTGAAGTAGCAGTTGCCGATCTTCCTAGCGAAGATGCCGGTATGGGCGGAATGCCAGGCGGTATGGGCGGAATGCCAATGATGTAAGCCTTAAGGCTACATCATTACGATTAATCGATTTAAATAAAATAAAAGGCAGTCTCATTCGAGGCTGCCTTTTATTTTTAAGGATTTAGAACCGTTTAGTCAACTTCGTAGGGGATACCAGCAAAAAGTACTTCCATTTCTGGTTGTTCCAATTCAGCCAGTTTGACAATCAGACCGTTAAGCAGGGTGATCATTGCTTGGGCATCCGGGGATTCGTCATCAGTTGGTTTAGCGGCGTACAGGGCAATCAGCATAGTATTTCTGGTGGTGCCTTTCACATCTTTAAACAGGGTATTTAAGACTCTTTTTTCATTCGTTGTTAGTTTCATTGTTTCCTCCAAAATTTTTTAAAGTATTTTACAAAATCACAGTTGTGCATTAAAGTTTACTCGTTTTCCAGAGCCATCAGGGCGATCTCCCAGGAATCAGTCAGTTCAGACAGCTGTTGCTTATGCGCTTCATAGGTGAGATTGATTTCTGCTGCCAGGGTGAGGTTATCGTAGAAATCCGGGGCACACATCGCGGCTTCAATGGACTCGATTTTTTGTTCCGTTGTTAGAATGTCTTCTTCGATTTCTTTAACTTTTTTCTTTAAGAGCCGCATTCTGGCTTCTTCTTCTTTTTGTTTCTTGCGATCCGTTTTCTGTTGTGTTTTAGTTGGAACGGTTTTGTTTTCAGCCGCAAGAACCGCTTCCCGTTCGGAAGCATCGGTCTTATGTTTTACATAGTCGTCATAGTTACCCAGATGGATTTCCATACCATCGGCAGAAAATTGGTAGATCTGTGTTGAGATCCGGTTAAGAAAATATCGATCATGCGAGATAAATAGTAGGGTTCCTTCATATTGGCTCAAGGCACTTTCAAGAATTTCCTTGGTATCCATGTCGATATGATTGGTGGGCTCATCCATCAGCAGGAAGTTCGATTGGGAGATCATCAGACGGGCCAGTAGCAATCGTGCCTTTTCACCGCCGGATAGGGTGTTGATTGGTTTGAAGACCTCGTCACCCACAAATAAAAAGGCTGCCAGGATATTTCGCAGTTCGCCTTCAGTCAATTTTGAATCAACATCCCACAGCGCTTCTAAAAGATTTTCGTTGTAGAATTTTTTTAGATCCTGATGCTCCTGATCGAAATAGCCGATATGAACTTTTTGACCCCGGCGAATTTCACCAGCATCAGCGGCCAGTTTTTCTTGCAAGATGCGAAAGAGGGTCGTTTTACCAGCGCCATTGGGTCCGATAATACCGATTTTGTCGCCGCGATGAATTTCGAAATTCATATTTTGAAAAAGCAGACGATTATCAAAGGATTTTTTAAGCCCGGTTACCGCTAAAATATCATTGCCACTTTTAACCCGGGGAATAAAGCTAAAATGGCTGTTATGAGTAGTTTCGACTTTATCGAGTAGCTCAATTTTGTTTAAGGCTTTTTCCCGGCTGGAAGCCCGTTTAGAGCTTTTAATGGAGTTATAGGCCCGAAACCGATCAATGACTTCCTGCTGGTGTTTGATTTCTTTCATTTGTTGCTGATATTGGTGGTTTTGTTCCATCAGATCCTGACGTTTTTTAACGGCGTATTGGGTGTAATTGCCATGATATTCCTTAACATTTTTCTGCGTCACTTCGATAATGGAGGTACATACCTTGTCAATGAAATAGCGGTCATGGGACACGATGATAAAGGTTCCGGGGTAATTCTTCAGGTATTGTTCCAGCCATTGCAGCGCATCGATGTCTAAGTAGTTGGTCGGTTCGTCGAGTAAGAGCAGTTGCGGTTCCTGAAGCAGAATCTGACCCAGAGTAGCCCGCGTTTTTTCACCGCCGCTGAGCATTGAGAAGGCTTTGTTCTGGTCTTCTGCCTTAAAGCCCAGGCCATTGATAACCCCGCGAATGCGACTGGGGTATTCGTAGCCATGATTTTTGGCAAAGCTTTCCTGAAGCTCCCCAAACTCCAGCATCAGTTTTTCCTGATCCTCACCAGAAGCGCGCGTAATGGCATCACCGATCTGTTTGATTCGCTTTTCCATCTCGATCAGCGGTTTAAAAACATCGGTAAGCATCTCAAGCAGCGTGGTATTTTCGGCGACATTGGATTCCTGGGATAAATAGCTGATCGATAGTCCGTTTTTTATACTGATTCGCCCGGTGTCAGGAATCAATTCTCCGGTAATCAGTTTTAAGAGGGTTGATTTCCCGGTGCCATTTCGGCCGACCAGACCGATTTGCTTTTTTTCGTTAATGGAAAGATTGAGTTTATTAAAAATTTCATGGATGCCATAACTAAAATGCAAATTTTCTATATTGATTAACATTATTTCACCTGTTTTCGTTTTAGTTCAGTTATTTTAGGTTCACTTTTACTATTCTATCAAAAAAATCCACAAATTAAAATGAATAATTTGACGTAATTGATACATATTGATATAATTAATCATTATCCGAAAGAAAGGAGAAGTTATCATGCATCGCTTCTCAAAAAAAGTTTCTATGACCGTTGTTAAACGGTTGCCAAAGTATTACCAATATTTAAGTGATTTACAGCTCAATGATATTGAAAAAATATCATCCCGAGAACTAGCAAGTTTAATGGGACTGACAGCTTCTCAAATCAGGCAGGATTTAAATTCCTTCGGAGGTTATGGTCAGCAAGGTTATGGCTATAACGTGGGAGAATTAAAGGAAGCGATCAAGGAGATTCTTGGTCTTGATAGTGAATATAACTGCATTATTATCGGTGCTGGAAATATGGGTCATGCCATAGCCAATTATGAACGCTTCAGGCGGGAAGGTGTCATCCTAAAGGGCGTCTTTGATGTTGATCCACTCATGGTTGGGACTGTCGTTGGTAGTGTTGTTGTAAAACATATGGAAGAACTTGATGCTTTTGTAAAGTCCAATGAAATCGATATTGCTATTTTGTGCGTACCCCGGGAGGTGGGCCAGAAGGTGGCGACTCAGGTAACCGAATTAGGGGTGAAAGGGATTCTTAATTTTAGTCCATTGGATTTGGATGTCCCCAGTGATGTTGTTGTCGAAAATGTAAATATTACAGATAGTTTGTTTACCTTAACCTATCTGCTGGGCGAGTAAAGACGAGCTAAGAATAGTAAGAGTTTGATTGACAATCAGACTCTTTATATTTTTGCGTGAAATAAAAAAATAACTAAAAAAGAAACACGGAATCCGTGTTTCTTTTATTTATAACAAGCTATGTAAACATAATTTTCATCGTTTTTAATTACTTCCCGCTGGAACTCTTAAAATTAATAAAATCAAGAACTTCCTGCTTGTAGCTTTCAGGGAAAGAGAAGTAAGAAGAAAAAGAATCGACTTCTTCGTTGGAAAACACGTAAGATTTTAAAAATTCTTCACAGGTCATCGGTTTGGGATTGCTTGGTAAAAGTTTTGGCTGGTCGGTTCTGCATAATAAATAGTCAACAGAAACTTCAAAAAAATCAGCGATCTTAATCAGTAATTGGTTTTCCGGTAAATTCTTATCTTTTTCATATTTAGAGATAGAGCTTTTGTTAAGATAGAAAAGATTGGCAAAATTTTCCTGAGTAAGTCGTTTAGAAATTCGCAACGCCTTTAATCGAGTACCAAAAGTATTATTTTCCATTATTTTCACCTTCTTTCAGCTTAGAATTGTTGGCATAAATGCACTGGCCATTGCTTTATTATAACACAGCTTTAACATTTGTCAAGAATTTCAGTTGAATTTAAGTAATAAAATTTAAATTGGTAAGGCATCAAAAGGGCGATCTCGCTTCTCTTAGTAGTCGCAGACACTCCTCGTATTTGGCTTTCTCATGGATTGCATCATTGGCAGGAAATGCTGATTCCAGGGATTGATTATTGACTGCCGTTTGAGTTATTGTGTCAAATAAAGCATTGAAATCTGCGTTTTCCGGAGAATCAGTTGATTTGCGTTTTGATTTTCCGTCTTCGGTTATAATTTCATCGTAATTAAGAGCAGTCAGAGTTGAACCATTAAAAGTGGCTTCCAGGACTCCTTGATAGCCATCGTGATCGGGTGGGGTGATGATCGTGTAGGTATCAAGGGTATCAATTTTTATTGGTTCTTGATCACCTTTTTTAGCTTGAGCAAAAATTTTCTTTGCCAATTTTACATAGCGTTCAGATGTTTGGGTCGCCCCAGAGATAGCATCTATTTCATCAGGGTTTTGAGAAGATATCAGTTCGTTATAAAGCCGGAGATAAAGGCTACTTAAATTCGTTACAACTAAATTTGGCCAGGTTTTATCGGGGCCATCCACAGTCAAGCGATCAGTTTTACTTCGATCAATTTCTTGAAAATTCACCTTGGTAATGAGGCCGTTCTTGATGAAAATATTTAATTGTTGAGCGTAACCTCTACCATCATAGTAGCTTGTTGTGGCTGTATACTGGCCGTCGATCAGGGTTTCTAAATTTTTAGTAGGCATAATTGCACCGGTTGTGGGATCGTTAATCAGTTCTTTTTCCACACATCCGGTTAATAAAAGCGGTATCAAGGCAGCAGCCAGGATAAAATTGCCAAGGCGAAAAGCGCTACCAGTTTTAAATTTATTGTTTTGCATCATCATCACCAATTTTCATAGTATCTGTAGTCAGTGCCTATCCAGTGTTTGTTCAGTACTGGCACTAATAAGCTGAGGCGTTCATCAATGGCGGAACGATCTGTTTTTTTCTCGAAAAAACGCCATTCATGTATTTACTGAATTCCCCGGGTTGGAAACCGAACGCCAGCTGAGCAAGATTTTTAGCGTCCCCAGCGATGATCAACTCGGTTCCTCCTAAGATAATGTCGGTGACCATTAAAAGGGTCAGATCCAGGTGTTCTTCCTCACACAATTTATTCATTTCCAGTAAAACCCCATCTAATTTATTAAATATTCCCCGGAAATCCCCAGTGTTAATTTGAGATACCCCAATTTTATAGGACCCCATGGTAAAGAGTTTCCGGTCAGTGGATAGGATTTCAAAAGGGTGCATTTCTTTTAAATTACTACCGGCCACGAGCATTTTTTCACCGTAGCTTTTAACGTCAATCGCAAGCATTTTACCCAATTTCCGGGCGATTGTCCGATCCTCTTTGGTGCAGGTGGGTGAATTAAACAGTAGCGTATCAGAGATAATGGCGCTGAGCATCAGACCCGCCATCACACGAGGGATCGGGATTTTATTTTCATGGTACATTTTTGCAACGATGGTTGCTGTACAGCCAACCGGTTCAATGCGAAGATAGAGAGGTGTGGCGGTTTGTATTTCGGCCACGCGATGGTGGTCGATGACTTCAATGATCTCAGCTTCTTCGACACCAATAATGGATTGATTCCGTTCATTGTGGTCTACCAGAATAACCTTCTTGCGGCTAAAGTCAATCAGGTTACTCCGGGAAATGGTTGAAATGACCTTTCCGTCTTCATCTACTACCGGGAAGCGATCATGATCAGAGGTCAGAATATTCTTTTTGACATCATCGATGGTTTCATAGGTCATAAAATACTCCAGATTATTTTTCTGGTAATATTTTTTTATCGGAATTCCCTGACATAGAAGACGGATAACTTCAAAGGGACCAAAGGCAACGGTTAGAATAGTCCCCTGATAGTCGTTGGGAATTGGCATGTCAAACTCTGGAGACGCGTTTGAAACAATAATGATGCCAGCACCGGTGGATAAAGCCCGGTTTAGATAAATATCCTGCTCAACGGTGACCAGAATGTCCTCGCTTCCCAGGGTTTGACCCGCCTTTATTTCGGTGATGGTGTACACATCCCCGTGCACCAATTCGGATTTGATTGATCCGTAAACACGGGCGTTTAGCAATTCAATAATGTTTTTCAGCGGGGTTTCGCTGTCCCGTAGCAGGGATTTTGAAAAAGCATCTGTGTAAGCTGGAATAATGTCTGACAGGGAAACCATACCGATCAGTTTGTTGTCATCGCTGACCACTGGCAGGGAACGGCCGGGATGATCGATGATCTGCCCCATCGTTTTGGAAACGGAGTCCTTCTCATTGGCCATCGAAAAATCGGTGAGAACCAGATCGGAAACCTGGGGCTTGACATCTTTGATCAATTCGGGCAAATCTGCCCCAAAGGTATCCAGAACAAATTGGGTTTCTTTATTGATCGGCCCCAATCGGGCTGGGAAGACCTGGGGATGTCCCAGGGTTTGTTTTAAGTGGGCATAAGCAATGGCAGAACAGATGGAATCGGTATCTGGATTGCGGTGCCCGAAGACATATACTTTATGGGTCATCGAGGGACCTCCTTTTTGTTTAGATAGTTTATTAGGCATTCAAAAATCGTAGTACGTCCCGATAGACAAGATCTCGTTTATCTTCATTAAGAATTTCATGTCGCATCAGTGGATAGAGAATGAGATTAACCTCTAAAGCGCCAGCATTTTTTAATTTTCGGGTGATATGAACCACTTCTTTGCCCATCCCCCCGACAGGGTCATCCCGACCAGCTAAAAAAAGGAAGGGGAAATCGCTGGGGATTTTTTTAAGGTTGGACGCCTTTGCTGAGTAGTCAATACCATAAAATAAATCGCGGTAAAATCCGGCACTGCAGGTAAATCCACAAAGAGGATCCTCGATATAGGCATCGACATTGTTTTTGTTCATGGAAATCCAATCGTATTCGGTGCGGTTGGGTTTGAATTTTTTATTGTAGCTGCCAAAGGAAAGATCAGAAAGCAGTTTAGAAGGTGTTTTCTCACCCTTTTTTCGGATCTCCCAGCGGGCGATAAGGCTGGCCGTTTTACGCATAAATCTGTTGATGCCGATGGTGGTGCCAATAATAACAGCCCCGTCATAGAGTTCGGCGTGATCGATGACAGCTGTTCGGGTTACCACTGAACCCATGCTGTGTCCGACGATAAACAAGGGTAGATCCGGGTAGATCTCTTTAAGCATGCCGGAGATCTCTCTAACATCTGCGACAACGCGTTTCCAGCCATTACCGCTGTCAAAAAAACCGGGATTGCCAGAATCTATGCCAGTTTGACCATGCCCTCGCTGATCGTGAATGACAGCCAGGTAGGAGTGGCAATATAAAAAGTCCATAAATTCATGATAGCGTCTGGCATGTTCGGCCATGCCATGAACAATCACAACGACACCCTTTGGGTTGGCAGGGCAGGGTGTTTCATAATAAGTCAGCTTCACTTCATCGGAGGCATAAAAACGATTGGTCGTTAAATTAATCATTGGCTGTCCCTTCTTTCGGATTGTCTTTAATCTATTTTCATATTATAACAAAATATCTTAAAAAAAACAGGGTTACCCGTACTAAAAAGAAGATAATCGGTGTATAATTAAGATAAAATTGTTAGGAGTATTGAAAATGAAATTAACGGTACTTGGTAATAAGGGACCCTTTAAGGTTATTTAAATGAAGCGACCGTTATTATGGGGATTTATTACCCTAAGTATGGGTATCGCCGGAGTTTATTATCATTTACCGCCTTGGGTGATGCTTGGTTTCATCGGCTTTCTGGCAGGAGTGCCGTTCTTTCTCAAAAATATCAAAATCGCCCAGATGGTATTCGTCCTTGGGTTATTCGGGGCAGGTGTTATTTTGGGCTACGGAGCCTTTCCGGAGTCGGATGCGTTGGAAACCTTCTATGAAAAAGACGTTTCGCTTATCGGGATAGTCACCGATTATCCGATTCGCTTTGAAAATCGCTTAACCATCAATCTAACGACTAAAGAACTGGTCACGACTGCAGAGAAGAACAATCGTCTTGAGGACGCAAAGGGGATCCGAGCAACGCTCTACTATCAGGCAGATGCGAACGCGACCGACGAGAATGAAGCGTTAGCGACTGCCACAGATCAGCAATTAAACTTTGTACCTGGTGATGTGCTGTTATTACAGGGTAAACTGTCAAAGCCGGCCGGAAAAAGAAATCCTGGCGGTTTTGATTATGGCCTGTATCTAAAATCCCGGTCCATTGACGGGTTGCTGACGATCAAACCCGACAATCTTTTACACATCGGTCAGGAAACGACAGTATTCTACCAGATATTGGGCATTAAAAGAGCCTTGGAAAATCAATTGGAGGCCAGCTTTTCACGGGATGTGTCAGATTTGCTCAAGGGTGTGGTTTTTGGTGAAAAAAATATCAATGAGAATCTGACGAAGCGCTTTCAAGATGCCGGCGTCACCCATGTTTTATCGGTTTCTGGACTCCATGTGGGGTATGTGTTCCTGGCGCTGTCCTTGCTGCTGATAATGGCAAAGATAAAAAAGCGATATTGGATCATTTTTCTGACCCCGGTTTTACTGTGTTACATTGCCATCACCGGGTTTGCACCATCGGTGATCCGGGCGTCGATTATGCTCTTGTGCCTGACTTGGGGACAGGGAATTCATCGGGAACGGGATGCCTTGAATCAACTTAGTTTGGCCGGACTGGTGATTTTAGGGATCTGGCCGGCACAACTATTTCAAGCCGGTTTTCAACTATCGATGGGTGCGGTACTCGGGATTATCCTGTTTTATCGTCCATTACTGTATTTGTATGAGAAATGGCGTAATAGAAAGCGGGTGCACAATAAAATAAAATCCGGCCCGGTGGTTCAGGGCCTGGTCTTGACTTTTTGTGCCACAGTGGGCACAATGCCGATTCTTTTATACCATTTTAAGAGCTTTACATTGATAAGTTTCTTATCTAATTTGCTGGTAGTCCCCTTGATTGGCGTATTTTTGCTAGCCGGGATGGGTTTTCTGATGATCATTTCGATCGTGCCCGTTTTAGCTCCTGTTTTGTCCCTACCGGTGGCATTCTTAGGGGAGTCTATTATTGTCGTGCTGGATGGAATCAATGATCTGGGAAAGGTTGCAAATATTTTGTGGATAAACCGTGGCGGATTATCCCTGGCTGAAACGGGACTGTTTTTACTGCTGGTCTTTCTGATTTCAGGCTATTTTTATCTCCGCCAGCCTTATGTTCGAAACACGGTAATGAGTTTGGGACTAGTGCTGGCGCTAATAGTGATGGCAACGTCGCTGTTTCCCAAAAATCTGGTAGTAACGGTTCTTGATGTCGGTCAGGGTGACAGTATTTTGATTGAGACCCCGGGCGGGCTGAACTATCTGGTCGATGGCGGCGGCTATCTCTTTGAACGATCCAATCGGGTTTCAGATCAGGTGCTGTATCCCGCCTTGTATTCAAAAAACATCCGAGCTCTGGATGCCATCTTTTTAACTCACAACCATGTGGATCATAGTCAGGGGGTTGAGGAACTGGTCTTTGATGGTTATCCGGTTAAAAATTTATTTATGAGTATTCATACGAATAATGAAGCGCTTCTTGATCAGCAGTTGGCTCCGGTTTCTTTGTTAAAAGAGGGATCAGTCATTGAAGGGAGTGACGGTGTGACCATTAAGGTATATAATCCCGAAGGGACAATCATCCCCAAAGAGGACGAACAACAGAATAATGCCTCGCTGGTGATGTCAGTTTCCTATCAAAAGTTCAATCTGCTTTTATGTGGCGATATTGAAGCCGAGGTTGAAGAAAAACTGGCAAAAGAATTTCGTGCCCTTAGCAGTGAACAAGATTTTCAAATCATCAAAATTCCTCATCATGGTAGCAAAACTTCATCCAGTCTGGCATTTCTTCAGGCGGTTGATCCGGAAATAGCAGTGATTTCGGTCGGGGCTAATAATTTTTTTAACCATCCCAGCGATGTGGTAATGGACCGTTTAGCCGCGCAAGAAATGATGACACTGCGAACCGATGAAAGAGGCGCTGTGGAAATTACCAGCAACGGAGAATTTATCCGTATCAATCACTATGTAAATTAAACTTCAACGAATCGTATCCGTCATTAATACGACTCAACTTAAACTAATGGAGAAACGCTGTGAATTATAAAGAACTAAGTAAAAGTGTAAAAAATAAGGAAATCAGCCCGGTCTATTTATTCACCGGCCCAGAACAGTACATCGGTCATATGATGGAAAAAACGCTGATTGGTACTGAGATAGCAAAGGGTCTGGAACCCTTGAATCTAACTACCTACAGTGATAAAAACGTGGATGTGTCGGAACTACTGGCAACCTGTGAAACCTTGCCGATGATGAGTAATAAGCGAATGGTTATCATTCGGGAAGAGGCACAGCTCGATAAAATCACCGATAAAAAAGCTCTGGATCGGATTACCGCTTACCTGGAGAAACCCAGTCCATCGACACTTCTAATTATCTACTGGGAACAGCCGGACAAGCGCAAAAAACTGTACAAAAGTCTAACCAAGGCCGGTTCTCTGGTGGTGTTTGAAAAACTCGATGCCAGTGATCTGACAGCCTGGATTACCCGGCGGATTAAAAATGCCGGAAAAAAAAATCAGCCGTTCCGAATTGGAACTTTTTATGCAGCGGTCGATGTATTTAATGAACGAGAAAAAAACCATGGAAATGGTGGATAATGAACTCAACAGCCTGATTGATTATACTGGGGACCGCAATGAGATAACCAGGGAAGACATTTTGTTGATTCTACCCCAGTCTACTGAAGAGGGGATTTTCAAGCTGATCGACTATGCGGTCAGCGGGCAAAAAGATCAGGCCCTGCTGATGCTCAACCATTTTTATCTTGAAGGGGAATCTCCCTTTGGGGTTTTTAGTCTGCTGCTACGACAAATCCGGATGTTGCTGATGGTCAAAATTTACAACGCCCGGGGACTGTCGGCCAAAGCGGTAGCGACTGAAATGAAACTGGCTCCTTTTATTGTCAACAAGATCTTAAAAAACGGGAAAAATTATCCCATCAATAATTTATGGGAGGTTATGGTGATCGGGGCAGACCTGGATGCCCAGATGAAATTGGGGGAGATTGATCAAAATTTTGCCCTGGAATTGTTTTTGATGAAGATCAGATAAATCCTGATCACTTCGTACCGATGCAAAAAAACATCGGTACGATATGAGCGGGGTGTCGATATAATACAAGCAAGCTTGCGATGGGCTCGTTGCCTTCGCGCAAAAAAAAAGATGTACCTGAG
This sequence comes from Acetobacterium carbinolicum, assembly GCF_047456275.1. GTDB lineage: Bacteria > Bacillota > Clostridia > Eubacteriales > Eubacteriaceae > Acetobacterium > Acetobacterium carbinolicum. The sequence goes on from NZ_CP173357.1 coordinate 1,662,565, forward strand.
TAAGTACATCTTTGGATAGACCCTAGAGACACGGGTTTTGGGAATATATAAATGAGGTAATTAAGCAGTCATCTTGTTTAAGATTCTAGCCAAAGTACTTTTTTTACGTGCTGCAGTGTTTTTATGTAAAACACCTTTTGTAACAGCCATATCAATTTTCTTTGCTGCTAAACGAAAAGCTTCTTGCGCTGCTTCTACGTTACCTTCAGTAACTGCAAGATCAAAGGTTTTTACAGAAGTCTTAAGATTAGTTTTCACCATCTTATTTCGCAGACGACTGATTTCATTTGTTTTAGCTCGTTTCATAGCCGATTTAATGTTAGCCATGGGTTCACCCCCCTCATTTATTTATAACATAGCAATTCTAACACATTTAAAGCGGATTATCAAGAAAAAACGTGACAAAAAAAATATTTCTTGATAGAATATGAATCTAGGTATAAAAATTAGTGATATAAAGAACCGTTTAACCATTGATATAGATTTGAAAGTAGAGGATAATTAAATTGACAAATAAACAGCACCATACACGAAATTTTTCCATCATTGCCCATATTGATCACGGTAAGTCAACCCTGGCGGATCGACTCATTGAAGACACCGGGTTGATGAGCAAACGCGACATGGAAGAGCAGTTTTTGGATAATATGGATATTGAACGGGAACGGGGTATTACCATTAAGCTTCAAGCCGTCCGCTTGCTCTATACCGCTGATGATGGTGAAGAATATATCTTAAACCTGATTGATACTCCCGGTCATGTGGATTTTACCTATGAGGTTTCCCGCAGTCTGGCGGCCTGTGAAGGGGCACTGCTGATTGTGGACGGCTCCCAGGGGATTGAAGCCCAGACCATAGCCAATGTTTATTTGGCGATGGACAACAATCTGGAGGTTATTCCTGTCATTAACAAGATCGATCTGCTAAGTGCCGATCCCCAGCGGGTCAAGGATGAAATTGAACATGTCATCGGTATTGAAGCCCAGGATGCGCCGCTGATTTCGGCTAAAGCCGGGCTTAACATCCGTGAGGTACTGGAGGCAATTGTCAAAAAAGTGCCGCCACCAAAAGGCGATGTTGATGCACCATTACAGGCACTGATTTTTGATTCTTATTATGATCAGTATCTGGGGGTTATTGCCTCAGTTCGGGTGGTTCAGGGAAAAATTAGAAAAGGCATGAAAATTGATATGATGGCCGTGGGGAAAACCTTCGAGGTTAATGAGGTCGGCGTTTTTGGCAAAGGGTTGTTCCCAATCGACGAACTCTGTGCTGGCGATGTTGGTTATGTCAATGCTGGAATAAAAAATGTTCGGGATACCCGGGTTGGCGATACCATCACCGAAACCGGCAACCCAGCCAAAGAACCCTTGCCGGGTTATAAAAAAGTCACTTCCATGGTTTTTTGTGGTATCTATCCGGCTGACGGTTCCCGTTATGAAGATTTAAAAGAAGCTTTGGCTAAGTTACAACTTAATGATGCATCGCTGCTTTATGAGGCCGAAACATCGATGGCCCTTGGTTTTGGTTTCCGCTGCGGCTTCCTTGGTTTGCTCCACATGGAGATCATTCAGGAACGATTGGAACGGGAATTCAATCTTGATTTGGTCACTACGGCCCCAAGCGTTATTTACAAGGTCATCAAAACCGATGGCACTGAACTATGGGTGGATAATCCCGCCAATCTTCCCGGTCCGGTTGAGATTAAAACCATGGAAGAACCGATTGTCAATGCCGCCATCATGGTGCCGTCGGAATACCTGGGCGCCATTATGGAATTGTGTCAGGAACGTCGGGGTGTCTACCTGACAATGGATTACGTTGAAGAAAATCGCGTTATCCTGAAATATGAATTGCCCCTTAATGAGATTATTTATGATTTCTTTGATGCCCTTAAATCCCGGACTCGGGGTTACGCATCGTTTGATTATGATATCAAAGAATATCGGCCATCGGATCTGGTTAAATTGGATATTCTGCTCAATGGCGAACTGGTGGATGCCTTATCTTTTATTGTTCATCGGGACAAAGCGGCAAATCGGGGACGGTTGATTGCCAAAAAATTAAAAGAAGAAATTCCAAGGCAGATGTTTGAAATTCCCGTTCAAGCCGCGATTGGTACCAAGGTCGTTGCCCGAGAAACAATCCGGGCGATGCGTAAAGATGTTCTGGCCAAATGTTATGGCGGTGATATCAGCCGAAAACGAAAACTGCTGGAAAAACAGAAAGAAGGCAAGAAACGAATGCGCCAGGTTGGTAATGTTGAAGTACCGCAAGAAGCATTTATGGCCGTTCTAAAATTGGATTCCTGATTAAATAAAGGCTGTATTGGATGAATTGCTCATCCAATACAGCCTTTATTGTGATTAACGACAAATTAACGAGAAGAAAGATCAGTGTAAAACGCAAAGGCTTCGGCACCGGTAAAACCTTCATGAACTACCTTACGGATGCTCTGGATCATTGCCGTCGGATTACCCGCCTGGAAGACATTCCGCCCCATATCGACTCCGGCAGCACCTTTTTGAATCGCCTGATAGGTGATTTCCAGGGCGTCCTTTTCGGGAACTTTTTTACCACCGGCAATAACAATGGGGACCGGACAGGCCGCTGTAACTTCTTCAAAGTTATCGCAGTAATAGACCTTCACAATCTGGACCCCGAATTCAGCCAGCATCCGGGTGGCCAGAGAAAAGTATTTGGTGGTTCGCTCCATTTCCTTACCCACCGCCACCACGCCCAGGGTAGGGATGCCATATCGGTTGCCAGCATCCACGGTTTTGATGATATTTTCAATACTCTGGCATTCGTGTTCAGACCCGATAAAGGCCTGAATCGCCATGCAGGTTGCATTCATCCGGATCGCGTCTTCGACATTGACACCGATGATTTCCTTGCTCATATCCTCCTTTAGAACCGAACTTCCGGCAGAACAACGCAGGGCGATGGCTTTGTTATGATCCGGTCGGATACAGGTTCGCAGAGCGCCCCGGGTAGCCATGAGGACGTCCGCATAGTCTAAAAGCGGTGGGATGGCCAGATCCATGCGCTCCAATCCCTGGGTAGGCCCCATGATATAACCGTGATCAAAGGCCAGCATAATGGTATGACCACTGCGGGAGTCAAATATTTTTGACAATCGGGTCTTCATGCCCCAATCCACATCATCCATTCCTTTGACATGAAAATTCCGTTTCGCCATTGGACGGTCAAACCCAAAGTCCTTGGCTTTTTTGATTGAATCCTGATCTGCCATCGCTATCGACTCAAATACGGCGTTTTTGCCGGAGCTTCCCAATAGGCCAGTTTTTCCGGATCCATACGAGCAAAGAAAAGCTGGAAGCCGGCTTGTTCCTGGACTGTTAAAACTTCTTCGACCCAACTGGCGACAATTTTAATACCCTTTTCGCTGAGATAGTGGTGAACCCGACGGAAAACCAGTAGCATCTCCATAATGGTGGTGGCACCGGTACCATTGACAATGACCATCACCTCTTCGCCGGATTTCAGAGCCAGATCTTTAAGGAGTGCATCGGCCATAATCACAGCAGTTTCGTCGGCAGTAGCCATTTTTTGACGCCCGCCACCGCCTTCACCATGCTGGCCCATGCCAACCTCCATTTCATCTTCACCAAGTTCGGCAAAGGATGCACCATTCTGGGGATGGGTGGCAGTTTTGCAGGCAACGGCAATGGTAGCCATATTGTCGGCAAAATCCTGAGCAATCGCGGCCACTTCTGTCAACGATTTACCCTGCGCGGCAGCGGCACCACAGATTTTATAAAGCGGCACACAGCCAACCAGCCCACGGCGGTTGGCAGCGTCAGAGCGGGGCGCATTGGCGATGTCTTCCTGAGTGACCACCTTTATGACGTTTAATCCCAGTTTTTCGACTTCTTTCATGGTTCGGTCACCGGCTAACATATCTCCGGCATGGTTTAACACCACAAAAAGTACACCCTTGCCCTTATCAGCCAGTTTCAGCGCTTCCAGTACGGCTTTGTAACCGGGAGCCGCAAAAATGTCCCCAACAACGGAAATATCAATCATTCCTTCGCCGACAAAACCTTCTAAAGCCGGTTCATGACCGGCACCGCCGATGGTGACAATGGTAACCCGATCGGCAGTCGAAAGACCTTTGTTGATGATCAAATTATGTTCGGTCACCTCAAGGATTTGTGGATTGGCCAGAGCCAGACCTTCTAATAATTCAGCCGTGATATTATCCGGATTGTTAATAAACTTTTTCATTGTCATTACATTTTCCCCCTTTAATAATTATTTAGAACAGTTTAAATTTATTTTATTTCCATCAATTCAATAACCGTGCCATCGACTTTGACAAATGCAATGTCCAGATGTTCGTCAACCGTCATCCGTTCGTTTAAGACAAGGGCCTGATGATCCTTGATAAAGGTATCGATATTGGGAACCTTGTAGGCAATATGGTTAAAATTAACGACATCAGGATGAAGGGGGGTGCCTTCTTCAAATCTCAGATACTCAAACTTGAAAGGGTTGTTGTCTGGCCCTGAAATATGAACCTTTAATCCCTCGGCGTAAAATTCTTCCAATACCGGTTCCGTAACGGGAACACCTACGTGCATAATTTCGTACATTTTTTTCTCCTTTTTAATTTTAGTTTTATGCTAAATATCCTTTGGCCAGCCCTTCGTAGAAAAAGGCGAAGGTAACCGAGCCAGGATCCTTATGACCTAAACAGCGGTCGCCAATGTATCGGGCCCGCCCAAATTTTGCCAGCATCCCGGTCGTGTTATCAGATCCGGTTCGGGCTGCCTGAGCAGCTTTTTTAAGAGTCGTTTTCATGTCTGCGGTGGAACTGCGGATTACCTCGGTGGCCGGGTAGATGGCATCCATCATGGTTTTATCGCCAACAACCGCTTTGGAGGTGGCAAAGAATTCGTCATAGGCTCCGAGCAGAATACTTTTTATGAATGTATCGGTATTAGGTGCATCAGGATCGGCGGCTTCAGCCATACCATAAATAAAAGCGCCAAACAGAGGGCCAGCTGAACCACCACTGACGTCTTCCAAGGCATCAGTGAGGGATTCTAACCCTGTTTTCAGGTTGGTGGTTTGATTCCAGGTTTTTATTTCGTCAAACATGACATTTGTCAGTTTTTTCATGGTTGTACCATGATCCCCATCACCGAGAGCGCAATCCAGTTCAGTTAGGATTTCAACATGATCGGCAATTTCGCCGGCCGCGGCAAGGAGTAAGTCTTTGATTTTCAAGGGTTCCAGTGGCATTAAATCACCTCCACAATCGTTTACATATTTGCCATTAGTATAACAAGTGTCGATCAATAAGTCAAACAAAAATAGCATATGTTAGTAAAAAAAACGGATAAAATTCGAAATATTTTATTAAACGGACAAAAACTTGACATATGTAGAATATTGTTATATATTAAACAAATAAATACTGACATATGTAAAGAAATGGAGTGAACAAATGAAAGAAAAAGAACTAATACGATTGATTCACATTTCAAAATTATATTATGAAGAGAACAAGACACAGGCAGAAATTGCCAGGATTTTGGATATTTCCAGACCCTCAGTGAGTAGTTTATTGAGTAAGGCCAGAAAAGAGGGGATCGTAAGAATTGAGATCCTTTCGTATCAACAATCCAACATCGGTTTGAGTCAGGGCCTATGTCGCCGTTTTGATCTAAAAACCTGTCATGTGGTGGCATCGGCAGAGGCTTTCCATCAGGAGGCGGCAACGGTCTTATTAAGTTTTCTTGAGAAAAGCAAGGTTTTAGGCCTGGGATGGGGATATAATATCAATAAAATCATTGACGCCTTGCCCCAGACAAATATTCGCGAAACGGCCCATGGCATTGTCTGTCCCCTAATTGGAACTGCGACTGTGCCCCATCGAGGATATCATCCCAATGAGTTGGCCACTGATTTATCACATAAAACGGGGTTTCAGGCAGAATATTTAATTAGTCCAGCTTTTCCAACTACCGAACAAGATCAGGAGTTATTCATGAATACCAATAATTATCTAAATATTCTTGAGCGCTGGCGGAAAATGGATACAGCAATTATGACGCTGGGTAGTTTTCCGCTGGTTCCAGACCATGGGACGGCGCTGCGGTTTGGTAAGAAACTCATTCAGGAAAAAGCGGTCGGAAGTCTGCTATCTTATTTTTTTAATGTGCAAGGCGGACAGATTTCCGGAGATGATGATTATGCCATTCAAATTCCTTTAAGACTTTTGACACGGATCAAACATGTTATTGGTATTGTTCCTCCAGAATCCAACACCAATGCAGTTATCAGTTGTTTGCAGAGCGGTTATGTCAAACATCTGGTGATCACAGAACAAAATGCAAAGGACGTTTTGAATCAAATTGAAAGCAATTGACACGTGATTCTTTTGATTAACTTGATGCGGTTATGCTTGCTTTAAAAATGATTTGTAGGTACAATTTATATATCATTGTATACTCTGGTCTTTAGCAAAATATAGTATCCTTGATAATCTGTGAAACTTAGTTTGGGTAAATAACGATATTGAGTAAGGAGAAAACAGATGTTACATATTGACCGCAGAAAAGAAATATTAAACACAATTATGAGCAAAGGCTCGGTTAAAGTGGCCAGTCTTTCAGAAAAGTATGGTGTCGGCGAGGCGACAATCCGACGGGATTTAAAATATTTAGCTGAGGAGTATGGGATTACCTTGTCCTATGGGGGAGCTTTTCGAAAAGAAAAAATTAACTATCAGACGACGTCCGAAATGGATATTTATAAAAAAAGGACCCAGAATATTGAAGAGAAGCGGTTCATTGCACAAAAAGCCGCCAAGCTTATTAAAAACGGCGATACGATCGCATTGAATTCCGGTAGCACCGTCGAACTGATGCTTGACTATCTTGAAAACATCAAAGATATTAATTTAATTACGCTCTCTTTAAGTGCCGCATTAAAGGCATCCGCTATTTCTGGGATCACGGTTTATATGCCGGGCGGGAAGCTTCGCAGTTTTTCTGGTGCATTTTACGGTAAAAAGGCCAATGAATTTTTAAAAAGTTTCAATATTGATAAGGCATTCATAGGGGTGATGGCGGTGTCAATTGATAAAGGGATTACACATGGTGCTTTTGAAGAGATAGAAATCAATCAGACAATTCATGAAATCAGTCGCAAGCGTTACCTCATGGCAGATTACTCGAAATTTGATAAGGTCTCGCTGACAAAAATGATTGATTTGAATGTTTTCGACGGTTTTGTCTTGGATGATAAAGTCCCAGAGATATACAGGGAATACTGTAAAAGTAATGGTATTGAGATGATTTAAAGTTTAAAAATAAAGAACGTCGCGAATCTCGTTTTTGATTCGCGACGTTCTTATTTTGTTAATAGGCAGGTTAGGAGTGGATAAAACTTAAAAGAATCAGGTCTTTATCGCACTAAATAAGGCGTACGTGCCGGTGCATTCCAATACCAGAGGTTTTGTGCATTCATGCGGGCAAAAAATAATTGAAATCCGGCTTGTTCCTGAACGGTTAGAACTTCTTCAACCCAATTTGCCACAATTCGGATCCCTTTCGCACTTAGATATTTATGAACGCATCTAAAAATGATCAACATCTCCATGATCGTAGTAGACCCCGTACCATTGACAATCACCATAATTTCTTCGCCAGCACAGAGGTTTAAATCGGTAATGAGCAAATCGGTCATCAGAATGGCCGTTTCATCGGCATTCTTCATTTTTTGACGGTCACCGCCACCTTCGCCATGCTGGCCCATGCCAATTTCCATTTCATCAGTCCCAAGGACCGAAAAAGCGGAACCGTTTTGAGGATGAGTAGCTGTTTTGCAGGCGACGGCTATGGTAGCCATATTATCGGCAAAGTCTTGAGCAATGGCAGTAACATCCTGAAGGGATTTCCCCTGGGCGGCGGCGGCGCCGACAATTTTATAAAGGGGGACACATCCCACCAGACCGCGGCGTCTGTCCGCAGCGGTACGGGGGGCGTAGGCAACATCCTCCCGGGTAACAACCATCGATACCGCGATTCCGGCACGACGTGCTTCTTCTAGGGTTTGGGTTCCAGCCAGCATATCACTGGCATGGTTTAAGACAATTAAAACAATACCCTTGCCCTTGTCGGCAAGACGAAGTGCTTCAAGAACAGCCTTATATCCAGGCGCAGCAAAGATATCACCAACAACAGCAACATCGATCATGCCTTCGCCAACAAATCCTTCAAAGGCAGGTTCATGACCAGATCCTCCCAGGGTTACAATCGTAACACGATTGGCCGTTTTAAGTCCTTTGTTGACGACAAGATTATGGGGTTTTACCTCGAGAAGAAATGGATTGGCCAGTGCCAAACCTTCTAGTAATTCGGAGGTTATGTTTTCCGGTTTATTAATGAATTTTCTCAGCGTCATGATGGGGTTCCTTTGTATTTTAACGTTTTGATTGAATAATTCCAACTGATGTTTTAAGGTAATATTATAATCACAATTTACCAAAAACTTAAATCGAATGGGAATAATTAATACTAGCAAATTTTGCCGTTTAAAACAATAATGATGTCACGAAAACAAAGTTTGATGTCATCAAAAATAACAGAAAGAGGAGAAATGAGAGTAAAAGATTGTAACAAGAACATTTATACGATATAATAATTCATTGAAAAGTTCAGTTTCGGCTGGAATAAAAGGTGAAAAGATGTTAAAAATTGCAGTCTGCGAAGATGAGGAACAACATAAAAAAATACTGGTAGATCTGATTAGTCGATATCCATTTAAAACCGATTATTGTTTAACCACATTTCAGTATGGCTATGAACTTATTGCAGCAAGTAACCGTGGTAGTGTGTTTGATGTTATTTTTCTAGACATGCGCTTAGATCAGGAAGATGGCATTGATATCGCAAATGAAATCAGAAAATCGGGTAATACTGCCCGTATTATTATTACAACATCCTTAATTGAATATGCTGTTTTGGGTTATTCAGTTAGCGCCAGCGATTTTTTATTAAAACCATTCCCGCAAGAAAAATTATTTCAAGTTTTAGAAAAACTGGAAAATGACATAAAAAACTCAAGATCTAATTTTTATGAAATTGATATAAACAATGAAAAAATATTTTTAAAAAGTGATGAAATACTATACTTTGAGAGTCTTGGCAGAAAAATGAAAGTCGTTACCTTTGATGAGGCGTATGAATACTACGATAAGATCACAGCACTACAAAAAGAGCTTGATCCAGTTCGCTTTGTTTTATGTCATCGATCTTATATTGTTAATCTCAAGAATGTAAAAAGCATCAAGATGAAAATGGCAGTATTAAAAAATGGTGTGATGATTCCTATCAGTCCCAAAAGAAATCAGAAAGTTTACGATGCCTTCACGCGGTATATGGCGGGATCGATGGAATGAAGAATTCATCAATCATTCGAAATATTATACTGATTAGTATTCCGGTTATCAGTTTAATTGTCGGCATGAACCTTTATTTTATTGATGTTCATGTCGAAGGTCGGCATTTGGTAGGATTCGCTTCACTGGGTGCCCTGGTCTATATCAATGTGGTTATTTTCATAATCTTTAAAGTCTGGGATCATGAGTCTAAAAAGACAAATGAATATAAGACGGCAAATGTTCAGTTGGAACTCCAACAAAAACACTATAAAGAAATGCTGGAAAAGAACTATGAGGTAAGAGGATTATGGCATGATATGAACAACCATATCATCACCATGCAGTATTTAATCAAGAATCAGGCTTTTGATGAAATTGAAGATTACCTGAAGCAGTTTCACGAATTGCTTCAGAATGCGGTGGATCATAATCGTTCTGGAAATTATGTGGTCGATGCATTGCTAAACTATAAAATCAAGGTTGCATCTGATCATCAGATAAATTTTGATCATTACATTGCGATTCCGGAAAACCTGAAAATGAACAGTATCGATCTGTCGATTATACTGGGGAATGTTCTGGACAATGCCATTGAGGGATGCCTGCGGGATGCCCGGCAGAATCATGACAAAATTATCAAGTTTAATATGTACTACAAGCGGGAGAGCTTGCTCATTGACATTGAAAACACCATTGATCGGACAACGATTCAAAAAGCGGGGAATAACATGGTCAGTAGCAAACGGATTGAGGACAATCAAAGTGGTTATGGTATTTCTAATGTTAAACAGGTTTTGAAAAATTACGAAGGAAACATGGTGACTCAAATCCTCGATGATCGCTTTAAATGCACGATTTTGATTCCTCTGGACTAAATTGTAATGAAATCCGTAAAATTGACAAAAGCTGATGAATGGGTTATATTATATCTGCATTTAAAGCGTCAAGGTGAGGTGATTTGTTGAAAGAAAAAGAATTGTGCCGTTTAATACATGTTTCTCAATTATATTATGAGGAAAACAAAACCCAGTCTGAAATTGCCAGAGATCTAGATATATCACGTCCTGCGGTCAGTTACCTTTTAAATAAGGCCAGAAAAGCGGGGATCGTAAAAATTGATGTACTTTCCTACCATCGTACGATCAGAGGAATCAGACATGAATTGTGTCACATTTTTAACTTAAAAAGCTGTCGTGTGGTGACGTTGCCGGACGACCTTTATCAAATTGGGGCAGATGTGCTCGTGGAATTCTTGCCCAAAACAAAGATACTCGGTTTGGGTTGGGGTTATAATATTGATAAGATTATTGCCAAATTTAAAAAAAGTCCGGGAGAACTTAATAGCGGTGTAATCTGTCCGCTTATTGGCGCAATAACGGCGCCCCAGCGTGGTTATCACCCAGATGATCTGGTCAAGGCGCTCGCTCAAAAAACTGATCGCCTAGGTCAAGTTCTTAATTGCCCAGCCATTCCCGCCACCGCCAAAGAGCAGGCTCAGGTGATGGCGACTGAAGATTATAAACGCATCGAAGACTATTGGAAAAAGACGACAACAGCACTGATAACCCTGGGAAGCTTTCCCTCAGTACCGGACCATGGTTCAGCAATGCGGTTTGGCAGAAAACTAATCAAAGAAAAGGCTGTCGGTTGCCTGCTCACATATTTTTTTAATCCTCAGGGGGAATTAATTCCGAGTGAGGATGACTTCGCCATTCAAATTCCGTTAGAGCAGTTAGCCCGGGTCAGAGATGTCATCGGATTTGTGCCTCAGGAAGCTAATGTTGCTTCGATTATCAGTGGGCTGAAAACCGGTTATTTTAAGCATCTGATTATTACCGAAACACTGGCAAGTGAAATAATTAACCAAATGGATGAAAACAAAAGTGTTTAGTAAGGAAACAAAAAAGAGGAAACTAAAAAAACGTCGGATCATCAAAATGATTCGACGTTTTTTTATTGGTAAAATATTGTTTCAAAACGGAATGGTCATCGGTATCTTCAGCCGGTTTAGATTTTAGAGAAAGGGTGATTACCAGCCACCGACGCCACCGCCACCGCCACCACCGCCGGAGAAACCGCCACCGCCGGAGAAACCACCACCGCCGAATCCACCGGATCCGGAGTTGGGCGGAACAATAATATCAGATGCGATACTGTTCATACTCCGTGTTAAACTTGAAACGAACAATAACGAGGTGAAATTATTGCCATATGTGGTACCATAATACCAACTGGGTTGTTCAATAGCAATGGACTCAAAATTCTTGGCCCACTTATCAGTGACTCCCAATACATAGGCATAGGGTAGAATATTGAAAAAATACTGGGGATTTTCATTGACTAAAGCAAGAATCCGATCCTTTTCGGCTTTTTCGATGAAATTTTTAAAGCCCAGAACCTGTCCCAGCCATAGTCGTCCCGTTTCCGTCCGCCTGGTTGCAATTATCTGGAAAAAGGCGGTGCCATAAGTAGTCAGTAGTGCCAGCAAAGCCGGGAGCAGGGAATTGTATTCCAGCAGGATGTTAATAACGATCAAAATCAATGCCGCTACGATCAAGATAACGATGCCCAGAATCATCTGGCCCACTGTTTTTTTTCTGGCCACTCCGTTGCGGTTTCGGAGTGCTGATGTAATGATATTAGCACCCAAAACGGTGGGAGCAACGGCAAAGCAGGAGACAATGCCGACAAAGATTAATCCTTCAAAAAAGGGCGTAAACATGCCGATTTTATAAGCGCTATTGATAACATAAGCCAGTAGTGGCAGGGACATAATGATACTGATAATTGCCAGACCAACCTTTGAAGCCAGGGTAAAGATCTGATTGTTCGGGATATCAAAATAGCCTTTGATTTGTTCCTTGGTTGCTACGATGGTATCGTAGAAGCTGTCGGGAACACTAGCAGTTGAAAAACTGTCTTTCTGATCAAAAATGCCGTTAAAAAAGGTGTGCTCAAAATCCTCGGATGTTTCCGGCAGGTTTTTTACCTTATGAAAGATGAACTTTTTCTTATCCACCTGTTCAATGGTCATATAGCCCTTATCGGCCCAATACATGAGTAAGGACATTACTTCAGGTTTATCTAAGGCACCATCGACAATAAAACCGATTTGTGAGGGGGTAAAATTCTGCGGTGGATAAAATTCCACTGTTTCCACCGGTCTCTTATCGCGGCCGGCGAAAAACCAGATTAGGGCACCGCCAAGCAGTGATAGACCAAAAATGATATACATAAATGGTAAGAATTCGTCACCAGTGAAAGCGCCGACAAAATAACCTTCGGGTAAATTTATTTTTAGTGTAACACCTTCATTAGGTAAGAGTGGACGGTTTAATGTTCCTTCGATGGTTGTACCATTAACTGAAAAATCAACGGCAGTTGTGTCGAGACTTCCATAAGTACCGGTTAAAAATTCTACATTATTTGCATCGAAAGCTTTAGGCATATTAATTACGAAATGTCCACCAAGAATATTGGTGTTTGTTTGATGTCCGATAATGTCATAATAAACATCGTCCATAGAATCAATTTTATCATCACCAGGGTTCCAATTAAATGAGAGCGGATAAATCTGAGTCCCACTAACATATTCATCGCCGGAACCTATTTTTATTACATAACTGTCATTTTCAGTATAAGTTTCGTAAGTCCATCCCGGAACGGTTATGTTGGTTACGCGGGCGTTGTAAGGAGTTTCAATAGATTGACCATCAATTTCCCGATAAAATGTACCTTTATAATTGATAAACTGATAAATTCCATGAAGGGGCTGAGAAAAAGTAACGGTTAGACGTTCATCGATATCATAGGCGTGGTTTTCTTGAACGTTCATGGTGACATCATATTGGTTGATATCAAAAGACTCCTTCGCAAAGGTGCTTCCGGGAAAAAGAATTCCTAAAAGAAGAAGGCTTAGAAGTATCAAGGTGCTTTGCTTTTTCACATGGTTTACCTCCCATAAATTTTAACTGACAGCGCTTTAACGCGCCGTCAGTTTTGCTGTAATAAACAAACTTTTAAATGCATTCGACTTGCTTAGTTAAATTTAACCTGAACGTTTTCGCGTTCTTCGGCAGAACCAACCTCAAAGAAGGGTTGTTTTTTGAATCCGAACATACTGGCAACCAGATTGCTGGGGAAAGATTCAACCTTGGTATTCATGGTACGTACAACCGCATTATAATATTTGCGAGAGTTGGCAATTTCATCCTCCAACATTTTTAACTGTTGTTGCAGATCCAGAAAATTTGTATTCGCCTGAAGTTGGGGATAAGCTTCCGCCACTGCAAAAAGACTTTTCAGGGTGCCGGATAAAGCATTTTCATTGGCGATTTTTTCGTCAATGCTGGTTGAATTCATGGCCGCTGTTCGGGCAGCCGTTACCTTGGTGAAGGTTTCAGATTCATGGGTAGCATAACCCTTGACTGTTTCAACTAGGTTGGGAATCAGATCGTATCTCTTTTTAAGATAAACATCCATGGTGGAAAAAGCTTCTTCAACCTGATTTTTAATACTGACAAAGCTATTTCGAGATAAAATAAGCCACAGACCGATGATCACAATAAGACCGAGAATAATTGGTATAGCAATCATTTTTATAATCCTCCTTAAATAATTTTGGTGTTGATATTATATCACGTCCCCATACTGGCTACAATATAATAAAGGGATACTTTTAGATAGGAACATTTAACCAATTTTCTAAGAAAATGTCGGTGTTAAACGATTTAATCCAGTTAAGTGTAATATTTTGTCTTGTTGGAGAGGCGTATCTATATTATAATTAATCAAATAACACAGTCTGATGTTTTAAGAAGAATGTTTGCAAAAGGAGATGTAATGTACTACTCACACATATTATTTGACCTGGACGGAACCCTTGTTAATTCAAAGGAAACAATACATAATTCTTTTGAATATGCGCTAAAAAAAATGAAGGTTTCCAATCCGAAAATTCTGGATATCGAACCGCTGATTGGGCCACCGATTCTTAAAACCTTTCAGGAAGTTTATGGGTTTTCTCTCGATGACGCCAGAAAAGGCTATGAATTTTATCTGGAGCAGTATGTTGGTAATGGCGAAATGTTTCGGGCCAAGCTTTACGAAGGTGTCGAAGAGACGGTTCGTACCCTCTATCAAGAAGGCTGTTTTCTGGGTGTGGCGACAACTAAAAATGAAACCAATGCCCGGAAAATAATTGATACGCTCAATCTTGATATCCAGATCGACCGGGTATATGGTACCTATAATGACGGTACCCGTAGCAATAAAAAAGAAATCATCACTGATTTATTAGAAGATAATGATGTGCAAAGTTTAGAGCATGTCCTGATGGTGGGAGATCGGCACTATGATATTATTGGTGCCAAAGAAGTTGGCATTGACTCGGTTGGCGTAACCTATGGTTTTGGAAGTGAAGATGAACTAAGGCAGGCTGGGGCGACCCACCTGATTACCAGCATTAACGAATTAATAGCGATAATAAAATAGGAGGCCATCATGGAATCGAAAAATATTAATTTGGAACGAACGGCTTTGATCAAAGGCGATTTAAAATTTACAAGCTTTGGGCAACTGATTAAGTCAACTCTTTTTAAGAAATTAGTTAGAACCTTTATCGACGAACTCACTGTAAAAAAATCCTATCTGATCAAGACCTTAGAACCCTTTGAAAATGAGAAAGGCGAATTTAACGAAACGGCATTCGTCGATTTTATTTATCTACTTAATATTAATCCCTTAGAAGAGATCATCAAATCAGGCTATTTTGATATTCAAGTCACACATGAAGAGTATTCGCAGCTATTCTTAGGATTTTTGGAAGGATTTTATAACTATTGGCGAACGATCAAGCGGTTCATGATTAAAACCGATGAGTATAGTGCTGACGAGAATACTAAACGTTCCAAGGCGTATTCATTGGCGTCTAATAATGATGCCTTCAAAAAGATGGTCTTGGATTTATATCGAAACATTCATTTCAATGTTACCGGAAAAAGCGTCAGTATCTACCGGCAACTGCCCAGCGGGGCTCAGGTGGCGTTTTTAACGGATAAATTTAAATTTGATCGTGAAGTAAAAAGTAAAAATGATTCATTGTATAAGGTGCCCTATATCTGGGAGGCGATTTTTGAACCACCCGTTATTTTCTATACCCAATCCAGTAAACGCGATGGGGTCTTTCCGGTAAAAGACAAACGGATCTTGCAGAAATTCTATCTGGACTGTGACGAATGGTTTGCCATTCCCGTGAAGGTGGGTCGTTTGCTTTCTATTGTCTATGTTCAAAAAGAATATCTGGCTCTAGGGGCTGGCTTGTTTAATCTCTTTGAAATGGCGACGCCGGAAGAATTTACCAAACAAAAGCCGGATGCGGTAGTTTTCTTTGGCCTGGATGAGTCGATTTTTGAAGACGATGAAAAACTGGGATTTGTTGCCAAAGAAGACGAGGTATATTATGGACTTTTACCAGATAGCCCTCAAATTGACTATTTTGGTTATATGAAAAAAATGATGCTTACCCTTCATAATATCATCCAAATCGAAAAGAAAGCCATGCCAGTTCACGGCGCCTTTGCCAAAATTCGGCTTGGTGGAAAGAAATCAGCAAATATCATGCTAATTGGCGATAGTGGCGCTGGCAAATCAGAAACCTTGGAAGCCATCAATAAACTCCCCAAGGAGTTGGCTTGCGATTTTGATATTCTAATTGATGATATGGGTTCTCTCCACTTTAATAAGGAAGGGGAGTTAATGGCTGTAGGAACTGAAATTGGCGCCTTTGTTCGGTTAGATGATCTTCAGCCCGGATATGCCTACAGTACCATGGATCGTAGTATTTTTATGAACCCGAATATTGTTAATGCACGGGTTATTGTACCGCAAATGTCTTATGAAGAAATATCAAAATCGACTCGGGTTGATTTTGTCTTCTATATTAATAACTACGAAGAAATTAGCGACACGACACCGCCCATCGAAATGTTTGATGATTTGGATGAGGCCTACGCAGTATTTTGTGAAGGTAAGCGGATGGCCAAGGGTACTACCGGAGAAGTGGGAATAACAACCACCTATTTTGCCAATCCCTTTGGCGCAGTACAGTTTAAAGAGGAACATGAAAAGATCGCCAAAAAGACCTTCAAGAAAATGCGCGAAACCGGCGTTGAAATTGGGATGATTAGAACCCAGTTGGGGATTCCCGGTTATGAACAGAATGGTCCTTTTTTGGCGGCCCAGGCGCTTATTCAGTTTATTGACCAGTTAAATAAACCCGAATGATCAAGAATGTTTAAATTTTGTGAAATCGGGTATATATTGAAAGTAAGTTTATAATCATTATAAAGGAGAAAAAAATGGGTAAATTAAAAGGAACAAAAACGTTAGATAATTTGATGGCATCTTTTGTTGGCGAGTGCCAGGCAAGAATGCGGTATACGTATTTTGCATCAATCGCCAAAAAAGAGGGCTATGTTCAAATCAGTGAATTCTTCACAGAAACCGCAGGTAATGAAAAAGAGCATGGTGAATTATTTTATAAACATATTACAGATAACGAGTATACCATGGGCAACGCGATTGAACTTTCAGTAAACGCCACTTATCCAGTTGCTCTTGGAGACACGAAAAACAATTTGCTGCATGCCGCTTCAGGAGAAAATGAAGAATGGAATGAGCTTTATCCAAAATTTGCTGAAATCGCAAAACAAGAAGGCTTTGATGAGATTGCCGAGACCTGGCTGGAAGTATGTATTGCTGAAAAAGCCCATGAAACCCGCTATTTAAAATTAGCGGCTAACATTGAGCTGGGTCGAACCTTCAAACGGTTTAGCGATGTGAAATGGAAATGCGGTAATTGCGGTTATATTTACGAAGGTTCCGAAGCACCAGCTGTATGTCCGGCCTGTAAACATGCCCAGGCTTATTTTGAACTATTTGCTGAAACCTATTAGAAAAATTTAGCTAAGATAAACAAAAAAGAAACGGCTTTGAGGGCGTTCAACTTAGGGATTTAAGAAAACAAATAAATTTTTGACCGACTCTCTTCAAGCGGAGGGCACAAGTAAAGACCACACCGAAGGATAATACCTTTTGTGTGGTCTTTCGCATTATGTATTTATTACTTCTTCGATTATTTGTTTAACTTTTTTATTACTTAACTGTGTATGGAATGAGACCATATAACCATCAATGGTTAACTGCTTAAAGAATGCCTCAGCACATTTAATTTTGGCATTTTCTATACCTCGTAGAGTAGATTTGTTTTCTACAAGTTTAGTCTCAACTACAATATTTAATTCTTTAGTACCATCGCTTTTTTTCACCACGTACATAAAATCAGGGCTGTAGTTTTCTCCAACAATTGTAGGAATGGAAATACTCGATTTTGGAATTTTACCGTATACCACGACCTCATCAATTCCTGTTCCTGTCATCAAAATATTGTCTTTTTCCAATGGTGAATCAAAAGCGATCTTGTCATATAGATATTTCTCTGAAGGAGTGCCCTCAACAAACATAGTGCCGATAGTTCCCTGTTTTATCATTTCTCTAGGAGACCCATCTTTATAAGTTAATGCAGTTCCATTAACAGGTTGTGTCGAACGAGCATAGCGAAATCTAGTCTGTGTTTCTTGAATTCGCCAATCTGTAAAACTCCGAATAATATTAGCAGCTGAATAATCATTTATATGTTCTGGAAGTACTGTTTTTTCTGCAGCCAATTTGCACATGGCATCATGAATGACCGTAATCGGAATACTTGTTTGACTATTGATTCTTTTGATAAATTCATGATACGCTAACGGTTTCTTTAAAGAATAGGAAACTCCAGAAACTTCCTGCAAGCACATCTTTTTACCATCAGTGGTCATTTCATCCCGTTGGCTATAAACAGTTATATTTCCAAATACATCATTTTTCCTAAGTATGTCATGCAACGCTTGTGTTATTTCATATTCCAAATCCGATTCATAAAAAAGATAGTATTTTTGATTAATTGTTTCCCAAAGTTCTTTAAGCTCAGGATATACAGCTTTTCTGATTTTAATTTGCTGTGATTTGTTCTTATTATTATCGGTTACCTTGTTGCTATTTACACCGCTTGTAAACTCTGGATACTCAGCAAAGAAAGCATCTCTATTCTCAGAACGAATTTCGTAATTCCTGTTTATATACTTTTTGAGTAACAACTCAGTAAACAAGTCATCTGGATCAACATCTCTTGCTTTTGCAACTTTATCCAAATCATCAGTGTTCAATACTAATGTTATTGGTAATTCACCGTTGATTTCGTCAACTAATTTTTGTGCAAAATCAGCTTCTGTAAAATCCACGATATAATTTAGCTTAAACTCTTCATTGGATATACGGTTTCCGTTTTCATCAACTGGAAGGCGCAATCCTCGTCCTACTTCTTGTAGCTTACTGTTTTCACTGCCACTTGAACGCAATTTTGCAATGGTAAACACATTAGGATTATCCCATCCTTCTTTCAACGTCCACTTAGAAAATAAGAATCTCCTTGTGTTGTATGTTCCGTCTTCATTATAAAGAGATATTAGCCCCTTCTTATTATGAAGAATCTCATCAACTTCCTGGGCTATTGCCTCATCAGAATCATTATTGTCCTGTGAAAAATATCCTGCATGGCAGGCACTTATATTTGCAGCACTGGCTTTTAAATATTCTCTGTATTCATTCTCGCTGTCCGGCAATTCCCCTATCAATGAATTCAGCCTTTCAAGTAGCAAGCGTTCAAACATTTCTTTGAGGTACGGCATCTTGCCGTCATCAGATTCTCTATAGGATGCAATATCATCAATAAAGAATAACACCAGTGTTTTTATCTTGAACTGCCGGCCGGAGAAATTCTGACGTTCCGTTTCGAAGTGACGCTGAATTGCCAATTTTACCATCTGCTCCTGATATGAAGAAGAGTAAATATCAGTATTGAATTCTTCACCCATAAATTTCACCTGCCCGTTGGTAAGCTCAATAAAATTCTTTCCAATAGCTGAGATAGTAATTCCTTCGAATACCGGGTCTATGATAGATAAGGAATCACCACTTGAAAGCGTGAATGTTTTTGTATCTACGTCACGTTTTTTGAAATGAAAAGTGGCCGAAGTCTTGGATACAACGGTTGTTAATTTTACTTTTTCTTCTTTCTGTGAAAGTGGCTCGAAATGTTCCTTTGCCACCCCCTTTATTAAGTTCTGATTAAAAGAGTCACAGGCACTTAATTCATACACTAGATTATTTAAATCTTTGTAGGTGACCTTATTGCGCCCACGACCCTCCGACACTTCTGGAAATGTTGCACCGAAGCGAATAATCATCTGAGGCTGTAATTCTTCAGCAATAGCTTTATAAGCTTTTTGGTCTCTTGCAAACCTATGTGGTTCATCAATAATGACAATTGATTTTGTAGCCTTGAGGGCATCAAATGGTCTATAAAAACCCTCTACAAGATAATCATAATCGGAACGAGTGAGCATATTACCATTGGTCAGTAAGTGCATATTAACGAGTAACACGTAAATTTTATTTGCATTCTGGCAAGAACCGGTTACGAAATCACGAATTGGGGAAGGCATAGCAAGAAAGCCTTTTTTCCTTTGCTTTGCGCTTTCCAATAGACCTAATTCAATATCACAGTTGTACCCGCAAGCATCGGAAAAATGATGTTTTACATAGCTATCAGATATAAATTGCTTTGTGCCTGCCTTTATTGCTAAAGAGGGAACAGCAATAATAAACTTATTAAAGCCATATTGTTTATGCATCTCATAGATCGTTTGAGTATACACATAGGTCTTTCCCGTTCCAGTCTCCATTTTTACATCAAGATTAAGGTATTCACCTTCATCACGACGACCACGGTAATCGCCACGGATATTATTTTGTATTTCCATAATATTATGGATCAAGCGAAGGTCTTTATTGTCAAAGGTAGGATTCTCATATGCAAGAAGCGGTTTTGTGATTCCCACGCCTTCAAATGCAGAAACCAAAGTATCAACAGCTTTCTGCTGATGTGCTAATTCTCTTTCTAGTATTAGTTCCAAAATCCGTACCTCCTTAGTATCTGATGTCGAGATTGATTTTTAAGTTTTTCTCTGAATCACGGAGTATTTTGACATTCGTCTTTAAATTCTCCATCTCAACATAGTTAAAACTGTATCCGAAAAGAATTAAATTTTGCGGATTAAAGCTCCCCTGTGAATTATATTTTTCTACGAGAGCCTTAATTGCATCTTCAGTCAAGCCAGGATTTATGAAATACAAATGATTACGGCACCAATATGCAGCATAACCTGCAAAGTCAACCCTCTCCATATCATTGTTAAATCCGTATCCATCACGCACAAGCCATGTTGTCAAAACAGTTTTGGCCCCAAATTCGTCGTACACCGTTGTATCGGTAACAAATCCGCTGTTATCAAAGGTCTCCATCTTATCTAATGTTGCCGGGTTCACTTCTTGTAATGTGTAGTGTTTAAAACCGAGGTCAGCAGTAGTGTCAGGGTATTTTTCTTTAATGTTCTTTGAAGCTCGAAGAATTCGTTCCTGTCCAACTTCATCAAGAGAATGCCTTTTACCTATTGAATCTAAAAAATCAAGAACCTTCTGTACTTTTGGCTTTTCTGTTTTTGCGGTCAGTTCTAATTTATGATCAAGGTCTTCTGGTAATTGAATAGCTATTATTTTTCGATTGCCATTATCTACTGCATTCAGTGTCATTAGAGCCTCTGTTGAAGTTGCAGAACCAGAGAAAAAGTCAACAAAAATCGCATTACTATCTCCACCGATTTGCATTACTTTCTTTAGCAAATAAGTTGGCTTTGGAAAATCAAATGCATCTGCCATTTCATAAACACCCAGTTCCTTAGAACCTTGCTCCGTAATAACACCTGTTTCTTCCCAAATATCATCATCTTCATCAGCCAAATCACCGACTAAATTATCTTCATACCAAATGGTTTTTGCCTTATAAGTTCCTTTTCTATATTTTTCATAGCATCCATATTCTCCAGTTGATTTCAATTTTGCAACAACATCACTATCCATTGAGGATTCCGGGATATTATTGTTATTGAATTTAGTTTGACCCCAACGCCAACAACTTTCTCCGCCTTCGCTGTTATATGGTAATATTTCTACGTTAAAATCCTCATTCTTTTCGAGTGATACTGGGTAATATCCGCAATTATCTTTTTTATTAGGATTCGCATATATTGGATAGAATAAATTCGCACGATTGAAACGACCAAATTTAGGATTCCTATTTCTAAGTTCTCGTTCTTCAAATTCACCAATATTATCTTGTTTGTTAAATGAACCAGCACCCTTTTGTAGCTCATTAAGGATGACATTTTCGTTTTTTATATAAACTAGCAAATACTCATGGGTTTTTGCTAATTGCTTGTATGTTTGACCTCTCTTATTAGACTGTACTATGATGCAAGCGATAAAATTATTTTCGCCAAAAATATCATCACACAAAAGCTTTAAATTATCCTTCTCATTATCATCAATTGAAATAAATATTACACCATTATCATTCATCAAATCCCTTGCCAACTGCAATCGAGGATACATAAACATGAGCCATGCCGAATGAGAAGCACTACCTCTTTGTGTTAAGTCAAGAATACGCTGTGCTTGATCTTCATCAATGCTTAATTTAGTAACAAGATCATCGACCGTAAAATTAAATTTATCATTATATATAAAGCCGTCTGAACCAGTGTTGTACGGTGGGTCAATATAGATACACTTAACCTGTCCTGCATAGGATTTTAGCAGGTGTTTCAAACCATCAAGGTTGTCACCACTAATATAAATATTTTCACTATTTAAATTTTCCGGAAGTGAATTATGGGCATCATCAGGCACTACAACTGTTTCAGTATCCAGTGACGCAAGCATTTTTGCGTAGCTTTTTCCGAGGAATTTCAATTCATATCCCTCATGTGAAATATCAATTTTATCTTTCAAATATTCTGAAAAGCGAACCATATCAAACGATCCATCTGCTCTAAAGCATGATGGAAAGGTTTCTTTTAAAACCGTTATTTCTTTTTGGTTAAGGGTCACCCTTTCATTAGCGGCTATTACATCTTTTATCATTATCTTTCCCTCCATCTTGCATCCCATCGGGTACAAATTCTAAAATATCATCAACCTTGCTTGTCTAAGACTCTGCAAATGGTTTCTATGCTCTCCAAAGACACATAGCTTTTGGTCTATTTTAATTCTTATTCTTAATTTTTGTTTCTGCCAACCTTTTATTAGCACGATATTTCCGCTGCCTTGCTGCATTATGTGCCCTTTGGCATTCGACTTTTTTACAGTAAAGTTGACGATTGTTATCACGAATGAAAGCTTCTGCACAGTGCAAGCAGGTAATGAGCGCACCTTCTTTTAGTTCCCTTGTTCGTCCGCCTTCTTCCGGTGGGCCGAAGTCAACAATCATACGAGCAAGAGTGTACCAACAAATATCAAAGACAGAATGAACATCGGCAGCAAAGACTACTTGATTATTCCTCGGATTGATTTTCAATCTCATGTGAAAATCCGGTATCATATCCATCAACTGATCCCGTAGTTCCTCATAATAGTCGAATGGCTCACGAGCAAACCAAGTAACCTCTTTATGCTCTTGATGTTTTGACTTTTTCCGCTCAGCAATCATTTCATCAAGCAATTGCTGAGAAGTGATATCTGCTTTTTTTAACGTGTGTTCTTGAAAGCATTCTTCACGCTTATATTTTTCAAAATACGGCAGACCTTCAAAGAACTTGCCTTCTTGTGCTAATTCAAAAGCGTCGTCACCGTCACCTGCACATACCTTTTTTAACGCAAAATAAAACTGTGTGGCTATATAGAAGCTTTCAAGGTCACGCATAAAATTGGCGAGACTGAACAAAGACTCCCTCTCAATCATTTCACCATCATCTGCAATGTCAAACTGTTTATCTGCCATCAAGGAATAGACCGTATCGATATAGTACGGATGGGCAACACCCTTACAGAATTCAATAACCAAATCAACATACGACGTTTTTTCCGAAAAGTCGTTTATTTTCCTGCCCAAATTATATAATTCCCGGAACAATTCCTTTCCGGAGAATCCGTTTGTCTTATCTAAATCCGGTTCCAGACCTTTATAGACGATCGGTTTTAGGTACGATGATTCGCCGGCACCTTCTTCAAATTCATAATCTTTAAATCTGAATGTATGGTATATCAACTGACCGATACCGCCAACATCCCCAAAGCCGATGACATCAGAAGTGTTGTCAGCTTTTGATTCGATATAATTTCCCATCCCATCGTATGGCATAAGTGACACCTCCGTAACATTAAGAGTAACATTTGGTTTTTTGCTTTCTGTTATATCATACAGTACAATGACATTAAATACAAGAGCAAATTGTAAAACGCCTTGTTTTGGGGTTCATTGACAACTAAATAGTCCGCCCGCAAATAATACTTTTGCAGTACTGCCGCCACGATGGTAAAAACCGGAGCGCACCAACTGACATTGCATACGAGGAGACCACGAACAGGTGGCTACCTTAGGAATGATAGCGAATGGTGGATGTAGAAACCAAAACAAATATCAGATCAGGAGGAAAGAGCAATGGAAAAAACAACCATGAGTGTGCAGGAGTTGTCGGCCCAGATGGGCATAAGTTTACCGAAAGCCTACGAACTCGCAAAATCGCCGGGATTCCCAACTATACGAATTGGCACGAGGATTTTAATTCCGGTTGATGCCTATAAGGAATGGCTACTCAAAAACGCAGCACACAGATAATGAAACAAAAATTTTATGGGGAGGAGGTGAACGAGATGAAAAATGCAATGCTGGAACTGATGGACAAGAAGATATGGTTTCTCTGGCGTAAGGAAATGGACGGTGACCGTATCAATAAAATTCCCTTTTCTGCCAGTGGCGGTGCGACTGGTACAAATGAAAAGTACCGGCATACGTGGGTAACTTACGACGAAGCCGACACCGCGATGAAAAAACTAAGTGCTGCCGGTGTCGGCTTTGTAATACCGCTGGGTTACTTCTTTCTTGACATTGACCACAAGCCTATCACAGACCCATTCGTGCAGGTGTTGCTTGAACGTTTTAATGCCTATACCGAGCGTTCCGTCAGCGGCGGCGGTATCCATATTTACGGCAAATGCAATTTGGACAAATTGCCAACATATAAAGATAAAAACAGCAATCTCAGACTGGATAAAGCCTTTTATATGAAAAATCCAAATAATCACTTGGAATTGTATGTCGGTGGTCTGACAAATCGCTTCGCAGCTTTTACTGGTGATGTGATTTTAAATGAGCCGCTTAGAGAAAGCACTGCTGCGGTTCTACTTACTCTCGATAAAAATATGCGAAAAGCGGAGAAAACAAAATACAGTGAAAAACGTGACGGTGACCGCGCCAGCTTTGATATTGTCTGTAATCTCCGCAAACAGAAAAACGGCGAGAAGTTCAAAAAACTATATGATGATGGCGATATCTCCGGGTATGGCTCGCCGTCAGAAGCAGATGCTGCGTTATGTGCCTTGATCGCCTTTCGCACCGGGCCTGATCCTGCCGCTATTGATGATATTTTCCGCAGCTCTGCTCTTTATCGCGAAAAATGGGAGCGCGATGATTACAGAGAGGCTACCATCGCTACCGGGATTGAAGCCTGTCATGGCACTTTCCATCAATCCAAGATGGATCATCCGCATTTTATCAAGTTTAACGAGCCGACCGGCGAAGCTTATGTCAGTGTACCGCTCCTTGCAAAGTACGTGCGAGAACACCTCTGCTATGCGCTTGTAAGGGATAACGGCAAGCAGGGTCTTATGAAATATGTCTATGAAAATGGCTGCTATCGGCTTTATGCCGACAATATGCTGATGGGCATTATCAAACAGTACATTGCCGATTATGATGAGGAACTTGTCAAAATGGGAAAGGTCAGTGAAACTTTGCAGCATATCACCACCGATCTGAATTATGTCAGTCAGGAGGATTTGAATGCCGATGAGGATTTGATTAATTTCAGCAATGGTTTACTCCGCATCACTGAGAATGATGTCATTCTTGTGCCACATAGCCCGGAAATCCTCTCTACGATACAAATCCCATGTAATTGGACGGGAACAGAAATGCCCACACTGGTGTTTGACCGCTATATGCATACCCTCACGGGCGGCGATAGGGCCATTGAGCAACTGCTCCTTGAGTTTATCGGTGTATGCATTTCCAACATCAAAGGGTGGAGGCTGAAAAAGGCACTTTTTCTTGTTGGCGATGGTGATACCGGCAAATCTCAGTTAAAGAGCCTTGTCGAACGCTTGCTGGGTAAAGGAAATTTTATCGGCATTGACCTTAAAGAAATGGAAGCCCGATTCGGCACCGGCGCAGTTTACGGCACCCGCCTTGCTGGTAGCTCAGATATGAGCTTTCTGTCAGTAGATGAACTGAAAACCTTTAAGAAAATTACTGGCGGCGACAGCCTGTATGCCGAATTCAAAGGGCAACAAGCTTTTGAGTTTACCTATAACGGTCTACTCTGGTTTTGCATGAACAGACTGCCCAAATTTGGCGGTGATGATGGCAAATGGGTCTATGACCGCATTATGGTAGTCCGTTGTCTTAACGTCATTCCAAAAAACAAGCAGGATAAAACGCTCCTTGACAAAATGTATGCCGAGCGTGATGGTATCGTCTATAAGGCGATTAAGGCTCTGCAACAGGTTATTGTCAACGGCTACCGGTTCTCCGAACCAGGCAGCGTCAGCCTCGCACGAGAAAAATATATGATGGAAAACAATACGGTCATCTCCTTTTATGAGGAGTGTTTGGGTGAATGGCCCGACGGAAAAATAAACAAGCATTGCACTACAGGGCGTATCTACAAGGTTTACCAAGGCTGGTGCCGCGAAAATAATAATGGTTTTGCAAAAACAGCAAAGGAGTTTCGGGAGGCTCTTGCTTCATATCTGGGAGCAGATTACGCCACAATCACCACCCGGCAGAATGGCAATACCTACTACCGGGATTATTCGCTCACGCTCGAAGCAAAAGAGCAGTTTTTGAAGGAATATGGTTATGACGAGACTGAATTCTTATAAAAATGGTAGCAGTAGTAGCAGTACCGGTAGCAGTAAAAAACACAACTGCTACCACGTGAAATGCCTACAGAACAGGGATTTCAAGGTTATTGGTAGCAGTTGTAGCAGTTCTTTTAACTTCTTGGCAAAATTTCTAAAAAGTTGGTAAAGAAGAATAAAAGGATGTAAAGATTATCTGGTGTGTGGATATTAAAATGCCCAGTACTGCTACTTCTGCTACCAACCCCTCGAAAACGGTGATATAACGCGCTTTTTTGCAGTAGCAGCAGCCAAAAACACTGCTACCAGTTCTGCTACCACTGCTACTAAATTTTAATGCGAAGGAGGATCGGAAAAAGACGGTTCGTAAAAAATGTTTCAGAAAAAGACCCCACAACAATAATTCTAGGAGGAATTTAAACATGGCAAACTATCCACTTATAAAAATGAACACCGAAGGAACGCTCCTTCGACCGCAACACTCATATTATTCTGATGAATATGCAACAAATTGGTGTGATCTATTCCTTGCTGATTGCATCTTAGCGGACAGCAAGGGAAAGTTGCATAAGTATTATCGGCTTCATGCAAAGCAGGATCATACTATGGAAATGGCTTTTGGTTATGATATTCATTGCCCGGATTGTAAAAGCGCTATGCTTAAGCCAATCAGTGCACCAATCAATTATAACGAACTGGGGCTTTACCGATGCCCTGTTTGTGACAAGAAATAAGGAGGAATAACTTATGAGCACTTACACTGAAAGATTACCTTTTACCGGTTCTCCGGAATATGACAAGCATTTTTGGAATGCGATGCGTGGCCATGACAGCAGTTACGATAAACTCACAAAGGGTCTCAGCGCCGGAACCGGTCTGTATACAATGCCCAATACATCGGATAATAAATACATGGCTGCCCTTGAAAAAGAAAGCCTGTTTCGTACTATCGGTACGGTCATAAAGGCTTACGGCTCCGGCTACCGTATCTTTGCAAAGGACAGTAGTGATCTTGCCCAATGGGTAGCGGAAAATGAAGCCATCCCTATTTACGATGGCCTTGAAGATTTCACTATCAGTACCGTAAACAGTTGGAAACTGGCTGCTCTGGTAAAAATGGATGATGCCTTTATCCGTGATGTCAGCTTCAATCTTGAAAACCATCTAATAAATCGTTTTGCCAGAAACTTCGGCAGGGCCGAGGATAATGCCTTTATCAACGGCAACGGAAATGAAATGCCCACAGGGATTCTAAATGCCACCGGTGGAGCGGAAGTCGCTGCGACCATTGAGGCAATCAGCTATGACCGTGTTATTGACTTGTACTTCTCGGTAAAGCCGGAGTATCGTAAAAACGCCGTATGGCTCATGAATGATAAAACGGCTCTTATTCTGCGCACCCTTAAGGACAGTGCCGGGAACTACCTCTGGCGTGACAGTGATGATACCATTTTGGGCAAGAAAGTAATCTTTTCTGAGTTTATGCCGGATGCAGAGACAGGTTCAAAGCCTATTGCTTTCGGTGACTTCAGTTATTACTGGGTTATCGGCAGAAGGCCCATCGGTGTTCGCACCCTGTCTGAAAAGTTCGCGGCACTCGATCAGCTTGGGTACTTAGCCTATGAGTTCCTTGACGGAAAACTTATCCGCCCGGAAACTGTAAAGGTGATTCAGATGAATACCAAAACCAACGGTTAAAACCAATGGAAAAAGGCACAGTGGAATAGTCTGCTGTGCCTATTTTTTTTTAAATGTACTTTTCAAGAGGCCATTCACACAGCATTTAGCGCCATTATATCGATTTTATCAAGGTTATATCTCTAATACCCCCCTTTGAAACCGCGAATTTTTACGCGTTACCCCCAACCCGTTGACCAGGTAAAAAGGTACAGAGATCAGACCACCCCCACCCAAAGGTAGAAAGGAGGAATCTCTATGGATGAAAAAACAATCTGTGTTACCCAAAAAGTAATTGGTGACACGCTCTACATTATCGAATCGGCAATCAGCAGCACTGCCAAAGAAACGGCTTACGACAAGATAAAACGTATGATCCTAAATGCTCCGGCAAACCTTGTAATAAAAAAAGCTTCTTAGCCCAATTTCAGTTGACTTCTTCGCAGTAGTACGGGAATATAGAGTACCGCTTGAAGACTGTCGGAGAGGAGGTAAACATGAAAAACAGACAGTCATCGACTGCTGTGAAGAATAATGATAAAATAACCGCTCTGTACTGTCGCCTTTCTCGTGATGACGAGTCGCAGGGTGATTCTAACAGCATTAAAAACCAAAAAACGATTTTACAGAAGTACGCCGATGATAACGGTTTTGGAAACACAAAGTTCTTTGTTGATGATGGCTACAGTGGCACAAACTTTGACCGCCCGGACTGGCAACACCTTATTTCCCAGTTAGAAGAAGGCTCCGTCAGCACCGTCATTGTAAAGGACATGAGCCGTCTCGGTAGAGATTACCTTAAAGTCGGCTACTACACTGAAGTGTTATTTCCCGGTGCTGATATTCGCTTTATCGCCATTAACAACAACGTGGACAGTGCCAATCAGCAGGACAGCGATTTTACGCCGTTCCTTAATATCATCAACGAGTGGTATGCCAAGGATACGAGTAAAAAAATCCGCTCGGTTTTTAAGTCAAAAGGTCAGTCCGGCAAGTCACTGTGCACGAATCTGCCTTATGGTTATATCAAACACCCTGAAGACAAGACCCATTGGATTGTTGATGAAAATGCTGCTAAAGTGGTAAAAGAAGCTTTTCAACTGTGTATACAAGGCTATGGCCCGACACAGATAGCGAAAGAGTTCAGCAAACGCCGGATAATGAATCCGACGGCTCATGCCAAGGCAAATGGAATCAATATTCCAGACAACAGAGGTCATGATGATGATTATATCTGGCGAAGTGCCACTGTTGTTACTATTCTCTCAAGGCAGGAGTATTTAGGACACACGGTTAATTTTAAAACTTATAATAAGTCCTATAAGAATAAAAAGAAGATGAAGAATGACCCCTCGGATTGGCAGATTTTTGAGAATACCCACGAAGCCATTATTGAAGCACCTATGTTCGACATCGTGCAAAAAATTCGCGATGGCAGACGCAGGGTTACGCCGATGGGTGAAATGCCCATACTCTCCGGTATGCTTTTCTGCGCCGACTGCGGTGCCAAGCTGTACCAAGTGCGTCATCGCGGTTGGGAACATGACAAGGAGCATTTTGTATGCGCGACCTACCGAAAGATTAAAGGCGGCTGCAGTTCTCACCAGATACGCAACGTGATCGTTGAGGAATTGCTTCTTGACGGCATTCGCCGGATAACCGCTTATGCCAGAGACCACGAGGATGAATTTGTGCAGATGGTTACCACGAAAACGAAGCTAGACCTCGATAAAAGTTTGCGTGACGACAAACGAGAGTTAGAGCAGTCACTGGCTCGTGTCAGCAAGCTGGATGATATCATCCAAAGGCTTTATGAGGATAATATTGAGGGTAAGATTTCCGATGAGCGTTTTGCCAAAATGACCTCAAACTATGAAGCTGAGCAGCAGACCCTTGAAGGCCGCGTGACAGAACTGAAAGCTACCATGACTGCCGAAAAGGAAAGTACATTGAGTGTTAACCACTTCCTCGCTTTGGTAAGAAAGTACACCGATATAAAAGAACTCACAGCCGAGATTATCCGCGAGTTCATTGAAAAAATCTATGTTTACAAAGCAGAACACGTTGATGGCAGACGAGTCCAGCGTATCAAAATCGTTTATAACTGTATTGGCGAGTTTGAGCCACCGGTTTCTACATCCACCACCGAACAAGAAAAACGGCATAGCTGGTAATACATACCAAACTATGCCGCTATTTTTCAGGAATTACAAATCCCTAAGACACACCCACTTGACGCCGTTTCTTTTTTGTTATCATCGTTATCTAATTATTTTTCAAATGGGAAGTGGTACTGATCTAAACCCAGCTCCGCCTTGATGTCGAGGATATCTTTAATTAAAGCATCATTGACCGGTGTCCCCTTATCTTTGCGATCCAGCCAGGCATCGTATTCTTTTTCACCAGCAGTGTAGATTCGTTCCTGCCCGGGCATTTTTTCAGAGGCTCGCAGGTCTCTTAAGATATCGCCAGTAATTTTCTTAAAAGATTCTGGCTCGGTAAAGTTCTCAATGTTGATGGCGATAAAGAAATGCCCCAGGTGGTAGGGCTGGGCCTTGCCGTTGGCATCAAAACCCAGCAGTCCTTTTAAGAAAGAACCACTTTGGAGAGCTGCCGAGAGGATTTCGACAAAGGTGGCATACCCATAACCCTTATAGCCGCCGGTATCTTCGCCGATGCCACCAAGTGGTGTTAAGGCCGCCTCGCCTTTGACTAAATCGATGAGGATCTGTTTGGTATCAGTTCGGCTGTTTCCCTGGCGATCGATGACCCAGCCATCAGGTAGGTCCTTGTTTTCGCGGTCATAGACTTCTATTTTACCCCGTTGGGAAACTGAGGTAGCGCAGTCCAAAACGAAGGGAAAGGGTTCATCACTGGGTACACCAACAGTGATCGGGTTGGTTCCTAACATGTTTTCGACGCCAAAGGTTGGGGCGATAGACGGACGGGCATTGGTGCCGGTCATCCCGATCATGTTGTTTTCGATGGCCATCAGCGGATAGTAGCCAGCGAAACCATAATGAGTGGAATTTCGGACCACGGTCATCCCCATGCCGTAAACCTTGGCTTTATCAATGGCCATTTGCATCGCTTTTTTGGCGATCACATGGCCCATGCCATCGTGGCCATCAATGACGGCAGTGGTGAAGGTGTCTTTGACCACTTCAAATTCAGTTACGGGCTTTTGAATGCCTTGCTTGATCCGGTCATAGTAGATCGGTTTTAAACGGCCGATGCCGTGAGAATCAATACCACGTTTATCGGAACTGATCAATATATCCGCACAGATTTTGGCATCTTCTTCGGGAACTCCGATGCCTTTTAAGGCGTCGGTCATGAATGCTTCTAAAACGTCAAAGGGGATACGATAGTTGGTTTCGTCTTTCATCAATAATTCTCCTTGTTTAATTCTTTTTATTGGGTGATTATAATTTTGTCAACATAGGATGAGGTAGCGGCGTGAAGAGCACCGACGTAGTCGCAGCGTAAGCTGATGATGTCGCCAACCGCATAGGTGGCTTTAGCATCGGTGACGTCGATAACCAGATGGTCGGAACTGGAGCCAACGATGGTTAGTCCGGGAACCACAGGAAAGATGTGGTCGGTGTCAGTGTCCTGACGACCCAGACCACAGATGGCCCGGCGCCGGATTCCCTTGTCCTCAAAGGTGGGGATTTCGCCAAAAGCGTTGCGGCCGATTTCGCCAACCGGATAGGTGGGTTTATCTTGCAGCTCGAGGATTTCCACATCCAGAATAAAAGCATCCTGATGGAGATAATCATAGCAATGATAATAGGCGGATTCCCGGCCAAAGAGAATCACATCTCCCAGCCTGAGATTATTAATTTCGGCGGGCAGGGTTTCATTATCGACCAGATAATAAGCGCTGGAATTACCACCGGAGACGATCTCACAGGGAAGCTGATATTTTTCTTCAAGTATTTTTTTAACCTTGAAAAAAGCCCCGAAAGTCAGGGGAGTAGGAATTGTGGCACCAACGCAGGTGGCGTTGGTGGCGATGCCTCGAAGGTGGATGTTTCCCATGGCCTTAATTTCGCCAAGATCCTGATCGAGCTTTGTAAAAGAGGCTGAAATTAACGCCTCGATTTCAGGACTTACCGAATTGCCATCACCGATAAAGAGTCCTTCACGCAGATCGCCAAGGTCAAGCATATAGAGGATGCCATGGATTTTGCCCTGGGCTTTTGCCGCCTGGTTTAATAGCCGGATGGTTTTTATTTCACTGTTTACTGATAGGGTAGCATAGGCAACAGTAGGATTGACCTCGCTGGGCATGGGGACCCGGATTAGCCATTTTTCACAGGCTAACGGGGCTAGATTTTTAAGATTTTTAATACGGGAATCACCAATCGAAGTGGCACCCCCATCAAGGAAGGCCTGGGCAACTTCTAAGTTTCCGCCACTACATTTGGTGACGGCGGTGACCGCAACATTCATTTTTTTGGTCCGTTTTATTATGGCTTTAGTATTGTCTAATATCTTTTTCTTATTGATTTTAAGTAAGGGATACATAAATGCTCCTTTGTAAGTTTTCTGTGGTACAGTATACCATAAGCGAAAAAAAAGCACAAATCATTGACAGCGGTTCCGCCCTTATTTATAATGAGGAATGAAGATCATTAGGAGACAGGAAAAGTTCGTCCCTTATCGGGGGAGCGGATTTTTTTTTCGCAGTTGGTTAAGGTGTGCGAATTATAAAAAACAGCGAAAACTGGTAAATTATAAATAGAAACGAGTAAATGGAGGAAATATGTCAACGTATGAGCATAAACGAATAGAGGAACAGTGGCAAAAGTATTGGGAAGAGAATGAAACGTTTCGGACCGAAGAAAACTCAAGCAAAGAAAAATTTTATGGGTTGGTTGAATTTCCTTATCCTTCCGGGGTGGGGCTCCACGTTGGTCATGTTCGAGCTTATACATCGCTAGAGGTGATTGCCAGAAAACGTCGTATGGAAGGATTTAATGTCCTCTTTCCGATTGGTTGGGATGCCTTTGGTTTACCAACTGAAAACTACGCCATTCAAACTGGTCGTCATCCCCGGGAAGTGACCGATGAAAACATTGCCGTATTCACTAATCAACTAAAACGGATTGGTTATGCCTTTGACTGGGATAAAGAAATTGATACCACCGATCCGAAATACTATAAATGGACGCAATGGATCTTTTTACAGTTGTTTAAGCATGGTTTGGCGTTTCGAGACCGGACCTATGTCAATTTTTGCAACGGCTGCAAAGTGGTTCTGTCCAACGAGGATTTCCGGGACGGGAAGTGTGATCGTTGTGGTAGCGAAGTGGTGCAAATGGAAAAAGATGTATGGTTCCTGAAAATCAAGAACTATGCCGAAGAGCTGTTAAAAGGTCTGGATGACGTCAACTATCTGCCTCGGATCCGTCTGGAACAGGAAAACTGGATTGGCAAGTCAGTGGGGGCGGAAGTCGATTTTACCATTGCTGGCTATGACAAAGCCCTGCGTGTATTTACGACTCGACCGGATACCTTATTTGGGGCGACTTTTATGGTTATTGCCCCCGAACATCCGCTGATTAGTGATCTTTCTGAATCGATTACCAATTTGACTGAACTGGTCGCGTACCAGGAACAGGCCAAGCGCAAAACAGAATTTGAACGGGTTCAGCTGGCTAAGGATAAAACTGGGGTGCGGATTTTAGGCATCCAGGCTATTAATCCGGTGACCAATACCGAAATTCCGATTTTTATCGCCGACTATGTCATGATGGGATATGGCACCGGCGCGATTATGGCCGTTCCCGGCCATGATACAAGAGATTGGGATTTTGCCAAAAAATTTGCCTTACCCATCATTGAAGTTATCAAAGGCGGGGATGTAACCGAAGCGGCTTATACCAATACTGATTCGGGTGAAATGGTCAATTCCGGCTTTTTAAATGGAATGGAAGTCAAGGATGCGATCCAGAAAACAATTGACTTTTTAGAACAGGAAAAATTGGGCAAACGGACCATTAATTATAAAATGAAGGATTGGGCTTTTAATCGTCAGCGTTATTGGGGTGAACCAATTCCGATTGTTCACTGTCCAAAATGTGGGATGGTACCGGTGCCGGAGGATCAATTGCCGCTGGAATTGCCGGTGGTCGAAAGCTACACCCCCACGGATACCGGCAAATCCCCGTTATCCAACATCCCGGAATGGTATGAAACGACCTGCCCGGAGTGTGGTGGTCCGGCGGAACGGGAAACCGATACGATGCCCCAGTGGGCGGGTTCCAGCTGGTACTTCCTGCGCTATTTTGATAACAAAAACGACGAAGCCTTTGCTTCCCCCGAAAAACTGAAATACTGGATGCCGGTAGATTGGTACAACGGCGGGATGGAACACGTCACGCGGCATCTACTCTATTCCCGGTTCTGGCATCAGTTTTTATTTGATATTGGTTGTGTGCCAGTACGTGAGCCCTATGCCAAACGAACCGCGCAGGGATTGATTCTTGGAAACGACGGCGAAAAAATGTCGAAATCTAAAGGAAATGTGGTCAATCCCAACGTGATCATTGAGGAATATGGGGCCGATACCTTAAGAACCTATATTATGTTTATCGGCGACTATGAAAAATCTGCTCCCTGGTCGGATAACGGCGCTAAGGGCTGTCGACGGTTTCTGGATCGGGTCTGGAAACTTCAGGAGATTGTCAGTGATGAAACCGGCTATGGCAAGGACCTCGAATCGACCATTCATAAAACCATTAAGAAAGTTAATGATGATTATGAAGAAATGAAATACAATACCGCGATTGCTGCCTTGATGACGCTATTAAATGAATTCAACCGCATTGGTTCCATCACTAAAGATGCCTTTAGGACCTTTTTGCAATTACTTTACCCGGTAGCCCCCCATATCAGTTCAGAAATCTGGCAGAATCTAAAGATGGGTGGAACGCTTGATGATGCGGCCTGGCCTCAATATGAAGACGCCAAAACCGTCGATGATGTCATCGAAATGGCAGTTCAGATTAACGGCAAGGTCCGGGGAACCATTACCATTCCGGTTGCCGCCGATAAGGATGAAGCCAAGGCGATTGCTCTGGCTCAGGAGAACATCGTCGCCTATACCCAGGGTAAAACCATTATCAAAGAGATCTATGTCCCGGGAAAAATTTTCAATATCGTGGTAAAATAGGAAGATCATGAAAGTAATTCATCTCTATACCGATGGTGGTTGCCGCGGCAATGGCAAAGAAGGTGAAAATCTGGGTGCCATTGGTGGCGTACTGATTTACCCTGAAAAAAATGTCATCAAAGAGTACAAACGGGCCTATGAAAACACCACCAACAACCAGATGGAGTTGTTGGCGGTGATTGAAGGCTTAAAGTTGCTAAAGGAACCTTGTGAAGTTCATATCTACAGCGATTCTGCCTATGTTGTTAATGCCTATCTGCAGAATTGGATTGGTGGATGGAAGGCAAAAAACTGGACCCGGGGAAAAGCCGGGGCGCTAAAAAACCGGGAAATCTGGATGGAACTTGATCAACTGGTTAATCAACATAAGGTGACCTTTCATAAGGTCAAGGGTCATGCCGATAACCCCTATAATAATCAGGCGGATTTATTAGTAAACCAGGCCATGGATGCATACGTGCTTTGAATTGAAACAATAATCTAAAAAGACTTAAACCAGATTTCTGGTTTAAGTCTTTTTAGATGCGCTTTATATTTTGTGATAAACTTAATGAGTTGATTAAAAGGCTAGTAACAGCCCTTTGTCGTTGGAATAGTAAGTGGTTAAGCCGTGCATCGGAAAAATATAAATCTCTTTGAGTTCAAAGCGTTTCTCCAGTAA
This sequence comes from Acetobacterium carbinolicum, assembly GCF_047456275.1. Taxonomy (GTDB): domain Bacteria; phylum Bacillota; class Clostridia; order Eubacteriales; family Eubacteriaceae; genus Acetobacterium; species Acetobacterium carbinolicum. The sequence goes on from NZ_CP173357.1 coordinate 1,698,637, forward strand.
ATCTTTGAGGATTTCAGCCTGACTAAGATTATTGCAATGAGTAATGACCACAGGAAACTGAGGCTGCGCTTTGGCCTTATCCTCAACCATATTGGCAAGGCTTGACAAGGCTTTTTTGATGCCGCGGGCTTTGGTGACCAATTGAATTTCACCCTTTTCATCAGATTTGAAAATCGGCATAATCGAGAGCACTGAGGCAACGGCGCCGGCTACCCGATTCATTCGTCCGCTTTTAACCAGGTTGGATAGGTCCTGAAGCAAGAAACGCAGATTTAAGGTCTCAAGATAGGTTGCCAGCTTATCACTGATGGTGTCAAAATCCATCTCACCAGCTTTTATGAGATCGCGGAGCTTCATCACCATCAAAATCATCACCGGCGAGGTTGAGTGGGTATCAAAGAGACTTATTTTCAGAGAATCATCTTCCTCAAGGACCATGTTTCTGGCAACCCGGGCACTGTTATAGGTACCGCTTAGGCCGGAAGTCATCGTGATTACATAACTTTCTTTATTTTTTCGAAGTTCGGCGGCAAAATCTTCGGGGGATGGGCATGAAGAAGAGGTTGCTGTTTTTTCAGCCTTCATGGCGGCAATCAGTTCCTTGGTATTTAGAGTCTCATCATCTATAAATTCATGATCGCCAACAATTATTTTCAGCGGGACAAGTGAAAAATCGATACCGTCCTTTTCCAGAAAATCCTTGGGCAAATCACATGAGCTGTCGCTGATAATTCGTGGTTTCACATTAATTTCCTCATTTCAATCATTTGTCTCTTAAGATTTTTCTTTATTAGGCTGATCAGATGATCAGCCAACAGCACTCTTCATCTGTTGTGATAACAATAAAATGGTAAACTAAAATGCTTAAAAAGATCTTTTGCTGTCTTAAATGGATTCGGTCAGATAGGGTATGGCATCAGGGATATTTAACTGAGTTAAAACGTCCTGGGTGATCAGGTTGGTTGCATGACCATTGTAAATCCGGCCAAGATTGTTCTTAATCGAAAACCGTTTGATGTCATTTTCTTTGAGCGCATCAATGGCCAGGACCAGTTCATTAAAGTTATGAGCAACGACAGCGGCACCCTGGCTTTTAAACCACTGGGCATTTTCGCCTTCCTGACCGGGAGTGGGATTGTATAAAATGACCGGAATTTTTTTAGTCACCACTTCACTCAGGGTAATGCCCCCAGGCTTAGTTACCATTAAATCACCAACAGAATAAAATTCGTGAATATCCGGAACAAAACCAAAAATTCTTGTGTTGGTCAAGTTTTCCTGCTCTAGCTCCTGTTGGAGATGCAGGTTTTTGCCACAGATTACAACGGTCTGGAGGTTATCCATTTTATCTGCCTGCTGACAGATCTCTTTGATATTCTTAAGAACTCCGTAGGTGCCGGCAAAAATAATCAGTATTTTTTTATGAGAATCCAGATTATATTTACTGAAGATACGATTACGGTTTTCCCGGGCATAAAAAGCGTCTCGCACAGGAATACCAGTTTTCAAGATTTTTTCCTGGGGAATTTCTTCCTTGATCAGGGTTTCTTCAACGTTTTCACAGGCCACATAGTAGCGGTCGATATCCTGATGGATCCAGGGTTTAGGAATACAAAAATCAGTGACCACAGTAAAAAGCTTAATATGCGGATAGTTTTCTTTTTTCAGGATCGCTGAAATAGTATAGCCGTAGGTGTTGATGATACAATCTGGCTTAAACTGCTCAATCATTTTTAATAAGGCTTTGCTGGTTAAGTGCCAAAGGTTGTACATAAATTTATTATGGGCATACTCTTCCACATCATAATAAACGCGTTCGTAAAAACTACTCCCAATGGAATAGGAAAGTAGGTAGGATTTTTCGATCATCCGGTTGAGCGTGGGGTTGGTTTTGTCAAACAGATCCTCAACACAGACAAGATGTCCCCGAGCCTCAAAGCTCTCTTTAAGGGTTTGGGCTACCATTTTATGGCCAGACCCGTGGGAACAGGTTAATATGAGTATTTTTTTGGGTTTTAACATGGTAATCCGTCCTTTCCGGAGATTATTTGCAAAGATCTCCAAATAACATCATGCCAATAGTTTATCCATAAATGATTAGATTTCCATTAGAAAGCTAATCATCAACTTCAATGCCCAAAATACAGATATCATCAGACGGAGCCTGGTCCTGCTTAAAATCGACGCAGGCGTCAATGATATGACTGCCGATAAGATTAATCGGGGAATCCGCGTTTTTATTAATGACAGATATCACCCGTTCCATCGAAAATTCTTCTCGGTTGGGGTTTTTGGCGTCAATGAGACCATCCGTAAAGAGCAGCAGTTTATCACCCTTTGAAAAATTAATTCGCATATCAAAATAATGCATAGTCGTCATAAATTGCTGCAATCCCAACATCGGAAGGTTGGGTTTTAGTAATTCGACCTGGCGGTTGGACTTAAGAAGAATCGCATCAGGGTGACCGGCATTGGCAAAGTACAAGACTCCCGCTTTAGGATCGAGTACGATAGCGATGGCAGTAAAAAAGGTATTATCCATTTGCTGACAAATATCGGATTCAATTTGCTTTAATATAAGGCTGGGGGATTGATTAATGCGGCTGTCTTTCATGGTGTAGGAATAACTCAGTTTAACCATACTGGTGATCATGGCAGCATCAATCCCATGGCCGGTCGCATCAGTGATGATTAGACTGATTTTTTCGTTGTCCAAAAAATGAAAATCGAAAAAATCACCGCCAACTTTTCGAAAAGGTCTCAAATAACTATAAAAATGATAATGATTTGAAACAAACGACCCAGGGGAAGGAATAATTTTGCGTTGAAGGTTTTGGGCGAATTCTAATTGTTTATCAAAAAGAGAGACAAGGGATTCGTAGTGATCCGAACTATTCAAACATGGACCTCCTTAGTCGGTTGATTTTTTTTATTATAGCATACTATTTTGAAATGTTATGCCAATTTCTTTAAAAATGATTGAAATTATTGATACTTACCCTTATAATGAAATTATCAATATGAAATGAGGTGTCTAAAATGATTGAATTTGTATACGGTTCAAAAGGAAGCGGCAAAACAAAGAAAATGATTGACATGGCAAACAACGCACTGGAGACCTGTGAAGGGGATATCATTTTTCTTAACGACAGAGACAAATATCGAGTAAAAGTAGATACTAAAATCAGATTTACAAACTTGGAGGAGTTTGGCATTGTCGGAACAGATCAACTTTTTGGTTTTATCAGCGGGGTTATTGCAGAGAATTATGATGTAAAGATTGTCTTTATTGATAACACATTAAGACTGATTAACTATCAAACATCAGAAGACATTTGTGCAATCGTCAGTAAAATACAACAGCTTAATGAAAAACATGACATAAGATTCGTGCTCAGTTTAAGTTGCGAAAAAGAAGAACTACCAGAATGTGTTACAAAATTAATATAATAAATTTCAGACGAACCTGATTAAAAATCAAGAAGGTTCGTCTGTTTAATCTTGTTAAGGAAAATTGTAAAAAAATGACAGAAAATCTGTATAATATCTATTCAGTCTGGCTAAAAGAACGATATGGTGAAAAAGTCTATAAAATTCCGGTTAATATTCCAGTTACCTGTCCCAACCGGGATGGTTCTAAAGGCAGCGGTGGCTGTGTCTATTGCGGGGCCAAAGGTGGGGGAAACGAAACCCTGTCCGACTTGCTATCCGTTACTGAACAAATTGAAAGAAATACGGCGTATATCGGAAAACGATATCATGCAAAAAAGTTTATCCCCTATTTCCAGAGTTTTTCTAATACTTATTGTGAATTTTCAGATTTTAAAAAATGGATTATTGAAGCGATCCGCCCGGATGTGGTCGAAATTTCTATTTCAACCAGGCCGGACTGCATCACCGACGAACAACTGAAATTTCTAGAAAAAGTAAAAAAAGATGACGCCGTCGAAGTGACCATTGAATTGGGGTTGCAAAGTGTTAATGAAGAAACCCTGAAAATTATTAATCGTGGACACACTTTGGCTGACTATAATCAGGCTATTGATCGGATCAAGGCGGCAGGTCTGTTAAGCTGCACCCATATGATTCTGGATTTACCCTGGGACAGTGAGGAAGACGTTATTAAAGGTGCCCAAGTCCTATCCGATAAAGGAACCGATTTCGTTAAATGTCACAGTCTGTATATTGAAAAAAACACCCTTCTAAAGCATTGGTATGATCAAAAGCAAGTGACGCTTTTAACAAAAGAAGATTACATTACCCGGGCCATTCTATTTCTGGAATATTTAAATCCGGAAATTGTCATTCAACGGCTGATTGGTCGGGTACCAAAAGAAGATTCGGTCATTACCAATTGGAACACAAGTTGGTGGAAAATTAAAGATGAGCTTGAGGCTCATATGAAGTATGAAAATAATTACCAGGGAAGAAAATTTTCTGGGATGAATAATAAGAGGTAAAGTCCTTGGGAACAAAATATTGGCAGGAATTTCTGATTCCATATCATCAGGCTGTGGATGAGATCGTCTTAAAATTTTCAAGTTTAAAAGAGCAGTACGAAAAAATCGGAGAATATTCACCCATCGAGTCCGTTTACGGCCGGGTGAAGAGTGTAGCTAGTATTCTGGAAAAAATTAATAAATATGGTGTCGATATCGAGGCCCTAGAAGAAACCATTCAGGATATCGCCGGGATTCGGATCATGTGTCAGTTTGAAGCTGATATTTACGAAGTTGTCGAACTGATCAGAAAAAGAACTAATTGTGATATGGAAGTCGTTAAGGTAAAGGATTATCTCAGTGAAGCCAAGGCCAGCGGATATAAGAGCTATCACTTGATTATCCGGTACCCTGTTTTTTGCATGTCAGGAAGTCAATCGGTTTTAGTTGAGATTCAGATTCGCACCCTGGCTATGAATTTTTGGTCTGTTATTGAACATTCCTTAAATTATAAATACAAGGAAAACATTCCGGAAGAAATTAAAGAGAGACTAATCAATGCCGCCAATGCGGTGAACGAGGTGGATCGGGAAATGGCATCAATTCGCGAAGAAATTCAAAGCGCTCAGCGGTTGTTTGGCCTGAAATCGAGCTTAGTTACCAGTATTCTTGACAACATTGGGCATTTATATAAATTGAATCATGGGGAGAAAGCATCTCGTTACGAGAAGATTTTTGATGATCTTTTTGCTCAGGAAGATCTGATTCAATTGATACTTTTAAGAAAAGAACTGGAATCGGAAGTGAATTTGATTGAGTCTGAGGTTTAAGAAATAAAAAACATGTTTGTTAAAAAAGGACAATATGTTATAATAGCACATTGTAAATGTTATAATTATCAAGGAGGTTGTCGATGTCAGGACATTCGAAATGGTCGACTATTAAACACAAAAAAGGAAAAGCAGATGCGAAACGTGGTCAAATCTTTACCAAGTTAGCGAAATATATTGCGGTTGCATCCCGAGAGGGCGGCAGCGATCCGGATATGAATGCAAAATTGAAAGAAGCCATCGTAAAAGCGAAGGCTGCCAATATGCCCAACGAGAACATTGACCGGGCAGTTAAAAAGGGCGCCGGGGAATTACAAGGTAGTGTCTATGAAGAAATAAGCTACGAAGGCTATGGACCGGGCGGCGTTGCGGTGATTGTCGAGACGTTGACCGATAATAAAAATCGGACGGCTGGGGATGTACGTCATGCTTTTGATAAAAATGGCGGAAATTTGGGAACCAGTGGTTGCGTGGGGTTCCTGTTTACCAAAAAAGGGCAGATCTTTATTGAAAAAACAGATCGCTTTGATGAAGAATCGCTGATGATGCTAGCCCTGGATGCGGGAGCAGAAGATATTGAAAGTTCTGAAGAAGGTTATGAAATCAGCACTGAACCGATCGATTTTGGCCAGGTATGTGATGCTTTGAAGCAAGAAGGATACGAACTGGCTTCGGCAGAAATTGCCATGATTCCATCGACTGAAGTAGAACTCACAGATGCCAGCGAAATCAAAAAGATGTTGAAAATGATCGACATGTTTGATGACAACGAAGATGTTCAGGCAGTATGGCACAACTGGACAGGTGAGGCAGATGAATAAACGAACCCCATTCAAACGGTTTAAAGATGTGATTCTTTACATTGTCTTTACAATTTTTCTCATTTTTTTAACCTCATCCTTTGTTATTGAGGATGTATATTCGGCCGCTGACCAGCTTTCGATGGAAGAAAAAGGGATTTCTGATGTTTATTCCATCGCTGTTGGTATGAAGCCGGCAAAACTGACCGTCAATAAGGATAAAACGGATGAGGATCAGAAAACAACTGAAATAAAAACTGATGACGGAACAACCATTGTTATTACCGAGTATAAGCTCGGGGATACCAATGATGAAATCCAGGAATATCAGCAAATTTTGTATTCGCTTGGTTTCTTAATCAGTCAGCCGTCAAATCAATTAACTGAAGACGTACAGACTGCGTTAAAAACGTATCAGGCCATGAAGGGTCTGGAACAAACCGGTAATTTGGATCGGTCTACCATTATTTCTCTGGTAGCAGAAGATATTAAATTCGAAAAAGGTGATAGCGGCAAAGTGCTACAAACCTATCAGCAGATTTTAGTAGCGCAAAACTATCTGGCGGCCGAGTCGGCAACCGGAACCTTTGATGATGCCACAGAAACGGCAGTAAAGGCTTTTCAAAAAGCCAATGGTCTTACTGAAAACGGAAAAATGGATGCCAAAACGGTCAAAGCATTGGACGCATTAAGACAAAAAAATTAGTTAAAATTAAATTTAAACATTTAGCCGTCAATTAATTGGCGGCTTTTTTCGTCTTACGGTTTACAAAAGGTTTCTATTTGATATAATGACAATTAATCATTCGATTATTTTCACACATGGGAAAAGAGGAAGGAAATGAAAGTTGTAACACCAAAAGAAATGGCCGTTATGGATCGCCATACTATTGCAGCTGGTACACCTGGCGTTGAGTTAATGGAACGAGCAGGTCACGGATGTGCCGAAATTATCAAGACAGAGCTCGACGCTGATGCTCAAGTTATTGTTCTTTGCGGACCAGGTAACAACGGTGGTGACGGTTTGGTTATTGGCCGGTTACTGATTGAAGAGGGCTTCGCGGTGCATCTTTTTTTAACAGAAACCGAAGCAAAGTTGTCTGAAGACAGTCTGATCTGCCTGAAACAGCTGGACGATAAGAATATACCAATCCGATTGATTCAAAATAATTCGGATTTAGAGGATCTCAGTCTAATATTAAAACGTGCCACCCTGGTTGTCGATGCGATTTTCGGAACCGGTTTGGCAGAAAAAGAAATGCCAGAGAAGTATCACAAAATATTTGACCTGATTAATGGTTTCGAGAAAAAAATTGTAGCCATTGATATCCCGTCGGGTTTACGAGGGGATATTGGCCTGACGATTGGCAACGCAATTTTTGCGGACAAAACCATTGTCATTCAAAATTATAAAACGGGATGTCTGTTAAATGACGGTCCTGACTATGCTGGGGAAACGGTTCTGATTGACATCGGAATTGATGAAAACAGCATCCCCAATGAAAAATACTATACCCAGGAAAATGATCTGAAATTTCCCCAAAAGCGAAAAAAGAATACCCATAAATATGACTATGGCTCGGTTGTTGTGATTGCCGGATCAAAGGGTATGAGTGGCGCTGGTATTCTTTCGGTGGAAGGCGCTTTAAAAAGCGGCGGCGGACTGGTTACCTGTTATGTTCCTCATGATATCTATATCCCGGTAGTGGCTCGGGCACCGGCAGAAGCTTTGGTTAAAACCTATGACTGTAATATTACATCCGAAGATATTAAAAATGACCGAAAAAAGGTGATCTTAATCGGACCGGGAATTGGCCGGGCAAAAAATTATAGTTTTATTTTGGAGCATTTACTGGAAGGCAGTCTGCCAGTGGTGATTGACGCCGATGGTCTTCATCATCTGGCTGTGATAGTGGATACTTTAAAAGAATCCCGAACCCCGGTGGTTATTACCCCCCATTTTGCCGAGTTCTCCAAGCTCATCGATGTGCCCCGGGAAGAGATACTAAAAGACCCCGTTGGATATGGTCAGAAATTCGCCATGGAATACCATGTCGTGGTGGTTTTAAAAGGCTATCGGACCATGGTGTTTGGAACCAATGGCGAAATATGGTTTAATTCTACCGGTAATCCGGGGATGGCCACTGGCGGTAGCGGCGATGTACTGGCTGGGATGATCGCCGGTATTGCCGGGCAAAACGTGGATCTGTTTGAAGCTGCCCGGGCCGGGGTGTTTTATCACGGTAAGGCCGGAGATTATTATGCCAAACACTATGGTCAAAGTACCCTGACCGCTCACAGCATCATTGAATCCTTAAAGTATGTTTTGAAATAAGTGACGAAATAAAAAAAATCCTGGTCAGACCAGGATTTTTTTCGCTTTGGTTTGTGATTTGATGATTTTAGGTTATAATGATTAAATAGTTAATTAAGTAAATTTTGATGGTTCCGGTGACCGGATGGAAATAAACTAAACCAGAAAGGTAATGGCTTGTGACAAACATATTAATACGAAAACTGATAAAAAACTTTGAAAATACCAGCAATTCCAGGGTCCGGGAAAATTACGGCAAATTGGCTAGCATCATGGGCATTGGGTCAAATCTACTCCTGTTCATCATTAAAATAGCAGTGGGCCTGCTGTTTAACAGCATTTCGATCACCGCTGATGCAGTCAACAATTTGTCAGATTCCGGATCTTCACTGGTAACCTTGCTGGGATTTAAACTGTCCGGCAAACCGGCGGATGCCGACCATCCTTTTGGTCACCAGCGAATGGAGTATATTTCCGGTCTGGTAGTTTCGTTTATTATTCTTTTTTTAGGGCTTCAGCTGATTCAGAGCTCGTTTGATAAAATTATCCATCCGGAACTCCCTCAATTTAATATCATTAGCGTGGTCGTTTTGATCGTGGCGATTTTAATCAAGGTCTGGCAATGTTTGTTTTATCGAAAAATCGGGAAAACCATTAATTCACTGACCCTGATGGCCACTGCAATTGATAGTCGCAATGATATTATGGCGACCTCCGCCGTCTTGGTAGCGACCATTGTCACTTACTTAACCGGCTTTGATTTGGATGGCTATATGGGGTTGGTGGTGGCCGTGTTTATTATTATCAGCGGCATCAATCTGATTAAAGAAACCATCAGCCCGCTACTGGGAACGGCCCCATCCAATGAACTGGTGGATCAGATCTACAAAAAGATTCTTAGCTATGAGCATATCATTGGGCTGCATGATTTGATTATCCATAGCTACGGCGAAAGTAAAACCTATGCCTCGGTTCATTGCGAGGTACCGGCAGAATTGGACTGTCTGATTAGCCACAGTGTGATTGATAAAATTGAGCGGGACGTTCTAAAGGATATGGACATCAATCTGATTATTCATCTAGATCCGGTAGTGATCACCGATGAAAGAACTAATGCGTTAAAAGAACAGGTGGAACAGACCATTGAAACACTTTTACCAGACATTCACATCCACGATTTTCGGGTGGTTTGGGGATTTGATCACTCGAATCTTATTTTTGACGTAGTGGTACCCTTTGATGTTGAGTGGAGCGATGAAGAATTGATCTTGATGATCTCCAATGAAATTTACAAAATAAATCCGACTTATCATGCCGTTGTTACCATTGATCATAATCACTATGTTCCCAATGAGGATGAATTAGATGTCTAAACAGTGCCATGGAAATTTAAACAGTAATAATTATTAATTTAGTCAGATCTTAGGAGAAACAAAATAGCATGAGCAAAAAAAAACCTGCAAAACGAATCATAAACAACCCCTCCCGTACTTTTCGCATTTTTACCTTCGGATGCCAGATGAATGAAAACGACTCGGAAAAAATATCCGGGATGTTAAAAGCTCTAGGCTACATGGAAGAAATGGATGTCAATAAAGCTGGCCTGGTAATCCTTAATACCTGTTCGATTCGGGAGAACGCCGATGAACGGGTCTTTGGCAATATCGGCGCCTATAAAACCGTCAAAAAAACCAATCCGGATTTAATTCTGGCCGTCTGTGGTTGTATGATGCAGCAGCCGGAAATCGTTAATCAGATAGTCACCAAGTATCCCCAGGTAGATCTGGTTTTCGGTACCCATAATCTCCACCAGTTTCCGGAGTTACTTAATAACTACATGGTCAACGGTAAACGGCTAGTAGAAGTCTGGGATGATTCAGACACCATTGTGGAAGATCTGCCGGTCGACCGTAAATATCCCTTTAAGGGTTTTGTGACGATCATGAACGGCTGCAACAATTTCTGCACCTATTGTATTGTGCCTTACACCCGGGGCCGGGAAGTAAGCCGCAAGCCCGATAAAATTTTTGATGAGGTTAAAGCTCTGGTGGCCGACGGTTGTGTTGAGGTAACCTTGTTAGGACAAAATGTCAATTCTTATGGCAATGATCTTGGAGAAGCGGTAAATTTCGCCAGTCTGCTTAGGCAACTCAATACCATTGAAAACCTCAAGCGAATTCGCTTTATGACTTCTCATCCCAAAGATCTTACTGACGCGGTTATTGATGCCATTGCCGCCAGCGATAAGGTCTGCAATTATATTCATCTGCCGATCCAATCCGGCAGCACTCGAATCTTAAAGGCGATGAACCGCAAATATAGTCAGGCCGATATACTAAATCGGGTTAAGGCAGTACGGGAAAAAATCCCCGGCGTAGCGATTACGACCGATCTGATTGTCGGCTTTCCCGGTGAAACCGAAGCGGACTTTTTGGAAACTCTCAAAGTCATTGAGCTTTGTCAATTTGATTCGGCTTTTACCTTTTTATATTCGATTCGCACCGGTACTCCGGCGGCTACGATGGGAAACCAGATTGCCGATGCGGTTAAACATGACCGAATCAACCGCTGTTTGGAAGTGCTTCATCAGATCAGTCACGATATCAATCAGACCTATCTTGATCAGGTGGTGGAAGTGCTGGTCGAAGAACCTAGCCGCAACAACCCCGAGCGGATGACCGGCCGAACCCGGACTGGCAAACTGGTCAATTTTCCCGGTGATCCAGCAGATATCGGCAAGCAGGTAATGGTCAAGATCACTGCTGCCAAAACCTTTAGTCTCGATGGCAAAAAAACGACACAGGAGGACACTGATGGCGCAGCTCACACCGATGATGACCCAATACCTGCAAATTCATGAGGAGGTTCCTGATGCCCTCCTTTTCTTTCGTATGGGCGACTTTTATGAAATGTTTTTTGACGATGCTCTAACAGCTTCCCGGGAGTTAGAAATAGCTCTTACTGGTCGGGATTGCGGGCTGGAAGAACGGGCTCCGATGTGTGGGGTACCCCATCATGCCGCCCAGAATTATATTACCCGGCTGGTGGAAAAAGGCTACAAGGTCGCTATCTGCGAGCAGATGGAAGACCCCAAGGAAGCCAAAGGGATCGTCCGTCGGGAAATTATTCGGGTCATTTCTCCGGGTACCATTTCCGAAGGAAAATTACTGGAATCAAAGAAAAACAATTATCTGATGGCTCTCTTTCTGGAAAACAATACCCTGGGACTGGCCAGTCTGGATGTCTCGACCGGGGATTTTTATGTTACCCAGATCGAGGCTAAAACCCGGGAACAATGGCTGTCTCAGCTGTCCGACGAAATCGGTCGATTATTACCGGCCGAGGTGATTCTTAATCCGGCTTTGTTTAAAGATTCCCAAGCACTGGCGATGATCGAAAACAGTTTTGGGATTCTGGCCAGTCTTTATCCGGAAAAATACTTTTCGGTCAAAAACGGCAGTACACGGATTATCGATCAGTTTGAGGTCTTTGCCCTCGGTGCCCTGGATCTGGAACGCCGGGATCATGCCATCGCCGCTGCCGGGGCCTTGTTGCTCTATCTGGATGAAACCCAGAAACGGGCCCTGACTCATATTAAAACCATTCGTTATTACAACAGTAAGGATTATATGGTGCTGGATTTATCCACTCGGCGCAATTTGGAGCTGACCCAGACGCTTAGAACTCTGGAAAAAAAAGGTAGCCTGTTAGGGGTGCTGGATAAAACCGTCACTGCCATGGGGGGGCGAACCCTGCGGCGCTGGGTCGAAGCGCCGCTTTTAAATCGTGACAGTATTCTTGCCCGACAGGGTGGCGTGTCGGCTTTTTACAATAATGCAGCCCATTTGCCTGCCTTTAAAAGCATGATGACCAAGGTTTATGATCTGGAACGGCTCTGCGGCAAGCTATCCTTTGGGACCATCAACCCACGGGATCTATTGGCACTTAAACAATCACTGGGGGCGCTGCCTCTGATTCGCGATTTTGTGGAGCTGTTGGGCTCACAGCAATTGCGCAGTCTGTTTGACACGAATGACTTGCTCAATGATGTCTGGGAGCACATTGAAAAAGCCATCGATGACCAGGCCCCGCTGGTTCTTAAGGATGGTCATGTGATCAAAACTGGTTATCATCAGGAAATTGACGAATTTCGGGAAGCTGCTGAAAAGGGTCAGGACTGGATTCGCGATCTGGAATGTCGGGAACGGGAGCGCACCGGAATTAAAAATCTGAAGGTGAAATATAATCGGATTTTTGGGTATTTTATTGAGGTAACCAAAAGTAATTTTGATCAGGTGCCGGAAGACTATATTCGCAAACAGACCCTGGCTAATGCCGAGCGGTACTTTACCCCGGAGCTAAAAGAGATGGAAAACAAAATTCTCGGTGCCCAGGAGGGCTTACTCCGCTGTGAAACCCAAGTGTTTTCGGAAATCCGGGACGGTCTGCTTGCAGAGATCCCCAGAATTCAACAGAAAGCTAGAGAAGTAGCGGAGTTGGACGCTATTTATTCGCTAGCCACCGTGGCTTTGCAGAATCGCTACGTTTGCCCGGAAATTACTGAAGACAACACCCTGCTGATCCAAAACGGTCGACATCCAGTGGTGGAGGATATGATTGGGACCAATTTTTTTATCGGCAATGATTGCACCCTCAATCAGGATGATCAGCGGATGCTGATCATCACCGGGCCGAATATGGCCGGGAAGTCCACCTTTATCCGCCAGGTGGCGATCATTACCCTGATGGCCCAGATTGGCTCCTTTGTCCCGGCGGATGCCGCCGCTATTGGGGTGGTCGACCGGATTTTCACTCGGGTCGGCGCCAGTGATGATCTGGCCAGCGGTCAGAGTACCTTTATGGTAGAAATGACTGAGGTGGCCAATATTTTGAAAAATGCCACCAGTCGCAGTCTGGTGATTCTGGATGAAATCGGCCGGGGTACCTCCACCTTTGATGGCATCAGCATTGCTTGGGCGGTGGTGGAATATCTCCATAACCAGGACAGCATTGGGGCTAAAACCCTGTTTGCCACTCATTATCATGAACTCACTGAACTGGAGACCCTAAAGCCCGGGATTAAAAATTTCAGCATCCGGCTCAAGGATACCCCGGATGGGGTGATCTTCTTACGAAAAATAATCCCTGGACCAGCCGACCAGAGCTATGGTATTGAGGTGGCCAAGCTGGCCGGTTTTCCGGTGGGGGTAACCAGGCGGGCCCAGGAAATTCTGGGTCACCTGGAATCGGGGGAAGATACCTACCGGCAGGAGCTGCTGGTGAAAGAACCTACTGTTTTAGAGGGTGGAAAAGGTGCCCAACTAAACTTTTTTGATGTGACCAAGGGCATGACTGCGGAAGAAGAAGCGGCCCTGGGGGTAATCAGAGAAATGAAAATCGACGAAATGAGCCCTATGGAAGTCATGATTGTGATTGATCAATTGCGAAAAAAAATTTAAGGTGATCGGAGAAAATATGAAAACCAAAGAATTAAAACGGATTGTTAGACGTTTAATGAATGACAAAAAATATCGGAATATGACCTTTGATCAATTGTCGGACTTTATCGGTCTTTCAAAAAAGAAGGATCGACAGATGCTGTCTCATGTCCTGAAAGAGCTTGAAATAAAAGCTAAAGTTGAAAAAGATAGTAACGGGTGCTATCAGAAAACCGATGATTGCCCCAAAATTGTAGGAGTCCTTCGCGGCAATCAGCGTGGTTTTGGTTTTGTTATTCCTGACTATACTATTTTTTCTGAAGATGTGTTTATTCCTGAAAAGTATCTCCATGGTGCTCTGGATATGGACACGGTCTGGGTGCGACTTACCTCCAAACCGGGGGATAAAAGACCAGAAGGGGAAGTGGTGGAAATCATTGACCGGGGTCATAAAAAAATTATTGGACGTTATGAAAAGGGCAAGGGCTTCGGTTTTGTAGTACCGGATAATGATCGCCTTTGTAAGGACATTTTTATTCCCGAACGCCGGGGTAAGAAGGCGATTAACGGTGATAAGGTGGTTGCCCAGATTGTCTCGTGGTCGGATGTGGGAAAAAATCCGGAAGGAGAAATCCTGGAAATTTTGGGAAATGAAGATGAACCGGGTATTGACATTCTTTCTGTATTGAAAGGATATGATATCCCCATGGATTTTACAACGGATGTGGAGCGGGAAACGAATCAGATAAATGACCGGATTGGCTCTGAAGAACTAAAAAAGCGAAAAGATCTCCGGGACGAGCAGATCTTTACCATTGATGGTGATGATGCCAAGGACTATGATGACGCGGTATCGATCCGGAAAAAGAAAAATGGTAACTTTGTACTAAGCGTTCATATTGCCGATGTCAGCCATTATGTCCGACAGGGCAGTGAGATTGATAAATCTGCATTGGATCGTGGTACCAGCGTCTATGTGGTCGATCGGGTGGTCCCGATGTTGCCTTTTAAACTTTCTAATGACGTCTGTAGTCTGGTGCCAAACAAGGACCGGCTAACCTTCAGTTGTGAAATGGAAATCGACAAAAACGGTCAGGTGGTGGATTATGATATTTTTAAATCAGTAATCTGTTCCAAAGCCCGGATGACTTATAAAAAAGTCGATGCCTTACTGGAAGATCGAATCGATAAGGCGGCTGATCTAAAACCGTTTCGATCGGATCTGGTCTTAATGGAGGAACTCCACGAAATTCTGCGTGTGAAACGCCGGCTAAATCGGGGCGCCATCAATTTTGACTTTCCTGAAGCCAAGATTATATTGGATAAACTCGGTTTTCCGGAGGAGGTCATCATTGATGAACGACTAATATCGCATCGTATTATTGAAGAGTTTATGCTGGTCTGTAATGAAACCATTGCTGAACATGTATCCAAACTGGATGCCCCTTTTATTTTTAGAAACCATCCCGAGCCGCATCCGGAAAAACTGGCAGCTTTTCGAACCTTTATCAATCGATATGGGTTTAAACTGGGAAAAAACGATGATCAGGTCCCATCGGGCCACGATTTCCAGCAACTGGTTACCAATATTGCCGGTAAAAATGAAGAGCGGGTCATCACCTTGCTGATGCTCCGAACCATGCAACAGGCTGTTTATGAGGGACACAATCTGGGCCATTATGCCCTGGGAGCAAGCTTCTATACTCACTTTACTTCACCGATAAGGCGCTACCCGGATTTGTTTGTCCATCGCTATTTAGCGAAGGCAATTGCCGGTAAAATTAACAAAAAGTCCCTGGATTATCTGGAAGCGAACATTGAATCTGTTGCTAAACAAGCCTCGGAAACAGAGCGTCGCTCCGAAAACATTGAACGGGAAATTACCAAGCTCAAGATGACCGAATATATGACGCGGCACCTGGAGGAAGAATTTACCGGTCGAATCAGTGGCGTTACCTCCTTTGGTTTTTTTGTTGAACTGGAAAATACCATCGAAGGGTTAGTCCGGCTCCAGGATCTAAAAGATGATTTCTACAACTATGACCCTGAACTCCATCAGCATATTGGAGAGCATCGGGGAAAAATATTCAGACTAGGCCAGGAAATCAGAATAAAAGTGGCAAAGGCCGACGTGAGTTCCAAACAAATCGATTTTGAACCTGTTGAATAATTAAGAAAACTATGCTATAATAAAAAACTAGCTAAGAACAGAGGAGTTGCACATGGGAGAAAATATTAAAATTGTGGCCAAAAATAGAAAAGCACGTCATGATTTTGCCATTGAAGATACCTATGAGGTGGGTCTGGTTTTGGCCGGGACGGAAGTGAAATCCATCCGGGGCGGAAAAGTCAGCCTGAAGGAAAGTTTTGCCGATATCTATAATGGCGAGATTTTCGTTTATCAGATGCATATTGATCCTTATGAGCAGGGGAATATTTATAATAAAGATCCTTTGCGCATTCGTAAGCTCCTGATGCATAAACAGCAGATTAGAAAACTGGTTGGGCTGAAGCAACGGGAAGGCTACACTCTGGTGCCACTGACGCTTTACTTTAAAGATGGTCGGGTTAAAATGGAACTGGCTTTGGCCAAAGGCAAGAAGCTTTATGACAAGCGACACGCCATTGCCGAGCGGGATTCTGACCGACGGATTCAAAAAAGTATGCGGCATAATGGCTAGTTAATTATTTGGGGGCGTACTGGTTTCGACGGGGGTTTTGAAGCTTGAGTAGCGAGTCGATGTTGCCAATCATCGTTAAAAATGGCGCATAAATATAAACGCAAAAACAGAAAAAAGTTACGGGTTAGCTTTAGCAGCGTAATACGCTCTAAAGTTTAATACTAAGACTTCGCAGCATAATTAATGCTGCACGCCTCCCATCTCAACCTGTGGTTTTGGCTTAAGGCGTTCATTGAAGCAGGGAACCGTTTTTGGTAGTGTCTCGCACCATTAACGATCAAGAGGCTGGTTCCTCTTTTTCTATGTCATTGGAGAAAGAGGGGAATGAGAAAATAAACAATGACTGCACTCGGAGAAGCTCCTGTGAATGGATTTTCGGACAGGGGTTCGACTCCCCTCGCCTCCACCAAATAAAAACTCAAATATTAATACAATTAAGGCCGCCTTGTGATGAGGTGGCTTTTGTATTTTTTGAAAGAAAGTTAAAATTAAAAAATAATGTTATTGACATATGTTGATAATACTTTACAATTATGTTATTATAAGAGTAATTAAATAATTGTAATAGGATAATCGTTTCTGAACGATTAATAAAAGGGGAAGTTAGGTGAAAATCCTACACGGTCTTGCCGCTGTAAAAGTTTAGTTTTTTCAATAAACCACTGGGAAACTGGGAAGGTGAAAAAATGGGAATGCTTGAGTCAGAATATCTGCCTATTATTGTATCACAAGTACTCTACAAGTAATGGAGATGATTTTATTGTATAACATATAAACTCTTAGTTTTTAGTAGAAACTAAGAGTTTTTTTGATAAATATCTATAAAGGTTGTTAATCGTTTAAAAATAAAGCTATTTTTGACATTAATAATAAATAAAAAAGCAGGAATGTGAATAATGGCAGGAAATATTTTATGAAAAGTAAATGGATTAATTTGATTCTTATAATTGGACTGATTGGACTTGGGCTATTTGCAATAAATGTTGGTAAAGTGAATCTAACGGAAATAGATTCTGAGATTGGGAAAACGATTTTTTATAAAATTCGTTTTCCCAGAGTGTTGGCGGCGATATTTGTGGGAAGCGCATTAGGGTCAAGTGGTGTAATTTTACAAGGCTTACTCCAAAATCCTTTAGCAGATTCCTATACCTTAGGAATTTCATCAGGAGCCGCCTTTGGAGCATGTTTGGCAATTTACGTTAATATTGCCTTTGGGGTGGCACTGCCAATTCAGATTTTGGCAATTGTCTTTAGTTATGTTGTAATTGCAATTGTGATGTGGTTATCACGAGTAAAAGGCACCTTGGATTCGGCTAATGTAATCTTAGCTGGAATTATTATTGGAAGCATTTTTTCAGCAGGAATTAGCTTATTAAAGAGTTTAGCAGATGAAGATGTTGTTGAAATGGTCTATTGGTTGATGGGAAATTTAGCATCAAAACCTATTGAAAAAGTATGTGTTGTTGCGGTTATTACTGCGATTGGATATTTTATAGCATCCCGGTATATGGAAGAATTAAATATTCTTACATTAGGAAGAGAAGAGGCCAAATCCGTTGGAATTGCTTATGATTTTGTATATCGTTTATTATTATTGACAGCTGTCACATTAACCGCATTTGCAGTATCATTGTGTGGCATTATTGGATTTGTTGGTTTGGTTGTACCACATTTATGTCGTATTTTTGTTGGCGCAGATAATCGTAAAGTATTGCCAATGAGTGCCCTTTTAGGGGCCTTGTTTTTATTATTAGCTGATACTATAACCCGAACTGTTTTGCAACATGAAATACCAGTTGGGGTATTAACGACCATGGTTGGAGGGCCGTTTTTTATTTATATTTTTATTATGAAAAAGAGGTAAGCAGGATGATAAATATGAAAAATATTTATGTGAGTTATGGTAAAAAGAAAATCCTAAATGATATCAGTATTGAGTTTCATCCTAATATTTTATATGGGATTATTGGACCAAACGGGGTTGGGAAATCGACGTTACTTAATGTTATTTCAAGAGATATTCCAATGAATTCTGGGGAAGTGCTACTCAAGGGAAAACAACTAGGTGATTATTCTCAAAAAGAAATGGCGAAAGAATTATCATATATGAGACAAAGTACAATTGTAAAGTTTCCGTATACTCTAAAAGAATTGGTGTCAATGGGCCGCTATGCTCATGATAGTATGAGTCGTGAAGATAATGACATAATTATTAATACACGGATTAAAGAAAATGATTTAAGTGAGTATTGCGATAAACCGTTAACACAATTAAGTGGTGGTGAAGTACAACGTGCGTTTTTTACCAAAGTATTAGCCCAAGAAAGTAATGCGATTTTAGTGGATGAAGGATTATCAAATGCTGATATTTTTTATAAGGTGAGATTTTTCAAACAATTGCGTTCGGAAGTTGAGAAAGGTAAATTAGTGATCATGGTTATTCATGATTTATCCTTAGCACGAAAATATTGTGATGAATTAATTATATTAAACCATGATGGAATTTATGATTGTGGTAAAAGTGAAGAGGTATTAACCAGTCAAACATTATACGATGTTTTTAAAGTCAAAGGTGATTTTTTTAATCATTCTTTGGTCTTAGAATAGTAAAAAAAGGGGAGAAGAAAATGAAACGATTTAAAGCAATAGTGGCATTATTTTGTGTGTTATTAACAGGACTAATGGGGTTGACAGGGTGTTCAACGACAGAAGCGGTTCAAACAACAGGGGATTCAGAAATAAGATTTATTGATGATAGTGGTGTAGAAATTTCTTTGAGTGAGCCAGCAAAAAAAGTTGTATCACTTTATTCAGCACATACTGAAAATCTTTTTTCAATGGGTCTAGATAGTGAAATTATCGGGGTAGGAACCAGCGATAATTATCCTGAAGCAGTTTTAGAAAAAGAGCAATTTAGTTATAAAGATGATCCGGAATTGTTAATTGCAGCTGATCCAGATGTTGTAATCGCACGAACAATGATTGTTGAACGTTATCCAGATTATGTAAAAGCGATTGAAGATGCAGGGATACCTGTTATTAATTTATATTGTAGCAAGTTCGATGATTTTGATAATTATATAACGCGATTAGCAATGATTGTTGGAAAAGATGCGGAAGGAGAAGCGTTATTAGAGAACTTCCATTCTCAAATTGATGAAATACAAAAAAAAGGAGAAGGAATTGATCCTAGAAAAACAGCTTATTTTGAAAGTATTGGTGATAAATTTAAAACGGTAACGCAAGATTCCTTTGCTGGAAAAGCCTTAACTATAATTGGGTTAAATAACATTGCGCAAGATATCGAAAGTGATGGTAGTGCAACAGTTGTTGAATTTGGCGAAGAAAATTTATTATCAAAGAGTAATGAAATTGATGTCTATATTGCACAAGAAGGAACAATGAACAAGTTGATATCAGTTGAAACAATTGAGGCAAGACCAGGATTTTCTCAAATTAAAGCAGTTATAGAGGGCGAATTATATATTATTGATGAAAAACTTATTTCAAGTGCAACCTTAAGATATTTAGATGGATTAAAAGAATTACAAAACAAAATTTATGGGGTGTAAGTTGTTTAATGAAAAAAGATCTTAAAATAGGGGTATCATCGCTTATTCCATCGGAAGAAGATCTTGGCTATAATTATGAGATTATAGCCAATGCAATAAAAAAAAATCCAACCTTAGATTTAGTGTGTTTTAGTGAATTGTTTTTATGTAGCAAAATGAGTATGATTAATACGATAGAAAAAGAAGAAAAGCTGATAAGGTATACGAATGAGATAAAAGAATTAGCAAAAATCTATAATACAGCCGTTAGTTATGGATTAATTATAAAAAAAGAAGAACAATATTATATTGGACAAAGGGTAGCGCTTCCAAATGGAGTAGACTATCTTTACTGTAAGGTTCATCTAGGAAAAAATGAACGAAAAATATTTTCTGCAGGGAATAAAATTGATGTTTTTAAATTCAAAGAGTATACCTTTGGAATTCAGATTTGCTTGGATACACATATTATGGATATGAGTATCATGCAGAAGGAACAAGGAGCGGAAATTATTATTGCTCCTTTTAAAACACCCTATGATTCACAAAAAAGAGCAAAGAATTGGTCAAAGTATATGTTAGCAAGAGCTTATGAATGTAATTTTTGTATGATTTGTTCGAATTATTATGGGGGCATTCAAATTGTTAATGGTAATGGCATTTGTGTGAAAGAAAATTTGAAAAACAATTCATTTTTAGTTTATACAGTATCTCAAGAAAATGATTTCAATAAAAAGATCGATTACTTTTCTTATCGTAAACCAGAATTATATTAAAATTTAATATACCTAGTAAGAAAAAATGGTAGAAGTTATTGAAAAAAAAGTCAAAGTTGCTTTATTCTTTCAGAAAACCACTTTTTTAGATGCCGATAATTTCTAATTTAATTGGCACCTTGAACTGGTACGGATTGCCTCCACTAAAAAAGAATTAGACGAACACTTAGCAAAGGCCGTTTTACCGTCATTGTTGGTATAGTTGTAAGCTATACTGACTTGATTATCATCAACCGAACATTGTTTTCTTGATTACTGTAATCCAGATTTGCGAGGCTGTTTGTTGCTACTAACCTATTCTGTCCAGAAACTGATGGCATATGTTGTCCCCAAATTGTTGGACATGGTGTCAAAAATAATCGACAGTGTTTTAACGGAGAAAGAACTTAGCAGATTGCTCTTGCTCAGTTTATTTTTTAGATGGAATCCTTTAAAGCGATACCTCATCGGCAATACTCAACAATGTTTCACTCGGCCATTCTAGGACAACTCGGATTGAATGATCAGTTTCACCATGTGATCATCAATCAAACGTTTTTCCTGCTGGTCACCGAAAATCAGGCATTGGGTACAAAACTTGTCGACTAGTCGGGCCAGACCGCCGCTGAACTTCCCGGCGCAACAGGATCGCCTGCTCCAGAACCGTTTGGGGGATGGATCCCTGTGATCTCGATGCAGTCAATCGCTTGCTGGCCCAGGACAATGAGGAAATTGCGGCGTTGGAAAAAGAAATCAATGCCCAACTTAAGATTCTGGGGGTGGTAGTTTAGGGCGGTGAATTTCTTTTCGCTGCCAAGCACACTTAACTTGACGAAAGTGGTGGAAGTGGGGACAAAATACGGAATCGGAAACATCAAATAAACCATGAGGTGATGCTAATGAAAACAGAACGGTTCATTTATAATTTGAATTATCCGATCTATGAAAAAGAAAGTTGTGAAATTGAGGTGCGCGCTCTTTTTCAGTTCGATTTGAAAGAAAAAGTCTTTTTGCAAATAGAAAAGTGCATCCTTGCATGGTCGAGTACTTAGTGAAATCACTGAAAAGCAAAAGGATCTTTATGAGGCCCTGGGGGTTGATCCGCCATCGTTATAAATTTCGGGAATCCAGGATTTATTGTATTTTCGTTTTATCGTTAATTTCTAGTGGAAAATATTCTTATCTTTCGGCGCTGAAGACGCTATCGCTAAAACGACATTAGATGGAATCGCCTTATCGGGTATCATTTGGATGGGAAACAAAAAATCATGCACAAGAGCAATTAGATAAAATATTTGCTAAAGCTAAAAAATGCAGCAGAAACCAATAAAGCCAGGGTGGTTTATAATTTTAAAATAAATTAAATAAAGCAGGTTGACATTATTAAATTTATTTGAGATAATAAATCAATAATTTAATAGTACAAATGCAACGAAGTATTTGTATAAAAGCGACGGAGCTTCCATATGATTAGCCAGTAAAAGGGTAATGATATGGAAGTTTTTGCTTTTTATTGTAAAAGTTACAAAATATGAATTCAAGAGGAGAATGAAATGAGAAGTTTATTGGAAAACAAAGATATCAAAATATCATTTGATGTACCTGATGGTTATTTTATGGCACTTGAGTTTAAACAAGATATTTTTGATTGCGAAACATATAATTATAAACGTGCCGAAGAAATCTACGAAGAATTAAAAACAGCCTGAATTACCTCGTGTTTTACCACAGCTGAACTGCAGTTTACGCGGTTTCCATTGAAGTAATAATTGCACACAGGTTAAAGTGAGATGGAAAAATAGTTAATTAAAAATAAAGCAGGTTGACATTATTAAATAAATTTGAGATAATGAATTTACAATTTAATAGTACAAATGCAACGGAGTATTTGTATAAAAGCGACGAAGCTTCCATGTGATTATCCAGTAAAAGGGGTAATGACATGGAAGTTTTTTGTTTTTTATTGTAAAGGGTTGCAAAACATACGAAAATGAAACATAAAATGTGCAATAAATAGTTTTTCAAGACTTTGAAAAAGTTAGGATGAGTCTTGTGGATAAGAAATGAGGGCGAAAGGAAATGGATTTATTTAAAGAATCAGACAAGATTACATTCGATTTTATAAATATACTTAGCCATTCAATCACACCTAAAAATAAAGAGCGATTGATGATAGGGGTTGATCTCGGAACCGCTTATATTGTCATCTGTGTATTGGATGAGAATAAGAACCCAATTGCTGGTGCGTATCGATTTGCGCAAGTGGTTAAAGATGGTTTGCTTGTTGATTATATGGGAGCATTAAAAATTGTTAAACAATTGAAAATAGAAATTGAAGATAAAATCGGCTGTGAATTAAAAGATGCAGCGGTGGCAATACCTCCGGGTACAACAATTAACGATACAAAGTATATTAAAAATGTTGTCGAAGGAGCAGGGTTTGATGTGATCAATGTTGTTGATGAACCGACTGCAGCCAATGCCGTTCTTGGTATCAAGAATGGTGTTGTTGTGGATATCGGCGGCGGAACAACCGGCCTGGCTATTATAGAAGAAGGAAAAATTGTAGCAGTTGCTGATGAGGCAACCGGAGGAACGCAATGCACATTAGTGATTGCTGGAGCTTATAAAATTTCATTTGATGAAGCAGAAATTGTAAAACAGGATCCGGATAAACAAGAAGAAATTTCCGGATTGCTAAGACCGGTGGCCCAGAAAATAGCTTCAATTATCAAAAAGCATATTAATGAATATAGTATTGATGGAATATATCTGGTAGGGGGAACAAGCTGTCTTTTAAATATTGAAAAGGTCATCGAAAAGGATCTAAACATTAAAACATACAAACCGAAAAACCCGCATTTTGTAACGCCAATTGGTATTGCCATGAATTGTGTGCCGGCTAAAGGATGTAAAAAATATGGATATTGAAATAATTAAATCGCCTTCTGACGGGGTGATTAAAATGATGAGAAGTCGTTTGTTTTCAAAAGATTTCCTGGAGAGTGAGAAATTTGATACCGTTGGATTAGTACAGGGAAAACTCGTGGAAATGTTTGTGGCAACTGATATTGCTGAAAAAACAGCAGCTGTCGATGTTGTTGAGATAAAAGGTATATGTCCCCAGCATTTTACCATGATTGCTGTACTGGGTGATATTGCATCAGTAAAGGAAGCCCTGAATAATATCGCTAAAGAGTTTAAAGAGAGGGTGTCGCAGTAAATGAAGATTGGACGGGTTATAGACAGTATCTGGTGCACAAGAAAAGAAGATGAGTTAAGGGGATTAAAACTCCTGAGAGTGAAACTATTGAACCGCGAAAAAGAATCTGAAAATGGTGAGATTATCGTTGCTACGGATTTAATCGGAGCCGGAATCGGCGAACTGGTATTACTCACGAATGGAAGTGCGGCAAGAAGGTCAGAAGGATTAGAAAACGCACCGGTTGACTGCATCATTATCGGTATTATCGATGAAAAAAATGAAGATGAGGGGGATATGCATGAATAGTGAATTTACAAACAGAATCATGGAAGCAGGTGTTGTCGGGGCCGGAGGTGCTGGTTTTCCAACATATGTGAAATTGGCAGCAAAAGCCGAATATATAATCGTTAATGCCGCAGAGTGCGAACCCTTGATACGGGTTGATCAGGAATTATTGCTTCACCATACCAACGATATATTAGAAGGTTTAACCGGTATTATCCAGGAAACCGGGGCTAAAAAGGGTTATGTTGCAATTAAAGCGAAACATACAGAAGTAATCGATTGTTTAAAAGAACAATTGAAGGATTCGGAAAATATTGAGCTTTTCCTGCTTGAAGATTTTTATCCGGCGGGTGATGAACAAATAACCGTCTATGAAGTTTTGAAAAGAGTGGTACCAAAAGGTGGAATTCCTTTGAATGTTGGCTGCATCGTATGTAATGTGGAAACGATTTTAAATGTGTACAATGCTGCCAGGGGAAAAACGGTGACGACCACTTATGTAACGATTACCGGCGATGTAAAAACCCCCGCAACCTTTTGCCTTCCAATTGGTATGAGTTATAAAGAAGCCTTGGCGTTATGCGGAATAGAAACCTTGACTGGAAAAGTTGGTATTGACGGCGGTCCAATGATGGGAAAGATAATCTTCGATTTTGAATTGCCAATTACGAAAACCACAAAGGCAATTATACTCTTAGATCAGAATTCTTCATTGATTGAAAATAAAACAAAAGGGAATGAGCAGGTATTAAAACAATCAAAGATTGCCTGCATACAATGCCAAAAGTGTACTGACCTATGTCCCCGGGATTTACTTGGTCATAATGTCAAACCCCATTTAGTCATGCGCATTGCAAACTATGGTTTATCAGATTTTTTAGGCATGAAAACAGCATTGGGCTGTTCCGAGTGTGGAGCCTGTGAATTATATGCCTGTCCAAACGGATTGTCGCCGAGAAAAGTCAATATTATGATTAAAAAGGAGTTAATCGCGGCTGGGATAAGCATTGATAAAGGCGGAGAACAAAAATCCATATCGGAAATGATAGAGTACCGGAAAATACCGGTTAAACGACTCATCGAAAGACTTGGGTTAAAAGAATATGATCGGTGTGCACCATTAAAAAGTTTTGCGTACAATGTGAAAAAAGTTGTAATTCCCCTTAAACAGCATATCGGAACATTGGCTAAACCAGTGGTGGAAAAAGAGATGATGGTCGATGAAGGGATGCTTATTGGCGAAATAGAAAACGGAAAAATGGGTGCGTGTATTCATGCCAGTATTTCAGGAATGATTACAGAAGTTTCCAATGAATCCATTACAATTGAAGCACGAGAGGATAGGATATGATAAATACAATTGGTTTTATCGAACTTAACAGTATTGCAAAAGGCATTGAAGTAGCAGATCATATGCTCAAAGTTGCCAATGTGCAGCTGATGTTTTCAACAGCAACTTGTCCGGGGAAATATATTACCTTAATATATGGCGACGTCGGCTCAGTGGAGAATTCAATAGAAGCAGCAAAGCTTTTAGGCGGCGAGTTTATTATTGATGATTTGATGATTCCAAACGTCGATGAGCAAATTTTCCCGGCCATTACCGGTTCCAGTAATGTTGAGAAAATAGGCGCGATCGGTGTGATTGAAAGTATGGCAATGGCCTCATTGATTGTGGCAGCAGACACCTGTGTGAAAGCATCAGGCGTGCAGCTGGTTGAATTAAGGCTGGGTTCCGGCATCGGCGGTAAATCCTATTTGGTCATGACCGGAGATGTTTCAGAGGTCGATGCCTCCATAGAATCCGGGGTTGCAGTGATCAAAGAAAGTGGGAATATCGTCTATTATACGGTCATACCATCGCCGCATAAGGACTTCAAAAATACTTTATTATAAATGAAAGAAAGAGAAGGACATAAAAATGAATAACAATATTGAACAGATAATCAAGGATCGAGTTTTGGATTTAAATATTTCTGAGGAACTGATAGCACAGATTGTGAATGAAGTAATGACGTCACTGACAACAGATGAGCAACAATTAAAAAAGGCCACTGAGCCTGACAGAATCAGACTGATCCGGGGCAACAGTGTGGTTTTTGAAAATTTCAATACCGGAAATCCAGATGATAAGGTTACCTTTAAAGAAATACTGACCATCGAAGAATGTCCAAACATGGCAACCGGTTTTTTGAGAATTGAAGAGTCCGCTTTTGACTGGTATTTAGGTTATGATGAGTTGGATTACATCGTAGAAGGAACATTGGAGATAACATATGACGGGAAAAAGTTCACCGGCCATGCCGGCGATGTTATCTTCATTCCAAAGGAAACGGCTGTTACATTCAGTTCACCGGATCATTGTAAATTTTTCTTTGCAGCATATCCCGCTAATTGGCAGGATCTGTGCGAAGATAAGCAATCGAATTAAGGTTATCAGCAAAGATTTCAAATGAAAGTTATTGTATCTGGTCAGATACATCATGACGAAGAGGTGCAGTCGTTACAAATGTGTTGCATCCGGGGTCAATGGTTCTCATTGAAATAAGAGTCAATACTCTGAAAAATAAGAAAATATTCAGGAGGAAAAAATGAGTACAACAGATGCATTGGGAATGATTGAAACAAAAGGTTTGGTAGGCGCGATTGAGGCTGCTGACGCCATGGTTAAAGCGGCAAATGTCAGATTAATCGGAAAAGAGCAAATCGGCAGTGGTTTGGTCACCGTAATGGTCAGAGGCGATGTGGGTGCGGTGAAAGCTGCAACGGATGCCGGGGCAGCCGCAGCCTCAAGAGTCGGCATGCTGATCTCGGTACATGTTATTGCAAGACCGCATGAAGATGTGGCGATGATTTTACTACAAGAAGCCAACTAAAGAGAAATAAAAATTAAGAAATGAATAGAAATTATAGTTAAAGTGTTGACAATTAAATAGTTATTTAATATCATTATAAAATAATCAGCGCTTTAACTAACATAGGAGAGTTCAAGAATGAATGAGAATGTCCAAAGAGTGATCCAGGAATACGTTCCGGGAAAACAGGTTACGTTAGCGCATATTATTGTAAATCCCGATAATAGCATCTATAAAAAATTAGGACTGGAAGAGAACCATAATTCGATTGGAATCCTGACCATTACACCCAGTGAGGCGGCCATCATCGCAGCGGATGTTGCGGTAAAATCAGGTGATGTTACCATCGGCTATGTCGATCGCTTTAATGGTTCCCTGGTGATTGAAGGCGATGTCGGTTCGGTGGAAGCATCTGTCGAAAGCGTTCTTCAGACATTGTCTCTGTTACAGGGCATGTCAATCCCAACAGTGACACGATCTTGAGGTTGAGCCAATGAAAAAAGTTATGTTTATCGGGCCATCAGGAAGCGGTAAGACAACTTTGTATCAACGAATGGGGTCTTTCGATATCGATTATGACAAAACCCAGGCTATTGAATTTCATAAAAATGTCATCGATACACCCGGAGAATACCTGGAAAATCGTGGTTACTATTCAGCGTTGCAGGTGACATCTGTGGAAGCAGATGTGGTGGCCCTGGTAATGGACTGTAAAAGCCGGTCCAATGTGTTTCCGCCGGGTTTTGCAAGGATGTTTACTAAACCAATCATTGGGATTGTGACCAAGATCGATCTGATGCTGGATGAAAAGGATTTCAGTTATGCAGAAGATTCACTAAGGTTATCGGGGGTTAATGAAATATTTAAAATTTCATCATTGAAAAATAAGAAGATCGCAGAGTTAAGAAAATTTCTTGAGTGGAGTTGAGGTTAGTTATGAGAATTATCGTTGTCGAAGATGAACCGGTAACCCGGATGGATATTCGGTGTATACTTGAAGATGCCGGATTTGAAGTTCTGGGTGAAGGGAAGGATGGTTTTGATGCCATCAATTTATGCACAAGCTATCATCCGGATATGGTGCTGATGGATATTAATATGCCTAATTTAGATGGCGTCAGTGCTGCCAAGATAATTCGCAGAGATAAACTGTGTAAGTGCGTCGTTTTTCTGACCGCAT
Source organism: Acetobacterium carbinolicum (assembly GCF_047456275.1). Taxonomy (GTDB): domain Bacteria; phylum Bacillota; class Clostridia; order Eubacteriales; family Eubacteriaceae; genus Acetobacterium; species Acetobacterium carbinolicum. Next base: position 1,726,970 of record NZ_CP173357.1, read on the forward strand.
ATTCCGACGATATATTTATTGAGGGCGCTAAAAAAAGCGGCGTATTTGGTTATGTTGTCAAACCAATCGATGAGAAGAGTTTGCTGCCGACAATAAAAATCGCCTATGCAAAATCACTTGAGTCCGAAAAAAATGAGCAAAAATTAAATGACATTACCAAAAGACTGGAAGATCGCAAAATGATTGAGAAGGCAAAAGGATTTTTAATGCAATCCGGAGGCCTCGATGAGGACAGCGCCTATAAAAAACTCAGATCACTGAGTATGGAAAAAGGCTACTCACTCCGGGTTATCAGCGAAACGATACTGTTACAGGCACAAAAAGGCGAAAAGAAATGAAGTATAAATGCGACCGCGAATTTATTATAAAACAATGTAAAGAGTTTACGCTGTTAAACAATGATGAAATCGAAGCGATAATTGACGTGGCTAAAATTCTACCATATTTTAACGAAGGATTTGACGGGGAGTCGTTTATTGATATAAAGGTACACGATAAAGATCTGGCGGTAGTGGTTGCTGAATCATATAAAAAAAAGAAATCAATATATGTTGACTCGTATTTAGGCGATATTATTTACCGTGAGAATGAACCGGCAGTATTTCGTTCATTTGATCTGGGAGTAACCACAAAAGATATCATTGGTATGAGTTTTGACCGTAACAAAAAGAAGATATGGACAAAACAAACAGTTGTGCCGATCATGCACAATAATAATGTCGTGGCCACATTAATACTTGAGAAAATACTGGATTTAAGATTGACCGTGGTGCCAGGGGCGCCATTACAGCGATCCCCGGAAAACGAAAAAATCGAGGAGCTATGGAGTTCGATTTTCGGTAAAAGCAATGAAAATGAAGCCTTGCAATTGCGCGAGGGTATTTTAATATTCGACGAAACCGGTCATTTAAAATATTTTAATCAACGGGCAGTTAAGATGTATCAGGAACTGGGGTTTAAATCCATTGAAAATCAACATTTTGATAACCTGAACTACACAACAAAGAATTTTGACGATGTTCTATCGAATATCGAAGGGACCTTTAGCAATAATGATGACAACCGTATCATTATTGAAAAAAGTTATGACGGAAAGGTGGCAATCGGCGATAAATTTTATCGCATTCACATCATTATCCGGATGAAAAAGACGGTTGATGTGATTGTGTTTATTGATGATATTACAGAAATGAGAAAATATGAAAAAGAAGTGAACAGTTATTTGGTGAGTTCACATGAAATTCATCACCGCATTAAAAACAATCTGCAAACGGTGGCTTCTTTACTGCGGTTGCAAAGTCGAAATGCTAAGGATCCAGAGGTAAAAACCATCTTAAGTGACAGCATCAACCGGATCATGAGTATTGCGGTCACCCACGAACTTTTAGAAAAAAAGTCAAATAATCTGGTTTCGGTTCAAGAAATGCTTGACAAAATAAAACAAAACATGATATCATTCGTCGCAACAGCTAATAAAGAAATTGAAATATCGGTTAAAGGTGCTGACTTTTTTGTTGACAGTGAAAAATCGACAGTTATTGCTTTGATTGTAAACGAACTGATTCAAAACTCGCTGAAGTACGCATTTCCCAATGGGGGTGTCGGTCACATCGAAGTGACAACTGCAAGTGATGGAAAAATCAAGATGATTGAAGTAAAGGATAACGGAATCGGTTACAAATCTGGAGAGAAAAAAAGAAGTGGTCTGGGTCTCAACATCGTTAAGGCTTATGTTTATGAAAAACTGCTGGGCAAATTAATTATTGAAACCGGAGATGAAGGTACCACAACTTCATTTGCCTTCAAATTATAAATTAATATTATAAATTGCGATGAAGCAATTATTTTAGGCGACGTAGCTTAAAGTTTGAATATCTAAAGCAGGTATTCAAATTTTAAGCTACTTTTTTTACTCAGACTGTTTAAGAAATCGAATAGCAAAATTTGACAAAAAAATAAACATTGCATTGCAAAGACGTAATGTAAAAAAGCGACGCAGCTTAAGGGATAAATATCAACTAATTGATGTTTATAATTTAAGCTGCGTCTTTTTTTTCAATGTTAGCGACATGGAAAATCATACTGGATCAAGAGGGAGAAATACATGGAAAACTTTAAAAGACAGGAAATTCTCAGTGTCGGAATAGATATCGGTACTTCAACCACACAGTTGGTTTTTACAAAAATTCTGCTGGAAAACATGGCATCAAGTTTCAATATCGCCCGGATAGAAATTATTGGCAAGCGGATCGTGTACCGCAGTGAAATTTATTTCACGCCTTTGACATCGAATGATCGCATTGATATGAATGAAGTCATGAAAATCATCGACAGCGAGTTTGCCAGGGCCGGAATTGCGAAAAAGGATATCGATATCGGCGCGGTTATTATTACCGGAGAAACCGCCAGACGGGCGAATGCCAGTGAAGTGTTACACAAACTGAGCGGTTATGCCGGAGACTTTGTGGTAGCAACGGCAGGACCGGTTTTAGAAAGCATCATTTCTGGTAAAGGCGCAGGTTCAGACAAGATTTCCAAAGAACACAACAACGTCGTCGCAAACATTGATATCGGCGGAGGAACCTCGAATGTGGTTGTTTTTGATCACGGGGAGACAGTCAGCACCGGGTGTCTGGATATTGGCGGTCGTTTAGTCAAGATGGATAAGCAGGGAAAGATAATCTACATCAATGAAAAAATAAAAAAAATCATTAAAAACGAAAAACTCGATATTGCATTGGGTCAGACTGCCAACGAAAACAGCTTGACAAAATTAGCGAAAATAATGGTTCATCAGCTTGAAACCGTTGTCGGAATTACGCCCCAGGATCACTACTACGATATGATGCTCACGATTGAAGATATGGTAATCAAGAACCCCATCAACTATTTAACATTTTCCGGCGGCGTCGCAGACATCGTCTACCACTACGATGAAAAAGAGGATGTTTTTAAATACCAGGATATGGGAATAATTTTGGGACGAGAAATCCGTCGTTCGGATTTATTCACCAAATTAAAGGTGATGAATGCCGAAGAAACCATTCGCGCTACCGTTGTCGGAGCGGGGTCACATACTACCGATATCAGCGGCAGTACGGTAACATACGATAAGTCAGCCTTACCCATTAAAAACATTCCGATTGTGAAAATACCATTTACGGATAAAAACAGTATCAGTGAAATAGCAGATGAGGTAGCAAAACGCATTGAATGGTTTAAACTGGAAGATGAATTTCAGATGGTTGCGATTGCTTTTGAAGGCATCAATTCACCTTCTTTCAAGGACATAGTAGCCTGTGCCGAACAATTGATCAACGGTTTGGAGGCGTTGATCAGGCATAATTATCCGATTATCGTCGTTTCCGAAAAAGACATTGCAAAAGTGCTGGGACAGACGATTAAGCGGCTGTTGAATAATGATCATCACGTGATCTGCATTGACGCTGTGACCGTCAGCGACGGAGATTACATCGATATTGGCAATCCCATTGCCGGCGGGATGGTATTACCGGTTGTTGTAAAAACATTGATTTTTAAATAGGGGACACAGGAATTTCCAAAGACATCAAGGCCTCTTTTGCAGGATGAGCAAATTGGCGGATGTGACTAATCCGATTATTCAAATTAGTCGCGACAGTTTAGTCAAAGGTTGAACTAATCAAAGTAGCGGTTAGTGGAAACAATAACCGGCACTTTGATTAGTTAACTAAAAGCTAAACAAAGTATTGATTGTCATATGTATGATAATCCAAAAAATAAGGAGTGAAAGTATGAAATTAAAAACCGTATTGTTTGGAAGAACCTACCAATTCAAAAATGTTAATGAAGTCCAGGCGAAAGCAAGTGAACAGAAATCCGGGGATCAGCTGGCAGGTTTAGCTGCAACTTCAACTGAAGAAAGAGCAGCAGCAAAAATAGTGCTGGCAGATATGTTGTTATCTGATATTCGCAATAATCCGGCAGTTCCCTATGAACTTGATGATGTTACCCGAGTCATTCAGGATCAGGTTAATGAAGCCGTGTATAAAGAAATTAAAAACTGGACCGTCGGAAATCTTCGGGACTTTATGATGTTGTACACTTCAACCGGTCCGATTATTCAAAGAATTGCAACCGGATTGACAGCAGAAATGGTTGCCGCCGTTACAAAAATCATGTCAAATATGGATCTGATTTATGCCGCGAAAAAAATCGATAATGTTGCTACCTGTGTCACCACCATCGGACAACGTGGTATTGCCGCAAATCGTGCCTTACCGAATCATCAGACCGATGATATTGACGGCATTTTTGCAGAACTCTATGAAGCGCTTGCCTATGGTGTAGGGGATGCGATGCTTGGCTTGAATCCGGTTCAGGATACCGTGGAATCAACAACTTTCCTACTTCAGAAACTATATGATTTCCGAATGAAATGGGAAATACCGACCCAAAACTGTGTACTTGCTCATATTACAACGCAGATGGCCGCCCTTCGTAAAGGCGCACCGTTAGATATGATTTTTCAATCCATTGCCGGAACCCAAAAGGCCAACGAATCATTTGGTGTAACCACCACCATGCTTGATGATGCTTATGATCTGGGAAAACGCGAATGTATTTCCGGTGGGAAAAACATCATGTACTTCGAAACCGGGGAAGGTTCAGAACTATCCTGCGACGCCCATCTGGGAGTTGATATGCTTACCCTGGAAGCCCGCACCTATGGTTATGCCAAACGCTATGATCCTTTTTATGTTATGTCGGTAGTCGGATTCATCGGACCGGAATATATTTATGACTCCGTTCAACAATTACGAGCCGGTCTGGAAGAGCATTTTATGGGAACGTTATCACTATTCCCAATGGGTGTAGATGTCTGTTACACCAACCATATGCCGGCCAGTCAAAATGATTCCGAAAACCTTGCATTATTACTGGCTCACGCTGGGATGCCAGCCTTTGTAACCGCACCAATGGGTGACGACATCATGCTTAACTATCAATTATTGGGAAATCACGACTGGCAAACACTGTTGGAATTATCGGGAATGAAACGAGTACCTGAATTTGAAAAATGGCTGCAAAAAATGGAGATTCTCGACCAATACGGTATGTTTACCGAAAAAGCCGGCGATGCTTCAATATTCTTAAAATAAAAAGAAGGGGTGATATAAATGATAAATGAAGCTATTTTAAAAGATACGATTCGCGACATTATTAAAAATGTTATTCAAGAAGAATTAAGCGAAGCAGGAACCGGTTCTGTAAAGAACCAGGTAATTAAGTCTGCCACGGCAGGCAGCATTGATGATGGTTTTGTCGAAGATGTGACTGTGGCAACCATGCAGGAAACATTCTTTATTCCCAATCCATACGATCGCGATGGATATATGAAAATGAAAGAATTTACGTCCGGTCGATTAGGTATTTGGAGAGCCGGTCCAAGACCTTTAACCAAAGCCTATATGAGATTTTTAGCCGATCACTCGGCAGCTCAGAATGCGGTATGGTCAGATGTTGACGTAACCCTGGTCGAAGACCTCGGATTCATCAAACTTTCTACAATTGCTGCGGATAAAGCAGAATACATCAAAAACCCTAACACCGGAAAAAAACTGACCGATGAAGCGGTAGAAACCGTCAAAAAAAATACCGTTAAGAATCTCAATGTGCAGATTGTTTTTGTCGATGGATTAAGCTCACGGGCCATTGAAAAAAATGCCGCAGATTTTCTTCCCGCTCTACAGCAGGGACTGGACTCACTGGGAATCACATACTCAACACCGTTCTTTGTCACCAATGGCCGGGTTGCCATCGGCGATGAAATCGGCGAAATAACAGATGCTGACGTAATTGCCGTATTCTGTGGCGAAAGACCAGGATTAAACTCAACCGGGTCTATGGGAGCATATATTACCTATAAACCAACAGTTGGTATGGAAGAGGCCAGAAGAACGGTCATTTCCAACATTCATGAACTGGGAACCGCACCGGTTGAAGCAGGTGCTCAAATAGCTGAGCTTTGTCAGACCATGCTCAAGAATAAAATGTCTGGTGTGGATTTAAAATTAGTATAAATTGGATAGGAGGATTAATTAGTGTTAGGAGAAATTATACGCGCTAATGTTGTGTGCCAGAATATTATTCCAAATGTCAGTGAAGATTTAGCTAAGGCGCTTAATCTTAAACCGCATCAACGCAGCCTGGGCCTGATTACAGGTTCCATCGATGATGTTACATTTATCGCTCTTGATGAGGCCACAAAAGCTGCTGATGTAGAAGTGGTATATGGGGAATGTATGTTCTCGGCATTTGTCGGAATTTTTACAACCTTTGCCGGGGAAGCATTTGGTATATTGGCCGGCGAAAATCCGGCTGAGGTAAAGAGCGGCCTGGATGCATGTGCTCATTATATCGAAAACGGAGCATATTTCGTCAATGCCAATGAAAAAGGTGAATCTATTTATTTAGCTCACTGTATATCAAGTACCGGCAGCTATTTATCGGAAACTGCGGAGATACCAGCCGGAATGCCGTTGGCTTATTGTATTGCCCCACCAATTGAGGCAATGTACGGTATTGATGCCGCACTAAAAGCAGCGGATGTAAAAATTTGCAAGACATTTCTACCGCCGACAGCGACATCAAACTTTTCCGGTGCCTTGATGAGCGGTTCACAATCGGCATGCAAAGCGGCCTGCGACGCGTTTGCCCAAGCGGTTCAATACATTGCCAATAACCCGATAGTAGGTTAAAATAATGACTTCCGTCGGTATAATTGATACAGTCGGTTTTGTGGGAGCTGTGAATGCCTTGGATACATGTCTTAAAACCGCTGATGTTGAATTTGTAAGGTTTGATAAAATGTCAGGCGGCATTGTATCCATCATCATCACAGGGGATGTAGCAGCTGTATCGGCCAGCGTTGCCGCAGGGGTAGAAGCGGCAAATCTGGCAGGGAAATGCAGAAAACATACCATCATTGCAAGACTAGACGATCAGACCCAAAAAATGCTCTGCCACAGTAATTCATCCGGGCATGAAGTTGTCAACAACGCTGCACCTACGAAAATTACTGTAATGGAAAATCAGGAAGAGCAATGTAGTGTAGTAGAGAAGTTAATTGGTGAAGACGCGATCACTGAAGATAAATCGTCAACATCCGTGTCGAATGATAAAGAGTATAATTACTCGGAAGAATCCCTGAATCTGATGACCGTTTCCAGGTTAAGAAAATTAGCCCGTGATATAAACATTAAAGGCATCAGCAGAGAAAAAATCAAAAGATCCCGTAAATTTGATCTGATCGCAAATATTTTAAATGAATTAAAAGAAAAGGAGGAATAAACTGTGCAGTTAGTAGACAAAGATTTGTTATCAATTCAAGAAACCCGCCAGTTGCTGAAAAATGCAAAGACGGCACAGACAAAACTTGCCCAAATGAGTCAGGCAGAAATTGATTTCATTTGTGCAGCGATCAAAGACGCGGCCATGCAAAACCTCGAAAAACTGGCGAAATTAGCAAATGAAGAGACTGGATTTGGTGTGGCCGAAGATAAAGTGATTAAAAACTATTTTGCTTCACAAGTCGTATACGACAGTATCAAAGACATGAAAACAGTTGGCATTGTCAGCAGCGATGAAATCAAAAAAATCTATGAAGTGGCTGTGCCAGTAGGCGTCGTGGCAGGATTAATTCCATCGACGAATCCGACATCGACAGTAATTTATAAGGCGCTGATTTCCATAAAAGCCGGGAATTCAATTGTTTTCTCACCCCATCCAACGGCTAAAAATTGTATCATCGAGACAGTGAGAGTGATTAAAGAGGCGGCTATCGCTGCCGGCATGCCTAAAGACTGTATTGGGTGCGCAACGATTATAACTCTGGAAGGGACCAATGAGTTATTAAAGAATATAGACACCAGTTTGATTCTGGCAACCGGTGGTGAGGCAATGGTAAAAGCTGCTTATTCATCTGGAAATCCTGCAATTGGTGTCGGACCTGGAAATGGCCCGGCATTTATCGAAAAAAGTGCGGACATTCCCCATGCCATCAAACAGATCATCGATTCTAAAACCTTCGATAACGGCGTTATCTGTGCATCAGAGCAGTCCATTATCATTGAAAAAGAATCTGAACAGGAAGTTCTGAGAGAACTCAAAAAACAGGGCTGTTATATGCTGACATCAGCGGAGAAAAAACTTCTGGAAAAAATAATGCTGACACCCAAGATGACAATGAATCCTAAAATTGTCGGTAAAACAGCTTTATATATTGCTGAAATGGCTGGGATCAAAGTTCCGGCAAACACAAAAGTTCTGATTGGGCAGGAAACCATGGTTGGACACAACATCCCATTTTCAAGAGAAAAGCTTTGCCCGATCTTAGCTTTTTACATTGAAGACACCTGGCCAAAAGCCTGTGACAGAGCAATTGAGATTTTGACGAAAGAGGGTGCCGGTCATACCATGATCATCCACTCGAAAAATGAAGAAATTATCAGAGAATTTGCGTTAAGGAAACCCGTCAGTCGATTATTGGTCAATACCGCCGGAGCATTAGGCGGCGTGGGAGCGACAACCAATTTACTGCCGGCCTTTACCCTGGGATGCGGTGCAGTGGGCGGAAGTGCGACATCCGATAACATCTCGCCGTTGAACTTACTCAATTTGCGACGCGTCGCCTATGGGGTCAAAGAACTGGCTGAAATACGAAACAGTATTGAATGCGCTAAAAGCAATTCAGTCGAAAAAACAGTAAGCGAAACGGAACTGAATCGAGCAGTTGAGAATAAACTCGAAGGTATTACCGATTTAATTTTAGAAAAACTTAGAAATCAATTAAATATTTAATTTTACTTGGAGGTAAATAAAATGGCAAACACAAATGCATTGGGAATGATTGAAACACGTGGTTTAGTAGCAGCGATTGAAGCGGCAGACGCAATGGTAAAAGCAGCAAACGTTACATTAATCGGAAAAGAACAAATTGGCAGCGGACTGGTAACCGTCATGGTCAGAGGCGATGTTGGTGCAGTAAAAGCTGCAACAGATGCCGGTGCTGCCGCAGCCGAAAGAGTTGGCGATTTAGTTTCAGTACATGTTATACCTCGTCCGCATGCGGATGTTAATGAAATGTTGCCACAGGAAAAAGGTTCCAATAACTAGGTCGATTATTCAGTTGATTTAAGTGATATGGGTTTCATATCACTTAAATTTATTAAGGAAGTGAACCAATGAATTTAATAACTGAAGATGGCATAAAAAAAATAATTAAAAGCGGCGAATCGATCACCGATAGTGAATTGCGACTTCCCCTTAAGTCAATGTTAACCCCATCGGCAAAGTCGGTCCTAGCAGATCATAAATTAAAGCTGGTGTTAATCGATGATGACATCGAAAAAAACCTAACTACCAGCGTAATGGAAAATGCCGGAGTAATGGCAGCAAAGAAAATTGGCAAGTTCAACTTAGAAAGTGGCGGTTTTTTAGACGAAAAGCCTGAGCACATGACTCAGCTTTACGGGAATCTTCTTGTCGGCAAGGATCATAAACGGATTAAACTCAGAGGCGAAGTCGATGTGTTAATGGGTGAAATCATGAAAGTTCAGATTCGCGCCAATGAACTCCAATTGACTGACCTGGTTTCGGATTTGCAGGAAGTCTTTGACTATATCGGTGAATTATCAAGATCAGAAGTTTTAAACGAAGCACTTGACACCAGTAAGATATTAGGGTTTAATCAACAGGAAATCCGCGATATGTCACATAATCCTAAAAAATACTTTGGTCGTGAACACTTATTTAATATTACATATAAGCTGGGAGAAATTCCAATTCTGCTCAATTCCCTTCGGGCGTTGATCAGAAAGACAGAAATCGCCTGTTATGAAGGGTTTAAGCTGGCAGATGGCACGGTGGGAAGAATCGACCTGATCCAGGGATATAACCGTTTATCCTCGGTTATGTATATTATTATTTTTAAGCATTTAGATCATTAATAGGTAATTGCGAAATTTAAAAGAATAGAACTATATTTGCTTTGATGTCAGTTTTCACAATTACCTAAGATAATTAATACTGAAAGGCGAGAGATGAGCGATCAAATAGAAAAAATCGTTGATATTATTTTTGAAAGAATCTATACCAGATTAAAAAAATCAGGCTATATTGAGATTGAAGCCTCAGGACGCCATGTGCATTTGTCTAGGGTCGTAATCGATAAACTCTTTGGCAAAGATTATCAGCTGACCAATATCAAGACGTTGTCACAACCCGGTCAATTCGTCGCCAAAGAACGGGTGATCCTTATCGGCCCGAAAGGCCAGCTCCAAAATGTTGTGGTATTAGGTCCGGAAAGAGAAAAAGTTCAGATTGAAGTTTCAAAAACAGATGCTAAGGTCCTGGGTGTTAATGCACCGGTTCATGAAAGTGGCAAATTAATGGGAACAGCGCCTATCGAAATCAGTGCGAACGGAAAAACAGTATATCTCAACGAAGGGGTACTGGTGGCGGAAAGACATATTCACATGTCATCGGAAGATGCTAAAAATTTATCAGTAAAAGATGGTGATCGCGTGAACATTGAGGTGAATACCGATCGTCCGATGATTTTTAAGAATGTGAATCTCCGGGTTTCCAATAAGTTCGACACCTATATGCATATCGATTATGATGAAGCAAATGCCTGTAACCTGGGGAGAAGAACATTAGGCTTAATTGTAAAAGCAGAGTAGCAATAAACAGACCTCAGATGTTTTACAATTAGCTTAGAAAGGAGTGAGTAAATGAACCTTGAACTGATAACCAACGAAGTGTTTAATCGTATAATTGAAAAAATTAATCAGCATCAAACAGAAATTGAAGCGATTCCGGGAAAAAAGCTTCTGCAATGCGATGACATGGCAATGGCAATCCCCGGATATGAAGCAGTAATGTTAGATACACTTAAAGATAAAAATGATTTTCTGGGATATGAATTTTTGGTTATAAGTAAACTAACAGTCGATGAAATGTCCGCTTCGGTCAATGGCGTTGCCATTAATGATAAAACTAGAGCATTACGCCAGTTTTTATTAACCGGGAAAGATGTTTATGTCCTCGAAGAAGGTCTTGAATACCGGATGTACAAAGCAATTGCAAATCCGGTCTTTTACAATGTATTCAGAGATCATGAAAAGCAATTGGAATTGTGCGGCGTTCGCATTATGAGCAGTGTGGCCCTGGAAAGCATGCTCATTTCCGAGGAAAAGGCAGTATTGCCGAAAACTGAGAAAAAAGAGACCCGGGCAGAGCCGACTATTGTCAATGGACTAACCACGGTCAAATACAGTACAGTGAAAAAATTAATCAACTATGAACTGGCAAAAAAGCTTGCGGCAGAACCAAACATCGTTTTAAAAATCGGGACATTGGTGACGCCCTATGCAAACGATGTGTTTAAAGAAAGCAACACAACCATTACCTTTATTTAACCAGATCAAAACCCTTAAAAAATAGCTCAAAATGATTATAATAAAAAAGAAACAGGAGAATTTCAATGAATGAAAATGTCAAAGGCCGGTTGCACAGAAAAAATCTTAAGTATGCTAAATACGGTATTGCATGGGCAGTAACGGCAGGATTAACCTATGGTGTGGGACCCACATTTCAAACATTTGCAATGGGAGAGGAACCATTTGCTACGTTAGCATTAATGAGTTTGATGTTAATACCAATGATTATGGCGGCAATGCAAGATGGTATAGCAGCAATTCTTGTTTTTCTAAAAAATGCACAGGCAGGCAAACATCGCGAGTATCTTAGAATTGCCTCAACAAAGCCGGGACGATTTATTATGCTGGCAGCATTCTTTGGCGGACCATTGGCACTTGGCAGCTATATGGCAGCGGTTACCTTGTGTGGACCGGTGTATTCCCTTATTTTCACGGCCATGTTACCCGCCTTTGGGGCACTGGCTTCACGATTGTTTTTAAAAGAACACATAAGCGGACGAGCCTGGGTGGGAATTGGTTTAGCTGTTGCAGGCGCAATTACCGTAGGCTGGATTCCACCATCAGGGGAAGCTTATCCCCACTTTTATATAGGTGTAATATTTGCATTGGTATGTGCAACTGGTTGGGCATTAGAAATGGTTGTTGCAACGGCAGGAATGGATTTTGTTGATCCGGAAATTGCAATTGGGTTCCGTTTTGTTATTTCAGGATTACTGTCATTTTTAGCTATTCCAATTGTTTCAGGGTTGGGACTCGTTTCTTTTGGGTACTTCTTTGAATCAATAACATCATTATCAGCGGTATGGATGATTGGTGCAGCTATATTTGCGGGAGGCAGTTACTATTTTTACTATCGGGCAGGAAATGCTGCTGGGGCGGCCCGGTCGATGGCAATTAATCCAATCATGACAATTAGTGCTACTGTTTTAGGTGTTGTTATTTTTGGTGCGACATTGCAGATTAATTTCTTTGTTGGTTTAGTTATCTTATTAGTTGGTTGTGTACTGGTAGTTGGGAAACCATCAGAGTTAATTTCGTTAAGAGATATTACGTAGATAGAAACATTCTCAAACTATACTACAATTATATTATTTAAAAATAGAAAGCAGGAGTTGAATTATGAAAGCGCCAGTAAGATTTTATATGATCAATTTATTGATTAAGAATAAAGAGGGAATGACTCCCCAAGAATTTCATACACAATTGAAACCCATATATGGAAATGAAAAACAATGTAACGAGACGGCCATTGACGATCATTTGATGTCGATGAAAGGTGTTGGTTTGGTGGAAGTTAAAAATGCGGTAGAAGACAAAGATAATAACCTGGTTGTTACTTATGCGATTACTGAATACGGCGCTACCCGGGCACAGAAATACATACCGGAATTTTTAATTTAAACACCTGATCATAAACTTTAAAGCAACATAATTATAGCAAAATGCTAATCAAAAATTGTCCCGCTTTATGTTAGCGACAATTTTAGATTGGTGTTTTGCTACCTTTTTAATCATTTTTCTGATCGACACTCAAAAATACGTAAATTAAAGGATTAAAATGAATAAATATCAATCAATAATGCTACAGAAAGGTAAAATATGAATACAAATAAAATTAGTTGGAAGCAAGGTTTGGTTATCGCATTAGGTGTGCCAATGTTAATTCTTCCCAATATCGGCTATTTTGCAGGTTACGTTGGCGTATTTTCAATCATTGTTTGGATGCTTTCAATCTCCCAGGGTTTTCTTCAAAACCTCGCCTATGGAGACTTTGCGCTGATGTACCCCGAGGCCCGGGGCTTGCCGGGTTATGTTCAGGCAATTTTTAAAGGGAAAAATTCCGAAGACTATGATATCAACAAATTTATTGGCGGATTTAGCGCATGGGGTTATTGGATGGCCTGGAATCCCGTTTTAGCAATATTTTCACTTCTGATCGGAACATATTTACATGGCATGATACCGGCTCTGGGCGGTTTTTCTGAAAAAGCGATTTCACTGGTGGCCGGAGCCGTTATATTTACAGTCTTAATCGGTATTAACAGAAAAGGTTTATCCGGAGGTGCCATGATTGGGAATATTCTAGCAGTGGTTGCATTGATCCCACTCGTCGTTCTTTCGATCGTACCCATTGTAACGGGACAGTTTCAGTTAAGCAACATTACCGCTGTGAGCTTATTTCCGGAAACATGGAGCTGGAATATTTCACACATCCTGATATTGCTGGGAATAATGGCAATGGCTCAGTGGAGTGCCTGCGCCTGGGAAACCGCAGCAGTCTATGCTCCGGATTATGAAAAACCCAAGAAAGATTTACCGAAAGCCTTATTCTTCTGTGGACTGATCTGTCTGGTAACCTTCGTGCTGGTCCAAACTGCTTGTGTTGGGACACTGGGAATACAGGGAATTATCGAAGAGCCTTATTCACCAATGCTTTTAATGGCAAAGATGTCGTTTGGCAGCGCAGGTGTATTTGTAACTGTCATTATGCTCATGGCATCGATGATTTTAATCATTCAGACAGCCTTGCTTGGTTCAGCCCAGGCGATGCAGTCAATGGCGGTGGAAGGTAATTTGCCGAAAGTATTGACAGAAACAAATAAATACGGGGTACCTGTCAAGGCCATGATTTCAATTGCTATTTTGAATTTTGTTTTGATTTTTATTGGAACCCCATCGGCGATTGTCGCCGGCTCGGCGATGGGCTATGTTATCGCCAATGGCATCACCCTTTTTGCTTATTTTAAAGCCAAAGGAGACCAAAAAATACTTGCGCCAAAATGGTGGAAATATGTCGGACTTGGTTTTTGTATGTTGAATATTCCCTTATATCTGGCAGGGATTTTCTATATCAATAAATTGGATTATGGTATCGCCCCGGCTTTAATTGGGGTTCTCGTACTTTTCCTTTTTGTTCCTTTCTGGCTTTATGCAAAGAAAGAAAATGCAGATAAAAAAGTGGTGCGGGAAGTTGATATAAAAACAAATTAATAATCGCCCCCACCCACGAACCGAAACAAGCGTATTGATTTTAAGCAACCGTCATTTCACTCCTGTAGGGGCGGGTATTACCCGCCCGTAACGTAAAAAGGCCACACCAATGCCTGCACCACAAACAAACCCGGGCAGGCGAATAATGATGCCAAATCGATTTTTCATTTAAACCGGTTAACAAAAAAAGTATTGACAGTCAATTGCGAGACAAATGAATGAAGGCATACATCCATAGGCAGTTCCGGTTTATGGAGATAGCAGTCTGAAATTTGTTTCGCAATTTTCTGTTAAAAAGTACAAAATGGAGAAAATATGTTTAATTTTGATGAATTATTGATCCTTTTTAGCGGACTGCTTCTTTTAGTGGTTGTGTTTAGTTTTATAAATGAAAAAACAATAAAGCTTCCCTATGAAATTGGTCTGGTCGTTTTTGGATTTGCATTTACCGTGATGGTCATCTGCGGTCGAACCATGAATGTCGTACAGATCCCCGAAGAATTTTATAATCTGTACCGCGAATTTAATTTCAACGATTTTTTATTTCATGGGGTTTTATGTTTCATGCTCTTTAGCGGGGCATCAAGAATTAAATTCAGTGATTTTAGTAAAGATAAATACTTAATCGGTAGCATGGCCATTGCTTCAACCATTGTCTCAACCATGATTTACGGGTTGCTCTTATGGGGATTGGGATTTATTATTCATGTGAACATCAGTTTGTTTAAGGCCCTTATTCTGGGTTCAATCGTCGCACCCACCGATCCCATTTCAGCCATGAGCATTCTGGCAAAAGCCGGGCTGTCCAAACGGCTGGGATTGATCATTGAAGGAGAAGCCTTGTTTAATGATGGTGTTGCAGTGGCTATTTTTGCCACCCTCATCAGTATCCTTAAACACACCTCTGGAGATATTTCAATTATAAGTTTTATCATAGAGCTGTCAGCCGAAGTTCTGGGTGCGGCACTGATAGGATTCGTCATATCATTTCTTTTCTTTGAAATTTTCAAACGCTCAAAAGACCCCTACATTAAAATTTTCTCAAGCATATTAACCGTGATGATTGCGTATCTTATCTGTAATTATCTGGGCTTTTCCGGACCCATTGCAGCAGTGATCTGCGGGTTGCATTATGCAACCGGCATTTCCAGAATTCAAAAACAAAACCGTTGCGAGTTAATCCATGAAGTGCGGGAATTATTCTATTCATTTTGGTCAGTGATTGATAGTCTCTTAAACGGAATGCTGTTTCTCTTAGTTGGTTTATTATTTATCAGTATCAGAAACTTTAACACACTACCGATCACCATGATCATCATCATCGGATCAGGCGCCATTTTTTTTAATACCGTATCAAGAATGGCCGGAGTATCCACGGCATTGCTCTTTACCAGGAATCTGCCCGATGGTATGAAAAGAATGAAATTAGCTGCCTTTTTGACATGGGGCGGGTTAAAAGGCGGTTTATGCTTAGCCCTGATTATGGGAACAAACAATGTTTTATCATCACAAATCTATAACCTGTTCTTAGTTTCAACCTATGCCATTGTACTATTTACCACAGTATTTCAGGGTCTGACCGTGGGGAAGGCATATAAAATGCTAAATAATAAAAAGGAATTCAGGTTAGCGGATAAATCTCTCAAAAAACCATTATTTGCCACCGCAGACCGGGCAGACAGGTGATTTCCAAAATGAATCTTCACAACAAACAAACATAAACGGGCGATTAATAATCGCCCCTACGAACCGGAACAAGCATATGATTTTAAGAAAACGTCAATGTAATCCCGTAGGGGCGGGTATTACCTGCCCGCAACCTAAATAGCCACACCAACGCATG
This sequence comes from Acetobacterium carbinolicum, assembly GCF_047456275.1. Lineage (GTDB taxonomy): Bacteria > Bacillota > Clostridia > Eubacteriales > Eubacteriaceae > Acetobacterium > Acetobacterium carbinolicum. The sequence goes on from NZ_CP173357.1 coordinate 1,743,287, forward strand.
CATTACAAACAAACGTCAAATTCACAACAATAATTTATAGACGGAGACTGAAATGAATAAGTTTAACAGAAAGTCAATTGGAAATAAAGTAACATCATTAGTATTAGCATTTGTTGCAATGGCGTTACTATTAATCGGAATAACGGTTATTACTCTCAGCATTTATACTGAGAATAAACAAATAGAAGAACGCATGAACCTGCAACTCGACAGTACAATTAACCAAGTTGAACAAACCCTGGGTAACCACAGCGATGTTGTCCGCAGTTTGGGAAAGACCATTGGTGTAACCGGAAATCAAATGACAACCGAGGCGTATAGTGATCTTATCACCCAGTACATTGGCCTCAACGATGATACATATGGTGCTGGTGTCTGGTATGAATACAACTGCTATCGGACCGAGCAAAAATATTTTGGCCCATATGCATACCGGGATGGTGCGAACATTACCTTTGATGCAGCACTATTCAGCACCGAAGAATATGACTATCCTAATCAGGAATGGTATGTGAATGGCAAATCAGCCAATGGTGAAATTGCCTGGTCGGCGCCATTTAAAGATGAAACCCTGGGAATTTCCATGGTAACCGCTACTTCCGCATTTTACGACAGTGGCAGAAAATTACAGGGGACAGTCACCGGCGATATTGATTTAAGCAGTCTGCAGAAGCTTGTCAGTGAAATCAAAGTCGGTGAAACCGGCCGGGCCTTCCTCGTGGATCAAACCGGCCTTTACATTGCCGATCAGGATACTTCCAAAAGTATGCGTGTCAATCTTCTTGACGACACCGACGAAAGCCTTTCATCACTAGGAGAACGCATTATCAGCGGTGAAACCGGAAGCGGCGTTTTTACGGATAGTGCCGGAAAAAACAATATCTATTATGCACCCATTCCCGCAACCGGTTGGACACTGGCCATCATGGAACCCCAAAGCGAACTGAACAAACCGATTATGATGCTGATTTATCAGCTCGTTGGATTGTTTTTGCTGACCCTTCTTATCCTAAGCATTATCCTAATGAAATTGATTAAAAGCATGGTCAATCCCATCGTTTTAATTACCGAGCTCTTTCGTAAAGCGGAAATTGGAGATTTTGATAATGAAATTACCAATGACATCATCAAGCGTCAGGATGAGCTGGGCATGCTTGGTTTATCCTTCAAAAAATTATCAGAAAACATCCAGGAAAATATAATGACACTTGAACAGATCTCCTTGGGAAATCTCAACGTTCAGGTGGACGTGAAATCAGATAAGGATGTTCAATCCAGGAGTTTAATCAAAGTTGTGGAAAATCTGAAAAATCTGGAAACCGAGGTGGAGATGCTTACCCAATCAGCCGCCGATGGCCATTTATCGATCCGCGGCGATGCCGGCAAATTCCAGGGCAAGTACCGGGATATTGTGGTTGGCGTCAATAACATGTTAAATACCGTGGTCGAGCCCCTGAATACATCGGCAGACTACGTCAATAAAATCAGTCGCGGGAATATACCCGAAAAAATCATCGCCACCTATCATGGCGACTTTAATACCATTAAAGAAAACCTGAATTCCTGTATCGACAATATCAATGCCCTGGTGTCCGATGCCGAAATGCTGGCCCGGGCAGCTACCGACGGCCAACTGGAAATAAAGGCAGACGCTACCCGCCACAGCGGCGATTTCCGTAAAATCATCGCGGGCTTTAACAATACCTTGAGCGCCCTGTTGGTACCCATCAATGAGGGTCGCCAGGTGATGAATAAAATGGCTGTCAATGATTACACTATTTCCATGACCGGCGCCTATAAAGGCAATATGGCCGAGTTTGCCGAGGAAATCAACCGGGTTCATGCCAATCTGCTCAATGTTTCGGATGCCTTTGTCGATATTTCCCAAGGCGATGCCAGTCGGCTTAACGACTTTGTTGCCATTGGCAAGCGTTCCGCTAACGATAAGCTGATCCCATCGATCATTGCCACCCTGACCACCATTGACAATCTGATTGCAGAATCCCGAAATCTGGCTCAGGCCGGGATTAACGGTAAACTGGAAATCCGCAGTGATGCGACAAAATTCGCCGGCGGGTATCGGGATATCGTCGCGGGCTTCAACCAGACCCTGGATTCCATCGAACAGCCTATCAATGAGGCTGTCATCGTACTTGAACAGATGGCCACCGGTAATCTGACCCAATTCATGAAGGGCGATTATCAGGGCAGTTATATGATCATCAAAAACTCGCTGAATGATACCATCCGGTCATTTAATGAGATTATCGGCAATATCAATAATGCCGCCGATGAGGTCGCTTCCGGATCCAAACAGGTATCCTTCGGCAGTCAGGCCTTGGCTCAGGGCGCCACCGAGCAGGCCAGTTCCATGGAAGAACTCAATGCTTCCATCACCGAAGTTGCCGTTCAAACCAGAGATAACGCCCAAAATGCCGACCAGGCCAATCAGCTGACCCGTATCGCCCGGCAAAATGTCGAAAACGGCAACACCCAGATGCAGCAGATGCTTAGGTCAATGGAAGAAATCAATGCCGCCTCGGCTAAGATTTCGAACATCATCAAGGTCATCGATGATATCGCCTTCCAGACCAATATCCTGGCCTTGAATGCAGCGGTGGAAGCCGCCCGGGCAGGACAGCAGGGCAAGGGCTTTGCAGTGGTGGCCGAAGAGGTCCGAACTCTGGCGGGACGCAGTGCCGAAGCTGCCAAAGAAACCACCGAACTGATTGGAGGTTCCATTACCAAGGTTTCCGAGGGAACTGTCATTGCCAACAACACCGCTGAATCGCTCACAGAAATTCTAGACGGGGTTACTAGGGTTGCCGTACTAGTTAGTAAAATTGACACCGCTTCCAACGAGCAAAACACTTCCATCAACCAGATCAACATCGGTATCGATCGGATATCGCAGGTCGTTCAGACCAACTCAGCCACCGCCGAAGAAAGCGCCGCCGCCAGTGAAGAACTTTACAGCCAGTCGGAAATGCTTAAAAACATGGTCAGTAAATTCGAATTAACCAAGACAAAATTAGAGGAGTGACTATTGATGCTAAGATCGTCCTAGGACAATGGTAAATTAGAGACGATACTTGTTGTTATACTGGTGATACTGAATCAATATGCCGCCGTTGGAATAATCTTTGCAGCAAAATTACTGATGTGATATGATAGAATTGATAAAGATCCATCATTTGCAGAATATTATCTTATTGGAATCCTGTTAAGTTTATTGATAGCAATTAGTACAGTGTTAAGCATTTAACCAGAATAAGCGGCGTAAATTTTCCGGAGTATTACAAGATGCTCTGATGGGGAAATTGCATAACCATCAGTATAACTTGGAAAGGAAGCACTAACTGTGAAAAAATTAAATGATTACTTATACTCAGGCGATACCGTTCTTAAGATTTTACAGCGATATTCAGAGGATTTAAAACAGTCAGCGAAAGAAACGAATAATCAGATTGATCTGTTGCATTGTAATTTTCTGCTTCAAATTGCGGAACTTTTGCAGCACAACGATTTCCTGACTTCGCAGTCTCAGCGGATTCGGGAATTCTATAAACTGATGGCAAATGAATATCCTTTTCTTCCATTTACTTTTAAGGGCCGAATTAAATCCCTGATCCGCGCGGAAGCAAAATTTAACGGATATATTGTGGAATACATTTACGAATATTATATCAAACACGGCAATTACCCTTCGCTTCCGAAGCTAAAGAACGCAATAAATTGTTTTCGGGATCTAATTGCTTACAGGATTGTGATTTCGCTTCCAAAATGTCATCTGAAAGAAGGGGAGATTCGTGCGGATGAAGAAATAAAATATCTCTATGATGTAGCCAACCAGTTGCCTGGTTTTCTGGAGGAACGCGGATTTACCGCAGAGCTGTCGTCATTAAAAGATCAGAAAAAATCGCCCTTGTTAAAAGAGAACATCAGCCCGTATTATCGGGATTATATTGCTAATTCAGAGCCTAATGGCTATCGCTCACTGCATATAACATTTTATGATAACATTGCCCGTTGCTATGTGGAAGTACAACTTCGGACAAAAGAAATGGACGATTTTGCTGAGATTGGTCCTGCTAATCATTTAGGTTACGAAAAACGGCAAGAAAGTGAAAGAGCCAGGCGCGATGCAATTCCCAAAGGGGAAAATATTTATTTTGATGATGCCTATGAAAGAGGGATTCTCCTGCAGCAACTTGAATTATCAAAATTAGACGTGAATATGTTTTCAGCAATGGATAATTCCCTGATCAACGATGGCTGTGGCCTCTACCGCGGAAGACTGATCCTTCCGTATGAGCATCTGTCAAGATTCCAGTATGATCTTGTTGATTAGTATTTTTTTAGAATAAAATGCAATTATTAAAAAAGTCTTCATAGTGTTTTTCTATGGGGCTTTTTTGATGCAAAATCGAGATAAATATCACATAAAACTTAACATTTTTAAAATAAAATACGAATCCAATCACGGTGTTCATTTTCGGTTGGCCCCACCAAAAGTGATTTAAGTATATTTGTTCGGGTATAAAAATATAAATACATAGTTTAAGCTAGGAAAGTGGTGAACAGGATGGATAAAGAAGATACAAGTAAGAATTCAAAGAAGGACTTATCAAACGAAGAAGTGATACGTGATAAACACAAAACCCATCAGGAGCATAATGACCATCAACATCATCAGGAACACAAGGCGATTTTACAAAAAACAGATGAACATGTGCATCATCAGGGTCATGAAGAAATGAATCAGATACATGACGAAGAACGGGTTCCCGGGGCGGAAAAAGAACATTTGCACCAGCATGTTTCAGCAAATGGAGAACATGATAACCACAATGATCACCATGCAATGATGGTCGCAGATTTTAGAAAAAGGTTTTTTATTTCTTTGATTATTACGGTCCCGATATTATTGTTATCGCCGATGATTCAGATGTTTCTGGGTGTAAACTGGCGATTCTTTGGTGATTCTTTTTTACTGGTCGGCCTTTCAACAATACTCTTCATTTATGGAGGTAAGCCTTTTCTCACAGGTGCCAGGGATGAGCTTAAAAAAAAGACGCCAGCAATGATGACGCTGATTGCCCTCTCCATAACGGTCGCCTATATTTATAGTACACTCACCGTATTTTTTATTAGCGGGGATGACTTCTTTTGGGAGCTCGCTACATTAATTGTCATTATGCTTTTAGGTCATTGGATTGAAATGAAATCTGTGATGGGAGCATCAAAGGCACTCGATGAACTGGTCAAGCTCATGCCAGAAGAAGCGCACCGGATCACGGAGAACGGGGAAACCACGGATATTTCAGTAAAACAATTAAAGCCAGGGGATTCCATTCTGGTAAAGCCAGGCGAAAAGATTCCGATTGATGGTTTAGTTTACGATGGAAAATCAGCTGTTAATGAAGCGATGATTACCGGAGAATCCGCCCCTGTTGAAAAGGAAAAGGGCGATGAGATCGTTGGTGGTTCCATCAATGGCGAGGGAATTCTAAAATTCAAGGTGACTCACGTTGGGGAAGAGACCTTCCTATCACAAGTATTAAAACTTGTTCGCGAAGCTCAGGATTCAAAATCGAATACCCATCGATTAGCAGATAAAGCAGCCAAGTGGTTGTTCTATATCGCCGTGACTGCCGGAATATTGACTTTTTTAGCGTGGATGTTCATAGCACAAGATCTGAATTTTGCAGTCACACGGGCAGTCACCGTCATCGTAATTTCTTGTCCCCATGCATTAGGTTTGGCAGTTCCTCTGGTGACAGCAGTATCGACCAGTATCGGAGCTCAAAAAGGTCTCTTAATTAGAGATCGGGCAGCATTTGAAAACGCCCGAAAGGTAAATACAGTCGTTTTTGACAAGACCGGAACCTTGACCGAAGGTACCTTTGGGATAACCGATATCAAGGCCATTGGAATATCCGAAGAGGAACTTCTTTTACTTGCCTATTCAGTTGAATCAAACTCAGAACACCCCATTGCACAGGGCATTGTTAACGAAGGAAAAAAACTAAACCTTAAGCTTAAGGCAGTAAAAGATTATCAGAATCTGACGGGTAAAGGACTAAAAGCGACAGTGGATGGACGTGACATTAGGGTTGTGAGTCCAGGCTATATGCGATCGGAAGCGATAGCTTTTGATATAAACCATTATGAAAAACTTGCCCAAATGGGAAAAACAGTTATATTTGTATTAGATGGCGACACCCTCCTGGGCTATCTGGCACTATCCGACATTGTAAGAGATACCGCCAGAGAAGCTGTTGATACACTAAAGTCGATGAAGGTAGAAACCATCCTATTAACTGGGGACAATCAAAGAGTTGCGGCTTACGTAGGCAATCAACTGAACATCGATACCGTCATTGCGGAGGTATTGCCCCAAGAAAAAGCATCCAAAATTGATGGACTTATTAAAGAAGGCAAGATTGTTGCAATGACCGGTGACGGTGTGAATGATGCACCGTCGCTGGCAAAGGCAGATTTAGGGATCGCCATTGGAGCTGGAACAGATGTCGCCATTGAAACGGCGGATGTTATTCTGGTACGAAGTAATCCACTCGATGTGATAACGATTTTAACGCTTTCAAAAGCGACCTATCGAAAGATGATCCAAAATTTGATATGGGCTACAGGTTATAATATGATCGCGTTACCTTTAGCTGCAGGTGTCCTCTATAATCAAGGTATTATTATTAATCCGGCGATAGGGGCTGCGCTAATGTCATTAAGTACAGTCATTGTCGCAATCAATGCAAAACTACTAAAAATTGATTAATCATGCGCTTTGGGTATCCCGGACGAGTTAGTTCAGATGATCGTGCTACTAAGTGTCGCTACCTGGCTAAATCGATACGGGCCGACTAACAATGGCATCATACCCGTCCGGATCGGTATTGCCTTCGGTGCTAAAAAGCAGGACACTTGAATTACGATCGAGCTGAAGCTGTTGTTTTAACGCTGTCAAATTTTGATCTTGACACAAGCAAACGAGTAGTCCTAATCCCACGGCTCCAGATTCGCCGGAAACAACAGCAGGGTCCAAACCGCAGGGGTGGGCTAGAGTCTGCATCCCCAGTTTTGTGACCCAGTCCGGGCAGCTGGCATAAAAGGCGGCAAAGTCGCGCAGGATTGGCCAGGTCAGGGGGTTGGGTTCCCCACAGTTTAATCCGGCCATAATTGTTTCCGGGTTACCGCCAACAGCCAAGGGGTGGCCATTGCCCAGCTGAACTGATTTGTAAATGCAGGCGACAGTATCGGGTTCCACAATGGTGGTAATCGGTGGATGCTGTTGGTAATAATGGGCCAGATAACCCAGTACCCCGCCAGCCATAGAGCCTACTCCGGCCTGTAGAAAGATATGACTGGGTTTTGGAATGCCGAGGTTAGACAATTGTTCCAAGGCCTCCCCAGCCATGGTCGTATAGCCTTGGGTAATCGCGTTAGGAATCGCTTCATAGCCTTCAAAACCGGTGTCCTGAATCAGATAATAGCCATTTTTCTCAGCCAACTGAGCAGCCAGGCGAACGGCATCATCGTAGTTTAGGTCGGTGATTTCTACCTTGGTATGATTGATGGCCCGGATGGCTTCGGCCCGGCAATCACGAGTACCTCGGGGCATCAGTATAATGGCCCGACAGCCAAAAAGAGAAGCGGCCCACGCCACGCCCTTGCCGTGATTGCCATCGGTGGCGGTAATAAAAACCAGATTTTTAATCTGATCACGCACTGCCGGGGTCGTCAGGAACTGATAATTAAGCTCGCTTTCGTCGGCTTTGATATGTCGGGCAATGATGGTGGCCATAGCATAGGCGGCCCCCAGGCCTTTGAAGGCGTTAAGCCCAAAGCGGCGGGATTCATCCTTGACAAAAACATGGCGCAGCTCCAATTTATCGGCAAGTTCAGGCAGGGAAAGCAACGGAGTCGGTTGATACAGGGGCAGCGATTGATGAAAGCGGCGGACTTCGGCGACGGCTTTCGGGGTCAAAAATGCGGTTAAGGTCTGATTTAATGATGGATTCAGGGACGGATTAGAGATGATTGAGATTGCTGATTTCATAGGCGTCTCCTTTAAATAAAAAAAAAGAATTTGTTGGTAAAAAAGAATCAACAGGCATTGCTTCACACTGACTGACAGCGAAGCAGACAGTAGATTAAAAAAACGATCGGTAACCCTTAAATCGTGTTACAGTGCCAGATAATCTTTGATTTTAAAAGCAAGTAGTAGATTGAACTTTTCTTCCATGGTCAGGAGGTCTGTTTTTAAAAGCTGACGGATTTTTTTCATTCGGTAGTTGATGGTATTGCGATGGGTGAAGGACGCATCAGCCACGGCCTGAATGCTACCATCGTGCTCCAGGTAAAGCCGCAAGGTTTCGCTCAGATTGGATTGGCTGCGGGCATCCTGAGCTTCTAGCAGACTCAAGCTTTCGGCCGCCATGGTGGCGAGGATGGCTTGGTCGGGAAGTGCAAAAAAAACTTTAAACAACCCCAGGTCATTAAAACTGACTTGTCGGAGATGTTGCTTTTGGGCGACTCCTAGGGCGAATAGGCTTTGTTGATAGCTCGTGTTAAGTGTTAGCAGGGAGTCAGTCAGAGTACCACTGCCAAAACATACCGGTGCCTCGGGACGAGACTGAGGGGAAGCATCAAAGCTTGATAGCACCTCCATCAGGGCGGTAACATCGGGATTTTGAAAAATTTGAACAAAAGCTTCCCGGAGCGAAAAAAAATAGGATCGGGTACCAATTTGTCTAAGCCGCTCAATCAGTCGGGGTGGAATTTCTGGAGACTCACCAACGATTACCAGGTAGGAGGAATTGGTTTCGTAGCCCAAACTATTTAAGGTGTCAAGGCTCGATTCCGGTTCGTCGGGGTGCAGCAGCAGCCGGGAAAACGCCATGGTGGTCCGGTCTTCCTGGTAGGACTGCATAAAAATCCGGTTGCAGTAATCCTGCATAATGGTAGCGAGGTGGATTTTCCAGGGCATTGTTAACAGTGGGAACTGACACTGGGTACACAAAGTGATGACCGCTTCGGAAATATCATCCGCAAAATGATAGCGTCCGGTATTGAGAATCAGGCCGCAGGTTTTCTGATGGATTAGTCGGGTGATAAAATCAAAGAGCCAGGTGTTGCTGTCGGCGCTCATACCGGTGGTGATAATTAGCTCACCACCTCTTAAAAAATCGGTGGTGGCAATATCCTCAGTAAATTGGACCCAATGGATGGGCCTGTTCAGGCCAGCTTCTCCAGCGATTAGCTGGAGCTGATAGGTGTTTTGGGTGGAATGGAATAAATCGGCTAACATAATCGACATAAAATACCTCATTTTTAATATCGGTGCAAAACGATAAAGCAAGGAAACTGGAATTATTCACGTTTTACTTAGTATACAAAATAAATCTTTGTCTGTCCAGCACAAAGAATAATAAATAATTTAGGCTAGTTGGACATTGCAGAGATGATTGTCTGTGCTATAATAGAATCACGTTAAACAAGACAAGGAAGTCGATTCCCGGTCTTGTTTTTTTTGTTTTTTTATTAATAAGAGCAGCAAAATGCTATGCAGAAATGTTTGGTTTAAGCACTTTGCAATGATCTAGTTAGAAAAAAGAGGAGGATGAGAGATGCTAAAAAACGCATTACCAAAAATAATTACCAAACAAGTGCCGGGGCCCAAGGCTGCGGCAGTGATTGCCAGAAGAGGGGACGCCATTCCCGGTGCCATCAAATGTGTTTATCCGTTAGTTATCGACAAGGGCGAAGGGGCCATGGTCGAAGACGTTGACGGTAATCACTTTGTGGACTGGGTTGGCGGTGTGGGAGTGCTAAATATCGGTTATTCCCATCCTGAAGTAGTAGCAGCGGTGAAAGCCCAAACGGAAAAGTATTTTCATGGGATGTTTAATATCGTTACCCATGAAGGGTATGTCAAGCTGGCTGAAACCATGAATGCCATTGTACCGGTCCGGGGCGACGAAAAGATGACTTTTTTTGCTAACAGTGGTGCTGAAGCGGATGAGAACGCCGTAAAAATCGCTAAAGCTTTTACCAAACGGCCCAATATTATTGTTTTTTCCGGAGCTTTTCACGGGCGCACCATGCTGACCATGACGATGACATCAAAAAAAGCGTATGCCCATGGTTTGGGACCATTTCCTGATGGTATTTACCGGGCTCAGTTTCCCTATCTGTATCGAAACCCGGCCGGTATGAAGCAAGAGGACGCCATCGACTATTATACCGAAAGTATCTATAAGGTGTTTGAGGAATCTTCACCTGCCGAACATGTGGCAGCTATTGTGGTGGAACCCCTCCAAGGTGAGGGTGGATTTATTCCCGCACCGCTGGAATGGATCAAAGCAGTCCGAAAAATCTGTGATGAAAAGGGAATCTTATTAATGGCTGATGAGGTGCAAACTGGATTCTGCCGTACCGGAAAGATGTTTGCTTCACAGTACTGGCAAGAAGTTGGCGTGGAACCGGATATTATTACGACGGCTAAATCAATCGCCGCTGGATTGCCACTTAGTGCCATCACTGCCAGAAAAGAAATTATGGAATCCGTAAAAGGTGGCACTATCGGGGGAACCTATTGTGGTAATCCCGTGGCCTGCGCCGCCGCCTTAAAAGTCATCGAAGTTATGAAACGGGATCGTCTGGATGAACGGGCTTGCGAAATCAGTAACACAATTTTTGAACGCTTTAATAAATGGAAAGACAGCTATGACGTGATTGGCGATGTCCGCGGCATGGGTGCCATGGTCGGGATTGAATTTGTCAAAGACCGGACCACCAAAGAACCCTACCCGGAACTGGTGTCGGCGATTGTCAATGAGGCAGTCCAAAATGGCCTGATCATCGAAAGTGCCGGTGTCTACGGTAATGTAATCCGCTTTCTGGCCCCGCTGGTCATCACTGACGATCAACTTCAGGCCGGCCTTGATATTTTTGAAAAAGCTATCTTAAAATGTGTGTAAAACTTTATCAACTGGATATGTAACAAATAGAGTATTTTGTAACTCAATTTATAGTTAACCTGTCGTAAAATGCTAAAACCAGTACCGACAATTGTTACATCATGTAGTACGCATCGGAGCGGACACGGCGCTAGCCTGTCCGATTCCGCAGCGAACAACAGATTGACAATTGGTCGGTACGGTAGTCAGCATTAAACCCGTAGTAAAAAGACGCATTTGTTACCAGCTAAACTAACGATCAGCCGGAAAGGAGAGACAATGAAACAATTTGGAATTACACCGAAGATATTGGAATTTGAGCACTGCCACGAAGTGGGGGCGCATTTTCAGATCGGTAAAGGGGATCTGGTTTTTATCAGTGATCGAACCGATGAACACTATTTTAAGGATACCATCAGTAATGAAGCTTATCGTGTCAATTACCGAAAATATGTAAGTGGCGAACCCACCGATGTAATGGTGGAAAAGATTTACGCAGATATAAAAGACTATCAGTATACCCGGGTATTTGGTATCGGCGGCGGTACCATCCTCGATGTTGCTAAGCTGTTTGCGCTTAAAAATACTGTGCCGGTGGTGGACCTGTTTAACAAAGAACTGGAAATTATCAAAGACAAGGAATTAATCTTAATTCCCACTACCTGTGGCACTGGTAGTGAGGTCACTAATATTTCTATTCTGGAACTCACCGCCATTTCTTCAAAATTTGGTCTGGCGGTGGATGAACTCTATGCTGACTACGCCGTGTTAGTGCCGGAACTGCTTAATGATTTGCCGATGAGCGTTTTTGCTACTAGTTCCATTGATGCCTTTATTCATGCCATCGAATCTTACACCTCCCCCAAGGCCAACGCCTTTACTCGGCTGTATTCGAAAAAGGCCATGGAAATGATTCTCACCGGCTATCAGACTATTGTAGAACAGGGACCAGAAGCCCGAAAATCCCTGCAGAAAGACTTTATGATCGCTTCAACCTTCGCCGGGATCGCCTTCGGTAACGCGGGTTGTGCTGCGGTTCATGCCATGAGTTACCCCCTGGGGGCAGTTTACCATATCGCTCATGGCGAAGCGAACTACGCGATGTTTACCGAGGTTTTCAAAACCTATGCTGCCATTGATCCCAACGGCAGCATCAAAGAACTCAATCTTTTTCTGGCTGGAATTCTGGGCTGTGAACCCGCCTTTGTTTACGAAGAAATTGAGAAGCTGCTTAATCATATTTTGTTAAAAAAAGCACTCCGGGACTACGGCGTGACCAAAGTAGATCTGGAAACTTTTACCGAAGCAGTAATGACCAAACAAACCCGGCTGATGGCCAACAATTACGTCCCCCTCGCCCGAGAACAGGTGCTAGGAATCTATACGAAACTCTATTAGTTACCTTTAGTGCGATACAGCCGTACCGACCAATTATTAATCTGTTTTTCGCTGCGGGATCGAACAGTTTATCAACTGTTTGCCCCGATGCGTACAACATGATGTAATAATTATCGGTACTGGGTCAGTGCTGATCTATATTCATATGACCGCAACACAAAGATTTATGGTATCCATTGATTTTAGCTTTCTGTTAAGTTAAACTTAGCCTTAAAGAAAGACGAGGCGAAGAGGATGGATTACTTAAATAAAAATATATCAATTAATTTAAAAGCAATACGCCGGGAAAAAGGCATGAGTATGGATGAGGTGGCCGAACAAACCGGGGTTAGCAAAAGTATGTTGGGGCAAATTGAACGGGGGGAAGCCAATCCTACAATCGGGACCCTGGGAAAGATCGTCAGCGGACTCCGGGTGGATCTTTCAGATCTGACCCGAACCCCGGGGATTGGTGTCTATGAGGTCAACCGACAAAAACTGATTCCCTCCAAAGAGGTGCCCGGTCACTACGCGGTTTACACCTATTTTCCCTATGAAAAGAACCGATTGTTTGAAATCTATGAAATTGAAATTGAACCCGGTGCCTGTTATGTCAGCGGCGCTCATGGGCAGGGAACCAACGAGTACATCGTCGTGCACGTGGGTGAATTGACCTTAGAAATTGATAATTCCTTTTATCAGATTAAAAAAGAAGATGCTATCTGTTTTGGCACAGCGATGAAACATACCTATTGGAATAAGGGAAGTGAGCTGCTGAAATTTATTACGGTATTCGTCTTTAAACAGTAGAATATGCTCACTGTTTAATCACAAAACAACTTTCGGGTCAATGTTGAAAAAGTACAATATACTGCACAAATTATTATCTTTTAATGCCTTATAACCCTTTAAATAGCGATTTTTAAAAAATATTTAAATAAAATCACTGTGTGTATTGACATTATAATGCACACATGTTATATTGTACTTGTCAATTGACAGAACGAAGGCGTTCGAAACATGATGGTTCATGTTCCGGCGTTTTTTTTGTTTATCCGACAAACGAAGATGTTTGTCAGAAATAAAGTACTTATGTAGCGTTAATGGAAAAGGGAAAGGAAAATTGGAATGAAACTTAAAGACACCGGACTTACAAAAGAGGAATTAAAGCAAAAAGTTAACACCTATATGATTGAAACCTATGAACGGTTTGATTTTATCGCCGAAACAGCAAAAGATATGTATATTTATGATGAAAATGGCGAGGCCTACCTGGATTTTTATGCCGGTATCGCCGTCAACAGCGCTGGCAACTGCAATGATAAAGTAGTTGCAGCGGTTCAGGATCAGGTGGCTGATGTGATTCACACCTTCAACTATCCTTATACCATCCCCCAGGTGCTGCTGGCCGAAAAAATCTGTACCAGCATTGGTATGGATAAGATCTTTTTCCAGAACTCCGGAGCTGAATCGAATGAAGCGATGATTAAAATGGCCCGCAAATATGGGGTCGAAACTTATGGCCCAGAGCGCTATAACATCGTTACTGCCAAGATGTCCTTTCATGGTCGAACCTTCGGTGCTATGAGTGCCACCGGGCAGCCGGACAACGCTTGTCAAATCGGCTTTGGGGATATGACTCCCGGTTTTAGCTATGCTGAATTTAATAATCTAGCGTCATTTAAAGATGCTGTCAACGACAATACCATTGCCATTCTCATTGAACCGGTCCAGGGGGAAGGGGGAGTCCATCCGGCAACAACGGAGTTTATGGAAGGACTTCGGGCCCTCTGTGATGAAAAAGGTTTGCTTTTATTACTGGATGAGGTTCAGACAGGCTGGTGCCGAACCGGAGCGATTATGTCATATATGAATTATGGAATTAAGCCTGACATTGTCTCAATGGCAAAAGCCATGGGCGGAGGTATGCCAATCGGTGCGATCTGTGCGACTGCTGAAGTGGCCAAAGCCTTTACCATGGGCTCTCACGGGACTACCTATGGTGGACATCCGGTTTCTACCGCCGCTTCTCTGGCCCAGATCACCGAACTACTCGATCGTGACCTGGCCGGCAATGCCCGGGAAATGGGGTACTACTTTATGGAACAATTAAAGGGACTGCCAAAGGTTAAAGAAGTCCGAGGACAAGGTCTTTTAATCGGGGTAGAATTTGAAGACGGCGTTTCGGGCGTGGCTATCAAACATGGCGTGCTGGAGAAAAAACTGCTAATTACCGCCATTGGAAAAAACATCATCCGCATGATTCCACCGCTGATTGTATCAAAAGAAGACTGTGACAAGGCTTACAGCATCATCGAAGCGACGGTCAAGGAATTGGTCAACTAATTTTAATCAAATTAACTAAATAAAGTTTTAAACAATGGGGTTTTTACAGCTTTCTAGTATCGGTCTAAATGAGACCGACACCAGAAAGCTTGTGAAGATCCTATTTTTTTATTGACAACCACGCAATTATCTTAACAAATCAAATTTGAAAGGGGTGTATGATCCAGAATTGCGATCATACGAAAAGAAAAATGAGTGGAAAAACAAACAAGTCGAAATTTGACAAGGTTTTAAGTACCAAAGATATCTTTGTGCTGGCCTTTGGTGCCATGATTGGCTGGGGCTGGGTAGTGAATACCGGTATCTGGATAGAAACCGCTGGCGCTCTGGGAGCGGCCCTGGCTTTTTTAATCGGGGGGATTATGGTCGTCTTTGTGGGACTGACCTATGCAGAACTTACAGCTGCGATGCCTCAATGCGGCGGTGAACATGTCTTTAGCTATAAGGCCATGGGACCCACGGGTTCCTTTATCTGTACCTGGGCTATTATTCTGGGGTACGTCAGCGTTGTGGCTTTTGAAGCTTGTGCCTTTCCGACGGTCATCCAATATTTGAGCCCTAATTTTTTACAAGGGTATATGTATACAGTGGCTGGATTTGACATTTATGCTTCATGGGTGGCCGTTGGGGTGATTACCGCTATTATTATTACCGCCATTAATATTCTCGGAGCTAAAACAGCAGCCAAACTCCAAACTATTTTTACTGCATTAATTGCCGGGGCTGGACTCCTTTTAATCGCTGGATCAGTGATTAATGGTGATCCTTCTAATATTGCCGGAAACATGTTTGGTGGCAGTATTGAACTGGGCACCACCGCTCTGGGGAGTGTGCTTACGGTAGCGGTTATGACGCCTTTTCTCTTTGTCGGTTTTGATGTAATTCCGCAGGCAGCTGAAGAAATAAATGCCGGATTTAAGAAAATTGGCGGGATTATGATTCTTTCGATTCTGATGGCAGTCGCCTTTTATGCCCTGATCATTCTGGCCGTGGCTTATGTGATGCCTGCTAGTGCAATGGCAGATTCAACGCTCGTAACGGCCGATGCGATGGGATTGGCTTTTAACAGTGAAATCATGACCAAGGTATTGATTGTTGGTGGAATGGCCGGGATTATTACCAGCTGGAACTCCTTTTTAATCGGGGGCAGTCGGGCGATGTATTCCATGGCTGAATCCAATATGATTCCAAAAGTATTTGCTAAACTTCACCCTAAGTATAAAACTCCAGTGTTAGCAATCGGCCTAATTGGCGTATTATCGGTAATTGCTCCTTTCTTTGGACGAAAAATGCTGGTCTGGATTGTTGATGCCGGAAGTTTCGGGGTCTGCCTGGCCTATGCCATGGTATCCTTGTCCTTCCTGATTTTAAGAAAAAAAGAACCGGATATGAAACGACCATACAAGGTCCGATTTGGCACCTTCGTGGGAATTGTGGCAGTTGCTTTATCGGGTATGATGACCCTGTTATATGTGATTCCGTTGCCTTTTGCTTCCACTGCACTGGTAGCAGAAGAATGGATCATGGCTGGTGGCTGGGCCGTATTGGGCGTACTCTTTTATGGCTACTGTAAATTCAAATATGGTGATGAGTTTGGCGCTCATATTGATGTAGAGTATGTCGATGTCGATGAAAAGCCTGCCTTTGCCGCTCGCGTTGGTAGTGTAACTGAATAGTCTTGTCGGGAGTTATGAAAGGAAAAGAGATGAATAGTTTTAGTTTTAAAATACCGCAAGAAATAATCTGCGGGGTGAATAGTATTGAGAAATTACCGGAGCTTTTAAATAAGCAGGAATTAAAAAAAGCGATGGTGATTTCGGGACCGCATCTGAATAAGATGGGGGTGGTTAAGAAGATTACGGATATTTTAGAGCGGGCCGGGCTAACTTTTGACAGTTTTACCCAAACGGAGGCCAATCCTTCAGTAGAAACCGTCGATAAGGCCACCAAGGTGTTTGTTGACAGTGGGGCAGACTGTATTATTGCTTTGGGTGGCGGTTCCCCCATGGATGTAGCTAAGGCGGTGGGGATACTGGCGAAGTTCGGTGGCTCCATTGGTGCCTATGAGGGGGCTGACAAGGTCCCCGGTGCGATTGTGCCGCTAATTGCCATTCCCACCACTGCTGGCACCGGTTCTGAGGTAACAGCTTTTGCGGTGATTACGGACCGTTCCCGGAATTATAAGCTGACGGTCTTTAGTTATGAACTGATTCCGGCCTATGCAGTACTGGACCCAACCTTAGTTATGACAACCCCGGAAAAAACGGCGGCAGCCTGCGGAATTGATGCTCTGGTTCATGCCATTGAGGCTTATCTATCGAAGGCCGCTTCACCTTTTTCTGATGCAATGGCTGAAAAAGCCTTGGAATTGATCGGTAATAATATCCGTTTGTTTGTGGCAGATCGAACCAATCCAGAAGCAGCAGCCAATATGCTTTATGGTAGCATGTTTGCCGGGATCGCCTTTGCCTGGGCGCGGCTGGGTAATGTCCATGCGATGGCCCATCCCCTGGGCGGTTATTTTGATGTCCCTCATGGGGTTGCCAATGCGATACTGCTGCCAACGGTGCTGGAATATAACGCCCTAGCCGATACCGGACGTTATCAAAAAATTTATGACGCGATTAAATGCGGTGAAGGATGGGAGGATTTTACGTCTCAGACTTTGGTCGATGAGATCCGTAGCTTAACTTGTGCACTGGGGATTCCCAAAACCCTGGGTGAGGTGGGCGTCACGGTCGATAAGATCCCTGCGATGGCTGTAGATGCCATGAAAAGTGGTAATATTCTGGTTAATCCCAGAAGTACAACCCTGGAACAGATTGAAGCGCTGTATCGACTGGCGTTATAGAGGAAGGACAACATGGAAGTAATTGAACAGAAAATAAAACTGGTGGTTGAGGAATCGGGTTGCCCGATATATTCGGCGGGGGATGAAGTCATTTTTGACGGACCCCAGCTGGATAAGGACAAGAGTGGAAATTTCTGCATGATGGCACTCAGTGCAGTGTTTCCCTTTGTCTATGCGGCTCGCAAAGGTGTGATTACCGATGCGCCGCTCCAATGCCCGGACTGTGGAGAAAAAGTGGTGTTTAGAATTAGAAAAGCCTGAAGAACTCAAAGTGTATAAAAAAAGATCAAAGGGATCAAGTATCTGTCCTTTTGATTTTTTTAGTTATTTTGCATCAGTAAGAATTGCATTCTAGTCCATTGATTTTCGCTTTTAAAGTCGTAATATAGCGTATTCCAATATCACTTAAGGTATGTTCCCTGCGCATAATATAACCTGCGTGTAAAATTTGATCACTTTCGCAAAACTCGATCGTCTGAATCTCATTTAGTTTTGAGTGCATCTTATCGCCATCGCTGTTAGTCAGATCCGGACCGATGCTAAAACAATCAGTGCCACGAACCAGGGCGATTTTTGTGCAACGGTCAATGACATGAATGTTTTTATCCAGGATTTCATTAAATAAAATTTCTTCAGAAAAATGAAGCAGATTGTCATCACCCTGATCATAGGTGACAAAAGGGTATGGTTTTAAGTCATCAAGGGTTAGCAATTCTTTCTTAGCGAGGGGATGTAGTTTTCTTATAAAAACATAGGATTTAATTTTTCCCAGAATATGAAAGGAGAGATTGCTGGTATCTAAAAGTTTTTGCATCGTATTCAGGTAATGATCATTAATGCACATAACGCCGATTTCGCTGCGACGGGTGGCCACGTCGTGGATGACCTCATGGGTTGGACATTCCCGAATGGCAATATCATAGCGATCCAAGCCGATTTCATCAACGATTTTGATAAAAGACATGGTCGAAAAGGGCAGTCGCTGGGTGGAGACAGAAAAGCGCATCGGGATCGATTTCTGATGCTGATAACGTCGTTCCAGATAGTCGGCTTGCTCAACGATATCTCTGGCATGGTTTAGATAATCTTGTCCTTCATAAGTTAATTCAATCCCACGGCTGTTTCGCTTGAACAGGAGAATTCCGAGACTCTGTTCGACTTCTTTGATTGCAGTGGATAAAGTGGATTGGGAAATATAGAGGGCCTTAGCCGCCGCCGAAATTGATTGATGCCTTGAAATTTCGATCATATATTTCATATTTTGTAGTGAAATCATTGGTTTCCTCCTTGTTTGTTTAGCCCTATACTATCAAAAATATTGATAGCTGGCAATTGGAAATTAGAAGAACCGCTGAATTGTTTGCTCCTCTTTCTTGTGATATAATACGACTTAATTGAATAACAAAGTGTAGTATGAAAATCGGTTAAAGTCCGATGCGGTACCGCCACTGTAAAAGTGAGCCGCTGTAAATTGATCAACACTGGAAAGAAATTTCTGGGAAGTTGTTACAGCAGGCGATGATCTTAAGCCAGGATGCTTCTATATTTTGTGATAACCAAGCCTAACGGATTATTGGGTGAGGGATTTATTTTTATAATAAACTCTTCTGTCTAATAATTCAGAAGAGTTTTTTTATTGGAGGAAAAATGAAGATAAAACTAAAACGGATCGCATTTTATGGCAAGGGAGGGATTGGTAAATCGACGATTGCCGCCAATGTATCGGCAGCGCTTTCAAAAGCTGGGAAAAAGGTTCTCCATATCGGCTGTGACCCGAAATCGGATTCGACCCGGATTCTGATGAAGCGACGGATTCCCACCGTCTTGAAAACACTCAAGGAAAAAGGAGATCAGCTGAATAAAGCAGATATTTTATATAAAGGAGTTTATGGCGTTACTTGCGTTGAAGCTGGCGGCCCGGAACCGGGGGTCGGTTGTGCCGGGATGGGCATTTCGGCGGTGATCGAGACCCTGGAAAAGCTGGAAGTCTTTGCGATGGACTGGGATCTGATTGTCTATGATGTGCTGGGTGATGTGGTCTGTGGTGGTTTTTCCATCCCCATGCGCAAGCAATGTGTTGATGCGGTTTATATTGTGACCTCATCAGAATTTATGTCGTTGTACGCTGCCAATAATATTTTAAAGGGCATCACGCACTACGAAACCCCGAAGCAAAAACTATTTGGCGGCTTTATTCATAATCGCTACTCGTCCCAAACCGATAAAGATGTGGTTGATCATTTTATCAAAATGACCGAAAGTCGTCTGATAGCCTCTATTGAACAAAACCAGGCGATCAAGCTGGCCGAGTATCAAAGAAATACCATGATTGAGGCCGATCCCCAGGCCCCTCTTTCACAGGTAATTAAGACCTTGGGGAAGGATCTGTTTTGCGAAGTTCCTGCCAGTGACTCTCGTTCCCTTGATGATGACGCAATGGAAGCCCTCTTTGATTTTGTTTCCGCAAAGAACCAGGAAATCAGCAGATGAGTAGCATCACCATTGAAACGTCGGTCTATAATTTAGGTGATATGGAAATGGCAAAACGAATTTTTGCGATACCGGACACCTTAGTCGTGGCCGTCGGACCGCCAACTTGTATCCGTATTTTATATTTTAGGGCTTTGGAATGTGGGCAGTTGTCCAAGCTCAAACTCGTTCCCATTCGTGCATTGGATTATACCTTTGGGGATTATCTGGAAAAAATTAAAGGCGTTGTTGAAGCGGCGTTACGAAAAGCCTGCTATCAGGGTATTATTCTTTATGTTTCATGTCCCGATTTGCTCAGCCAAACCGATTTTGATACGATGATCGAGGGACTTGATAATCCCCATCAGATACCTGTCGAGATTTTCAAGCGTGGTCCCATGGAGAAACGAAAAACCAGTCCATCCCAACGTTTGGATAAGATTGCAGCAAAAATTGCGGACTTTGTCAAGACCCGGCCACTGGTTTTATCAAAAAATGCAGCGGTTTGTGAATTACCGCCGCTGGCCGCAGATTATACGGGGGTACTTTCTTTATTCCCCGATGATGAGGCCGTTTGTCAGTTTTTAATGACGGGCTCCGGCTGTGCAAACTGTCCTAGTTCCATTGATAAACTGAATCACAATCCGTTTATTTTTTCCCGATTTAATGACTTGCAGGCGGTTAATGGCTGCACAAATGAGATCGGTGAAGCCATTACAAAGCGCTTTCAAATGAATCATCAAACCAAAGATATAAAATTATTTCTATCCATTGGCACACCGGTTACCTTTATGACCGGGATGAATGATCATTTTTTACAGACCTGTGATCTGTTTGAAATGACCTGTGCAATAGATACCAACGGTTTTCAGACGGCCGAAGAAGGGGTAGCAAAGGCCTTGTTAAAAATCGCCAAAGCAACGTTAAAAAAAGTTGAAAACCGAAAAAAACGGCTCAATATTATTGGCTATAATCCATTTTTGTTTGGGAAAAGGCAACACTTTGATGAAATTGAAACCTGCCTGACGTCGCTGGGTTATGCGGTGAACTTTCTCGGCTATGAGAGTCTGGGTTCCTTTAAAACGGCAGCAGAAGCTGAGCTGAATCTTGTTTTTTCCAGACACGGTCTGAGTTTGGCAAAATGGATGGCGGAGATGTTTGAAATACCCTATCATTTTGCAATGCCGATCGGCATTGACGGCTTTAATCAGTGGCTGAGAGCTGTCGGTACGTTATTAAAAACAGTGATCCCGGAATCGTATTACTTAAATAAAGAGCCGCAGCCGTGTCCGGCTTTCCGGGTGCTGCTGCTGGGCGAAAATGAAATTCTGGATCAGCTTGAGGCAGCGATTCCAAACGATTTTGGGATTATAACCATCCGGGCAAATAAAATTACGGATCAGGAATTGCAGCAAATGACCGTTACCCATGTCATTGCGGATCCGCTTTATCAAAATAGAATCAACACGATATCATATAAATTTATTCCCATGCCCTATCCCAGCCTTAGCGGTAACGCGTTTATCGAGCTGGATTATCAATATATGGGACAAACAGGCTACGCTTATTTAAAGCGTTTCTTTGCAAATGAAGTAACGGCTTAAATTAAAAATAAAAAAATACCAAGGAGTAGAAGAGATGAAAAAAAGAATGTTACTGGTTATCTGTATCGGTCTGATTATGTGTATCGCCATTGCCGGTTGCAGCAGTCAGGCAAAGGAGTCGGAAAGTAAAACCGCCGAAAAACTGACATCGGTGGTAGATCAGGGTGGTAATGAGGTGCAATTACCGGAAACCATCACCAAGGTTGCCATTACCCCGATTCCCTGGGCGTCGGCAATATGGGCCATTGATGGTGGCAGTCAGCGGATTGTATCGATTAATCCCAGCGCGATGGCTGCGTACAAAACCAGTTTTATGCCAGAACTTGATCCGTCTTTTGCCACTATTTCAACAGCTGAAATTACCAAAGACTTTACCATCAATGTGGAAGCGCTAATGAATTTAAAGCCAGAAATCGCCTTTATCTGGAACGATCAGACGGCTGAAGCCGAACAATTAAAAGCGGTGGGAATTACCCCGGTAATGCTGAATTATGCGGAAAATCTGGAAGACTTAAAAAAGGATTTACTGCTGGTTGGTCAGGTTTTGGGAAAAGAAGATGAAGCTGAAAAACTGACGGCTTATCACACCGAGGTAGAAAATTATTTTATTGACAAGAAAGCTGAACTTGACAGTATTTCAAAAAAGAAAGTAATGTATTTACGTAATAGCAAACTCAGTGTGGCAGGAGCAAAAAACATTAATAATTATCTGTTAGAGTTAACCGGTGGTGCGAATGTCGCTGCCGGATTGGATAAACAATGGTCAGAAGTAAATATGGAGCAAATCCTTCAGTGGAATCCGGAGATCATCTATCTGTCAAATTTTGACGAAATCGTACCGGAAGACCTGTATCAGAATAAAATTGAAGGTCAGGATTGGAGCAATATCGATGCGGTTAAAAACCATCGGGTTTACAAAACTCCGATGGGAATTTATCGCTATGATGCCCCTTGTGTTGAAACACCTCTGATGATTAAGTGGATGGGCAGTATTCAACAGCCGGAACTATTTAAAGATTATGATATCCGTAAAGATCTGAAAGCCTTTTATAAAGCGTTCTTTTCTGCCAATCTGACCGATGAAAATATTGATACGATTTTGAAAGTCGATGCCAACAGTTAAGTCGGCTGCAACCGCAAAATCAGAAAGTTGTAGTAAATGTTAAAAGATATCAATCTTAAAGAAAAGCGCTTGAATTTTTCAGCTTTGCTGGTGCTGTTAGTTATCATTTTGGGAGCCCTGGTGATTGTTTCATTATGCATGGGACGCTTTCCCATTTCAATTCCGGAAGTGATCCATGTGCTGGCGGCCAACATTTTACCGCTACCACAAGTCGGGGATGCGAATGTGGAGAGCGTTGTTATGACGTTGCGTTTCCCCCGGGTGGTGGCAGCGATTCTGGTGGGTGGTTCATTGGCTTTGTCAGGGGCGGTGTATCAGGGGGTTTTTCAAAACCCTCTGGTATCGCCTGATTTGCTGGGGGTATCTTCCGGCGCCTGCGTTGGAGCCGCCATTGCAATTTTAATTGGGATCGGAACCATTGGTATTCAGATTGGTGCCTTTGCTGGCGGCATTCTGGCGGTGGCGTTGACAACAACGACTCCGAAGCTGATTAAAAACAGCTCCAATATGATGTTGGTGATGTCAGGGATTATTGTTGGGGGACTGATGAGTTCAATTATGGGGATTATTAAATATATTGCCGATCCGGAAACGGAATTGGCTGAAATAACCTATTGGCAGATGGGCAGTATCGCCAAGGTATTGCCTAAGAGTATCCTGATGGTGGCACCGGCGATGATCCTGGCAATTATCATTATCATGGTACTGCGTTGGAAAATCAATGTGCTGTCACTCGGTGAGACGGAAGCCCGAAGCCTGGGGATCAATGTGAAAACCACCCGTCGGATTGTCATTATCTGCGCCACCTTATTGACAGCCAGTTCTGTTTGCATTAGTGGAACAATCGGCTGGGTAGGCCTGGTGGTGCCACATCTGGGGCGATTGATGGTCGGCCCCAATAACATGAAATTATTACCGGTTTCTTTCGTTTTGGGAGGAATCTTTTTACTGATGATTGACACCATTGCCAGAACCATCACCAGCGCCGAATTACCGCTGAGTATCTTAACCGGTTTGATTGGCGCACCGTTCTATTTTTATCTGTTAAAAAAAGAGAGGATGAATCTGTCATGAATTTAAGGATCGTTGAACTGGGGTTTGCCTATCCTAACGGCAATCAGATATTTACAGAGGTCAATTTCAGTCTGAAAAAGGGTGAAATATTTACCATTTTGGGTCCCAACGGTGCCGGTAAATCGACCTTGCTGAACTGCATCGGCAATCTGAGTGAGCCAACACAAGGAGGGATCTTTTTAGAAAAAGACAATATTAAAGATCTGTCGCTGCGCCAATTCGCTATGCGGATTGGCTATGTGCCCCAGATTCACCAGCCGACCTATGCCTTTACCGTTGAAGAATTTGTTGCCATGGGCAGAACCCCCTATTTAAGTGCCTTTAAAAAACTGAGTCTGCAGGATCAGCGGATGATTGAAGAAGCCATGGAATTGGTCAGGATCACCGATCTCCGGAACAAAGCCTATACGCAGTTAAGCGGTGGGGAACGACAGCTGGTGACTATTGCCAGAGCCATTGCCCAGGAGCCGGACTTTATTTTACTGGATGAACCCACCGCCCATCTGGATTTCGGGAATCAGATTAAAACCATGAAACTGGTTAAAAAATTGTCGGATCAGGGTTATGGTGTTATTATGACAACTCACAATCCGGATCAGGTGTTTTTTATTGGTGGACGAGTCGGGGTGCTCAATCGCTCGGGAACCTTTGAAATCGGAGTGGTGGATCAGTATTTATCAGAAGATTTGTTAAGTCGTCTCTACAATGAACCGGTCTATCTATTTTACTCCAACCAGCTCAATCGCAATATCTGCACGGCTGGTGCTTAGTAACTTCATTGCGTCAGAGCCGATGGTTCACAGGGGATTGCTCCGGGATCATTCATTTCGTTGCATAAACAATTGACACCGCTTCTTGATCAATGTATGCTAGTGATAAATAGGGTTATCATTGTTCACTACCTGCGTTTTAGAAAGGGAGAATTTATAAAAGTTGGATTAATTCGCTGTCAACAAACTGAAGATATGTGTCCCGGCACTACTGATTTTAAGGTGATGCGGAACAAAAAAGCGGATTTTGAGGGAATTGAAGACGATATTGAGATTGTTGGCTTTGTCAGCTGTGGTGGATGTCCCGGAAAAAATCCGTGACTCGGGTGGCGGAAATGGTGAAGCGCGGCGCGGATACTATTGTGCTCTGCTCTTGTATCACCTGGGGCAATCCGATCGGCTTTGTCTGTCCTAATGCAGATCAGATTAAAGCAGCGATTGTGAAGAAATTGGGTGATGCGGTCCAGATCATCGATTATACCCATTGACCGATTAATATGAATTTCTAAAAAAATCAGGCCTGACCTTTACGGTGACCTGATTTTTTATTTTAATGAATGATTGCCAAAAAGATAGTTTATGTTTAATTAATGCATCTTTATTAGTTATTTTGACAACAACGGTAACTCAGTCACAGAAATTTTGCGAATCTGAGGTTATGATTGTAAAAAACCAGAAAGGAAAGCAATCATGACTAAAAAATTCACTCAAAATTACACACCATCCTACTTTTTATCGGCCTTGGGTTCTGGAGGGCTGGCGGTATCTTTCTTTATGTACCTGATGTTTATGGTAAAACATCCAGACACCCCGATTCCCAACTTCAGCCACATTTATTCGGCATTAAGCGGTCCAATTGGGCCATTGACCGTAATGGTGGTTATTGCGCTGGCGGGAATTATCTATTTTTCTTTTAGACATTTTCAGCTCCTGATTATGAATCTTAGAGCGTTCAACCGTTTCAAGAGAACTGCTGCCTATGCCAATCTGTCTGGAACTCCGGCCGAAGTCACACTGATGACCATTCCCCTGACGCTGGGGATGACCATCAATGTGTTGTTTGTTCTGGGGGCTATATTTGTACCAGGCTTGTGGACCCAGGTCGAATACCTGTTTCCCTGGGCACTTGTTGCTTATGGCGGAGTGGGAGTTTATGCATTAAAACTATTTGCTGATTATTCGCGACAACTTATCATTGGTGGCGGTTTTGAGAAACGCAATGACTTAAGCCCGCTTTTGAGCAGTTTTGCCTTTGTCATGATTGGTGTTGGCTTTGCCGCATCGGCAGCTATGAGCCATAATCTAATTGTTTCGGTAATCGGGATCATCGGTGCTATTTCGTTTTCAACCTTTGCACTACTGGTTTTAGTGGTAATGCTGACGCTAGGGATTCAAGCGATCTTAAAAGACGGGATTGCCCTGGAAGGCGCACCAACCCTCTGGATGCTGATCCCGATTATGACCTTGTTGGGGATTACCAGTGTCCGGGTTATCTCGGGTATTTCTCATAATCTGATGGGAACAGAACCCCATCCAGCGGTGATTTTAGTATTCTTATCCGTTTTTGTCTCGATTCAGGTATTGTTTGGACTGATTGGTTATCAAGCGCTACACAAAATGGGTTATTTTAAAACATTTATTAACGGCGATCAGAACAGTGTGGGTAGTTATGCGCTGATCTGTCCGGGTGTTGCAACCTTTGTCATGGGGATGTTCTTTATTGAATGGGCCCTGGTTAAAACGGATGTGATCACAAAATTCAGTATTGCCTATTTTGCCATCATACTGCCACTGGTACTGGTTCAATTAAAAACCATTCATGTGTTGTTTAAAATCAATCGTAAACTGCTATGTAGTGGTAAAAACTGTAGTGCAAAAAATTCCGATTCGGTAAATCCTGCTGTGATCTAAATAGAATTACTGTTAAAAAGTTAGCCCCGAATGGGGCTTTTTTGATGCCCTTTTATTTAGAATCGAATTTCGATTCGGTAACGCGCAATTGTGATTTATCTAGACACTCGATTTTAAATGAATTATTCAAACAACTTAAAAATAATCAGAGTGACGGTAATCCGTTGCAAAAACAGTGGAATAAGTGTAAGATAAGCATAAAGTAAAATTTTGGTTAAGAATGCTATCATTTATCCGGCCTTGATTTATAACGAGCAAAAAAACATGTCAGGTTTAGTTTGAAATCGGTTTTAAAACACAAGGAGCAATAGTTTGGTCAAAGCGACAGATCATAAAAAAGATGAATTTTCCCAGCAGTTTTCAGCGGGCTCTATTTTGTTGTTGATGCTGCTTTTAATGGGCCTTTTTTTATTTCAGTATTCAATGGTGACTGCTTTTTTCTGGATTAGCGGCATTGCTTTTGGTTATACATTGCAACGCTCCCGCTTTTGTTTTGTGGCGGGGCTTCGGGACCCAGCTTTGACAGGAAGCACCGCCATGACTCGGGGGGTACTGGTGGCGCTGGCAGTAACAAGTATCGGGTTTACCGCGATCAAATATTTTTATTATATCACCGGCCAGACGATTCCGGGACAAAGCTATATTTCGTCCATTGGTATGCATACTGTTATCGGCGGTACTATTTTTGGCATCGGAATGGTGATTGCCGGGGGTTGTGCCTCCGGGATGCTAATGCGTATCGGCGAAGGGTTTGAAATCCATCTAATCACCCTGCTCGGCTTTTTTTTCGGCACCTTGTTGGGTAATAATCATCTTGAATGGTGGCAAACTCATTTGATGTGGATAGAAGACGGGGTGTTTCTACCGGATGTGTTCGGGTGGGCGGGTGCATTGATTATCCAGCTCCTGGTGATTGGTCTGCTGTATGGATTAGCCATGAAATGGGAAGAAAAGCAGGAGCTATAGTGGTAGTTTGTACAAAAATGTATTTTCTGAAAGTCCGATACAGAGGATTGCTCGAGTATGATAAAGGCTGAAAAATGGGGAAAAACGATGAATGCAGAAGATCAGAAAAAATTCAGAAAGTGGTTTAAGCCAGCCTGGTCCTATGTGACCGGGGCGGTGTTATTATCGATCCTTCAGATAATTACCCTGATAGTCACCCAGGAACCGTTGGGTATTACCAGCGCCTTTTCTTACTGGGCCATGCGTTTGCAAGGGTTTTTGGGCTTTGGAACGCCCGAGCATTTAGGGACGGTTCTGGGGTTAATGGGAACAACAGAGACCTTGTGGTTCGAGGAGAATCTGGTAACGCTACGAAATCTGGGAATTATTTTGGGGGCTTCATTATCAGCTTTACTGGCGTCACAATTTAGACTCAAGAAAATAAAATCGGGGAAACAGGCAATGGCAGCAGCGCTAGGCGGTCTGTTGATGGGCTATGGTTCAAGTATCGCATCCGGTTGCAATATCGGAGCATTTTTCAGTGGGATTGGATCGATGTCCTTATCCGGCTGGGTATTCGGTCTTTTTTTATTTATTGGTGCGCTAATCGGCGGAAAACTGCTGATCCGATTTTTGATTTAATTAAAAAAACCAGGAGAAAACCCCGGAAAGAACAAATTGCTAATGTTCAGAAAAGCAAACTGTGATAAAATGATAACAAAGAACTAAAAATGAGGAAGTGATAATTCTTGCATATTGAATATCTTGAAAATTTTTATCAGGTGGCAAAAGCTAAAAGCATTTCAAAGGTGGCCACCGAAAACCATATCTCTCAATCGGCATTAAGCCAGCAGATTTCCAAGCTGGAAAAAGACTTTGACAGCACTCTGCTGATTCGCAGTAACAAAGGGGTGGAATTAACAGAAAAAGGGAAGATTGTCTACCAGTATGCAGGTAACATTGTGCGAACGCTAAACATGATGCGCACAAAACTGGAAGAAAGCGATCAAGTTTTAAAAGACATTAAAATTGAAGCCTTCTGGACCATTGCTAATTATTCATTGCCCTGTGTGATGTACAAGGTCAAGAAACGGTTTCCCCAAAACAATTACGAAATCCGCTCCAATAAAGCGTTGGTAATCGAGGAAAATATCATCAATAATATCTGTGATCTCGGGGTTATTTACGGTAAGCCTAAGAATGAACGGCTTTCTTATTACAAAATCGGTATCGATAAGCTGGTACTGGTTGCCCCGGCCGATCTTGAGATTCCTGACATCATCAGTCTGAAGGATCTGCCTGATTATCCGTTGATCATTCTCAATGACAGCATGGATTTAACCCGGGTGATATTAAAAAAAATGCAGCAGACCGGCAATAGTGATACGCCCCTGAATATACTCTACAAAAGCGATTCCATCGAATCGGTGAAGGCTTCGGTGATGAACGAATTCGGAATTGGCTTTTTGCCCTATATTGCCATTAAAAAAGAGTTATACCGCAAGCAGATCAAGGCCATCGCGATTACGGATATGACCATCGAGTATGAAATGTATCTGATTTATGACGAAACAGAGAACAACCATGTAATTATCGATTTTATCAAATATTTTAAGGATATCGCCAGAAAAAGTCTGTGTTAGTTTTTAACAGGATTAAACGCATAGTCAAGACAAAGACGAGGCTTAGGATTTGGTGATAAAGATTTCCCAGACACCGACAATGATCTCATCTGAGCTAACCTGATGTTTTTTAAACTTATTGGTTACGGATTCCAGTGCGCAACTGTGATCGGTAATGATTTTGATGGTTTCGCCGGAGTTGAGTTTTTTAAATTCTTTTTGTGCTTTCAGAACTGGGATGGGACACATTTCTCCCAGACAATCAATGGTTATCATGGATCGACCGCCTTCTCTTTTTTGCATAGTATAACATATTAGGATATCTTTAGGTAGGGTTATTTATCAGCCAGCAAGGAGTCAAATTGGATAAAGCAGTTAAATTAGATCAGGATGTTAGCATTGTCATTCCGGTATATAACAGTGCCCAATCGATCAGAGAATTAATCCGTCGGTTGGTGACGACTCTAGAAGCAAGAGAATCAACTTTTGAGATCATTCTGGTGGATGATTGTTCTAAGGATGATTCCCGCGAAGTGATCCGGGTGCTGGAAGCGGTCGATTCCCGGATTGTTTTAATCGCCCTGGATCAGAATTCCGGTCAGCAATCAGCCATTAAGACCGGGCTGGCCCAATCCCGGGGACGTAAGGTCATCACCATCGATGACGATCTGCAACAGCAGCCGGAAGACATTATGTTGTTGCTGGATGAAATAAAGAAAGGCTTTGACGTGGTTTACGGCATTCCGGACCGGGCCGGATATCCGTTTTACCGGCAATTGGGATCCAATCTGGTGGATCTTTTTTTTACTCTGATTTTAAAAAAGCCCAAAAGAATCCGGGTGGGTAGTTTTCGCGTGCTCAATCGAGAAACCGTTGAACAAATAATTAAAGATCAAACACCCTTTGTTTACATCACGGCGATCACCCTTCGGTTTACCAAAAATATCGGGAATGTCAAGGTGGCTTTTAAGCAACGGCGCTATGGAAAATCAAATTATACGATTAAAAAGCTAAGCCAGTTGTTATTGCGATTGTTTTATTATTATGGTTGCCTTAACAGCGACTACCAGCGAAGAAAATAATGATATCGATAAAATTAAAAATAAAGGACGGAAAAACGATGCGACTGCAAATTTTAGGTGGTGGTAATAATCAGTTGGGAGCCATCCGCCGTGCCGCTGAACTGGGACACGAAGTGGTGCTGGTGGACTATTTAAAAAATCCGCCGGGTCGGATCTATGCGGCCTTCAATGAGGAAGTCAGCACCTTTGATGTAAAAAAGAACTTAGAGATTGCAAAAAAGTACCGGGTTGATGGGGTTATGACGATGGGCACCGACCAGCCCGTTTATACCGTTGCCCGGGTGGCCGAGGCCTTGAAGCTGCCCGCTTTCCTCGATGTGCCGACAGCCCGGGCAGTTACCAATAAAGAAAAGATGAAGAAGATTATGACCGACAACCAGATTCCCACGGTGCCTTATCGTTTTCTAACGAAAGAAGCCCGGGCAGAAGATCTGGGCAAAACCTCATTTCCAGTGGTGATCAAACCCCTGGACAGCCAGGGTCAGCGCGGGGTTTTTAAGCTTTACTCTCCAGCAGAGGTCTTAAAAAATTTGCCGGTAACGCTTTCTTTTTCCCGCGAAGAAAAAGTGCTGCTGGAGTCCTTCTATCAGAGTGATGAAATCACGGTCAGCGCCTGGGTAGACAAGGGGGTACCGGAGATTCTTACCATTACCGATCGGGAGAGCTTTTCCTTCGATCGCAACATCGGGATCTGTTATGCCCATGAATACCCAAGCCGGCACCAAAACCGGGCGGCAGAAATCCGCGATCTGGTTTTAAAAATCACCCGGGCCTTTGCAATTGACGCTGGCCCTCTTTATATCCAACTGCTGGTGGGGGCGCAGGGGATTGTCGTCAATGAGGTCGCTTGCCGGATTGGTGGTGCCCATGAAGACATTTTTATTCCCTATTTGACCGGTTTTGATATTCTCGATCGCGTCATAAATTTCTCCCTGGGGATCGATGATTTATCGGCTGATGATGATCAGCCGCTGATAAACTCAGAGCCTGTGATTGAGCGTCGGAGTGATCATTTGTCGGTGCAGTTGTTTTTTGCCAAACCAGGAAAAATAACCAGTCTCACCAGTCTGGAGACCCTGAGAAAGATTCCCGGCGTGATTGCCGCGGGCTACAATGTTAGCACCGGACAGACGCTAAAAACCATTGCTAACGCCACCGCTAGAGCTGGTTATCTGGTGATTGCCGGAACCTCGGAACAGTCTTTGCATAGCTCCATTAATCAAGCCTTTCGTGATCTAAAAATTATTAACGAGCAAGGTCAGAACCTGGTGATTCAACCTAAAGACTATCTTGCGTGATCATAGCAAGCGGCAGGAATAAGTGTTAGTGTACTGACTAATAAAAAAAGGGGGAAACAATTGAAAAAGTTTGTAATTATCTTATCTATGATGGCGCTGTTACTGACAACTAGCTGTGCCAAAACAGAAACGGCTGGTGGCGAAAAAACCATCCGCATCGCCGAACAATATGGGATTGCCTATGCACCAGTCCAAATTATGAAAGCACAGGGACTACTGGAAAAAAATTGCCCGGGGATTGATATTTCATGGGAACAAATGAGTAATACCGCGGCCATTCGGGAAGCGATGGTAGCCGATCGCCTGGACGCCGGGTTTATGGCCATCCCGCCATTTCTGATTGGCTGGGATAACGGCATGGACTGGAAAATTGCTACGGGCCTCTCATCGGTGCCCACCGGGCTGGTAACTAAAACCAGTATCAGTGGTCTGGCTGAACTGGGCGAAAAGGACCGCATTGCACTACCACAACCGGGCAGCGTTCAGCATATTCTGCTGGCTATGGCCTGTGACCGGGACTTTGGCAATCCCCAGAAGCTAGACAATAATCTGCTAACCCTGTCGCATCCGGATGGGATGAATGCCTTACTTTCAGGTAGTGATGTGACCGCTCATTTTACCTCCACTCCGTATCTGGAAAAAGAACTGAGCACCGAAGGATTTCATCAGATTATCTCTGGTAACGAAGCCTTTGGTGACGAGTTTTCATTTATTGTGGGCGTGACGACTAAAAAACTCCACGATCAAAACCCGCAAGTTTATGCTGCTTTTAATCAATCGGTCGCTGAGGCGATTACCTTTATTAATGACCATCCCCAGGAGGCAGCGATAATTCTCAGTGAAACCTATGAGCTGCCGGAAGCGGAAGTGCTGGCCTATCTGAGTGCGGCTGATACAAAATACAGCACCACCGTCAAAGGTCTTCAGACCTTTTCGGATTTTATGCTTAAAACCGGCTATCTGAAAAAAAGTTACGAAAGCCCGGAGTCGGTCGTTTGGGAGCATACCGATTATGAAGATTAAAGCGCTTTTTTTAAAGCCTTATTCAAAATATATATGGATTGCGCTCATGCTGCTGGCCTGGGAATTAACGGCAAAACTCGCGCTGGTGAACCCTTTGGCGTTTCCATCGCTGGAATTGATTTTCACGGCCTTGATTGATTCGATCATCAATGGTGACATCCTGCTACAGATGCTTTTTTCCCTGGGCTTGATCGTAATCGGTCTTGGGATTGGTGTGGTGTTGGCTTTTCTGATGTCATTTCTGTCAGTGGTGAGTCCGGTGTTTGCCAGTTTTACCGACACCTGCGTTTCCATTTTTCATCCCTTACCGGGAATTGCGCTGTTGCCACTGATCATTCTCTGGATTGGTACTGGCAGTATGGCCATTTTGTTTATCATCGTCCATTCGGTTTTATGGCCGATGATTCTCAATATGACTGCCGGCTTTAAGGCCATTCCCGAGGTGTATAAAAAAATCGGTCAGAACTATGAGTTTAATACCTTCCAGAGCATCCTCCGGATCTTTATTCCGGCGTCGCTGTCTTATTTGCTTGCTGGTCTTAAAATTGGTTGGGCCAGGGGTTGGCGGGCGGCCATCTCGGCCGAAATGATTTTTGGGGCATCTGGGGGTATCGGCGGGATCGGCTGGTATATTTTTAATAAACGGGTTTTTATGGATACGGCCGGTGTATATGCCGGGCTTCTGATAATCATTGCAGTGGGAATTTTTGTGGAAGATTTTGTCTTTGGGAAAATTGAGAAAAATACCATCAATAAATGGGGTGTAGCATGAAGCCAATCATTGAAATTCGCTCACTGAACAAATCTTATGAGGACTATCAGGTCCTTTATAATCTCAGCCTAAAAATTTGGCCGGGAGAATTGATCTGTGTCATTGGCCCTTCCGGCTGCGGCAAAAGCACGCTGCTTAACCTGATTGGTGGATTTGTCAAAGGTGATCAGGGAGAGATTCTACTAAATGGTTTGTTGGTCGAAAAACCCAGTCGCCAATGTATTATGGTGTTTCAGGAGTTTGATCAGTTGTTTAGCTGGCAGACAGTCCGACATAATATTGAATTTCCGCTAAAAAAAGCGCCGGATCGGCTAACGAATCAGGAAATACGAACTCGTGTGGACCATTATCTGGCGATGGTAAACCTGTCCGATTTTGGTGATTATTATCCCAATCAGCTTTCCGGCGGGATGAAGCAGCGGACGGCTCTGGCCCGGGCCCTGGTGTTATCACCCCAGTTATTGTTAATGGATGAGCCCTTTGGCAGTCTGGATGTCCAAACCAAACGGGATCTCCAGGACACCCTGCTGAAGATTAAAGAAGAAACCCGGGCCACTACAGTTTTTGTGACCCACGATATCCGGGAAGCTCTTTATTTAGCCGATCGGATTGTCGTGCTAAGAGCCGGTACCGTGGCAGCGGTAATAAAAAATCAGTCCCGCAATGTCAGTGAGACCCGGGTGGCCGAAATTACGGCCCTGCTTTCACCCTGAAAATATGGATCTGCCAGGGCTTCGTATCAATCAGGGGAGCCAGATTGGTGCCGTAGCTGCTGTTACTAAATACTGTGATTTCTTCGCAGTGCTCAGCAAGAAAGGTGGTCATTTCAGCAAAAACCGGGGTGATATCGCCGTACATTACATCATAGGCGGGATGATTTTTGGTGATAAAGGTCAGTTCATCATAATAGATGATGTACTCAATCTGCTGTTTGGCAATGTAGTCGGCAAAGGTCATTCCCCGGTCATCGAGGTATTGCAGATTCCGATAGTCAATTAGTTGGCCATCGGCAAAGGCATACTCGGCGTTTAAATTGCCAAGAATTTTCGGACGTCCGGGAATGGCAGCCTGGATTTGGCTGAGATAGACAGAATAGGGACTGGCTGTGGGTTGCAGCCCAGTTAGTGTCAGCACAGCGGTTATCAGGACTAACAGTCCGGGTAACGGCTTTTTTTTATTTTCTGGTAGCTTGGGTTTGCTTAACATTTGTTCGGGATACCATTGGTCAGAAATCATTTGTTGGGGATAAGTAATTTCTAGTAGCAGCACAGTTAGTAGGTACATTAGAGGAAAGACAAAGACAATGCTGGTGACATTGTATCGGCCGATTAGAAAAATCCCCAGATTAACCCCAAATACGATCAGCAGGGGGAGCTTTAGTTTTAGATAACGCGGGCAAGATCGGTGCTTTGCTAAGAGTAGCAGGCTAAGTAACAGCACCAGCCCAAAGACGATCAGTTGAAAACGGATATTGGGCATATAATACTCGATGCTAAATTGGGTAAACAGGTGCCGATAAAAAATCAGAAAACCCTGTAACTTGCCCGGTAATCCATCACCAACTCCAAAATTTTTACCTTGCTGGAGATAGTGTACCAAATAATCCGGATCCATGGTCAGGCTGATGCCGATAAAAAAAAGGGCAGACAGGGCTACTACCAGAACCACCAGAGTTAGATTCTTAAAAGTAATTTTTTTCTGATAGACAAAGTAAAGATAGCATAGGCCGATGGTCAAAGCCACCATAAAACTGTTGGGGTGAACCCCAATCCCCAAACCGACAATTAACCCCAGCCACAGATCATCCGTTAAGTGATGGGTAGCGATTCGGCTAATCAGAAGATACAAGGCCAATACCAGAATAAATAGAATAATAATTTCCTGCCGGGCAAGATGGGAGGCGTAAAGATACTGAATGTCCAGAGATAACAAGAGGGTGGCCAGCAGTGCTGTACCATCAGAAAGACAAAAAAGCCGGCTGAGCTGATAGAAAAAGTAAAGGGTTCCCACTGAAAAAAGCAGAGAAATTAGACGGAAGGTAAAAATCTGATATCCGAACACCTGCA
This sequence comes from Acetobacterium carbinolicum, assembly GCF_047456275.1. Classification (GTDB taxonomy): domain Bacteria; phylum Bacillota; class Clostridia; order Eubacteriales; family Eubacteriaceae; genus Acetobacterium; species Acetobacterium carbinolicum. The sequence goes on from NZ_CP173357.1 coordinate 1,778,599, forward strand.
TAAACCCGGCCTGGAGCAGATGAAACAGTAGCCGGATGGCATGGGGATAGCGCTCATAAATGTTAAAAAAAGGCTCAGTGACACCGATATCACCGGTTACTGCGATATGTCGGGATAACCCGCTGAGCCACGACTCGTCAGAATGAACATAGGGAAAAGTAGTTAGCAACACCAGATTGACAAGAAAATAAAGCCCCAGATACCAATAGATCGCCTTATTTGGCCGGGCCAGTTGTTTAAGCGCTGTTTTTATTTTTAGCGCATTTTTTTTATGTTTATTATTGCTGCTTTTCATCAAAGGTACCTCAAATGGATTTGCAGATACAAGCCAGAACCGGCCAGTTGCTTTTAACTGAGTATAACACAAAGCTGGGAAAGGATCACGCGACAAACAGCAATTCTACAATTAGACGGTGCGCTCAGTCATGAGTGCAACGTTTTGTGACTGCCATTAATAACATTAATACAGCATTACAAAGTCCGTGAACCAAACCCCTTGATTATCGGTTACAATGTTGTTAATTAAATAATTAACGATCTGGAGGAAAAGAAATGTTAAAGAGAAGTCGTATTTTTGTATTAATGGCCTTAATCGCCACCATGATGTTTGTCAGTGCCTGTACGCCGGCAACAACTGGAAGTACCCAATCAGGTGACAGTAACGAACCAAATGCAGTGGTGACAGCTACCAATGAGTATTTTGCCAACATGCCTGAAGACATCAATAAAATTGATCAGGTTGCCTTTATCGATAAGGTAAAAGCTGGCGAAGAGATGACCATCATCGATATTCGCAGTGCCGATGCGTATGCCGAGGGACATGTAAAGGGAGCCCTTAGTATGCCATGGGGTCCCAACCTGGCTGAAAATCTGAATAAGATTCCTGCTGATAAGCCGGTTATGATCTATTGTGTTACCGGACAAACCGCAGGACAGACGGTGTTACTTTTAAACCTGGCCGGATTTGAGACAAAATCGGTAAATCTTGGTTATAAGCTGGGGATTTCCAAGGTTGAAGGTGTTGATGCCGTGATTGAAACAACCCCCAACGCTTTTGATGATTCTGTGAAAACGGTAATTGATCCTGATATTCAAGAAGCCATTGTTGCTTATTATGCCGGTCTTAAAGATGTAGCAGATACCAAGTATGCCAACTACAAAATTACCGAGGATGATGCGAAAGCCGCGATGGACGCCAAAGACGAAACCATCACCTTCCTGGATGTCAGAAAAGCAGAAGATTTTGCCAAAGGCCATATTGAAGGCGCAGCCAACATTCCTTTTGGTAAAGGCATGGAAACTGAGTTTGATACCCTGCCAACTGACAAAACCATTATTGTCTATTGTTACACCGGACAAACCGCCGGACAGACCGTAGCGGGACTACGATTACTGGGCTATGATGCCGTATCCCTCAATTCTGGCGCTGGAACAGCTGCTACCGGAACCGCTGGTTGGGTGAACAAAGGCTACCCACTGGTTACCAATTAATTGATCATTCAGATACTAAATATGAAGTGGCATCTTGCCACTTCATGTTTGTTTTAACCTAATAGGAGGTAAAGTTATGGATATTTCCAATCGAGTCGACATTCCCAAAACAATTGATATAAGTAAAAAGCAACGCGTACAGCCTTATATTGGCCTGGTTTTATTAATTGCAGTTATTCTTTTCGGGGCTCTCAAAAGCAATGTGGATCAGAAACTGACCTTGTTTCTAATCACTGGTTTAGCACTGGGTTACGTTTTAACGCGGTCCCGCTACGGTTTTGCTGGCGGATTTAAACGGATTTATGTGACTGGCGAAGGCAGTCTCAGTACCGCACTGCTGGTAATGTTTGCTATTTCTATGGTGCTGGCCGCTGGAATTCAGTTTTCTGCTACGATGATGGGGATCGATCCCCCGGGACTTAGTTCTGTCAAGTTTTTAAATGTTTCCGTTCTATTGGGTGGTTTTCTCTTTGGTATTGGCATGATGTTAGCGGGGGGCTGTGCTTCTGGGACACTTAGTGACTTAGGCGAAGGAGCCGGCCGGTCGATGATCGCGATGACGACCTTTGTGCTGGGCTCTCTGCCCGGACTGATGGCCCAGGATGCCTTAAACAATTCCGCCATCGGACAGATTGGGATGAAGCTTTATCTGCCGGATGTGATGGGCTATGTGGGAGCGGTGATCTTCTCAGTCGCACTTCTGGGTATACTCTATCTGGTAGTACGTAAGTATGAGAATTTCCGCAAAAAAGAAGGCTACTATGAAAAGACCGTTTATGAAGATCAGGAATTGCCTATTCCTAATAAAGAACCGTTTAAACTATTTAGTTATGCCACTTTTCATAAAATTTTTGTACAACGTTGGAGCTTTATGACTGGCGGTATTTTGTTGGCGATTATGTTTGGCTTCATCTTAATCTCAACCGGACATAGCTGGGGCGTGACCGGACCGTTTGTGACCTGGGGCGTGGCTTTCTTACAGATGTTTGGGATTCATTTTACGGCACCGGTTTTTGCAGACTATGTAGCAACTGCCAATGGCGGAATCTTAAATGATCCCGGTTCCTTGCGAAATATCGGTATTATTCTAGGTGCGGCCATCGCTTTTCTTTTGGCAGGACGCTTCGCATTTGACCGACACTTTAAATTAAAAGATGTTGTTTATTACTTAATCGGTGGTTTTTTAATGGGCTTTGGTGCCAGACTGGCTGGTGGTTGTAATATCGGTGCCCTGTTTTCAGGAATTGGCAATTTCTCACTTTCCGGGTGGGGATTCTTCGTGACACTGGCTCTGGGTGGATTTTTAGCCCTGAAAGTCTTTGCTGGAAAAGTTAATATTATTCCCCCGGACCGACATCAGAAATAGTAGCTTGGCAGAAAAACATAGAACGTTGTAAATGCAAAAAATCTACATATAAGGAGAAGACAAATGGGTAAAAAAGTAGTTATTATCGGTGGTGTTGCTGGAGGTGCTTCAGTAGCGGCGCGAACACGAAGACTGGATGAATCCGCAGAGATTATTATGTTTGAAAAAGGACCAAACGTATCCTTTTCAAATTGTTGTTTGCCCAATCACCTCAGTGGTATGATTGAAAATAGTGAAGATCTGGTGTTGATGACACCGGATGTCTTTAAAAAACAATATAATATTACCGCCCGGGTTAACCAGGAAGTTGTTGGGATCAAGCCTGAGCAGAAGACCGTTCAGGTTAAGGATCTGCTGGCCGGGAAAGAATATGAAGAAAGCTATGATGTCCTGTTTATGGCACCTGGGGCCAACCCAATCGTACCTAAAATTTCTGGTTATGACAAAGCCCATGTTTTTTCGGTCAAAAATGTGGTAGATATTGATAAGATCAATAAGTTTGTTCAGAATGGCGTCAAAGATGTGGTTGTTGTTGGTGGTGGCTTTATTGGAGTAGAGGTTGCCGAAAACCTGAAACTGGCAGCGGCTGGTTTTAATGTTACCCTGGTAGAAAAAGCTGATCAGATCATGTGTACCCTCGATTACGACATGGTCCAGATTCTCCACAAAGAGCTGATGGACAATGGGGTAGAACTGATTTTAGAAGATGCCATTGCGACCATTGGTGACGATGCAGTCGTTTTGGAATCCGGAAAAACGCTAAAAGCCCAGGCCGTGGTAATGGCCATCGGGGTCACTCCAGATACCCGACTGGCCCAGCAAGCCGGACTTGAAATTGGTGAAACTGGAGCGATACTGGTGAACCACCACTATCAGACCAGTAACCCAAACATCTATGCGGTAGGTGATGCTGTTGAAGTGTATCATCAGTTGACCCACAAGAAAACAAAGTTGGCGCTCGCTGGCCCAGCTCAGAAACAGGCCAGAGCGGCTGCCGATCATCTGTATGGGATACCAACCCGAAATAACGGCGTTATTGGTTCATCCTGCATCAAGATTTTTGAAATGAACGTGGCCTCTACCGGTTTAACTGAATCCATGGCAAAAAGATGCGGTATTCCCCATGACATGGTTTACTTGATTCCCAGCGATATTGTTGGCATCATGCCTGATGCGAATCCCTTCTTTTTTAAACTGGTTTATGAAGTGCCTACCGGAAAGGTGATCGGGGCCCAGGCTGTCAGTCGGGGTAATGCCACCAAACGGGTGGATGTCGTTGCCGGGATGATTTCCATGGGTGCTACCTTAGAAGATCTTAAAGAACTGGAGCTCTGCTATGCACCAGCCTTTAGTACTGCTAAGGATCCAGTAAATTTTGCCGCCATGGTTGCCCTCAATATTCTCAATGGCGATTATAAGCAGGTACCGGTGACCGCGGTTCGACAATTGGTAGAAAGCAATGCCTTTATCATCGATGCCAGAGAACCGGATGAATATCAAAAAAGTCATCTGATCAATGCAGTAAATATCCCCTTAAGTCAATTCCGTCAGCGACTGGCTGAGATTCCCAAAGATCAACCCGTTTACATCCATTGCCGTAGCGCCCAACGTAGCTACAACATGGTTCGGGCGCTGGGACAGCTGGGTTTTGACAATATTTTTAATATTTCAGGTTCCTTCCTGGGAATTTGTACCTATGAATATTTCAATGATCAGATAAAGAATCGCAAACCCATTGTAACGGACTATAATTTTTGTTAAGATAAGACTTAAATAAACAACAGGCTAAAGGCCCAGAAATCAGGAGGACGCATGCAGAACAAGAAGGATTTTGACAAAAACCATCGGATGCTGACGCTTTTGACCTGGGCCTTTATTTTTCTGGTTTGGTTTATCATTACCCGGTTTAATCTCGTTTCAAGCCTGATTGTGCCATCCCCCGGGGAAGTGGTCCAGACCTTTTTTGCGATTATTAAAGACGGTTATAATGGTATCAGTCTATGGGAACATCTGGGCATCAGTCTGTTTCGGCTTTTTATTGCTTCAGTATTGGCCATTGTTACGGCTGTGCCACTGGGATTATTTAGCGGCTACTTCAGTAAGTTTGGAGCGATTGTGGATTCCGTCGTACAGTTTTATCGACCATTGCCGCCACTGGCTTATTATGTGGTGCTTATTCTCTGGTTGGGGATTGATGAGTCATCTAAAATTACGCTTTTATATCTGGCTGCATTTGCGCCTATTTACATTGCCTGTGTGTCGGCGGTGTCCAATATCCGGGTCGAGTATCTGCTCAGTGCCAAGTCTCTGGGAGCCAGCGGAAAGGATTTGTTTTTTCAGATCGTTTTTCCGGCCTGTTTGCCGGATATTTTCACCAGCATTCGGACGGCGGTGGGGGTAGCCTATACCACCTTGGTATCGGCAGAGATGATTGCGGCCACATCCGGTCTGGGCTGGATGGTTATTGATGCTTCCCGGTATTTAAAAAGTAGCGTGATTTTTGTTGGCATTATCATTATGGGGATATCGGGAGTCCTAATTGATCAAGGGCTGAAGGCCCTGGAAAAGAAAATTGTCTTTTGGAAGGGATATCAATAGGAGGTTAGGAAATGAAAAGAAAATTAATGAAAAAGATTTTCGTGCTGGCGGCGGTTTTAGCCATTGTTGTGGGCCTGTTTAGCGGCTGTCAAAGTCAGAATGATGGGGGCGCCTTACCAAAGAAAGTGAATATCGGTTATCTGCGGGTACCCAATGATGAGACGGTGAGTAAGACACGCGATATCTTTGACGCTTATTTTAATGAACTGGGTGTACCCTATGAGTTTATCGTTTTTGACTCTGGCGTAGATGCCAACAAGGCTCTGGCTTCTGGCAGTATCGACTTTGCCACCATGGGAAACACCAATGGGATTATTGCTTTGTCCCGGGGTATTGATGTGGAACTGATCTGGATTCATGAGGTGCTTGGGGAAATCGAAGGTTTGGCGGTGAAGAATGGCTCTAATATCACTAAACCAGAAGACCTGGTCGGTCAGAAGATTGCCACCCCTTTTGCCAGTACCGCTCATTATAGTCTGCTTAATTATTTAAAAGAAGCCGGCATCGAAGATCAGGTGCAACTGCTTGACATGCAAACATCGGAAATTGTGGCCGCCTGGGAGCGGGGCGATATTAACGCTGCTTATACCTGGCAACCCACCCTCGGTGATCTCGAAAAAAATGGCAGCATCCTGGTTAGCAGTGCAGAGATGGCAAAAAAAGGCTATGTCACAGCTAATGTCTGTCTGGTTCGAAAAGAATTTTCTAAAAACTATCCGGATCTGGTCGCCGGTTTTGTAAAAGGCCTCAGTGAAGGTGGAGATCTTTACCGCAGCAATCCGCAGGAAGCGGCCGAAAGTGTAGCGGCTGAACTGGGTATCACCGCCGAAAATGCTTTGATGCAGATGACCGGTTCAATCTGGCTGACGCCGGAGGAACAACTGGGATCAGATTATATGGGGTCTGTCGGCAAGCCCGGGAATTTTTCTAAAATCATGAAAGATACTGCGGATTTTCTGCAAAGCCAGAAATCCATTGACAATTCACCAAGCCAGGAAGAATTTGACGCTTTTATTAATTCAACGCATATTGAGATGTCATTAGAATAAGGATGGTTTAAGATGAAAAACGAGCTGATTATCGAAATTGACAATTTAACCGTGGATTACCCCAACGAAAACGAACCCGTCCGCGCCCTGGATGGGGTAAATCTGAAGATCAATCAGCATGATTTCATCTGTGTCCTGGGACCTTCGGGATGCGGAAAAAGCACCCTGCTTAATGTTATTGCCGGGTTTACCCTGCCGAGTGAGGGCACCTTTTTAATGCAGGGTCAGTCGGTTTCAGGGCCGGACCGTCAACGGGGGGTGGTTTTTCAGTCGGCGTCTCTTTATCCCTGGATGAGTGTCCGCAAAAATGTCGAGTTTGGCCCTAAAATAAAAGGGCTTCCCAAAGACGAGATCACCCGGATTGCCAACCATTATCTGACCCAGGTGCATCTGCTGGAGGTGGCCGATCAGCCGCCCTTTCAACTGTCCGGGGGGATGAAACAGCGGGTGGCGCTGGCCCGGGCACTGGCCAATGAGCCAGCGATTCTGCTACTGGATGAACCCTTTGGCGCTTTGGATGCACTGACCCGGATTCATATGCAGCAACTGGTGCGAAAAATCTGGAAGGATGATCAGAACACCATTTTTATGATCACCCATGATGTGGACGAAGCCCTGTCGCTGGGCACCCGCCTGCTGGTGATGTCCAAAAGTCCCGGCACCATTATTCAGGAATTTACCGTCGATTTTTGTGACCGGGTTGATAAACGCACCGGACGTGTTCAAGTGGATGCAAGCTATTTGGCCCTGAAAGAAGAAATCCTGGATTTGATTGACGTTTAAAGAACCGGTCAAGCCCCCAATCATTCACCAGATTAAGACAAAAGAGGAAATGACCATGATACCATTTAATATGCCCCTTTATTTGGGAACCGAAATAAAATATATAAAAGCGGCCATCACTAAAAATCATCAGATTGGTGGGGATGGCCCTTTTACGAAAGCCTGTTCGGACTGGTTGTGTCAAAACGCCCAGATCCCCGGGGCTTTTTTAACGAACTCCGGCACCGCGGCTCTGGAAATGACGGCCCTGCTGGCCGGCATCAAGCCCGGAGATGAGGTGATCATGCCGGCCTTCACCTTTGTGACCACCGCCAATGCCTTTGCCCTGCGCGGTGCCACCATTGTCTTTGTTGATATCCGACCGGATACCTTAAACATTGACGAAACCCTGATTGAAGCCGCTATCACGTCCCGCACGAAGATGATGGTGCCGGTCCATTACGGTGGCATTGGCTGCGAGATGGATGCGATTATGGCTATTGCCAGACGCCACGATCTGTTGGTGGTGGAGGATGCGGCGCAAGGTGTGATGGCCAGCTACAAAAATAAAGCCCTGGGAAGCATCGGAGATCTGGGCTGTTACAGCTTCCATGAAACCAAAAACTACACCATGGGGGAAGGTGGCGCCCTACTGATTAATCGCGAGGATCTAATCGAGCAGGCCACAATTATCCGCGACAAGGGCACCAACCGCCATGATTTTCTGGCGGGCCGGGTGGACAAATATTCCTGGGTCGATCTGGGTTCCTCCTATTTACCCAGCGAACTCAACGCGGCTCATCTTCTGGCTCAGCTGGAAGCCGCCGAAATGGTTAACCAGCAGCGGCTGAACCTGTGGCAGCACTATTATGAACGGTTAAAACCGCTGGTTGCGGCTGGCTATATTGAGCTGCCGGTAGTGCCGAATCACTGCCAGCATAATGGTCATCTGTTTTATATCAAAACCGCCAGTCAGCAGGAACGGAATGATCTGATTCACTGGCTCAAGCAGCATCAGATCTGTACCGCCTTTCACTATACCCCCCTCCATGAAACCCCCGGCGGCCAGAAATTCGGACGCTTCCACGGTGCCGACCGGTTTACCAGCAACGAAAGCCTGCGGTTGCTGCGGCTGCCATTATACTTTAGCCTTTCGGAGCCAGAGCTGGAGCAGGTGGTCGCAGAAATTGTCGCCTTTTATAAACGTTAACCCTGCAAGATATCGGCGATATTGTCGTAAAATCGGCATCAGAAATGTTTGTTGAGACTAAATAAAAGACTTGACGCGGTAACTGGTTAGTTGTATACTAGGCATACAATTAAATCAGAAATAGAGGTGGCTGGCATAGCAATGCCGGCATAATAGGGAAACAGGTGAAAATCCTGTACGGTACCGCCGCTGTATAAGAGGAGTTTTTCCAGGAATACCACTGATCATTTGGGAAGGTAGGAAAAATGAAGACGCTTGAGTCAGAAAACCTGCCTGTGTGGATATTCTTTTATTCTGCGTGATTACAGAATAGGTGAAGAACAAAGAAAGGTGTAGCGATGCCATTTCTTTGTGTTTTAAATTCAGCATAAATACGGAGCTGCAGTTGTCATTATGATAACTGCGGTTTTTTTATTTAGAAAAAAATGGAGGTAAATTTTGGAAAGAATAGCGATTTATGGTAAAGGGGGAATTGGAAAATCAACCACGGTGTCCAATCTTTCCGCGGCTTTGGCCCAAAAAGGGTTAACAGTGATGCAGATCGGGTGTGATCCTAAATCAGATTCAACCATCAACCTGACTGGCGGAAAACGCATCCCGACAGTGCTGGAAGTGATTCGGGATAAGGATAAAGCTACGAGACTTTCTGATCTTGTTTTTACTGGCAGTGGCGGGGTCCTCTGTGTCGAAGCCGGTGGACCAAAACCTGGAATCGGCTGTGCCGGTCGGGGAATTATTGCGGCCTTTGAAAAACTGGCTGAATTGAAAGCCGATGATGTTTATAAACCGGATGTTGTCATTTACGATGTGTTGGGAGATGTGGTCTGTGGCGGTTTTGCCATGCCGATCCGTAATGGCTATGCCGACAGCGTTTGCATTGTGACTTCGGGAGAAAGCATGTCGCTTTATGCCGCCGATAATATTGCTGCTGCGGTGCGATCTTTTGGTTCCCGGGGATATGCCAGTCTGAAGGGGCTGATCCTCAATAAGAAGGGGATTGTCAATGAAGCGGCTATTGTTGCTCAGTCCGCCCGGGAAATTGACACCGCAATTCTCCACACGATTGAACGCGATCCACTGGTGCAACAGGCCGAAGCCTTACATCAAACCGTGATTGAGGCCTTTCCGGAAAGCCCTCAGGCGCGATCCTATGCGGCGCTGGCGGATAAATTGTTTAACTGTGAAAAAACCGCCGGGAGGGCAGCAGCATGCGTTTAAACAGACTGTCAGAAATTAACCATAATAAGGATATTTATGGGGCGTCGGCGGCTATTTCCTGTGGGGTTTTTTGTCCAACCTTCGGGGTGGCCGTAGCAGCGCCGCTGATCAGAGAAGCGGCTGTCCTGGTCGTCGGAACCGCTGAATGCACCTGGTATGCCCGAAACAGCTGCATCTACCACAGTGAAGAACCGGGCTACGAGCGGTTTTTTGCCGGTGTATTTGAAGACACCGATATTATTTTTGGCAGTCGCGATGGCATCCTGACAGCCTTGCTGCAGATCGCCAAAGATCCCCGGATCCGTTTTATTTTTTTAGTCAGCACCTGCATTCCTGAAATTATCGGTGAAGATCTGGAAGCCATTGGTCAAGCCGCCGAAAAGGAATGTGGCATTCCGATTCTGCCCATTCATGTTGCCCATTATGACCGAAACTGTAATGAATTTGGGGTGGCGGTGTCCCAGACCATGAAAGCAATGGTCCGGCTGATGAAACCGCAAACGGTCAAACCGGGAACGGTTAATCTACTGGGACGAAATTTTCATGCCGGAATCGAAGGCTCTCTGAAGGATTCGGAACTGCTGGGACTGCTTACGCAAAACGGGATTACGCTTCATCTGATCATTCCGGAACCCTGTAACATTGAAGCCCTTCAGAGCGCCCCGGCGGCGGCCCTGAATATCGTCACCAGCGAGGTCGGTCGGGAACTGGCCATGGCCATGGAAGACCAGTTTGGCACCCCCTACGTTTTCTTTGAACCCTCTTTTGAACTGGACAAGATCCGGTCAGGTTACCAGCAGTTGGCGGGACATTTGGGTATCTCGATTCAAAAAATAATCGAAAAAGCCCATCAAACCACCGTTTTGCAGCTGCAAGAGGCGCGGCAGGTGCTGGCCGGGAAAAGCTTTGTCAATGGTGGTCGGCCGCCGGATGCCTTTGAAGCAGCGGCATTTCTGACCTCCCTGGGAATGGTGCCACTGCTGATTAACGCCTATCGGCTCACGGATAACAGTCAGGAGCAGATTGATCGGATTCTCAATCAGGGCTGGGATCCCTATGTGAATTACGTAGCCAATCCCAATGCGGCAGTCAGTCTGATGCCGGAACTTTTACCGGATTTATACATTGGTTTTGGACAGGCGGATTATTTAAAACAATTGGGAATCTTGCACCTGGAACGACTCGTGCCACCGGGAAAAATCGGCTATGAAGCGATCACCTGGGCACTGGCGGCGGTCAAATCAGTTTTAGCGGGAGGTGCGCCGAATGTATCTTTCTAACAATTATCCCGTCCCATCGGAACGGATGGGTTTACTGTGGGCCCTCAGCGGCGTCAGGGAGCTGGTGATTGTGGAGTTCGGGCCGGAGGGCACGACCCGCTATTTGCTGGAATCGTTAAAAGAATTCGGGAATGCGGCGCAGGCCAGCTTTTACACCACCACAATGGATGAGGATGTGGTGGTGTTTGGTAACTATGACCGGCTCAATCAGGTCTTGATGGAAATTGATCAGCGCCTTCACCCGGAAGTGATTGTGGTTCTGGATTCATCAGTGGCCGCGGTGATCGGGGTGGATCTTGATGGCATCTGCCATGAAATCAAACCGCACATTGACGCCAAACTGATAACAATTAAAGGAGGTGGTCTGAAAAACGACTGGACCGTGGGGATTGAAACGGCATTGCGTTTACTGGGTCAGATAGCCACTAAAAATCGGCCTAAAAAGAATCGGTTTAACATCATCGGCTGCTGTGCCGATGAATACAATCATCTGGCCGAAGCCGCTGAAATTGAAGACATGATGGCAAAGTGTTTTGCTATGGAACTTAATTGCAACCTTTCCGGAAACACCAGTGTCGCCAGTTGCAGAAATATCGGGCAGGCGGTGGTAAATCTGGTGCTCCGGCAGGAGGGACTGGCGCTCGCACAAGATCTGCAGCAGCGGTTCGAGATTCCCTATGTTGATGGCCGGCCTTACGGGTTGGTAGGAACCCGGGCCTGGCTGCAGAAGATTGAACGTGTTATTAACCAGAAGGCCGATTATGCCGCCGTTCATCAGGCCGTAACAGCACTGAAAATAGCCAAGGAACAGGTCATTCAAAAGAATTCGGGAAAAACCATCGTACTTTGTGGCCGTGAAGATAGCGTCCGGGGTTTAGCTGAGTTTTTTAAAGACGAGCTGAATCTTGAAGTATATTTTCTAAAGAGCAGTTGGTGCTCCCGTTCCACCGAGTTGTCGGTGATCAGTCAGTCGGCCTATGAAAAACTCAGAAGTCATCAGGACGTTCTGGTTCTGGCAGATGGGTTGCAAATCAGAGACCTGCCGAGCGTGGATCGGATTCAGGTTGCCCATCCCAAAATTGCCGGGTTCACTGAAGATCAGCCGGGTTTAATGGGTTTTCGTGGAGCGGCCTATCTGCTGAACAAACTAACTAAATAAATTGATTAAATCTTAAAGGAGACAGGAAGAATGAAAAACAGATTAAAACGTGTCTTAATTATCAGTATGTGTTTGCTGATGGTCAGTCTGTTAGCGGGCTGTGGCGAAACAAAAAAAGATGAAACCGGCGAGGCTTCAAAATCAGAGCGAACGATTACCGATCTGGCTGGAAAAACAGTCACCCTGCCAGCCGTGGCAGAAATTAAAAATGTGGTGATCATTGCGCCACCGCTGTTATCCACCTATGTCAGCAACGGATTGAGTACCGACAATATCGTTGGTGTCAGTGCGATCGCTCTGACCGAAATGAATAAAGTTTTATTGGATTACTTTGTTCCCAATAATAAAGAAATCAACACGACCTTTGTATCATCTGCCTATGAATCTAATGCCGAAGAACTTCTAAAGCTTGATCCGGATATTATTTTAGTCTATGGAGATACCCAAAAAAAAGGTTTGGAGACGATTCAGGTCCCCGTGGTGGACTTTTTTATAAAGAATCAGGTTAACGAAGACTGGTCGGTCCAGATTGATCAGTTGATGCGGGAAATTTTTGGTTTGGAAGATGACAATTCACTACAACAGGAATGGGATATCGCCAATAAAAAGGTCGATACTATTCTTGCTGAAGTCGGTAGTATCAAAAAACAAAAAGGTCTGATGATTATGAGTAACACTGGAGATAAGATTACTGTTCGTGGTGCCGGTACTTATGGGGATGACTGGTTAGTGAAAAGTGGATTGGTTAATGCTGCGGCTGAGCTAAGCGGTGAAAACATTGAAGTAACCATGGAACAACTGCTAGCCTGGAACCCTGATATTGTCTATGTTTTTCGGGGATTACCGGCAGCTCAGTATTTATCAGGTTCGATTGCCGGCCAGGACTGGTCTCAAATTCAGGCTTTCAAAGACGGTAAAATCTATAATACTCCGGTGGGGATTATGAACTGGGGTACTCCTTGTGCTGACTCACCGCTGATGATTCAATGGCTGGTCAGCAAAAACTTTCCCGAAAAACTGTCAGACAATGAATATCAAACGATTCTGAAGGAGTTTTATGAGCGCCGTTATGAAATTAAACTCAGTGACGAAATGATCCAGTCTATCTTGATTCCTGGTAGCGGTAAGTAAGATTTCAATGAAACCAATCACCAGGAATAACACATTTATAGTATTGCTTTTGGGGTTATTAATCGTTTTTTCTTTTGCTTCACTATTTTTAGGTCGGTATTATGTCGAGCCGGAGCATGTTTTAAAGCTGCTCTGGTCCGGACTGTTAGGCAGTCCTCTTGATAGTGTTGATAAAACGGTAGTACTTGACATTCGGCTACCGCGGCTTTTTATAGTTATTCTGGTGGGCGCTGGTTTGTCTGTCAGCGGGGCGGCTTTTCAGGGCTGTTTTCATAATCCTCTGGTCAGCCCTGATGTATTGGGAGTTAGTGCCGGGGCCGGTTTTGGTGCCGCCCTGGGAATTCTTTGGACTAATGGAGTTACCGGGGTTACGGCTGCGATGGCTTTTGCTTTTGGGCTTTTAAGTGTAGTAGTAAGCCTACTTCTTTCGCGGTTAAAAAACGAATCCTCAATTTTAGCGCTGTTCTTATCCGGGATCATTGTTTCGGCCGTGTTTAACGCCCTGATTTCGCTGGTCAAATTTGTGGCTGATACCGATTCTCAGTTGCCGGCGATTACCTTCTGGCTAATGGGAAGCTTTTCAAACACGACCTTTGAAGACCTTGGTAAAATCATTGTACCGATTTTGGTTGGCATTGGGGTATTAATCGCTGTTCGATGGCGGATAAACGTTTTAACATTGGGGGATGAAGAAGCCAAAACCTTGGGGATCAACCCCGGAAAAACACGTATGATCATTATTGCCGCGGCTACCATTATTACGGCATCGTCGGTGGTGGTAGCGGGCATCGTCGGTTGGGTAGGCCTGATTATTCCAAATTTGTGCAGAATGATTGTTGGCTCAGACCATAAATATCTGATGCCGGCATCCTGTTTATGTGGCGCGGTATTTTTATTGACAGTGGATTTTATTGCCCGGGTTTTAACCCCCTCTGAAATCCCCATTGGAATTCTGACAGCCATTATCGGAGCGCCTTTTTTCGCGCTGGTTTACAAGAAAACAGAGGGGTGTTGAGATGCAACTGGCAGTAATTAAGGGTAGCTATGGCTATCATCCGGAAAATAAGGTGCTTTCGCAAATTAGTTTTGAACTTGCACAAGGGCGGATTATGACTATCCTGGGGCAAAATGGGATTGGCAAAACTACCTTGCTGAAATGCATGATGGGCCTGCTCAAGTGGCAGGAAGGCGAAACCCGGGTTGATGGCCAGGTGTTTACCTCAATGCTGGATCGTGATGGGATTGGCTATGTTCCTCAGGCGCATAAAACTGTTTTCGCTTTTTCGGTTTTTGATATGGTCACCATGGGACGAAGCCGTCATGTGTCGATCTTTGGGATGCCTTCAAAGCTGGACCGGGAAAAGGTACTGGAGGCGTTGTCCATAGTCGGCATCATCGATTTCAAAGATCAACTTTGTTCTCAATTAAGTGGGGGACAATTACAACTGGTTTATATTGCCAGAGCATTGGCTAACGAACCGAAAATTCTGATTATGGATGAGCCGGAATCCCATCTCGATTTCAAAAACCAGTTTTTGGTTTTAAAACTGATCCAGCGGCTCAAAGACGAACAGGGGATCTCCTGTATCATCAATACCCATTATCCTGAACACGCCTTACGGATTTCAGATGATACCTTGCTGCTGGGAAAAGGTCAGTATGGATTCGGACCGAGTCACGAAATGATTACTGAAGCAAATATCAAAGACTATTTTGAAGTAAATGCAAAAATTTATACCATTCCGGGGCTGAGCAACCAGAAAAAAGCCTTTACGGTAGTGGATTAGAGAATTAATGAAAGAGGAAAAAAATGGCTACTTTTGATGAAGAAATAAAAACGGTCTGGAATCAGCATGCAAAACATTATGATAAAAAACATAATCAGCGCGAAGATCGCGATATTTGGAAACAAATTCTGGTGGAACATATTGGTAAAGATAAAAACCAGAGAGTTTTGGATATGGGAACCGGCACTGGTTTTTTGGCGCATTTAGCAGCAGAGGCGGGTTATCGTAGTGTGGGTATTGATTTTGCGGAAAATATGGTGGCACAGGCAAAAGAAATTGCTAATGAAACTAACCTGGACATTGACTTTATTCAGGGAGACTGGAATGAGCTTCCTTTTGAGAATGATAGTATTGACGTGATCGTTAATCGTCTGATTATGTGGACGGTTTTCACGCCGGAAGAAACCCTGAGGGAGTGGTGGCGGGTTTTAAAACCAGGTGGCAGGATTTTGTGTTTTTGTCCAGAAGATGCAAAAGAAAGGATGCCAAGTCATTATACCGAAGCGATTGAAAAGCTGTTACCACTGCGTAATGCCAATTCAGTACAGTTTGCGCAAACGCTGAAAACGACTGGGTATCAGCAGATCAGCATTACTGAATTACCGGAATTATGTGGTGATAAACTCTTTAGGCACTGGGCCCTGATTAAAGGTGAAAAGGAAATTATGTCGTCAACTAATTGAATTATGCCAAACCATCGGTTATAATTTATTCATGAAAGAAGATGTAAATGCTGTAATTAGTGAATATATAAAAATGGTTAAAAAGATTGCCAATGGAAAGACTAACGTTCTTGACTTTGGAGGCGATCTGGTTTTTTATCGCGGGGAAATTCATATGATCAAGATGATCGGCGATTTTCCGGGAATCTTTGTATCGGAGATGGCGAGAAACTTCAATATTACCCGAGCGGTGGTTTCCAAAACCATTAAAAAGCTGGAAGCGAAGAATGTCGTCTATAAGGCAATTGATGAAACGGATAAAAAGAGGATGCGGCTTTATCTGACTGAGAAAGGAAAAGATGCTTATCGGGCGCATCAAAAGTATCATAATCATTATGACAGTCCACTTTTTTCCTACCTTGATGGACTGGCGAGGGAAGAACTTGAAGTAATTGACGCTTTTTTAAAACGGGCAAATTTACTGATTGACAATCATTTTTAGCAAACGGCACCGGGACTTTAAACCAGAGTCCTGGTGCTGTTTTTATTTGTAGTGAAGAGTATTCATCAATGATTCAAATTGCGCAAGTATAAATGAAATAAAACAAGTGATTGCTAAACGAAAAATAAGAGCGTATACTGATTGTAATACATTTAAAATAATTAGTCAGGAATCGAAAATATCAGTTTAAAGGAGGAAAAATGAAAAAGTCTATTATTACTTTAACCCTTGTCTTGGCATTGGCACTGGGAGTTAGTTTTTTTATGGTGCCAGCAGCATCGGTTCAGGCTAAGAGAACGGTTGAAATTGGGGTCTTGTTGCCGATTACGGGGACCTGGAAGGCCACCGGAACGGCTGGCGAAACAGCGTTAAATGCGGCGCTGCCATTTGTCAATGATTATCTGGCTGACCGTGGGATGCAGATGGTACTGGAGATTCGGGATACCCAGAGTAACCCGGATAAGGCCTTAAGCGAATTGGAAGCACTAAAGGCAGCGGGAATTACCACAGTGATCGGACCAATGATCAGTGACGAGGCTCTGGCGGTAGTACAGTATGCCAAAGACAACAAGATGCTGTTGCTAAGTCCATCGGCAACTGCCACCGAATTATCTCAGTCGGACACTTTCTTTCGAATGGTGGGTACCGATGCCAGTCAGGTTGATGGTCTGACCCGGATTATGAATACGGTTTACAAAAAGAAACATCTCATTACCGTCTTTGTGGATGATACCTATGGTCGGGGATATGATACCTATCTTCAGCAAATGGCCCCGGCTCAGGGGATGGATGTGATCGGAACGGTTGCCATAGCCGCTGAAAATCCAGATCTTGCCAGTGTAGCGGAAAGCGTGAAATCACTGGCAGCTGGTGCGGATGCGACCAATACCGCCGTGGTGATAATTGCCCCCAGTCAGACTGGCGCAGATCTCATTAAAAAGGTAATGACTGATGATCAGCTGTCGGCTATGAAATGGTTCGCCAGCGCCGATATCATCGGTAATCCGGCAATTTTAACGGATCTTCAGGTAGCTGCCTTCCTGGAAAAAACCGGGATGGAAGGGTTGACCCTTGGAGATAAGGGGGTTTCTCTGGATGCAATGCCGGTAATCAGCGAATTGCTCAATGGTGCCACTGATTATTCTCCCTATGCCATCACCACCTGGGACGCCCTGTGGTTGCTGGCAGATACCTACGCTCAGGCGCCGGAACTGGATGAGGTGAGCGATTTTGATACCCTGAAAGCCAATCTGGTTAGGGCTGCGGGCAATTTTAGAAATGCCTTTGGTTCCTTTAATACCATGGATGAAAACGGGGATACCCGCGGCTCTAAATACTTGCGCTATATCTGCATTAAAGATGGCGATAGCTATAGCTGGAACTGTAAGGGACATATTGTCGATCTGGGAAAAGGTGAGCCGATTATTCAAACCATTGACTGGAAAGTGGCCGCCGATGGAGGCAAGGTTCAGGTTGGGGCATTGCTGCCATTGACGGGTAACCGCTCGGAAAACGGTGAAGATATTCAGATGATTCTGGATCAGGCTATCACACGTTTCAATACCTATGCAGCATCGGTGGGCTCGGATCTGGAATTAGCGCTGGTGGCGGAAGACACCGGCAGTGATAACGAACAGGCGAAGCAGGCGGCCCAAAAGCTGGTCGATCAGGGCGTTACAAGTATCATCGGTCCGATTAACAGTACCGAACTGGAAGCGGTTAAACCGATCATCGATGCGGCGGGAATCGTGGCGATTTCACCGTTATCCTCCAGTGCTTCATTAAGCGTGACCGATCGGATCTATCGGCTGGTCTTAAATGACAGCATCGAAACCAAAGCCCTGTCGGGCTTGCTGAAACAGGATAACATTGACAAACTGGTTATCATCCATGCGGATGATAGTTATGGCACGGATATGGTGGAACTGATGAAACAGGCCTTTGTCGGTGATGTGATGGCTGTGGCTTACGATCCGGCTAGTGATGATTATAGTGCGACGCTGGCCCAGGCTGAGGCGGCTGTCGAAACCGGGGATGCTGCTAGAACAGCCGTATTAACCGTTTCATATGCTGAGATTGTCGATTTGTTTGGCCGTATCGGCGACGCCAGCCCGCTGTTGCAGGTGAAATGGTACGGAACTGACAGCTCAGCCCTTTCCAAGGCAGTGCTGGCTGATCAAACTGCCGCTCAAAATGCGGCTTCGGTTGATTATACCACCATCGACTTTAGCCCCTATGGCGATAAGTTTGATCCGCTCTATTATGTTATCAATAGCAAACTGAAAACCGATGAACCACTAAAGGAAAGTCTGATCAGTTCATTTGATGGGATCTGGCTGTTGGGTTGTGCCTATCTATCTGAAGGCACCGCTGCAACCCCGGAAACAATCAACACCTATGTCGATAATAACGGCTTCCGCGGGGTTGGCGGGGTATTGCGGTTGGATAAAAACGGCGACCGTCAAATTGGCTATTATAAATTCTATCATCTGATACCAGATGAAGCCGGATATTTATGGGAGAATAATGGGATTTACAGTCAGGATGTACTCAAACCGGGCGTTATGGAGAGGTGGTGAGCAGGATGGCATTAGATAACTTATTTAATCGCATAAAATTAAAAGAATCGTCAACTTTACCGGAAAAGGATCAATGGTACCTCGAGAATCGTCGTCATGCTCAGGAAATGATGAAAACGGGAAGTTGGACCTACGAAATTGGGAATGATACGGTCTATTTTACCGATGAGTATTATCGTATTTTTGAGACAGCTCCTGATCAATTAGGAGAAAATGCGGAGTCTTATTTTCAATATGTCAGCAAAGAAGATGTGAACAAGGTAAAAAATTCACGTGAGCTGGCATTTTTGGGAAAGGATCAGGAACTGGAATATCAAATTATCACCGGTCAGGGAAATGAAAAATTTGTCAAAGAAAAAACCCGAACCCTGGTGGATGAAATGGGTAAGCCAAAAAAAATTATTGGTGCGCTTCAGGATATTACCAGTGAAAAAATTATTGAAAACAGTTTAAAAGAGCTGGGTGAGAACCTGAATTTAGGCCAAAAGGTTGCTGGCCTAGGCAGTTGGAAATACAATGCGGTAAAAAATGAACTCTTCTGGTCTGACGAAATCTATCGAATTTATGATCTCAAACCACAAGAGTTTAGAGGGACCGTTATTGAATTAATTGACTTCACCTATCCGGAAGATCGTTGTGTTTTAGAAGAGTTAACTCAAAAACGGTTAGCCCGTGAAAAATTTGATCTCCAATACCGGATTCAATTAAGAAACGGGACCATTAAATACCTGCGTCTGGTAGGGGAGCCCATTAAGAACAAGGACGGACTAAACACGGATCTGGTGGGAACCATCCAGGACATCACTGAAATTAAAAAACTGGAAAATGAAATTAGCTTCATTAAAAAGAATCTTGAGCAAGCGCAGCGACTGGCAAAAATCGGAAGCTGGGAAATGAATGTCAGGAAAGAGGAGAATTTCATGTCGAATGAAGCGCTCCGCATTTTTGGCATCACAACCGGGGAGTTTAAGGGAACCTTTGAAGATTTCATGAGCCGGGTGCATCCGGAAGATCGTGATATCATTATTGCTTCCATGTCCGGTCAGTTAACTGAAGATCCTTTTGAACTTGAATTTAGGGTAATTAGAAAAGATGGGACCTTTCGTGATGTTTTTCAAGTAGCAGAATTTAAGCTTGATGAAAGCGGTCAGATGATGCGGGCTTACGGGACCATCCAGGATATTACCGAAAAAAAAGAGTTCGAACGCGCCATCGAAACCAAACAGCAGGAGATCGACAAAATACAGCAACGAACAAGAATGCTCATTCAGGAGTCCGGGATGGTTTTTGAGATTATTGACGAGAATGGCATTATTAAATATATCAGTGATACCTCTCAAAAAGTTATTAATTACAATCCCGGGAGTATGATCGGTAAAAGTGTCTATAACTATTATGATCACGATGAAGCGGCTTATTTAAAGGGCCTGATTCATAGCGCCATGGAAAATAAAGAGAGCCCGGAAACGGGGATTATTACCTTTGGTAGAAAAACCGAGAAGCCCATTTACCTTGAGGTTCATATCCAGAATTTTCTGGATCATCCCATCATTCAGGGATTAGTTCTGGATTTTCGGGATGTAACTGATCGTATCATCATGCAACGGAAAATAGAAAAGCTGGCATCCTATGACGAAACAACCTCTCTGCCCAAACAAAATCAGTTTAAAAAAGAGCTAGCTGAAAAATGCCTAAAAGCGACAATTGACCAGCAAAGCCTGATTGTGTTAATGCTGGACTTTGAAGGGTTTAAAGAAATCAATCATTCGATGGGATTTAATATCGGGCAACAGCTGATTGTTCAGATTGTCATGCGACTACGGGGGCTTTTGGGAAAAGATACCCTGATTTCTCGGTATTCTGAAGACCAGTTTGCCATTGTCATTGAGAAATTAATTAACCTGGAGTCCTACGAAGCCAGGGTTTTGGAAGTTATCAATTTTTTTGACCGTCCCTTTAAAATAGATATCTATGAATTTGATGTCAATGTGAATGTGGGAGTCAGTGTTTATCCGCTCGAAATACAAGTAAAAGATGGGGAGCAAGAGGACGAGTTGACGACAGAAGCTCAAGCGCCGGATGAAATTGAACAGTTGGTTCAGTATGCCAACATCGCCCTGGTTTGGTCTAAAAAAGAGGGCAAAAACGGCTATCGGTTTTATTCCTCAGAGCTCAACATCCAAAACTATAAACAGCTCCAACTGCGCCACGATTTACGAATGGCCGTTAAACGCGATCAGTTTATGGTTTTTTATCAACCCATGGTACGGATAAAAAACAATGGGATCTTAGCCGTTGAAGCCTTGATTCGTTGGAATCATCCGGATTGGGGAATTGTCTCGCCGGAAGAATTTATTTTCCTGGCCGAAGAAACCGGCGCCATTGTAGAAATGGGGAAATGGGTACTCAGGAAAGTTTGTGAAGATCATCGTTATTGGATGATGAAGGGCTACGAACCGGTCTATGTTTCGGTTAATTTCTCCAGCATCCAGTTTTACGAGCGTGATTTTGTCAACAATATTACCGCTATATTAGCAGAATATGAGATGGATCCCAAATATCTGATCGTCGAACTGACTGAAAGCCTGATTATCGAAAATGCTTATAAAGCCATTGATGATATTGAAAAACTCCAGTCGGCGGGCATTCAAGTCGCACTGGATGATTTTGGTACCGGTTATTCTTCGCTCAGTTACTTGCAGTACTTTAATATTGATATCATAAAAATGGATGCGTCCTTTTTAAAGAATATTATGGCAGATAGGACAACAGCCATCATTGCCCAGGCGATTATTAATCTGACCAAGGAGTTGCGCATTAAACTGGTTTGCGAAGGCATCGAGAATTGGGATCAGCTTTCATTTCTCAGAGAAAATAATTGTTTTTCAGGGCAGGGATACCTTTACTCACGACCCGTTCCCTTTTTGAAAATTGATGAACTGCTGGAAAAAGGAAAGTGCCGACCGGTTCTCAGCAACACAACATTTAAACCCCAAGTTGAAAGGCGACGCTATTTCAGACAGGCCTTTCGTGATCTATTACGAACAGATCTGACAATTTTGAGAATTAAAGACAAAAAAATGAACGTGGGAAATTCAAAGGCCCTGATTAAAAATATTGGTCCCGGTGGGCTTTGCTTTATATCCAACATCCAGTTTCCACTGGAACGGGATTTCACCCTCAAGTTTAGCACGACTCTTTTAGGAAAAGAAATCATTGCCTTGGGCACCCCAGTTTGGAGCCAGGAAGCGGAGGGCAATCTCTTTGAGTATGGGATTAAGTTTATAATGGATGAAGCTGAAGCCGAGGAACTGACCCGGATTCTTTATGAGCTTCAGGTGAAAATAAAAAAGAATATTCTTTTTTCAGACGGCAGCTTTACCGACAAAACAGCCTATAACTATTTTAACGATCTCACCGGACAGCAGATCCCGGCGAAGGTCGATTTCAGCCAATATAAAAAAAGATGAACCCGCGGGTTCATCTTTTTTATGCCGTTTAGGGGCTAACAGGGAGGGGTTGCTGGGTTTCTAAAAAATCGACGCAGAGGATGTATTTTTTGGCTGCCAGTCGAAAAACCCGGGAATAGGTGATGCAGAGATTCCCGGTAGCCATCGAGACATAGGGTTCGGAAATGTAGGTATCCTGTTTGCGTTTGATCAGATTATAATAGAAGTTTTTAATTGAGTGATCGACCCCCATCTTAGCAGAATGAAACACCAGTTTTTCGCAGGCACCCATGTTTTTGGCACCAATTGTGTCGCTGCATTGAATTCCGGATTCATCCAGCACATAGGCACAATCCACCGCTTCTGTGAGGATCAGGCATTGGAGGAGCTGGTTGTCAAATTCATTGGGGTGATCCACCACCGCCAGAGCTTTGATCATCCCATTAACGGTTTGGGTGTAAGCCAGACACTTCTGATTGTAATCCTCCAGCTCCTGGAGCAACAGGGCTTTATAGTTGTCTACCACCAAAGCGGTTTTAGCAATCAGTTCAGCTTTGAGAACAAAATCATCGCTGGGTTTGGCAAAATAGAAACCCTGGATTACCTGACCACCCAATTTTAACACCTGAATCGCTTCGGTCCGGGTTTCCACCCCTTCGGCGACAATCAGGGCACCAATCTTATTAGTCAGATTTACCAGCGATTTAAAGACTTCCTGCTTGTGATAAATACGATCGATATCCGCAATAATGGAGCGGTCAATTTTGACGATGTCTGGTTTTAAGCCGGCGATACGGTCCATATTGGAAAAACCGGCACCGACATCGTCCAGAGCGATCAAAAAGCCCTTGTTTTTATAGGTGGTCACAAATTGGGTCAAGCCTTGGGCGTCCATAGCTTTTGACTCATTGATTTCGATGACGATATTTTTAGGACTGATGCCGCTGCTATTAACTTGTTCCCAAAGGTAATTGGAGCCGCCCACCTCATCGATGATGGCCGTGTCCAGGTTGAGAAATAAGAGCAAGTCCCGATTTGTCTGATGATAATCCCGGAAGGCAGTAAGAACTGCATCCCGGCAAGCCCGATCCAGTGGGGTCGTCAGCCCGACTTTAGCAGCAGCGTCAAAAAGCAGCTTTGGTGGGATAATTTGGGTTGAACCCGGAATAATCCCACGGATCAAGCCTTCCAATCCCAATATTTTTCTCCCAGTGACGGACATAATGGGTTGAAAATAAGCCATTAGTCTCTTTTGTCGGATGACTTCACTGATATTAAATGTCTTTTCTGTACAGATAATTTTGTGCGTTGTTATTTCCAATTTCTTCTCCAGAATTTTGCGATTTTCGTCTCTTATATAAGTTGCTTTTACTATCCGATCCCGCAGCGAACAAGCGTTTAACAATTGGTCGGTACGGTAGTATAACGATACAGCAGTATGACTTAATTGTACTGTGTTATCCGGATTAATTCAACCTTTTTCGCAGTTTCAAAAGTGTCGCAGACATCGCTTTCGGCTTGCGCCAGACAATGGGAAGATAAGATTTAATGATCGTGATGGGTATGGTTGCAAGTGTGGCTGTGAACATGGGGGGCCGTTTCCTTGGATTTGATCTGAATAAAATCCTCATAGGCCTTATGGATCACATCGTAATTCTCAAAGATGCTGATCGTGTTAATATTGTCTTGGACAGCTTTAAGCAGCTCATGGACGTGATGGCGTTTTAAGTAATCCGGGAGGCTCACATCGAAATTTACATAGGACCCGATTGCCAGAGCTTGTCCATAGAATTCGGCTAATGCCTGCATGTGGGCAGTCAGATCAAAAGAAAGCAGGCTTTCGTATTCCGGGACAGTACCACAGAGATAAGAAAAAAGTACCGCTTTGTTTTCAACGCTGGTCAGGTTGTAGTAAAGGTAAAACCCCCGGAACCAGGCCCGGACTTCGGCCAAGAATAAAAAACAGGCGGAATCGGGGAATTGGGCGGCCCGCAAATTAGCAACACCGTATTTTTCTTTAATATCAGCAAAGTCAATCAATCGGGTGTATTCGTAGGCAATGGCTTGGCCGTATTGCTGGGTTTCATCAAAGAGATCTTCATGGAGTAGTAAATAGTAATGATCATCCTGCTCATCGGGTAGTACCAGCAGTTTTAGGCTGTCATCAAGCTCTTGTTTGGATGCTTTAATAATAGCCTGGTCGCATTTGGTATTAGCCAGTTTTAGCCGCTCATGATAAAGATCGGTGGTGACGATGATTTCCAGGGGATAATCTTTTTGTACCTGATAAACGAGATTATATGTTTGGATCATGTTTTGGATAACGGACATAGGGTTTCCTCCTTGATGGTGCAGTTATATAAGTATCCTTAATTAGGTTATTTCATAAGTATAACCGTTTCGGGGGATGGTGTAAATGGGGGAAATTTGTCCTGCGGCAAATGGATGGATTATCTATTAATCCGACACCTGTGCAAATGGTTTAGAGCGGGCGGGTTTGATGGTTTAAATTGCACACGTTTACTGAAAAGCAATTGATTTGAGCGGCTGACTTTGGTATAAACTACGCCTTTTTGGGTAAAAACTACGCCTTTTTGAGAGTCGACACCGATATTCTGAAAGTGATATAATTAAAGCATTAAATATGAAGAAAAATTAGAACAATAGGAGAAAAACGATGAAGCATAAACTATTTTACTGGTGGGCTGTGATTACACTGGTATTTTTATTTCTTCCATCAACGGCGTTGGCGGTTGACAGCCCAGTCGGGGTTAGCTACCGCGGCCATATCCAGGACCGCGGCGATTACCCACTTGACGGCAGCTGGGTCGACAGTCCCGAAATCATCGGCACGGTTGGTCAGAGCAAGCGGATTGAGGGCTTTGAAATTAAGTTGACGGGAACCGTTCCCGAGGGGATGGAATTGCGCTATAACGTCCATGTTCAGAATAAGGGCTGGCTGTATGACGAGAACGATTCCGCCGATTGGCCCAAAGACGGGGTCTATGCCGGTACTCGGGGGGACGGCCTGCGAATTGAAGCGGTCAAGATTGTTTTGACTGATCGCGCCGGGAAAGCGTTGACGGGTTATAGCGTTCAGTATCGCGGCCATGTTCAGAATGTTGGCGATTTGCCGGCTGATAAAACCCAGTGGCTGGTCGATGGTGCGCAGTTAGGCACGGTCGGGAGTTCGCTGCGGCTGGAAGCACTGCTGGTGCAGGTAGTTAAAACCGCGGTTGATCCACCGGAACCAATTGAGCCGACGGTTTATGACAAGGCCGGTACTTACGGCCCGACCACTGGCACTGAGACAGTGGCCGGTGATGTAACCATCGCTGCCGATGGCGTGATCCTCCAGAATCTGGTGATTCAGGGTAATCTGACCATCAGTGAAGCTGTCGGCGATGGCAATGTCACCCTGAATAACGTCACGGTTAAGGGCGATACCTTTGTCCACGGCGGCGGGGTTAACAGCATTAAGATCAACGGCGGTGCGTATAGTCGCATTGTCATGGAGAAAACCGCCAGCGGCGCCGTCCGGATTTTGGCCACGGATGTAGATGGAATGGCGGTCGTGATTGCCGAAGACGCTACCGGGGAAACGATTATTTTGGAAGGTAAGTTTGACAGCGTGGAAGTCAATGCCCCCAACATGACCGTGACCACCCAGGGCGCTACCACCACTATCGGGACGATGACAGTGAGTGCCGGGGCCGCCGGTAGTACGGTAACCGTCGCGGCCGGTACCACGGTCAGTGATCTGGTGCTGGATGGCAAAGCGGCGGTTAAAGGTCAGGGCAATGTGGTCAAAGTCGAGGTTAAAGCCGACGGCGTGGTCTTTGATAAGAAACCCGGCGCCGTTACGGTGGAACCGGGCGTGGTGATTCCACCGGTCTTTCCGACGCCGGATAGTGGTGGGGTAACACCCCCGGGGCCGATTGCTGTTACCGCGGTAAGTCTGAATAAATCGGCTTTGATCTTGTCTTTCGATGATACTGAAATCCTGGCGGCCACGGTAGCACCAGCGGATGCGACGAATAAAACGGTCACCTGGACAACCAGCGATGCCACCATTGCCACGGTGGATGCCACCGGGAAGGTCACCGGGAGTGCCAACACCGAAGGGGAGGCTACCATTACCGCCACGTCGGCTGATGGGACGCAGTCGGCTAATTGCACCGTAGCCGTGACCAGATTTAAGGTGACCAAAACCACGGATGGCATCGGCACGATCACCGGGATGAACGGCAGCAGCACGGACATTGCGATCCCGGAAACCATTGGCGGGTTGACCATTACCGCCATTTCTGATCAGGCCTTTTCCGGGTGCAGCAATTTATCCAGTGTGACGTTACCATTGGGACTGACCGCCATCGGGGCTGAAGCCTTTAATAACTGTTCCAAGTTGACGGATATTGAGATCCCTAAAGGGGTCATTTCGATTGGGAATGCTGCCTTTGGTTTTGATGCGGGCAAAGCTCCAGCCAGCCGCAGCTATACCTTCCAGGGCGATGTGCCGGGGGCGATAGGTGCCAGTGCGATTCCTAAAACTCCCCAACCGAAGATCCGGTATTATGAGATGTATGCCGGCTTTGAAATAGGGGATTGGTACGGGTATACCAACAAGGAGGTTATTTTAGCAAAGCCGACCAATTTAAGTGCTACGGCAGAATGTGCATCGACGCCAAAAGTCAATTTAACCTGGGATCCAGTCGATGGCGCTTCATCTTATCAGGTTGGTGTTATCGTCACCAATAGTTCCGGCACCCTCATAATTATAGCAGCTACCGATGTCAATTCAGTAACACTCACCACCGACTTAATCAGTGGAGAAACCTTTGAATATGCGATCATGGCCAGGGATGATTATGGGACGTCGCTGTGGTCGGAAGTGATACCAGTAGCGATTCCTTATCCGGTTCCGGTCACTGCTTTATCAGTGGGGGTAGACAAATCGACCCTTGTGATGGGTGACACGGGTCAGTTAAGCGCTACATTTACGCCCACCAATGCTACCCACCAAAAGGTTTTCTGGTCTTCGTTAACTCCCGGCATCGCGACAGTGGATGCCGCAACCGGGGTGATTACGGCAGTTGCATCCGGGACAGCAATAATGCAGGGAAAAACTGAGGATGGCAGTTTTACGAATACGTGCTCAGTGACAGTAACACCGGTTCAAGTGGAAAAGGTGACCCTAAACCAAGACACCATTTCTGTGGCGGTGGCCAAAACGGCTCAGTTGATTGCCACAGTAACGCCGACCAATGCCGCTGATAAGACTCTAACCTGGTCATCCAACGACAAAAGCATCGCCACGGTGGATGCTAACGGGATGGTTACCGGAAATAAAAAAGGAACCGCCATTATCACCGTTGCATCTGTCGATGGTGCTAAAGTTGCTAGCTGTACAGTGAATGTTATACAACCGGTAACCGGGATAAAGCTTCAGCCCTCGCTAAAAACCATGGGTATAGGCATGAAGTTTCAACTACCGGTGACCGTGGAACCGGCTGATGCCAGCAACATGGCGTTAAACTTTACCAGCAACAATCCGTCAGTGGCAACAGTAGATGAAAATGGACTGATCACCGCGCTCAGTGTTGGGAATTTCATTATTACTGTTCGTTCGGCTGATGGCTCCTGTTCGGAGAGCTGCATCATGAATGTGATACCTTTTGCTTACAGTGAAGCGGATGGCAAGATCACAATTACCAAATATAGCGGCAATGAGAGCAAGCTTTCATTGCCAGACGCGATTGATTTTAAACCAGTGGTTGCCATTGGTGAATCGGTATTTGAGAACAATACAACGCTGACAGAGGTGATGATAAAGACAAATATGGTCACAATCGGTAATAATGCCTTTAAGGGTTGTACAAATCTTTCAACTGTTATACTTGAAGGTGGCATGAAGCTTGTGTCAATCGGGGATTATGCGTTTAATGCGTGTGCGATTAAGACCATAACCATCCCGGGTACCTTAAAAACGATTGGCAATTATGCTTTTGAGAATTGCAATGATCTTTCACAAATCATGTATGATGGTGGTACTCAGCTTGAGACAATTGGAATAGCGTCCTTTAGTCATTGTGCACTGAATGCAGTCGCTATTCCGGCCAGCGTGACAACCATTGGCGATGATGCTTTTAATGGAAGCTATAGCCCCACCATCATCTTCGACAGCGGTACAAAGCCGTTAACAATCGGGGACCGCGCTTTTTTTCACTGTGCGCTTAAGGCCATCACCATCCCGGCCAGAGCAACTTCTCTGGGAATGGAAATTTTTGGAAACTGCAAAGGTCTCTCGCAAGTTATAATTGAAGACGGCTCAGAGCCGCTGACAATTGGTGATAAGGCCTTTGCTAATTTGATGCTTTCAACCATCACTATCCCGGCCAGAGTAACTGCGATTGGAAATAGTGCTTTTTACGAAAGCACGACCCTGTCTAACGTTATTTTTAAGAGTGGGACAAGCCCGCTGACAATTGGAAGCTGGGCTTTTTATAAGTGTCCGTTAAGCTCGGTGACGATTCCGGGTAGAATGACAGCCATCGGAGATTATGCCTTCGCGGAATGTCCGGTGTTAACCGTCACGTTTGATCCGGGATCAGAGTCGTTGTCTCTTGGAAACCGCGCTTTTAATGCGTGTTCGTTGAGTTCACTAATAATTCCGGCCAGAATGACAACCATTGGGGATTATGCCTTTTATGGAAATAGGTGTTCAGACGTCAGTTTTGAAAGTGTTTCAAAGCTTAAGACAATCGGTAACTTTGCCTTTTATTATCAGGCGGTTACCTCGATTACAATCCCGGCCAGCGTCACAATCATTGGCAATAGTGCCTTTTCAAATTGCAATGAATTAAAAAGCATCATATTTGAAAGCGGTTCACAACTTGCGACCATCGGAGTGAATGCGTTTAATTATTGTG
This sequence comes from Acetobacterium carbinolicum, assembly GCF_047456275.1. Taxonomy (GTDB): domain Bacteria; phylum Bacillota; class Clostridia; order Eubacteriales; family Eubacteriaceae; genus Acetobacterium; species Acetobacterium carbinolicum. Next base: position 1,807,771 of record NZ_CP173357.1, read on the forward strand.
CGATGACCAATATCACCATCCCGGCCAGTGTGACGGCCATTGGCGATCGGGCTTTTAGTTCATCAAATTTGAACAACATCAGTTTTGAAAGCGGATCGCTGCTTAAGATAATTGGGAACCTGGCATTTTCACATTCGAAATTGAAAGCAATCGCGATTCCAGCCAGTGTGACAGCGATTGGAGAGGAGGCGTTTAAAGAGACCCCGCTGATAAGTGTCACTTTTGACAGTGGTTCACAGCTTGAGACAATAGGAAGTCATGCATTTGAAAAACGTGATTTGATATCGGTGTCGATCCCCGCTAGTGTAACAGCGATTGGTGATGGTGCTTTTAAGTATTGTAATAAATTAGAAACTGTCAGTTTTGAATCCAACTCAAAGCTTAAGGAAATTAGTCCAGAGACCTTTTATGAGTGTGCGCTAACATCCGTAACAATCCCGGCCAGTGTGACGTCCATTGGCGATCGAGCGTTTGCGGATAATAACAAGAATTCATTATCCATCGAATTTGATGGCATTTCGCAACTTGAGACGATTGGTGAGATTGCATTTTATAGTTCAGGATTAACATCAATCAAGATTCCCGCCAGCGTAAAAACCATCGGGAGCAAGGCGTTTGGGAAATGTTATTCCCTGTCAAGTGTCGATTTTGACTGTGGTTCACAGCTTTTAACTATTGGCCCCTCTGCTTTTCTCGACTGTGCGCTCAAGTCAATAGCGATCCCAAATAGTGTGACGGAGATAAAAGAAAGTGCGTTTACTGGCAATGCGTTGACGACGATTAGAATTGGTGCGAATGTTTCACTTGGTGATGCCGCGTCACTAGGCAAGTATGGTAGCGTGTTTAATACTTACTACCAAAGTGTTAAGAGCAGTGCTGCCGGTACCTACACATATAATACTACAGCAAATATGTGGTTAGACGGACCCTGACAAAAAACGCGATGAGGAACTACGCCATTTAAAGATGGACTGGTTTTTATAGAAGTGATAAAATTAAGACAATATTCTAAATAGATGAAAATGGCAGGAGAAAAATGAATAATAAACTCGTTTACCAGTGTGCTTTGATCACATTACTTTTTTTATGGTTACCGCTAACGGTCTGGGCTGCTGATAATCCCGTGGGAGTTTCCTACCGGGGCCACATTCAAGATCAGGGCGATTACCCACTTGACGGCAGCTGGGTCGACAGTCCCGAAATCATCGGCACGGTTGGTCAGAGCAAGCGGATTGAGGGCTTTGAAATTAAGTTGACGGGAACCGTTCCCGAGGGGATGGAATTGCGTTATAACGTCCATGTTCAGAATAAGGGCTGGCTGTATGACGAGAACGATTCCGCCGATTGGCCCAAAGACGGTGCCTATGCCGGTACTCGGGGGGACGGCCTGCGAATTGAAGCGGTCAAGATTGTTTTGACTGATCGCGCCGGGAAAGCGTTGACGGGTTATAGCGTTCAGTATCGCGGCCATGTTCAGAATGTTGGCGATCTGCCGGCTGATAAAACCCAGTGGCTGGCCGATGGTGCGCAGTTAGGCACGGTCGGGAGTTCGCTGCGTCTGGAAGCGCTGCTGGTACAGGTAGTTAAAACCGCGGTTGATCCACCGGAACCAATTGAGCCGACGGTTTATGACAAGGTCGGTACTTACGGCCCGACCACTGGCACTGAAACAGTGGCCGGTGATGTAATTGTCGCAGCCGATGGGGTAACTCTCCAGAATCTGGTGATTCAGGGTAATCTGACCATTAGTGAGGCCGTGGGGGACGGCAACGTCACCCTGAACAACGTCACAGTTAAGGGCGATACCGTTGTCCGCGGCGGCGGGGTTAACAGCATTAAGATCAACGGCGGTGCGTACAGCCGCATTATCATGGAGAAAACCGCCAGTGGAGCCGTGCGGATTGTGGCCACGGATGTAGATGGGCTGGCGGTCGTGATCGCTGAAGACGCTACCGGGGAAACGATTATTTTGGAAGGTAAGTTTGACAGCGTGGAAGTCAATGCCCCCAACATGACCGTGACCACCCAGGGCGCTACCACCACTATCGGGACGATGAAGGTGAGTGCCGGGGCCGCCGGTAGTACGGTAACCGTCGCGGCCGGTACCACGGTCAGTGATCTGGTGCTGGATGGCAAAGCGGCGGTTAAAGGTCAGGGCACCGTGGCGAAAGCCGAGGTTAAAGCCGATGGCGTCGTCTTTGACAAGAAACCCGGTTCCCATACCGTGGAACCGGGTGTGGTGATTCCACCGGTCTTTCCGACACCGGATAGTGGCGGCGGCAGTGGCGGGGGAACACCCACCATTATTCCCGTCACAGGGGTAAGTCTGAATAAAAAAGATTTGATCTTGTCTTTCAATGATACGGAAACCCTGGTGGCCACGGTAGCACCGGCGGATGCGACGAATAAAGCGGTCACCTGGACAACCAGCGATGCCACCATTGCCACGGTGGATGCCACCGGGAAGGTCACTGGGAGTGCCAATAAAGAAGGGACGGTCACCATTACCGCCATTTCGGCTGATGGGGCGCAGTCGGCTAGCTGCGAGGTAACCGTGACCAAATTTAAGGTGACCCAAACCGCCGAGGGCATCGGCATGATCACCGGGATGAACGGCAACAGCACAGACATTACGATCCCGGAAACCATTGGCGGGTTAACCATTACCGCCATCGGTAGCAATGCTTTTATGGGTTCCACTATTGAAAAGGTAATGATTCCCAAGTCGGTTAAAGTAATTGGTTATCTTGCTTTTGCTTCTTGCTACTCACTCAGATCGGTGGACTTTGCAACGGACTCAACCCTTGAGACGATTGGAATTAATGCTTTTTCAGATTCTGGTTTTAACACAGTAGCGATTCCCAAGTCGGTTAAAACAATCGGCAGCGATGCGTTTTACAATTGCAACCAATTGCAATCGGTGAGCTTTCCAATGGACTCAAGCCTGGAGACGATTGGCGTTAGGGCCTTTGCTGGCAGCTATGTGTGGAACATGACCTTGCCGGAAAAGGTAACGGCCATTCCGGATCAGGCCTTTTCCGGGTGTCGCAATTTATCAAGTGTGACACTACCATCGGGGCTGACTACCATCGGGGTGGAAGCCTTTAAAAACTGTACTCAGTTGACAGATATCACCATCCCGCCACTGGTCTATACGATTGGTAGTGCTGCCTTTGATTTTGATGCGGGCAAAGAACCAGCCAACCGCAGCTATACCTTCCGGGGCGATGTGCCGACGACACTGGATGCCGGGGCGCTTCCGACCACTCCCCAACCGAAGATTCGTTATTATGAGAACTATGTTGGCTTTACCACAACGGATTGGGATGGGTATCCCGACAAGGCGGTTATTTTGACACAGCCGACCAATTTAAGTGCTATAGTAGCGTGTGCTCCGACGCCAACAGTCAATTTAACCTGGGATCCAGTCATTGGTGCTTCCTCTTATCAGATTGGTGTCATTGACACCAACAGTCCTAGCACCGTCAAAAATATTGCGGATACCGATGTCAATTCAGTTGTAATCACCACCGACTTAATTAGTGGAAAAACCTATCAATTTTCAATCATGGCCAGGGACGATGATGGAATCTCGAAGTGGTCGCAAGTGATACCAGTACCGATTCCTTATCCAGTTCCGGTCACTGCTTTATCAGTGGGGGTAGACAAATTGACCCTTGTGATGGGTCACACGGGTCAGTTAAGCGCTACATTTACGCCCACCAATGCTACCCACCAAAAGGTTTTCTGGTCTTCGTTAACTCCCGGCATCGCGACGGTGGATGCCGTAACCGGGATGATTACGCCAGTAGCACCCGGGACAGCAATAATGCAGGGAATAACTGAGGATGGCGGTTTTCCTAATACGTGCTCAGTAATAGTAACGCCGATTCCAGTCGAAAGCGTGACCCTGGATCATACTATCCTTTCGGTGGGAGTGACCAAAACGGCCCAGCTGAACGCTACAGTGCTGCCGACCAATGCCGCCGATAAGACCATAACCTGGTCATCCAGCAACGATAGCATTGCCACAGTGGATGCCACCGGGAAGGTTACTGGGAAAAATGAAGGGACGGCCACCATTATCGTCACCGCCAGTAATCTTGCTGGGTCGCAGACGGCCAGCTGTGCGGTAACCGTGACCACCAGCTTTAAGGTGACCCAAACCGGGGACGGCATTGGCACGATCATCGGGATGAACGGCAGCAGCACGGACATTGACATCCCGGAAATCATTGACGGGTTAACCATTACGGCCATTGGTACCGGCGCTTTTCAAAGTTCCGCTATTGAATTTGTGGTGATTCCCAAAACGGTTAAAGAAATCGGTTATCACGCTTTTGGAAACTGTTTTTTCATGGGCACAGTAACCTTTGCACCGGATTCAACCCTTGAGACGATTGGCGCTTCGGCCTTTGCTAACAACCATATGAGTTCTCTGATTCTGCCAAATTCAGTAACCTCGATAGGAAGTAATGCCTTTGAAGGTTGCACTATTTTGAATTACATCACGATTCCCGTAGCGGTAACGGCCATTCCCGATCAGGCCTTTTCCGGGTGCAGCAATTTATCCAGTGTGACGCTACCATCGGGACTGACCGCCATCGGGACTGAAGCCTTTAATAACTGTTCCAAGTTGACGGATATCGAGATCCCTAAAGGGGTCATTTCGATTGGAAATGCTGCCTTTGGTTTTGATGCGGGCAAAGCACCAGCCAGCCGCAGCTATACCTTCCGGGGCGATGTGCCGGGGGCGCTAGGTGCCAGTGCGATTCCGATCACCGTTACTCACATTCCGACGATCAAGTATTATGAGAATTATATCGGCTTTACAACAGTGGATTGGGCTGGGTATACCAAAGCGGTTATTCTAGAAAAACCAACTCAGACTGACCCGACGGCCACCAATACCGGCACCCCGACGGTTGATTTAAGCTGGGCAGCAGTTACCAATGCAACGGGCTATCAGGTCTATTTTAGTAAAAAAAGTGATCTTTCAGATGCTACTATTATCCCTGTGACCGAAGCAAAAGCAAAAATCGAAACCGGGTTGGAGCCTAGGCAGCTCTATTATTTCGCTGTCAAGGCTCGGGATGCTGATGGGGAATCACTGCTGTCGGATGTAAAATCGGCGGCGATTCCGACTGTTGAAGTGACGGGGGTCAGCCTGGACAAAACAATACTTTCGGTAGGGGTGACCAAAACGGCCCAACTGAATGCCACGGTGGAACCGGCTAATGCCACTGACCCGACGTTAGAGTGGTTGTTTGACAATCTCGCGGTGGCCACGGTAGATGCCAATGGGTTGGTTACCGGGATCAGCGAAGGAACGGCAACCATTAGATCGACAACTCCCACTCATACATTTTATCAAACCTGCATTGTAACAGTGACCGAGAGTTATGACGTATCAGTTACCGACAACAAAGCCACCATTACCAAATATTATGGCGATAACAAGGATGTGGTGATTCCGGACACGATAGACGTTAATGGAACACCGATCGAGGTTGTCGCTATTGGGGACGCCGCTTTTGGCAAGACCCAAGCAGAAATCAATAGTGGGGATATGGGCATTACGGCGGTGACTATCCCGGCAAAGGTGACCAGTATTGGGACAATGGCTTTTAACAATTGTCGCAATCTGACAATGGTCACCTTCGATTCAGGATCGCAACTGTCAATCATAGGGGGGTCAAGTTTTTCGGGGTGCAAATCTTTGAGCAATATCATACTGCCCGACACAGTCACCACGATTGGCGACTACGCTTTTGGTAATTGTAGCGTATTAAAAACCCTGGCGCTGCCGGAGACCCTGACAACAATCGGTATCAATGCCTTTTATTTCACGGGATTAACGGCTATTACGATTCCAAGTCAGGTCACCAGCATTCCAATCTCAGCTTTTTATGGTTGTCTGGGGCTAACAACCATCGATCTGCCCGCCGGATTGCAAACCATTGGAAATACGGCATTTGCTTTTACAGACAGTCAAACCCCGATAACCCGGACCTTTACCTTTAACGGGGATGCACCAGCGTTGGGAACGGCTGCCATTCCAGTATCGGATGGGACCGCCACTGTCACTATTAAATATATAAATGGCAGTAATGGGTTTGGAATAAGCCCGTGGACAGACTGTAATTTAAGGCCAATCAGCTAGTAAACTAAAAAAGAACACCCACACCGCCATCCTACCGACAGCTCACCATTGGGATGACAGTTTTCTTTCTTTGATGTCACTTTCGGGAACAACAAGAAAACAGCGTGTTAGAGCAGTTTTGCACTCAAAGGTTTATAGACAGAAAAGAAAGCAAAATATGATCCACAAAACGCTTTAAGTATGAGGTAAAGGAAATTGAACCACCTCAAAGAGAAAAAGCCACTGTGGGGCATTTGTGCCGCTTACAAGCGCTTATAAAGGTCAAACCCACCACAAGTGTGACAAAGCTCCCCGAAACGAATCTCGGGGAGCCTTTCCTGTAAAACAAGTACGACTTACCTGTAGTAGCTTTTCATTTCCTGAAACAAGGCTTTCAAAATTTTGCGTTTCCTGTGGCCGACTGCCGAAGCAGATATTTGCAATAGCTGAGTTACCTGTTTCTCTGTCTTTCTTCAAAAAAGATGCCATTGATGATTTTCTGTTCCTCTGCGCTTAGCTTGTCCAAACAGTAATGAAGATGGCTTATTTGTTCAGATTTCAGGACTTCATCCTCAACAGGAGTTAAACTGTCCAAGCAAATAAATTCTATTGATACGCCAGTTTCAATGAATTGCTCCAAAGAGTGTTCATGTTTGGTAGTTTTGTTTTTCAGGTATCTCTCATGTTCGTATTCCTGATAATAGGCTTTATATACCTCGTAGGTAACAGGAATTCTTTTCCCATTTACGACCAATGTGTACTTTCTCATATACTTTAAACTCCAAATTTTCAATATGTTCAGGTGAAAATCTGAAGGAAGGGAGGAGAACGGCACCGAGGAAGCAATAAAAACAAAAGGTACACAGGGGGTAAAATCATGCCCTCCTGTGTACCTTTTGAGAAGCTATGGTAGTGGTAAACACGAACTATTGGTTCGTGTTTATGCGCACAACTCCCCCATAATGATGGTGAGCTTTTTTTAATTGCCTACTTAGCAGAGAAAATGAAATAGACATAACGATACCTCCACAGATATCGTCGTGTCCTTTAAAATGGGTGACTTTAATACACCCTCCGTGATTCAATTTTTTAAAAAAGAATACGGCGGCTTTGAATGTTATTTCAAAACCGCCGTTAGGCATTGTTGTTCTTTAAAAGGCATAGCTATACCACCGCCAAAACAACGTTTTTTTTATTACCATGTTCCGGCTACCTAAATTCAATTTACTGTTATTCTGCGTTCACAACATTAACGATACTCATTTTTTCAATTTCCCTTGCTGGCGATATTACCGCAATAATAGTAGTGAGCAGTGCAGCACCAATGGTTACAACCAACACAATAACGGGAGCTTGCCATGTTTCACCCCAAATAGAACCGATAATCAGATCAAACAGTAAGCGGTGTAGAAATAATCCTAACACGCTGCCGACGACACTTCCCGTTACAGCATAAGTAGCAGCTTCAACCGTAATCATTCGTTTTAACTGCTTAACAGACATACCTACCGCCCGCATAACGCCGTAATGATTCATTCTACCGGAAACACTTGCGCTAATCGTGTTAACAATGTTAATCAGGGCGACAAGTGCAATCACAATTAAAAATCCATATATAAATACCGACATGGAGTTGTATGCCATACGAATATCCCGATTGCTTTGAACCTTGTCTATCAGTTTCATTTGCTGGGGCAGCAATTTACGGACAGCTGACGCAATAGAGGAGTCTGCCTTTTCCTCCACTTGTATATCAATAACGGTGTAATCAGATATACCCGTTAACACTGTAAAGGTTTGTTCCGAGCATATTACGTTTAGGGTATTCTCTTTTGCATCAAAGGGTGAATTGGATAGAATACCGGCAATCTGCACGTCTTGTTTTCCATTCGGGAGTTGCAACGTAATCGTATCGCCAACATCCCATTTCAACGCACCAGAATATACTACCAAAACACCAGTGCCGGATTTAACCGCTTCCATATCTCCACGAATAAGCTGTTCATGTGCCCAGTCAAATTGTTTATCCTCATAGGAAATTAAGTTGACCTTCTTGCTGTCTGCTTGATTTTCCGCCGGAATATCATAACTAAACATTCTTCCGAAAACATTTGTTACGTCTTTAATCTCCGCTGCATTTTTAAGTAACGCAGGAGAAAGAGAAGCTGAATTGTCCTCTGCGGTTATGGAAATATCCGGCGCATATGGACGCAATGGCTTTATCGCATGGTTCATAAACGAAATTAGCACCGTAAAGCATAAAAACATAATAATACTAATGGCAAAAGAACCCGTCATAAGAAAAACATTTTTTCTACTTTGAAAGGCATGGCGTATTCCCATAGCCGTTTCTACATGGAAACGATTTGTATTTGCCTCTTTGTTTGCTGCTTGCTGACTGCTACTATCCGCATTCCCGGTGACAGCAGCTTGCGGAGAAACCCTTGAGGCCTTTTTGCTGGGTGAACGCGACGCAAGCATAACGGTAAGAAAGCCCATAACCGTACCGGCAAGCAAGCCAATCCAACTTATTTGAAATAAGGGCATATCCATAAAATAATCGGAGCCTGTTAATCTTAAAAGCAACAATGCAAACCACATAAGTATACAGCCTGCAAGTAAGCCGATCGGAACGCCGGTCAGACAATATCGCAGCCCCTCAAGGCGCACATATCTTTTGACTTGCCGCTTCGTTGCACCAAGACAGCGGAGCATACCGAAAAACTTTACTCGTTCGGATACGCTTAAATTAAAGCTGCTTGCAATCATAAAGGTGCCTGCCATCAACACAAGTACAAACAGTATTCCGGCCATCAAGTAAAGCTGCATCATGGTGCTATCTTCGCTTTGTCCCATAACACCTAACAACAATTTATTTTCAATCACTTGCTTGTCAGACAGCCCCAAAGTCTGTTGTATATCTGATATGGCACCTCGAATATTGGTTCCATTTTTGAACTGTACTACATATATCCCTTGATAGGCACTTCCTGCAAGTGCCTTTATGCCATCTAGTGAGAGATATAGGCCATGTGAGCCTGTCCCTTGCAAACTGGTAAAATCACTAAATGTCCCTGAAATAGCGAAATCAATCATACGCCCATCAAATAATTTTACGCTGGCAGTATCCCCAATAGAAATATGAAACTGCTCTAATGCAGCACGATCTATCAGTGCTTCGGTTTCAGAGGCGGGAAAATTTCCGGTATCCACAGCAAGGTTCATTTGTTCTGATATGGCCTTATCACCACCCATAACGAGCAGGTCTGTTCCTTGCATATTAACACTTTCGGACTGTGCAATAAATCCAGATACCGCTACATCCTCACGACTTGCTATTTGTCCGGCTACTTCCTCTGATATGTCATTGACCATAACGTGGTAGTTGCCGCCTTTGCGGATTTGTTCGCTGATTTGCCCTTTTACGCTCATATCAGCCATACCGAAAATTGCTGCCACCAGCATGACAGATATCGCAATACAGATTACAGTTAGCCTGTTTTTCTTTTTGTGTACTTTCGAATATTTTGAAACAAGATCAAGATAGCTGTTCATTCGGTATATCCCCCTAAATCTGTGAGAACACCGTCTGACACTTGCAGTACACGGTCAGCCGTGGAAGCAATACTGCGATTATGCGTTATCATGATGATTGTTTGCTGATAGCGTTGGGATGCTGTTTTCAGAAGCGAAATTACCTCACTTGAATTTTGGCTGTCCAAGTTTCCAGTAGGTTCGTCAGCCAATATCAGCATGGGACGGGTTATCAGTGCTCGTCCTATAGCTACACGCTGCTGCTGACCGCCGGATAGCTGCCGGGGCAGGTGCTTGCGTCTGTCCTGCAGGGAAAGAACTGTGAGGATTTCCTCAACATAAGCCGGATCAGACTTTTTATAGTCGAGCAGAACGGGGAACGTAATGTTTTGCTCCACATTCAGTTCTGGTATCAGATTGAAAGCTTGAAAAATAAAGCCAATATTTCTGCGGCGAAAAATAGTCAGTTTTTCATCTTTCATACTGAATATATCTTTGCCGTCAATTAGCACCTTGCCGGTAGTAGGGCTATCCAGTGCCCCAATCATGTTGAGCAATGTGCTTTTCCCGGAACCGGATTCACCCACAACGGCAATAAATTCTCCTTTTGGCACTGAAAAATTCACATTTTTCAATGCGTTTACCGCAGCTTCACCTGTACCATAGGTTTTGTTAATCGAATTTACTTCTAATAAATCCATATCTTATCACGCCTTTCTAAGCGGCCATTTTATAATGTGTTATAACCACCTAATGACAAGTTAACATTGGCACCTTACTCCCACATGAATTTCCGCTTACATTTTAGTAAGGTTGAGAAAATTTAAAATAAATATGCTTCCCTTGCCCAACACACTGTCCACTGCGATGTTACCGTCATGTGCTTCTACGATGGTTTTGGCAAGCGGCAGTCCAAGACCGATGCCTTGTGTATCTTTTGAAAAGCGGCTGCGGTAAAATCGTTTAAAAATATGGTGTATATCTTCCGGGTGTATGCCGCTGCCATTGTCCTTTATGGTTATCTGTGTGACAGCCGGGAGCTTTTTCCACTCAACTATAATCTGACTTCCTGCATTTGTATGGTCGAGTGCATTTTTTACAATGTTACTAATGGCTTCGGTTATCCAATCTCTGTCACAAAAAAGCTGGGTATCATCTGGCCCTGACAAGGTAATAGTTTTCTTTTCCTCATTAGCACGAAATTCAAAATACTGATAAATATCGTTCATTATATCTGCTATTTTTTCAGGTGCTTTATTTATAATAATAGCCCCTGCGTCTAACTTCGTAATTTTCAAGAGGTTTTGAACGAGCATTTCAATCCGTTCAATCTCTTTCTCTGACTTTACGGCAAATTCTTTTACAGCGGAAATATCTTCTGTATCTTCCTGTAAAAGTCCGTTGTAAATTGTGAGGGCGGCAAGAGGAGTTTTAAGCTGATGAGAAATATCTGAAATAGTACCTTTCAAAAACTCTTTCAATTTCTGCTCTTTTATCGCATGAGCATTAAGCGCTGTAGCCAATGTGTTGACCGCATGGAACAGTTTATACAAGCTGCCCTCCTTGTCACAATCAATTCGGATATCCGTATTTCCTGAAAGGTATAAATTGATTTGAGATACAGCTTCTTCCATAATGTGATTTTGCTTACTAAAATAGAGAAAGCAAACACCTAAAATGTACAATGCAGTGAATAAAGACAGCAACAGTATGGCAAGATTCCATGTACCGTAAAACATCCGTATAAATAACTGAATTAAAAGGATAAAACCGCCCAAGATGCACGATATAGCTAGGAAAAAATCCCGAATATCCTTATTAGTAAAAATCTTCACCTACCCACCTCAATTCAATACATTCCATTTGTATCCCATGCCCCTGACTGTCAGCAGCATTTGTGGGTCACCCGGATTGTTTTCTATCTTCATTCTTAGCCTTCGAATATATACCGCCAATGTATTATCGTCCACATAGCTGCCCTCACTGTCCCATAGCTTATCCAGAATTTTTTCTTTGGATAGTATGATGTTGGGATTTTGCATGAGCAGACAAAGTAATCGGTACTCGGCTGTTGTCAAATCCAAAAGCTGGTTGTCTTTATACACTTGTCCTTGTAGCAATAAAACTTTTATTCCATTGGATATTATCTCCGTATCCTCTGTTCCAAAGTTCTTTGCTCTCCGAAGCAAAGCGTTAATTCTCGATATGAGAACACCTAATTTAAAGGGCTTGGTGATATAATCGTCACCGCCAATATTAAGCCCTGTAACGATACTCATTTCTTCATCTGACGCAGTTAAAAAGATAATCGGCACTTTGGATACCTGTCGTACTTTTTGACATACCTCAAAACCGGAACCGTCCGGCAAGGACACGTCCAGTATCAACAAATCGTATTTACCGTCTGCCCAAATGATATTAGCTTCTCTTACGGTTCGGGCAATATCTAATTCAAAACCCTGCCTTTTTAGTAAACAGGAAAGCCCATCAATCAGGCTTAAATCATCTTCAAGAAGTAATATTCTATTCATTGATTTTCTCCTTTCTTCGTCCATCACCGGGTTTCTTTGCGTCTTTTGGAATCATCCATACCCTGATAAACCGCACCGCACCGTTGACTCTATTTTCTTCACAGAGATTCTGAACCCAGCGCTTTGTGATATTCCATTTTTTAGCGGCTTCCTGCACAGTCATATATTCCATGTCATCATATCCTTTCAGAGTATATGTATACAGTGTATTCGTTTAGCCGAATTAAATCAAGATAGTAAATCTTAACTTTATCAATCCGTGCAGTCCTCTCACTTTTTCCTTAAGAGAAGTGAGGGTTTTTTTTATGCCTTCTCTCTCATCGGAAAGGAGTGTTCGTAAACATGAAACGAGGAAACTTTTTTGTCGTACAAAATCAGATTTTCGATTGCAAGCTGTCACCGATTGCTTTTTATGTATATTGCTATCTCTGTAAATGCAGAAACACAAAAAATGGATGCTACCCAAGCAAGAAGACCATCGCATCGGCCTGCGGGATTGCTGTAAGCTCTGTCAGCAAGGCCATCAGGCAGCTTTCCGATGTAGGGTTAATTAATATTACAAAAAACTTCAAAGGCAGCAGGCAAATCAATAATTCTTATGAGATTACCGGTTTATCTGTCTGCCAGTCGGATAACCCCATAGGTCATGGTGGCTCATGCCCTGTCTTGCGAACGGATAGGAGTAAACAAGAGGAATATTAACTCCCCTGAACGCCCACCGGCAAAGCCGTTGGGGGATTTAAAAGTAACATAACTTTTTGTCCGGTACTGCAAATTGTTATGTCAAATATTTAAGGAATGGCACAGTTGCGGGATTTATCCTCTCAATTTCTGCTTTAAAGGCAGGAAAAAGCAATTTTTTCTTTCTCTGTGGATGATAACAACCAAATAACAGAAAGGATGGAGTGACTTATGAAAAACACAAAAATCAAGAACTGGATTTGCAATTTCTTCTCAAAGAAGAGAACAGCACTGGCTGATCAGTTAGGCGAGATTGACACCAGTGTGTATGAACAGGCAGTGAAAAGCGCTGTAGGCTGTTCTTCTAATCAAGCTTCCAAAACCATGAAAATCGGCAGGACGAATTACACTGTGAATCTGCATTTTCTCCCTGACGGCAGGAGCATAGAGGACTGTGTGGAAAGCATCATCGTTTCAAAGGCAAAGGCACAGGCAACGTAAATTTAGTGGTTTTCGGTATAGTCTTTGCAGGCGTGTTAGGGTATCCTTGTGTTGCAAAACGCAAGCCCTGACACGCTGTTTCATTTGGAAAAGGAGGATTTGAAGTAGATGAAACAGCAGAATTTACAGGTAGGAGCCTACACAAGGCTCAGCCGTGATGATGATAGCCTCGGAGAAAGCGGCAGCATCGTCATGCAAAAGGAGATTATCCGGCAGTACTGTGAAAGAAACGGAATGGGGGTAAAAACCTATTACCAAGACGATGGCTTCACAGGTACGAATTACAACCGCCCCGATTTTCAGCGGATGATTGCGGACATTGAAAGTGGAAAAATAAACTGTGTGATTACAAAAGACCTCTCCCGTTTGGGTAGGGATTACATCATGACCGGCTATTACACTGAGATTTATTTTCCCGAACACAGCGTCCGCTACATAGCCATCGGGGATAATTACGACACGCAGGACAGGAATAACAGTAACAATGATTTTGCCCCGTTCAAATTTATCGTGAACGATCTTTATGCAAAGGACATCAGCAAAAAGATTAGAGCCTCCAAAAACGCAAAATTTTTGAATGGAGAGCAACTGGTTTCCCATCCGCCCTACGGCTATAAAAAAGATCCGAATCTGAAAAATCACTATGTCATAGATGAGGAAACCGCACCGGTGGTACGGAAAATCTTTGAGATGTACGCGAACGGCGTGGGGCGCAATACCATCGTCAAATACTTGCGTGACAACAAAATTTTAATGCCAGCGGCTGTACTCCATGAGAGGGGCATCCGGTATTCGAAGCAAATGGAGATAGAGGAAAACCGCTATCGCTGGAGCTCCGGAGGGCTGTCAAAACTGTTTAAGAATCCGGCATACATCGGTGATACAGTACATTACCAATATCAAAAAGTCACCAACAAGAGCAAGGTGCGGAAAAATAAGCCTGAAAATGTGTTAACCATTAAGGGAACCCATGAGCCGATTATTGATATGGACACCTGAAATATTGTGCAGAGGGAATTACAGTCACACCCTGACCGAACCAAGGTACATGAGAATTTATTTGTTGGCATCGCCAAGTGTGCGGATTGTGGCAAGTCCATGAATCTCAACTGTGTGACCAACCAGCGCAAAATCGTTCTTGAAAGCATTAACAGCCTGATTTCCAAGGTGAAACCGGATGAGGAAAAAATTATGAGACGGCTTCGCAAGCTGAAAGATCAGGGAACGGTGGCAGATGATAACTCTTCGAAAAAAGTTGCCAAAAAGGGAAAACGGCTGTCTGAGATTGATAGGATTTATACCAAGCTGTATGAGGACAGAGCCTTGGAAATTGTCAGCGAGGAAAACTTCCGAATGCTCAGCGATAAGCTTCAGGATGAACAGAAAAAGCTGCGGGATGAACTTGCTGCCATCAAAAAACGGAGCGAAGAATTTGAAAAAACGGAAGAAAACATCCAGAGCTTTGTTGCCCTGATTAAGAGCATGAAGCATGTGGATGAGCTGGACAGGCCGATTGTGTAGGCGCTGATTGAACGGATTGAAATAGGAGAAAGTCGCACAGATTCCGATGGTGTGAGAAATCAGCAGATTGATATTTTTTATAAATTTATCGGCAAGGTGGACTTTTGAGCTTTGAAAAAATGTACTTCCCCAAAGTGGTAACAACATTTTTAAACAATGCCACTAACCTGAAAACCGGTTTATCTTTTCCCATAGCTATATTATACTTATACAAATTGATATTAAGTCGTTGAAATCTAGCGTATTCTTAATGCCAAAATGAGTTTATAAGTCAATCAATTAGAAATTTTTAAAGCCTAACTAAAATACAGCGGCTGCCGCTGCAGGTTACTAAAAAACACCCTTTTTTAGTAGCTTGCCGGTCAGTCGCTGTTTTTTTGGATTTTGACGCTTAATTCACTTCCAGATAAGACACCCCATCATCGTTGTTGCTATTGGCATAAGTGCCCTTGGTGATGACCTCGATCTGGATTGCTTCGAGTCGATAGCCATAGCCGGAAGTGCCGGCCATCTCGCCATTTTTACCCCAACCCATCCAGCCAAAGTTCTGACAATGAACACGGTAATAGACATCAAAGCGATCAGCATCGGCACCGACTAACTGAATCTCGATGGCTTCAAGGCGGTATCCGTAGCCAGTGGTACCGCTGACCTCACCGTCATAGCGCCAGGGTGCCCAACCGATATTCTGGATATGGGTGTGGTAGGCAATGCCGAGGTCATAGTTAGTTTCACCAAGCTGCATCTGGATCGCTTCGAGACGGTAGCCATAGCCTGAAGTGCCACTTATTTCGCCATTGGAACGGTTGCCTTGCCAACCAATGTTCTGAACATGGGTACGGTAATAACAATTAACCGTTGGCTCAGTTGCAGTTTTGATCTGAATCGTATAGGTGGCCGTCTTGCCGCCCACGGTAACGGTCAGTGCCTGATTAGCACTGGCTTGGGCGCTGTTAAAACCGGTAACGTTGGCCGTTGTGACAGTTTCTACCCGGGTGCTGCCATCACTGTAGGTTCCGGTAACCTCCAGACCAGCTAGATCAAGAGATTCTCCGATCTGATAAATCAGTTTATTGGCGGGTTTTGTAATAGCAATCGTTTGGAGGGTGACGCTTTGTCCGCCAGTGAAAGCTTTGATACAAACATTTGAATCATCGTAGTAACCAATGTCATACCAATTGCCGGTTCCGACTGAACTGATAAAACTCTCCCCGGAATTAGCTGAGGCACCACTACTGTAGTTAGGTACCGGTGCTTCAACCGGAACAGGATAATCCGATTGGGGTGTGGTATATTTAATTACCACCGCAAACAATTGAGAAGCCGTCAGGTTCACCGGGGTGTTTAAGTCAACAGTATAGTAGCCTTGATTGGTAAAGGTTGTCGTTTGCGTTGATCTTAATTGACCACTGCTGGGATTGTCAGGGGAGACGTTGGTATAGATTTTTATTTCTGCAGTGGTGTTGGGGCTTAATGAATAGGTGCTGATGGCAGTAAGGTTTTCGCTGGCAACGGCGGAAAAAATATTAGCTCCCCAGGAAGATTGGTCACCGGTGGCATAACCCCGGGACATGGTGTTACCAAGGGGATCAAATTGGTAGACCCGACTGTAATTACTGGTGGACTGAGCACTATGGAAGGCCACCACGTTATTGGCAGCATAGGTGTCATAATAAGAAAGATAGAAATAGCCACCGTCACCCCAATCGGTGCCCCAGCTATTTCTGACAATCCAGGCGCCGTTACCCGGTGGAGTCTTGCTAAAAAGGTTACGGTCGAAATTATCATTCCATCCGACAATGGCGACATCGTGGTTTGTTTGGGCGTAGCCATCGTAGTAAAGGGCAAATGACTGCTCATTATAGTAACTGGGAAAGTCAAAGGCATCGGCAAAGATGGAAGTGGACAAAGCACCGCCGGCGATGATCGCTTCTTTAACAGCAACCTGAGATTTAGGGAGGTAGTCTACCTGCTGTACATGATGAATCGGAGTCAGACCAGTTTTTTTAGTCGAGTCGTAAGGATCGCTGCTCTCACTGACTGGACCACTCCAGCGTGCCAGGTAGGCAGTAGCCATGTCGCTGTTACCACCATCATTGGGTCCATAATCGAAGCCATGATTCCACATCATGTTATTTTCGGAAAGATCCTCAGTTTTTATCGGTTTGAGGTAGGATTCCAAAGAACCCAGACTGGCAAAGGTCCAGCAGCTTCCCCACTGTCCTTGATTGCGTACTGCTGTAACCCGGCCGGTGGTGCGCAGATCATAACTGATGGGAAGGGTGGCTGAGGTATCAAAGCTGTTTTCCTCAAGACTATCCACTCGGTTAAGCGGCGCAGGAATGTGGCCGAGTCCATACCCATCCGTGGTAGCGGTGCTAATTTCACCGGCAGCCAGGTCAGTCTGGTATTGCACAAAGTCCGGATTTAATGGAGCAGTTAAGGGTGGAGCCATGTCATTTGCCCAAGTGATCGGGGACATGACAATCAAACAGACCAAACCGACGAAGATTAGCGATAGTCGGTGTTTTAATCGTGTTTTCATGTGGATACATCCTTTCTAAAACAGATTCGGGCAGTTGGAAAGAGTTACGGAAGATGTGCTCAACTAGCCGATGTCTGACCGGAACAGTAAGTAAACAGGCAAAAATGGAAACGTTTGCATACTTGGACAGAAAAACCATGTCGTTGTATTTAGGTTATACCAAATAAGTGTGGCTTTATTCAAAAAATCTAAATTATTTTTAAAAAACTAAGCGACTTGAAGTAAGGGTAATAAAGAAACCAAAAGCGATATAGTAGCTACCCCGCCAAAATGATTTAAATATCGGAAGCTGGGTATAACAAAACTAAATGTTCTTGGCAATTGTAATGGGTTGTTAGACACTTAGCAAATGCAATTGTCAGTTGTCATAATGACAAGAAGGAGGAATTTTTGATGTTGATACCAATAAGGAAAATTAGCTTATGGGGGGGTGTTCTGCTGGTGGCAGGGATGCTATTATTTACAGGCTGTACACCAGTTAAAACCGCTACCCAGGAAGGTGGGAAAACAGAAAGCATCGTGGTCATCAATCCAGAAACCACAGCCGCCGCACAGAAAGTCCTTAAATTCTACCAGGCTGTTAACCTCGACATGCCCCGCAGTCAGTTGGAATCGCTACTGGGAGTTACTGGAGAAGTCCAGTCCGATGGTCGGGTTGCTTATCACGACCCACAAAGTGATTATGGGGTATTGATTAAGTACGGGGAAGATGATATGGTCTTCGCCAAACAACTACTCTTTTCAGAAAAATCTCCGGAACTGGTGGCGTTAAATCCTTTTTTAGTCACCGACAAGCAGGCATACCGGATGGCAGCGGGGATGCCCTTTTATGAGGTTCAGGATGTGATGGGTAGCGACGGTATCGAAATTAGCTTGAGTAAGCCAGAAACCGGTACGACCAAACAGGTTATTGGGTTGGGTTGGTTTAATTCTGACGGCTCCAAGGCCATCGTATATCTCAATCTGCCCAAGGGTGAGGTTATCTCCTCAGAATTCCTTACCAGTGAGTCATAAGACTTGGCTGGTAAAATGGATCGAGGGGATACCGGGTTTTTATAAAAAGCATAAAAAGGCGATAATTTACACCCGATATGCTTTGAAATCTGTGGAGAATAACGTATAATAAAACAATGAGTTAAAATCTACAATTAATCAGAGATTTCTGTAAAAATAAACCCATCAGGGCAGTGAAAGGGTAACGGCATGGATAAGAATCCCCACAAAGGTCATCGTCAACGGGTTAAAAACCGGGTCATCAAAGAAGGAATCGACAGTTTCGAGGATCATCAAATTCTCGAGCTGTTGCTTTTTTATTGCGTCCCGATGAAAGATACCAACGAGTTAGCCCATCAACTGATCAGCCATTACGGGTCGTTGTCGGGGGTCTTTGATGCCGATCCCAAGGACCTCTGCGACAAGGCTGGGGTTACCGAAAACATCGCCATTTTGCTGTCCCTGATTCCTGCGCTGGCCCGGCGTTATCAGCAAGGCAAGTTTAAGGAAAAGGCAGTGCTAAACAGTACCACCAAAGCCGGCGAATACACCATGGCCCTTTTTACCGGCCGCCTCAATGAGGCCTTTTATGTCATCTGTCTGGACAGCCAGAACAAGGTCAACCAGGCTACCCTGCTCCATGAAGGCACCATCAACGAAGCCCCGGTCTACCCTCGACTGATCGTCGAAACTGCTCTGCGCCACCAGGCCGCCAGCATTATCCTGGCCCACAATCACCCAGGCGGAAGCCGACAGCCTTCGCAGGCTGATGTAGCGGTGACCAAGAAAATTAAAGCCGCCACTGAAGCCATTGCCATCACCGTGGTGGATCATATTATTGTGGCTGGGGAAGGGTATTATAGCTTTGCGGAGAATCGGATGTTGTGAAAAATAACCATTTGCCTAGCTAGTTAGTTTGAATTGATCGTGATTAACAAAGACGGAAAGAGGAAGACATGGGAAGATATCAGATTGGTGCCAATGCATTTAATCAGAATTGCGTCACCGGAGCCGCAGATCATTTCTATCAGTATCTGAAAGAAGCCATCACCAGAGCCGAGCAAATTGACATGAATGTGTCTTTTTTAATGGTGTCGGGAATCAGGCTGGTGCTGGATGATCTCAAAATCGCCGCTAACAAAGGAGTCAAGATTCGAGTTCTCTGCGGCAATTATCTCAATATCACCCAGCCCGAAGCCTTGTATCTGCTCAAAGATGCCTTGGGCGATCGACTTGATCTCCGTTTTTACAATATCCGCAATCACTCCTTCCACGCCAAAGCCTATTTTTTCCGCTATCCGGAATATGAAGAAGTCTTTGTCGGTTCCTCCAACTTGTCTAAATCAGCTCTCACTGATGGGATTGAGTGGAACTACCGAATTAATTCCCGGGAGCATCGCGATGATTGCGAATTCTTCCGTCAGACCTTTGAGGATCTGTTAACCAACCATTCATTGATCATCGATGATGTTGAGCTGAAAAAATACTCCAAACGATGGATACGCCCGAAAATTTATCAGCAGATTGAAGAAAGTGAAGCAGCTATCGAAGCAGAAGAAACACCTGACCGGGTGGCTCAAGGACAGGCGGCGTTTATTATTGTTCCGGTTGTCCCGGCCCCACAGCCGCTGATTGCTTTTCCCCAACCCCGACGCGCTCAGGTGGAAGCACTCTATGCCCTTAAAAACTTTCGCCGGGAAAATCTCGACAAGGGCCTGATTGTGGCGGCCACCGGCATCGGCAAAACCTTTCTGGCAGCCTTTGACTCCCGTGGTTTTTCCCGGATTCTGTTTGTGGCTCATCGCGACGAAATCCTCAGCCAGGCGGAATATACTTTCAAATGCGTGCGCCCGGAGCTGTCCGCCGGCCACTTCAACGGCACCCGGAAAGACACCGACGCCGATATTATTTTCGCCTCGGTTCAGACGCTGGGGAATCCCGCCTATCTGGCGAATGGCCCCTTTGCCCCGGATGCCTTTGACTATATTATCATCGATGAATTCCATCACGCCGTGTCCGACTATTATCAGCACATCATCGATTATTTCCGTCCGAAATTTATGCTGGGTCTCACGGCCACCCCGGAGCGGCTGGATAATCAGGATGTTTTTGCCCTCTGCGATTACAACGTGGTTTATGAGGTACGGCTCAAAGAAGCCATCAACAAAGGCTGGCTGGTGCCCTTCCGCTATTATGGTATCTATGATGATCTGGATTATGACCACGTCGATTTCCGCAACGGCCAGTACGACAGCGAGCAGCTGACCCAACTGGCCAGCGTCAACAAGCGGGGCAACCTGATTTTTAAGCACTATGCCAAATATGACAGCCGCCGAGCCCTGGGCTTCTGCATCAACCGTCATCATGCCCTGTATATGACCAATTATTTCCGGGAACAGGGCATCGCCTGCTGCGCCGTGATCAGCGGTGCTGTCAATGCCGAACAGCGGGATCTGGTAAAGGATCGGGAAACGGCCATCAGCGATCTGAAAACCGGTAAGCTCGCGGTCATTTTTTCGGTGGATATGTTTAACGAGGGGCTGGATATCCCCGAACTGGATATGGTGATGTTTTTAAGACCGACCCAGTCACCGATAGTCTTTTTACAGCAACTGGGCCGGGGCCTGCGCAAGACCCGGGGGAAAAACTCTGTCAACGTGCTGGATTTTATCGGCAATTACAAAAAAGCCAATCTGGTGCCTTTCCTGCTGACCAGCGAAGCCCAGCCCGAACCCTCCGGCCGATCCGGCTTCCGGCTGCCCCGGGAAGACGATTACCCGGTGGACTGTCTGGTCGATTTTGATTTCCAGCTGATTGATCTGTTCAAAAAAATGGCCGGAGATCAGAGAAAAATTAAGGATCGGGTGCTGGATGAGTTTTACCGCATCAGCGATGAACTGGGCCGACGGCCGCTGCGACTGGATCTCTATGTCCATCTGGACGAATCGGTCTATCAGACCATCCGCAGTAAAAAAGAGCTCAATCCGTTCCGGAATTATCTGTCCTTTCTTGATGCGATCGGCCAGATCACCGCAGCTGAAAAAGAACTGCTGGGAACCCCGGGACACGCTTTTCTCAGAAATATCGAAAACACCGCCATGTCCAAAACCTACAAGATGCCGGTGCTGCTGGCTTTTTATAACGGCGGCCAGATGAAGCTGGCAATTGATGACGAAGATCTTTACCAGAGCTTCAAGGCTTTCTACGAAAAGGGTTCCAACCGGGTCGATCTGCTCCGGGACAAAAGTACCGCCCAGGCCATGAGCTGGGGCAAAAAAGAATACGTCAGCCTGGCCAACCGTAACCCGGTTCATTTTCTGGCCCAATCGGCCGGGGAATTCTTTTATCTGAATGGTGATAGTTTCTGTCTGGCACCCGAACTGGAAAGTTATCTTGCCAACCCGGTTTTTGTTGAACATTTCAAAGATATTATCGATTATCGCACCAAGCGTTTTTATAAAGAACGGCTGGAAAAACGAAACCCATAAGTAAACCATTTTAGGAGAAGATCATGACAAAGCCCAATAAAACCCTCCAATACTACAACCAATCCGCCCAGACCTTTGTCCAGGGTACCATCGATGCCGACCTTGGTAAACTGCAGCGCCGCTTTTTAAAGCTGCTGCCGTTGCAGGCACATATTCTCGATCTGGGATGTGGTTCCGGCCGGGATGCCAAAGCCTTTCTGGTCGCTGGTTATCAGATCACCGCCATCGACGGTTCGGAAGGCTGCTGCCGCCTGGCCGGGGATTACATTGGCCAGCCGGTGCTCTGCCAGACCTTTGATGAGCTGGATTTTGATCAGGCCTTTGACGGGATCTGGGCCTGCGCCTCGCTGCTTCATGTACCCTATGCCGAACTGACCGATATTTTCCGAAAAGTCGCCCGGGCCTTACGTCCTGGCGGTTATTTGTATGCTTCCTTTAAGTATGGGGATTTTGAAGGGGAGCGGAATGGCCGGTATTTTACGGATTTGGATGAGGAACGGCTGGCGATGTTGATTGCGCCGGTGGCGGGGTTGGAGGTTGTGGAGACCTTTGTGACAGGGGATGTTAGAGATGGCAGGGGTGGGGAGAAGTGGTTGAATGTGATAGGGGAGCGGTTATATTGATATCAAATGGTACAGTTAAAAGACAGCAATAATATTAAAAATGAGGAGAGAAAAAATGGCAAAAGTTACTAAGATTTCACATCCAATAATTGAATCATATGTTGAAAATTTTATTAATCAATATGAAATTTCATCAAGTAAAGCTAGAGATCAGCATACGATTTTTGAACAATATATTAATAGTTTAATACTATCGTTATATGGGAATGATCCAAGTGCAACATTTGAAGAAATGGAAACAGGCACTGCCTTCGGAATTGATGGTTTAGCTATATTTGTCTCTGACAAACTAGTTACAAGTGAAGAAGATGTTGACTTAATAGTTGAAGGCTTAAGAAAATTTGAGGTTAGTTTCTTTTTTATTCAATCAAAAACAACTGATAAATTTGATAGACAAGACATTTCGGATTTTTTATCTGCGATTAGGAGATTTTTCAATTTTGACAAGTGTGAGATTACTGAATTGCGAGCACAATGGGAAATAGCAAAATATATTTACTCTAAGAGTTCTAAGTTTAAAAAATCACCAACACTAAAATTAAAATTTGTTAGTCTATCTCCTAAAAAAATAGATTTAACAGATCCACATCTAAAATCGACAGTATTCATGGGTATTGATGATATTAATGAAATGAATCTCTTTAGTGAAGTTAATATACCTGAATTTTTAGGTATTAAGGATGTCATGAATCTGCAGTCAAAAGTGACTTCAGAATTAGAAATCTCAATAAATATGGCAAAGCAACCTGTACCTTATCCCAAAGATATTAGTAATAAGATTAAAAATGGTTATTATGGATTAATAAAATTAGAAGAATTTATCAAAATCTTGACAGATGATGTTGGTGGCCAAAAAATATTAAGAAAAGGAATATTTGATGACAATATACGTTACTATTTGGGTGCAGAAGAAAAATTTGAAGTCAACTTTGATATGAAAAATCAGTTGATTGGGAAGGAAAATTATTTATTTGGCTTACTCAATAATGGTATAACTATAATTGGTGATGAGGTCACATTGAATTCAGAAGATTTAACTTTAGTGAATTATCAAATAGTAAATGGTTGTCAAACTAGTAATGTTATTTTTGAATGTCTAGAGTCATTAGATAAGGATAATGATATTTATATACCCATTAGATTAATTGCTACAGAAGACGAAGATACAAAAAATGCGATTATTAGAGCTACAAACAGTCAAACACCATTAAAACCAGAACAAATTGCAGCACTGTCCCATATTCAAAAATCAATTGAACAATATTATACAACAAAACTTAAAAAAAATAATTTTCCATTATACTATGAAAGAAGAACTGAGCAATATAGAGACGATAATATCTCAAGAACAAAAATTTTGAATATACCATTTCAAATAAAATCTACGGCAGCTTTATTTTTTGATTTGCCGCACGAGGTTTCAGGTCAATATGGTAAAGTTGAAAAAAACACACGGGGCTTATTATTTAAAGATTCTGACATATCTTATCTAAATTCGTATTATGTTAGTGGTCTTTCCTGGTATAAAGTTGAAAGATTCGTTCAGAATAACGAGGATGGCAGGAAATTTAGACGTGCAAGGTGGCATATTATTATGCTTTTGAAGTATTTGTGTTGTCCATTAGAAGAGATTGCAATAGGTATAGGAAAAAAATCTGAAAACAATAGTAAAATGATTGAGTTAATTCTACTTGATGATAACAAACTAAATGAACTGTTAAAAAGAATTATTGAAATAATAGAAGAATGTCTTACGAAAGAAAAAAGTTTAGAAGAAGTGCTTTCTGATAGAAAGGTTTTTGAAAGAAAAGAAACGACTACAAATTTAATAAAATATGTAAAGAATTTAGTTCCAGCGGTAGAATGATTTTTCCGGCATTTTGTACCTTGAAGATTTATTTAATCTGTTATCTCTTGCATTTGAAATATTCTTTTTTAGATCGTAGGTATTTAAAAAAATTTATTGATTAAGAAATGTTCAGATGAATATGGAAAAAGCGGCGAACACTTTATTGATAACAATATATCAAATACTTCAGCCTAACTCCGCAAGTTTAATTCAGTAAAATTAAGTCAATGTAAAAATAGCGCTACTGTCACAAATTTTCAATTTTAATTAGTGCGATTTATTAGGGGTACAAGATGGCCGGAATTTCACGATCTGTCTAAAGGGCGGTAATAAATTACTGCAGAACAGCTTGCAGACTAGTAGATAGTGGAGACATTTATCATTGCCTATGCACGCGATGATCGGAGTGGGAGAAGTGGTTGAATGTGGTTGGGGAGAAGAAGTTAGAATTGAACTGAGCGTTGATGAATTGATAAGGTAAAGGGTAGTGGTTAAAAAATATGGCAAGAAACAATTGGACAAGAGAAGAAACCATACTGGCATTTGAATTATATTGTAGAACACCTTTTGGTAAGATTCATTCACATAATACTGAAATTATAGCGCTTTCCAAATTACTTAAAAGAACCACGTCTGCTGTCTCGATGAAAATGTGCAATCTCGCCAGTTATGATCCAGAACTACGGAAAAGAGGAGTCAACGGTTTGGCTAATGGTAGTAAACTAGAAAGCCTGATCTGGGAAGAATTTCAAAATGACTGGGAAGCACTGGCGTTTGAAAGCAAAGCGATTTTAGCCAACATCGAAAACGAGGACATCGCAATAGTGGCAAATATTGACCTGGATAATCTACCACCAGGCAAGGACAGAAATAGTGTTGTAAAACAACGAATTGGCCAGAATTTTTTCAGATCAGCCGTTTTAAATGCCTACGAAAGCCGGTGTTGTATAACTGGTATCGCAATGGATACTTTACTCGTTGCTAGCCATATCAAACCATGGAAGAACAGCGATATTAAGACAGAACGAACAAATCCCACAAACGGTTTGTGTTTGAACGCTCTCCATGATAAAGCCTTTGATCAGGGCCTAATTTCCATTAATAAAAAATTTGAAATCATGGTATCCAATGAACTCAAATATGATTATATTGATGAACTAACAAAAAACTGGATCGTTAGTTTTGAAGGTAAGCGTATTGAAACACCGCATAAGTTTTTACCGGATAGTCGGTTTATTGAATATCATAATGATGCGGTTTTTAGAGGGTAGGTTGAGTGATATTTTGACTAGCCATAGATTGAATGTAAAAGGAGAAAACCATGGGCTTAGATATTATCTTAGACGTTTGTGAAACAAAAAAGTTCTATGAAAACTATTGTTACTTCAATGTCGAAAATCCCGAAGAGTTCGCCTTCAACGTGCGCTGTGAAATGCGTACCATTGATTCGGTAAAGAATGATTATGACCTGCTTGACGTCATGAGTGTCGTCGCTTTTTACGCCAGCAAAGAAATTGAAAATTGCCTGTACACGATATTGGAGAAAAAAGAAATAGAACAATTAATTACCAAGGACATCTCTGAAGAAGGCCGCGAAGCTCTTGAAAAAGTATTGGCTGAGGTTGATTTTGATAAAGAAACGGTGACTGTTTATCCGTGGTGGTGACAGTCAGAAAGAATTTTAAGTTAAGATAGACTATAGATTGCATAAAGGAGGCCACCCCCATGTCCCTATTCAACATCCTCGCTACCCCCATCTTCCTAAAAGAAGATTCCGATACCACCTCGCACATCGCCCGGCTCAAAGAACTCCAGGAACAGGCTACCGGCAAAGTCAAAGATGACATTGCCCGGGAAATCACTCTGGCCAGCTATGGCGAAGTCGGGGAGCAGAATATTGCCTTTGAACTGAAAAATTCCGGCATGCCGATGTATATCATCCACGATCTCCGTCTCGAATTTGAAGACCTGTCGGCACAGATCGACTATGTGGTGGTTACCCGCAAACTGATCTTTTTTATCGAGTGTAAGAACCTTTATGGCAATATCAACATCGATAACCAGGGCAATTTTGTCAGAAACTATCCCTGGAACGGCCGTACCGTCAAGGAAGGGATCTATTCACCGATTACCCAGAATCAGCGACATATGGAAGTTTATAAACAGCTATGCCGTTCAAACAAGAAAAGTTTGATTATGCGAATTGGTTTTGACAAATGCTTTGATAAATTTCATAAGTCCATTGTCGTTCTTGCCAATCCCAAAACGGTACTCAATGCCAAATATGCAAATAAGGAAGTCAAAGACAAGGTAATCCGGGCAGATCAATTAATTGCATATATCAAAAATGCCGAAAAACAAAGCAAAGAATTGGCAAGCAGTGAGAAAGGTATGAAAGAATTAGCAGAAGGAATTCTGGGTTACCACACCCCCAATCCAACCGACTATGCCAAAAAATATGCCGAACTCATCAACGTGGCAGCTCCGACTCCCGATAAACCAGCACCCGCACAAGCGATTATCACCGAAAAGCTTGCGGAACCGATCGTATCCGAAAAGCCTGCTGAACCGATTCCGGTGCCTGAACCGCCAGCGCCAGCCCAGCCCGACGACGATTTGGTCGCCAAACTCAAAGCCTACCGCCTGGAAAAAAGCCGGTCGGAAAATATTAAAGCCTACTGCGTCTTTACCGATAAACAGCTCCAGGAGTTGATCGGCCGGATGCCAAAAACCACCGCTGAACTGCTGGAAGTTTCCGGCTTTGGCCCGGTCAAGGTTGAGAAATACGGTCAGGGGATTATCGCATTATTAGTTTAGCTTTATCATTGCGGATAAAAGGAGGGTGATCGATGTGTTTCTTAAAAAAGTTCTTGGCCGAACGGCGCCGCAAGAAAGACCATGCCAATTGTCACAATGACACTATCAGCACTGAACTCAATACCGCAACACTTTCGTTGGATGCCCTCTTTGCCGATCCAGATCACTATATTGATGCGTCTGAACTAGATCAATGGCAATATCAGTGGCGTTACTTAAGCAGTGCCGATGGGATCATTAGAACGGCTAGGAAAATGACGGCCGCGGAAAAAAATACCCTTGATCGCTTCGAGGCTTTTCAGCAACGGCTTTCCGAATTGGCGGATGAGGTGAATCGACACAACGACGCCTACATTACAGCGCGGCTGGAAAATATAAAAAAGATGATCCTGCCGATTGAAGGGAAAAACCTCGACGCCCAGCAGTTGGCCTGTATTTTAAAAGAAGGTCGCAATCACCAGGTCGTTGCGGGCGCCGGAACCGGAAAGACCATCACTGTGATTGGCAAGATCAAATTTTTGCTTAAAGCGGAAAAATACAAACCAGCCGAAATTCTGGTACTTTCCTTTACCAACGCCTCGGCCACCGAAATGTGTCAGCGGATTAACAAAGAAACCGGCGAAAACATCGCGGCCATGACCTTCCACAAGCTGGGGATGAATATCATCACGGCAGTAAATGGGGTCAAGCCAAACATCACTCAGATCAATCTGTCAACCTTTGTTAAGGAAACCCTCAATCAATTGCTCAAAGATCCGATTTACCTGAGAAAGTTTATCCAGTATCTCAGCTTCTATCGGATCAGGGAAAAGTCAGCCTTTGATTTTCAAGACCAGACGGAGTACCAGGATTATCTGTCCGTTAATCAGCCGGTGACCCTGAAAAATGAGGTGGTCAAAAGTTATGGCGAAATGGAAATCGCCAATTATCTGTATCAAAAAGGTATTAATTACCAGTATGAACGCCCTTACCAGACCGATACCGCCACCAGCGAGTATGCCCGATATGTTCCAGATTTCTATTTGCCGGATGCGGATCTCTACCTTGAGTATTTTGGCATTGACCGCAAGGGGCAGGTACCCGATTATTTTACGGCTAAGGCCAACAAAACTGCCACCCAAAGCTATCAGCAAGGGATGGCGTGGAAGCGCAAGATCCATGCTGAAAACAATACTACGATGCTGGAGCTCTATGCCTATGACCATTTAGACGGCAAGCTGATACAGGTGCTGGAAGAAAAATTGCTGGCCGCCGAGGTGGTCTTTAAGCCCAAATCAGATGCTGAATTGTGGGCTGAGATCAAAAAATCTCAGGGTCATTTTTTCGAGAATCTGGGACAATTGTTTGAAACTGTGATCAGTCTGGTGAAGATTAATAATCAGCCCTTTGATCAGCTTTATCAATTAAACCGCATCCATCAGGGGCATCAGTTACGCAGTAATTACCGGATCATTGAGTTGATTGAACCGGTTTTTAAAGCTTATCAGACCCAGCTCGAAAAAAATAATGAGATCGATTTTAACGATATGATTAATCTGGCCACAAAATATGTGATCAGTGGCCAGTATCGGCACCATTATGGCTATGTGATTGTGGATGAGTATCAGGATATCTCCCGGGCCCGGTACAACCTGCTGAAAGCGATGCGCAATCAGTCGGATTTTGGTTTATTTTGTGTCGGGGATGACTGGCAGAGTATTTATGGTTTTGCGGGCAGTGATATCAATTATATTCTGGACTTTGAAAGCTACTGGGGGGCTGCGGAAGCCAGCAAGATCGAAACCACCTACCGCTTTTCCAGGAGTTTGATTGACGTCAGCGGCCATTTTGTGATGAAAAACCCCAAGCAGATCAAAAAGAAATTGAGTGCCGTGGCGGCGGGTCGATCCCATCCAGAGGGTGAGTTTTCACTGGGTCTGATTGAAGGGCACAATGAAAGAAGTATGGTAACATTTATGGAAGCGACCATTATGGAGCTGCCCCAAAAAGCAGTGTCTTTTTTATTGGTCGTTATAATCATGATATTAAATTGTTTGACCAATCGCCGTTTAAGTGCCAGTATGATAATCGTACCGGTAAGACTCAGGTCAGCTATCCGTCCAGAACCGATTTACAGATGGAATTTCTGTCGGCTCATAGATCCAAAGGTTTACAGGCGGACTATGTTTTTATTCTAAATAATAAGGAAAAAAGCTATGGTTTTCCGAGCAAAATTCAAAATGATGCGGTGGTTCAATTGCTGCTTGACGATACCGAGGATTATCTTTATTCGGAGGAACGGCGCCTATTTTATGTGGCCATGACCCGGACGAAGAAAAAGGCCTGGCTGTTGGTTCAAGATGGTAACAAGTCGGTCTTTGTGAAAGAGTTGATGGCTGGTTTTCCCAGTGAGCTGCAATCCCAGCAGCAGATCTGCCCCAAATGTGGGGGCAGCCTGGTGATTCGCCGTAGTGTTCATGGTGAATTTTGGGGTTGCTCTAATTATCACAAGGGTTGTGCTTTTACTCAGGGGATTGGACCAAAAAAAGACAGTCATTCCCGGCCGCAGCCGGTGCAACGGCAACCGTAACAAAAGAATTTTAAAAAGGATTGAAAACTCAATAGAGATCTGAACCAATATTTGTCCCTACCATAGATTATTAAACCTGAAGATTAACAGATTAAAACAATGTATAAGAAAGGAAGTGTTGTATGAAATGCAATCAATGCCAACAAAATGAAGCCATCATACATATTAAAGAAAGTGGTGATTTCTGCCTGAGCTGCCATAACCAGATTATGACAAAGCACTTGGGGATCGCAGCCGTCGATCCCTGTGAGATGGTCGTGTCTCTAAAAGACCCTCAGGGGAATGACCATACATTTGAAATCTCACTGTTGCTGCTTCCGGGCATTGCCATCTGGCGGGGCTGGGAAATTGATGGCGGCTATGAATTTGAAACGCAGTCGAGACCGGAGGACAATCAGGCATTTGCCTATTTGCAGTTAATCCAGAAGATCGCAAAGGGGTTGGCCCAGAAGACCCTGGTGCGTTATTCAGAGAATCAGCCAATCAGTAATGCAATTCATTTGAGTGATGGCCAGTACGGCTTAAATAGTGTTGGTACCGGCCGGATTACCTTGGATGAAGAATCCAGAGATCTGGCCAGCCTGGTTATTGATGGGCAAGTCGTGTCCATCGAAGCTTTTGGCCAGGCACTTACCTGCTATGAAGGAGCCACCCTGGTCTTTCAGATCCAAGATCAGTCAGAACCGGTGCTGGAGCAAGGGATGGTCCTGCAACCACTCAGCATTGATCCCGAACAGATTTACCAGCATTTTGAAAGAACCCTGAGCTGGTTTCTGGACAAAGGGTTTCTCAGCTATAAACGGGTCAGTGCCTGCGGGGATGCTTTGACTGACAGCGTGTCTGAACTGAAACGGCTGGTGTGCTATGGTGATCAGGAAACAGCCAGGAAACTGGGTCAACGGATGAAAGAACGGCTGATTTCAATAGAAAATGACGATGATTATTTTCCTAACCATCTCATAGAAATGATAAATGCTACCCTTCATTGAATCAAACTTTAAAAGAGGTGTAGAAATGAGTAAACAGATCATGGAAATTGGGAAACGACGGGGTACTATTTTTTCTGGTGAAGTAAGCAGTGGAACCATTGTGACGTCGGTGGAAACAAGTATTGGTTTTACTCCATCCTGCCGAGTTGAGGTCGAATTAAATGGTGTTAATTAACCCGCCTGATAGAGTATAATAAAACAGATACACACGAAAGTGGTAAAAGGAGATCATGCGATGCGACGAAGAATTATTTTAGTGGTGGGGGTAATTGCAGTGGTGGTTGCCATTTACTTTATCAGTAACATGAACTTGTTTTCAAAAGTTGATAATGGAAAGGAAGATGCTGTTTCCCAGGCGACCGCCAGCCGCTATCAGGAACTGGAAATTCGGGAATATCAGGGGGTTCGGCTCGACCCTGCCATCGGGCCCAGAGACAATTCAATATCTGGGATTCAAGAAGTAGATCTTAGTACCTATCAGTTGCAATTGACCGGTCTGGTCGATAAGCCTGTAAGTTATACCTATGAACAGGTATTGGAAAAAGAAAAAGCGCAGCGCTTGATTACCCTGTATTGTGTTGAAGGATGGCAAGCTACAGTGCTCTGGGAAGGCGTGCGCATTAACGATTTGCTGGTTGATGCAGGGATTAAAGATGATGCCACCGTCGTGATCTTTCACTGTGTCGATGGCTATACCACATCGATGCCACTAACAGTCATTAAAGACAAAGACATATTATTAGCCTATTCGGCCAATGGCGTGTCATTGCCAGCGTCAATGGGTTTTCCTTTTATTGTGGTGGCCGAAGATAGACTTGGGTATAAATGGGCCCGCTGGGTTAATAAAATTGAACTATCCAGTGATGAAAGCTTCAAAGGTTACTGGGAAAAGCGTGGCTATTCCAATGACGCCACTGTGAATTAATGTTCTAATTAAGAATTTATCTGAAAAGTATAAAGGAGAAATTTCATGAAAACAATGACCTGCTCCAAGCCAACCAGCCTGGCGGGAGTTAAACTCACCGAAGAAAATTTCTGTCCTCATTGTCGTACGCCGATCCGATCGGATTAGCCGGCATCCATTTAGGAGCTTAAATCGTATATTATTGACGAAATGAGGTTAATCTATGGAAAAATGTCGGGTAACAGATAATCATCAGATTCGCATCACCATCGTCGGTCTCTGTTTGTTGGGGACGATTTTTGTGGCGGTTTATTTCAACTATTTTAAGGGTATTGACGTCGTCTACACTCATCTTTTTTATGTGGTGATTGTAATGGTAGGTCTATGGTACAAACAATATGTGGTCCAGCTGGCCATGTTTCTGGGAATGTTCCATATCGTCATGGACTATCTCAGCAACGGCATATTTTTGATGGCGCCAGTACTCCGGGCCAGCATTCTTTTATTTGTGGCTTCAGGGATTTATTTTCTGATTAATCAGCTGGAATGCAGTCATAAAAATCTTAACCAGGTGATGAAAAGTGTTGGAGATGGGATCATTGTGGTCGATCTGGAGAAGCGCGTCACAATGCTCAATCGGGTGGCCGAAGAACTCACCGGATGGACCAATGATGAAGCACAGGGGAAGAGTTTTAATTTAATTTTTAATCTGTCCCATGAGAATCTGGAATATCTGGTGTCAAATCCGGTCGACGAGGTGCTTAGAACGGATTTCACTACCACTTCAACCAAACATGCCGTGATTACTGATCGATATGGAAATCGTTTTAGTATCGAAGACAGTGCGACTCCAGTAAAAGATAGCAATGGGGTTACTACCGGGGTGGTTCTCATTTTTCGGGATATTTCGCAACGAAAAGCCCAAAATGAGCGAATTGAATATCTGAGTTATCATGATCATTTGACGGGTCTTTACAATCGACGCTATTTTGAGGAAGAACTCAAACGCATCGACGGTCGTCGTCATTTCCCACTTTCAATTATTATGGGGGATATTAATAATCTTAAAATGATCAATGATGCTTTTGGTCATCTGGCAGGGGATCGAGTGATTTATGCTACTGGAAAAATCATGAAAAAATTCTGTCGGCCTAACGATATTGCCGCCCGTTGGGGTGGTGATGAGTTTGTACTGTTGTTGCCCAACACCGATGAGGTAGTTACTGCAAAAATCGTCGAACGTATGAATCAGGCTGTGGCCTTGGCACCGGTAGATCACGGTGTGCTTTCTATTGCCTTTGGCTGGGATACTAAAAAAAACCTGTCCGAGGATATGATGGTGGTCTTCAAAAATGCGGAAAACCAGATGTATAAGCACAAACTACTGCTCAAACCTCAGGTTCGGGATGATACCATTCGCGCGATCATGGCGTCTCTGTATGCCAAAAGCGGGTTTGAGAAAACCCATGGTTACAATATCAGCCAGTATGCCCGAAGGATCGGTGAGGAACTGCATTTAAGCAGTCGGGAAATGGAAACCCTGAACTGGGCATCGCTACTCCATGACATTGGCAAGGTTACCCTTAATCCGGACGTTTTAAACAAAAAGGGAGACTTGACTGCTGATGAGTGGGTGACCGTTAAACGACATCCCGAAATCGGTTACCATATTACCAACACCTCACCAGATATGGCTGAGATTGCCTTGGCAATTTTGGGTCACCATGAATGGTGGGATGGTAGTGGTTATCCCAAGGGGCTATCGGGGAAAAAAATACCTCTTCAATCACGAATTATCGGGATTGCCGAGGCCTATGATACGATGGTTACGGACCGCCCCTATCAGTTGGCAATGGATAAAAGCCAGGCAGTTTGCGCCATCGTTAACGGTTCCGGCACTCAATTTGATCCGGAAATTGCTGCTATGTTTATAAATTGGGTGATGAATGATCATTAAATAAAGAACTAAGACTTAGTGAGGAACCTTCTTATCTCAGTAACTGGTTACACTGCCTGGATAACGGTTTTCCGACTACAAACTGTTATTTTAATAAAAATATTGTTTAAAAATTTAAGTCTGGAGAAATTAATGAATGAAATTACAAACTATTTTATTGAAAATAATCACACCCTGAATATTATCTTTTCGATCGGATGGTTGATTATCACAATTCTAGTTGTCACGATCATCAACCGACTTTTATTTCGCTACATCGATGATAACAGTCGTTATCATATTTTCAGAAAGCGGATTTATTACCTTTTTTCAGGCGTTTATCTGATCATCTTATGGGTTTTGTGGGCTCAAAATACAGCTTATATTGCCACTTATGTTGGTTTGCTCTCAGCGGGGATTGCAATCGCCCTTAAAGATCTCTTTGCTAACATAGCAGCCTGGTTTTTCATCATGATTCGAAAACCCTTCGAAATCGGTCAACGCGTCCTCATCGGCGATAGCCGGGGGGATGTGATCGACATTCGCTTGTTTCAATTTTCGCTAATGGAAGTCACCGATATTCAGGTTGGAGAACAGAGCACCGGACGGATTGTCGATATCCCCAACCATTATGTTTTTGTTTATCCCACCGTTAATTACACCAAAGGCTTTAAATATATCTGGAATGAAATCTCAGTTTTAATTACCTTCGAAAGTGACTGGGAATTAGCTAAAGAAAAGCTGACCGAAATTGTCAATCATCATGCTCTTCATTTTACTGAAGAAGCAGCAGAACAAATAAAATCAACAGCCAGAAAGTACATGATCCTATATAACAATCTGACCCCGATTGTCTATACCGATGTTAAAGAAAGTGGGGTTGAATTGACATTAAGATACCTGTGTCTGCCAAAACAAAGACGTGATACCAATAATGACATCTGGGAAGATATTCTTAGACTGATATCTGACGCATCCGAAATTGATTTGGCCTATCCCACACTCAGACATATTGTTTGACTGGCTAGATTCTTAGTTTTATTAGGTTTTGTTTTATATTGTCGGTTGCTGTATAATATTCAATAACACAGCGTGAATTCATCGCAATAGATGCTGGATCAATTTGATTTTGTTAGTTATGATAAAAAATATAAATATAAGTAGGAGAATCTTATTATGTTAATTTATGCTATCATATCCATTACCTTGGCACTGGTATTC
Organism: Acetobacterium carbinolicum; assembly: GCF_047456275.1. GTDB lineage: Bacteria > Bacillota > Clostridia > Eubacteriales > Eubacteriaceae > Acetobacterium > Acetobacterium carbinolicum. The sequence goes on from NZ_CP173357.1 coordinate 1,842,615, forward strand.
TATACGATCGGTGTATGGGGTGAAAAAATTCAAGGACAGCTAAAAACATGGCATTTAGTTGTGTTTTATATCGGATTGGTTTGTGACACCACGGGAACAATAATGATGAGCAAAATTTCGTCTGGGGGATCGTTTCTAAATTTTCACGGCATGACGGGGATGCTCGCGATTGTACTGATGATGTTACATGCCGTTTGGGCAACGGTGGTCTTAGTTAAGGGTGATGAAAAAGCCAAGGTAAATTTCCATAAACTCAGCTTAATTGTCTGGCTGATCTGGTTGATCCCGTTTATTTCCGGAGCTATTTTTGGTGTATCGATATAACCAGTCAGTTCTGATAAAGACAAATAAAAAACGAAAGTGGATTTTTTAAATAGGATTGGATGCTAGGGGTTCCATTTCCCCCCAAAAGTGAGCTAAAATTAGCTAGCCAGTTTTTTTAAAGCTTATTAATCTTTGTCAATGTCAAAGAAACCTAGGACACCTACGACTTGGATGAATTAGTGCATTTAGGTTTCATTTGCGGCAGTTGATGATACAAAACTATTTGTTTCACCAAAAATCCCGTAAAATTTGAACAAAGATTTAAAGTAGATTGTTAAGGTTTTATGATACAAAAAAATAATTGTGTAAATGTTACTAAATGAAGGGAGGCCAGAGAAAAATGTTAAGTCACGACGCTAAAGCGATGATTAATTATGTTAATACAATTTTAAATAATAAAAAGTTAAGTAACGACATCCCCAATATAGCAGAGGGAGATGCTGACTTTTTAGTGCTGGAACAGAGTCTTCGGACGGTAAGAAGTGTTGCAGAAGCACTGCGTGCAGGAAATATTCACCATAAGATCCAGGGCAATGGTTTTATTCTGGACTCGTTTCAACAATTTCAAAATAATGTCAAACGATCCAGCAGTGGGGTTATTAAGAGCATCGCCTCAAAAAGTATCAGAATTAAGGGCGAAAAAAACATACCAGGTAAGCTTCAGGAAGCTAATATTATCAAAAAGCGGGATAAGACGAGCAAAGAAATTGAAGAGCACTATCGTCTGATGACTGATCATGCTTGTGACATTATTGCAACGGTGGATCTGTCAGGTAATTTTACCTATATTAGCCCTTCGGTAGAAAAACTAACCGGCTATACCCCTGAAGAAGTTTTGAACCACTATCGCGAAATTGGTTATTTTCTCCCTGGCGTACAAAAAGAGATGGACCGACAAAGGGTCGCAATTAGAAAAATGGTAGAAAAGGGAGAACCGTTCTACCCGGTCAATTTTGAGCAACGACAGGTACGCAAGGATGGCGAAAGTATTTATACTGACACCGTGCTATCCGGAATTTATGACGAAGAAAATAACTTTCGGGAACTGCTGGCGGTTACCCGTGATATTACTGAAAAAGTAAAAATACGACGGGAAATGAAAGAACTTTCAGAAACCGATAAATTGACCAAGCTCTGTAATCGCGTTAAACTGGATTGTGCTCTGGAGCATGAATTGGATCGGGCAAAAACAAAGGCCACAGCTTTTGCTTTGATTATGATCGACATTGATCACTTTAAAAATATTAATGACCGTTTCGGTCATTTAGCTGGTGATGCAGTATTAATTGAACTGGCACGGCTTTTTAAAGACGTTATCCGATCATCTGATCTGATTGGTCGATGGGGTGGTGAAGAATTTCTGGCAATTCTTCCGGATGCAGATTCTAGTGAGGCGATGGAGCTGGCAGAAAAAATCAGGGGACGAGTCAGTGAGCATTATTTTCCAGAACAAGAACGTATTACGATCAGTCTGGGTGTATCTGTTTTTAGGGACGATGAAACAGCTGACAGCATCGTTTACCGAGCAGATCAGGCTTTGTATCAGGCCAAGAAAAATGGTAAAAACCAGGTCCGTCTGATGTGAAATGCTTTTTCCGATCGCTTAAAATCAAATTTCAAATATTGAGCTGAAAACGGTTGAAATGGAGTTGTTTTAATAGTATACTAAGAATTGTAAGTGTCAGTTTGACTAAATTATCAGCAGTATACTAATTCGACAAAATTTGGAGGGAAAGAGATGTTAAAGAATTACATGGAGGATGTGGTTGATTCATTTTTACCACATATGCTAGAACAATATCCAGAAATATGCAGATGTGAACTTTGCATGGAAGACATTAAGGCAATTGCGCTCAATAAATTAAAACCTGCTTATTTTGTAACACGCGAGGGGCTTTTATTTTCAAAAATTGATGAAATGACCTCCCAGCATAAGGCCGATCTGACCAGTGAACTAACCCGCGCCATCGACATTGTATCGAAAAACCCCCGTCATCCCCAAAAATAATAGGAAGTTTTCCTAATTCAATAAGCCAGTAATCCAGACACGCCGCTTGGATTACTGGCTTATTATGATAATCGGGATTTGCTGTTTTTAATTAATGCTCAGTTAATTTTATAAATCAAAGGCTTTGGCGGTGGCGGTGACAGCCTGATCCTTATCGTCTGATGGAATGATGCAACTGATACGAATTTCTGACGTGGTGATCATCAACATCTGGATGTTATTATCGGCTAAAAGTTGAAAAAATTTGGCAGCAACACCAGACTGACTGCGCATGCCAATGCCAACAACAGATAACTTTGAAATTTTCTCATTGATGATGACCCCGATTCCAGAATGTTTTCCCTGAAAAGCAGACAGAATTTTTTTGGCATCATTTAGATCAGAAGCCGGCGCGGTAAATGAGATGTTAATAAGACCATCAATGGGAGCGCTTTGGCTGATCATGTCGATGTTAATACTTTTGGTGGCAAATTGACTGAAAAACTGAGAAGTGATATTCGTATCAAAAGGAATATCACGAATGGTGATCATCATTTCGTCATTATCAATGGCCACACCGGTGATGGATTGTCCTTCCATATTTTTTTCTCCTTTTTTGATGATGGTGCCGGGTACTTCGTATTCACTTGAAGCCACCCAAATGGTCGTGTCGTATTTACTCGCTAATTCAATGGCGCGAGGATGCATAACCCCAGCACCCAGACTGGCCATCTCCAGCATTTCGTCATAAGAGACGGCGTTCAGTTTTTTAGCTTTGGGGTAAAGCCGGGGATCTACTCCGAAAATCCCTTCGACATCGGTGTAGATTTCACAGGGGGCATCCAGAACACAGGCTAAGGCGACGGCACTGGTGTCAGAGCCGCCCCGTCCCAGGGTGGTGACATCATCATTTTCATTGACCCCCTGAAATCCGGCAATGATGACAATTTTATCATCATTTAAGGCTTCCATAATTTTGGTGGTGTCAATGCCTTCGATACGCGATTTAGTATGGCGGCCGCTGGTGCGGATACCGACCTGGGGCCCAGTGAAAGAAATGGCATTATGACCTAAAGATTGGAGCGCCATCGATAGCAGCGAAATAGAGATCTGTTCGCCGGTAGATAGAAGCCGGTCCAACTCCCGTTTGGGTGGGGAGGGATTGATTTCATAGGCTAACTTTACCAGATCATCAGTGGTTTTGCCCATGGCTGAAACCACCACCACAACCTGGTGACCGTTTTGTTTCTTTGCAATGATGCGCTTGGCAACATTTAAAATCCGTTCGGTGGAACCCACTGAGGTTCCACCGTATTTTTGAACAACGATATGCATGAGATTAACCTCTAAATCAGTAGCAGTTATGATTAATCGACTGTTTATTGATCCTTTCTTAGATATTAGTCGTTGACGACCATCGACATGTCGTAGAGCCCGGGGGCTTTTCCAACCAGGTATTGGGCAGCTTTGACGGCGCCTTCGGCGAAGACTTTTTTGGATAAAGCCATATGGCTGACTTCGATGATTTCGTCGTTGCCAGCAAATATTACAGAATGCTCGCCGGGGATTGTGCCACCGCGGATGGCGTGGATGCCCAGTTCATTTTCAGTGCGTTTGGTATCACGGCCATGGCGGCCAAAAGTATAATCTTTTTTTGTTTCCAGCCCCTCATTGATGGCGTCGGCCAGCAGCAGTGCGGTGCCACTGGGAGCATCTTGTTTTTTATTATGGTGCTTTTCGATAATTTCGATATCAAAGCCGCTTTCCAGCTTGGCTACCATTTCGTTTAACATTTTGGCAATTAGATTGATGCCCAGCGATAGGTTGGCGGTTTTAAAAACCGGAAATTCAAGGGAACCTTCTTTGATGGCCGTCAGATCGGTTTCCGACAGACCAGTAGTAGCAATGACAATGGGGATTTTTTTGCTTTTGGCAAAGCCGAAAATTTTCGGGAAAGCCGCAAAGTGTGAAAAATCGATGATCACATCCACTGCTTCGGCGCAGGTTTCCAGATTGGTGTAAACCGGAAAGGGCAGACTGGTGTTAGCCTGCTGATCAAATCCGGCCACCACCTGGGTGTTTGGGTTTGCGGTAATAATCTGCTGGAGGGTGGTGCCCATGGCCCCAGAGACGCCACTGAGTAAAATATTGATCATGGCAGTCTCCTATAATAAGCCATAGGCTTTTAAATCGGCAACCAGTTTTTCTTTGTTGGATTCTTCCATATCGACTAGCGGCAGTCGCATTTCTCCAGAGTCCATTCCCATCAAACCCATGGCGGTTTTAATAGGAATGGGGTTGGTTTCATAGAACATCGCCAGATTGACCAGGTTGGTTTTAAATTGTAGTTCCCGGGCTTTAGCCAGATCGCCAGCCATAAAGCTGGTCACCAGATTGTGCATATCAGCGGGAATAATATTGGCTGAGACAGAGATGACCCCTTTGCCGCCAACAGATAGTATTGGTAGTACATGATCATCATTACCACTGTAAATATCAATATCGCTACCACAAACACGGGCGATTTCGGTGACCTGGCTGATATCGCCGCTAGCTTCTTTAACAGCAGCTACATTGGCGATTTTGCTCAATTCTTTAATGGTGGATACGGCTATGTTCATGCCGGTGCGACTGGGAACATTGTAAATAATCACGGGAATAGTGATGGCATTGGCTATAGCAGAAATATGAGCGATGATTCCTCGCTGGGTCGATTTATTGTAGTAGGGGTTAATAATCAGAGCAGCATCGGCACCAGCTTTTTCGGCTTCCTTAGAAAGCATGATGGAATAAGCGGTGTCATTACTACCAGTTCCAGCAACATAAGGAACCCGGCCGTTAATGTATTTCCCGGCATCTTTTAGTAGTTCTAAATGTTCGGCATCGGTGAGGGTTGAGGTTTCACCAGTGGTACCGGCAATTAGAATGGCGTCGGTTTTTTGTTCGATCTGCCAGTCGATCAGTTTGTGAAAACGTTCAAAATCAACTTTTCCATTTTTAAACGGGGTAACCAGTGCAACACAGCTTCCTGTAAAAATACTCATTTTCAATCTCCTTTGATTTGTTTTTGGGGGTTGACGTATTAAATAATTGTTCTTCAAAGCCAACGATACTTAATTTAGTGGCCTAGATCAATCCGCGTTCGATTAGTGAAAAGGCAATCTGGACTGCATTGGAGGCAGCGCCTTTGCGGATGTTGTCAGCAACAACCCATAGGTTTAGACCATTGTCGACGCTATAATCACGACGGAGACGACCTACATAGACAGCATCGGTGTTCTCAGCTGTCCGAGCCAGGGGATAGACATTGTTGGCGGGATCATCCTGAAGCACAATTCCTAAGGAATTGCCATAAATATACCGGATCGAGTCCAACTCAAAAGGCTTTTTCAGCTCCACGTTGATACTTTCACTGTGGCTGTAGTAAACGGGCACCCGCACGGTGGTAGCGGTAATCCGTAGGCTATCGTCATGGAGAATTTTCTGGGTTTCATTGATCATTTTCATTTCTTCTTTGGTGTAGCCATTATCAAGAAAGGAATCAATGTGGGGCAACACATTATAGGCGATGGGGTGGGGATAGAAAGCATTGGCTTCGCCCTTGATCCCTCTTTCCAGGTCAGCATAACCGTTGACGCCAGAACCGGAAACAGCCTGATAGGTGGAATAGACAATCCGATTAATCCCGAAAGCATCATACAGTGGTTTTAAAGCGACCACTGCCTGGATGGTGGAGCAGTTGGGATTGGCGATGATGTTTCCGTGCCAGTCCAGGTCTTCCGGGTTGACTTCGGGAACGACCAGGGGCACCAACGAATCCATCCGGAAGGCACTGCTGTTGTCAATAACAATGACACCTTTGGCGGCAGCGACTGGGGAAAATCGTTCGCTGGTGTCGCCGCCAGCTGAAAATAAGGCAATATCAATATCCTGGTCAAAGGCTTCATCACAAAGCTCCTGAACGACATAGGTTTTTTCGTTAAAAATAATTTCTTTGCCAGCGGACCGCTTAGATGCCATGGGGTATAGGTTTTTAACTGGAAATTTAAGCTCAGCCAGTACCTGTAGCATCTTTTGACCAACCATGCCAGTGGCACCAACAACGGCAACATTATAAGATTTCATAAGACCTCCAAAAATTTGATATAAAAAAAGCCAGTAACGTGTACCGGCTAAAAATCAAAGAAACGCGTACATGCGATTTCTATGGGTTCTAGATAGCACTCCATCATAAAAATGATGACAGTCTTACTGCTCTTTACAGTAAGCCCAGGATCATGGGGGCAATTCATGGTCCTTCGGCGAGCTTTCCTTTCACAGCGCTTCATCCCACTTGCCATGGTCTTCGCCGATAATCTTAAAGTCCGCACCTCTATCGTATTGATTTAATTCTATTCATTGTAACAATTATATCTGGTTATTTCAAGGGGATAATTATAAAAAGCTAATAAATATTAAAAAAAAGCAACGCATTTGTAAAAATACGTTGCTAAGTGCTAACTTGATTATTTTGTCAGATCAACTGCGTCCAACGCATCGTTGATTGACTTAATGAGCACATCGACGTCGATTCCGTGTGCCAGGGCACCTTCTTCAATGTTTTCGAAACGTGCAGCCATACAACCAAAGCAATGCATTCCATAAGCCTGGAATACGTTGACAGAATCCGGATATGCGTTAACAGCATCCATGATGCCCATATCTTTAGTAACTTTCATTTTTTTTCACCTCCGCAAAGTATAGATCTCATTTTACATATCATACATTATAAAACTTAAAAAAAGATTTTACAAGTGAAAAGAAATAAAAGTGCAATACTTGCTAAAATGTCACGGTGAGGTTATAATAGTACCATAGGGGAATTTTATAGTAAAGGGGTGGATTATTGTGATAGTTGATAAAGTAGTCGTTACGAACAAAGCAGGGCTTCATGCAAAACCAGCATCTCTTTTTGTACAAAGAGCCAATGACTTTAAAAGCGAAATCTATATCAAAAAAGAAGCAACCCGGGTTAATGCCAAAAGCATTATGGGTGTGATGATTTTAGCCGTTCAAAAAGGCGATGAGATCCAAATCGAAGCAACTGGCGATGACGAAAAAAAAGCAGTTGAACAATTAAAACAACTGATTGTCGATCGATTTGATTTTGTGGATGAAGTATAAATAGAGTGTTTATGAGGTAAATTAAAAACTAAATTCAGAAAATAAAGATCGCATAAAGTATGAATGCAAATTCATGCTTTTCTTTTTTCTGGGTTTTGCCATACAGAAATTTAAATTGGTTATTGCAAAATTGGTAGCGATCCGTAAAATATTTTGCAACGGCCTGACGACTAACAATAACTGGAGAAACAGATGCGAAAAATTTTAATAGCAATTTCTTTTTTTACCCGAATACCCATTAAACTAAAGGATGTCAGTTCCGAGGAGTTTTATGACGCAATGATTTTAATCCCTCTGGTGGGTGTTTTCATCGGGCTGATCCTCTTTGCGGCCTCCATTGTTTTTTCGTTTATTCACTTTGTTCAGCTCCAAGCCCTGCTCATGGTGATCGCCTATATCTGGCTTACCGGTGGCTTACACCTGGATGGATTTGCCGACACCACCGATGCTCTGTTTTCCGCCAGAGATCGGGAGAAGATGATGGAAATCATGAAAGATAGCCGTTTGGGTGCTTTTGGTGCGATTGGCCTGATCTTGATTATTTTAACAAATTGGATGAGCTATACCATCATTTTACCAGAACACAGCACTGCGATTTTGATTATACCAGTCTTTGGACGGGTAGCTGCGATCATGTCGACATGTTTTTCCACCTATGCTCCTGGGGGCGGCGGCTTGGGTAAACGCTTTGTCGAAATGACAAGGCTACACCATTTTATTATTTATCTGGTCTTATTACTGGGTTATACAACCCTGATTTTAGGCTTGCCGGGATTACTGACTGCAGTTATTTGTTTACTGCCCGCCTGGCTGTTAATGAAAAATCTCCAGCATAAAATTGGTGGTATGACCGGAGACACCATCGGGATGACCATTGAACTGAATCAAACCTTCTTTATGGTGGTTTACAGTGTGATTTTGATTAATTTTCCAATCTATTTCAGACTTTTTCAGTAAAAATTAAAACGAAGGTGCTTCAAGATTTGAGTGTGTCAATAATAACTGCAGCATAACGTTTGGGTATTCTGAATTTATTGTAATCATTTCAGAGGTTTATTATTAATTGATGTGAAAAATTATTAAGAAAGGGTATGAATGAAGAAATCAATGAACGATGATCGGCAAAAATCCCGTTTTGATCAAAAAAATAACAAAAATACGGTTTTTTTACCGATGTCAAAAAATGAGATGAACGCCCAGGGCATTGATCAGTGTGATTTTATTCTCGTGACTGGCGATGCCTACGTAGACCATCCTTCTTTTGGAGCGGCTATCATTGGCCGAGTACTCCAATCCAGAGGCTTTGCAGTTGGTGTCATCGCCCAACCCAACTGGCGGGAAAACGCTGATTTTAAAAAGTTGGGCGTTCCTCGACTGGGGTTTTTGGTGACAGCCGGCAACCTGGATTCGATGGTAAATCATTTTACGGTAAACAAAAAACGCCGTCATGAGGATGTTTATGCTCCTGGGGGAAAAGCAGGTCTACGGCCGGATCGAGCGACCATCGTTTATTGTGGAAAAATTAGAGAGCTCTATGGTGACATCCCTCTGATTATTGGTGGTATCGAAGCCAGCTTGCGCCGCTTTGCCCACTATGATTACTGGCAGGAGAAGGTCAGACGACCAATTCTGTTTGATTCCCGGGCGGATCTACTGGTTTATGGGATGGGCGAGCTGGCCATGATTGAAATTGCTCAGGGTTTGGAGGCTGGGATTCCGGTGGATCAGTTAACCCATATTAAAGGAACAGCTGTGATTCAAAAGGAAGCAGATGTAAATGATGGGGTGGTATTACCGGCTACCGAAGCAGTGATGACTCATCCAATGGCTTATGCCAAAGCCACTGCCCTCATTTATCAGAGTAACAATGCTCACGATCCTAAGACCTATTTTCAGCAATCCGGAAATCGCTACCTGTGTCAGAATCCGCCGCAACTGCCCTTAAGTCAAGAAGCCTTTGACGACCTTTATGATCTGCCCTTTACCTATAACTGGCATCCCGCCTATGATGAGCTTGGGGGGATACCAGGCCTGGAAGAAGTAAAGTTTAGCATTACTGCTAACCGGGGCTGCTATGGCAATTGTACTTTTTGCGCCCTGGCCATTCATCAGGGTAAATACGTGCAGATGCGCAGCTGGGAGTCGATCGTCCGCGAAGCAAGCCGGATGACCAAGGACCCGGATTTCAAAGGGTATATCCATGATATTGGAGGACCCACTGCAAATTTTTCCCACCTGGCCTGTAAAAAACAGGAAACCCGAGGTTATTGCAGCAATCGTGAATGCTTAGCTCCAGAACCCTGTAAAAGTATTGATCCCAGCCACAAACTCTATCTGGAAACGCTTCGGGCGGTCCGGAAGTTGCCTGGGATTAAGAAAGTTTTTATCCGGTCGGGCATCCGTTATGATTATATGGCTCTGGATAAGGATAAAACCTTTTTTAAAGAACTGGTGGAGTATCATATCAGCGGACAGCTCCGGGTTGCTCCGGAACATGTGTCTGATGAGGTGTTGCGTCATATGGGTAAACCGGCCTTCAAGGTCTATGAAAAATTTGCCCGAGATTTTAAACAGATTGATCATCAACTTGGAAAAAATCAATTTATTTTACCCTATTTCATCACTGGGCACCCCGGCTGTACCCTTCAAGAGGCGATCAAACTGGCAGAGTATATCCGGGACATGGGCTTTTTTCCGGAGCAGGTTCAGGATTTTTATCCGACTCCGGGTTCAGTGGCTACTGCAATGTACTATACAGGGATCAATCCCTTGACGCTGGAAGTGGTTTATGTACCTAAGGGACGGGAAAAGAATATGCAACGGGCTTTGGTTCAGTATCAAAAGCGAGATAATTATTTGCTGGTTTATGAGGCACTGACGAAAGCCTACCGTGAGGATTTAATCGGATCGGGGAAAAAAGCACTGATACCGGAAAAGGTAAAAAGTTCCAACCGTCAGAATCCCCAGGCAAAAAAAGTAAGCTCATCCCAGTCGGTTCAGGCAAAACAATCAAAAATAAATCAAAAGGATAAAAGCAGAGGTAAAAATGGAAAAAAAATTAACCGAATCCATTGAGGATTATATCGAAACCATTTATCTGGAGAGTGAAAAACATGGCAAAGGTGTCAGGATTACCGACATCGCATTAGAGTTAAGTGTCAGCAAGGCCAGTGCCAATGACGCAGTGCGTAAGCTCAAGGAGTTGGGTTATGTGGAGCACGAACGTTATGGACAGATCTATCTTACCGAAGCAGGGAAAAATCGGGCGATGAAGGTTTATGAAAAACACCGCTTAATTACTGAATATCTGGTAAAAGCCCTGGATGTGTCCTTGCCCGTTGCTGAAAAAGATGCCTGTAGCATCGAACATATCATCTCGGAAGAAACCTTCAAAAAAATGAAGGCTTATCTCAAACAGTAAAAAATAAGAAAATTAAGGAAGTAAGAATGAACGAAACAAACAACCAGATTAAAGTTGGCGAGAAGTATACCATGGAAATAATGGACATTACCCATAGCGGCGAAGGGGTGGGACGACTTGACAACATGATTGTGTTTGTTGAAGGCGGCCTCCCCGGAGATGTGTTGGAAGTGGAAATTAAAAATGTAAAAAAAACTTATGCTCAGGGTAAACTTCTGTCCATTAACCAGTCTTCACCCGAACGGGTGACTCCTGCCTGTCCATACTTTGAAGAATGTGGGGGCTGTCAGATCCTGCATATGTGTTATGATGGTCAGCTACGGGCGAAGTCTAAGATGGTAAAGGATGCACTCCAACGTATTGGGGGACTAAAGGAAATTGAAGTTAGCCCCATAGTTGGTATGGAAGATCCGCAGCGATATCGAAATAAAGCCCAGTTTAAACTGGACAATAAAGGTATGGGTTTCTATGCGAAAAAATCCCACAACCTGGTTCATATTCAAGATTGTCTAAACCAGCCTGAATCGGCAGCGGATGCAATTAAAACCATCAATGCTCTGATAAAGGATCTGAATTTAAGTATTTATGATGAACGTACCCATAAGGGCTATGTCCGGGGTGTGCTTCAGCGCACGAACCTTCAGGGCGAGAATATGATCACCCTGATCATCAACGGGAAAGATTTAAGTCAGCGTCAAGCCATTGTAGAAGGCATACTGGCAGGTATTCCTAATGTTAAAAGCATTTACGTGAATATCAACCGCGAGAAAGGCAACGTCATTCTGGGCCGAAAAAGCCTTTGTGTTCATGGTGCTGCCCGCTTAGTTGAACAGATCGGAGATCTCAGTTTTTCGATTTCACCTAACTCATTTTTCCAGGTGAATTCCAAACAAACCGTTAAGCTCTATGATACGATTAAAGCTTTTGCCGATTTGAAAGGTACTGAAACGGTTTTTGATCTTTATTGCGGTACTGGCACCATCGGTCTTTATCTGGCGGCTCAAGCCAAACAAGTGATTGGGATTGAAAGCGTGGGTGATGCTATTCTTGATGCGCGCGAAAACGCTGGTTTAAATCAAATTGAAAACGCCAGCTTCCATCTGGGCAGAGCAGAAGATGAGATGCTCAAGATTATCAAAGAAGAAGGCGTCAAACCGGACCTAATCATTCTAGACCCACCTCGTAAAGGTTGTGAAGAATCGCTGCTGACAGCCATCAATGACCTTGGAACTCCCCGGATTATCTATGTTTCCTGTAACCCTTCAACCCTGGCTAGAGATCTTAAATTTATGACTGATGCCGGTTATGCAATTAAGGCGGTTCAGCCAGTGGATTTATTCCCGGGAACGGGACACGTTGAGACGGTAGTATTGATGTCACGGGTTTAGAAATAAACCGCTGAAAAGCCCGAAACATAGGTAATTGCGGGGTTTAAAGATTTTTGAATATAACCAATCTGCCAGAATCCCTTTAAATATCGATAATCGAGAAAATATCAATGGTCAGGTTGAGTTGACGGGATTATTTTTGGATAGGTTGTGTAGACAGCATTGATTTTACAAACTAGAATATAGATTTTGATACAATAACGGCCACCTTGTAATGAGGTGGCTTTTTCTGTTTGGTGTTTATTTTTTTGAATAATCTTCTATCATATGAAAACCTAACAATAATGTAAGTTTTTCTGCCTGTTTCGTTTAGCGCTATGTTATACTATTCATAACGATATTTTGTATCCTTGGAAAGGAAGAAATTCATGGGGAAAAGACAATTGTCAGAAGAAGATATCAAAGCCAGATACATAACACCAGCGATTACTAACGCTGGATGGGATATTAAAAAGCAAGTAAGGTTAGAGTATGCCTTTACCGCCGGTCGGATTATCCTGCGTGGCAATATCACGGCCAGGGGCAAACAGAAACGGGCGGATTATGTTCTTTTCTACAAGAACAATTTTCCATTAGCCATTGTCGAAGCCAAGGACAATAATCATGCCGTCGGTGCTGGACTGCAGCAAGCGATTGACTATGCCAAAGCCTTAGATATTGATTATGTCTATGCATCCAATGGTGATGGCTTTGTGGAACAGAACTTAATCACCGGTGAAGTGAAACAGCTTGCTTTAGCAGCGTTTCCGTCACCGGAGGACTTATACAAGCGTTATCGAATCGATAAAGGCATCAGTGTGGCAGAAGAAAAAGTCATGCTTGAGCCTTATTACTATATCCCGAATTACAAAACCCCCAGATACTACCAGCGGGTAGCGATCAACCGTACCGTCGATGCCGTAGCCAAGGGGAGAGAACGGATACTGGTGGTCAGCGCCACCGGAACCGGGAAGACCTATATGACTTTCCAGATTATTTACCGTTTATGGAAAAGCGGTCTTAAGAAAAAAATTCTGTTTCTGGCCGATCGGAATGTCCTGATTGACCAGACCATTTCTGGGGATTTCAAACCCTTTGGTGGAAAAATGACCAAGGTGCAAAATAGAAACCTGGACAGCTCCTATGAAATCTATCTGGCCCTTTATCAGCAGCTGGCCGGCGATGACGGCGAAGAGGCTTTTTTGCAGTTCAAGCCGAACTTCTTTGACCTGATCGTGATTGATGAGTGCCATCGCGGCAGCGCCAAAGAAGAATCCGCGTGGCGAAAAATACTGGACTACTTTTCATCAGCTACCCATGTCGGCTGTACTGCCACACCCATTGAAACAAAAGAAGCATCGAGCTCCACTTATTTTGGCGAGCCGATTTATGAATACTCCCTCAAACAAGGCATTGATGATGGTTTCCTGGCCCCTTATAAAGTGATCCGCATTGGTCTGGATCGTGACCTTGAAGGCTATCGGCCAGAAGCCGGCAAAGTGGATAAGCATGGCTATGAGATTGAAGACCGGGAATACAATGCTAAAGATTTTGACCGGAAATTAGTTATTGATGACCGTACCCGCGTGGTGGCATCGAAAATCACAGAATTTCTCAAAAAAACAGACCGCTTCAGCAAGACGATCGTATTTTGTGTGGACATTGAACACGCCGAACGCATGCGCCAGGCACTCATCAATGAAAATAAAGATTTATACACCCAAAATGACCGCTATATTATGCGCATTACCGGGGACAATGATATCGGCAAGGCCCAGCTGGAGAATTTCATCGATGAAGAAAGTACCTATCCGGTCATCGCCATCACCAGCAAACTGATGACCACCGGTGTCGATGCTAAAATGTGTAAACTGATCGTGCTGGAAAACAACATCAACAGCATGACCGAATTTAAGCAGATCATCGGTAGGGGCACACGCCTTTTAGAAGACTATGGCAAGACCTACTTTAGCATCATGGACTTCCGTAATGCCAGCCGACTATTTGCTGATCCGGCCTTTGATGGCGAACCAGAAGTGGTCATTGACCTTGGACCAGGTGATCCCGTCGATGATCCGGGAACTGAAGATGAAACTGAATATGATTCTGGACAAGATGCCGGCAACGATGGGTTCAAAGAAGATCCGGCCGGCTACAGCACCGGCGATACGCCGCCCTTTAATGATGACGGTGACGACAAGCCGCGAAAATATTATGTCGGCGATGTTGTTGTTAAGGTTCTTTCAGAACGGATTCAGTATGTCGATAAAGACGGGAAACTGATTACCGAAAGCCTGATTGACTACACCAGAAAAAACATCCTCCAGCAGTATGCCCGTTTGGATCAGTTTCTTCGCAGCTGGACAGCCGCTGAGAAAAAACAGGCCATCATTGATGAACTTCAAGATGATGGGGTGCTGCTTGAGGCTGTCAGACAGGAATTGGGTAAAACGGAGCTGGATGACTTTGATCTTATTTGTCACATTGCTTATGATAAAAAACCGCTGACAAAACAAGAACGGGCAGCGAATGTGAAGAAAAGGCATTATCTATACAAATATTCGGATGTCGCCGAACAAGTGATTGCCGCCCTCCTGGATAAGTATGCCAATGATGGCATTAAAGAGATTGAAGAAACAAAGGTACTGCAGCTGGAAGAGTTTGCCAAGATCGGCAGTCCGATGAAAATTGTCAAAGCCTTTGGTGGCAAAGAAGCCTATCAAAAGGCCGTCCAGGAATTAGAAAACGAGATATATTACGCATAAATAGATAAGGCAGGTAAATAAAAAATGGCAATTGGTAACTTTGTAAAGAGAATTCAAGATGTGATGCGAAATGACTCCGGTGTCAACGGGGACGCCCAGCGGATTGAACAAATCGTATGGATTCTATTCTTAAAAATATACGATGCAAAAGAAGAAGCCTGGGAGCTTTATCATGATCATTACACGTCCATTATCCCAGCTGGACTCAAGTGGCGAGATTGGGCCGTCGATCGAAAAGATGGGGAAGCCTTAACTGGCGATGCCCTCCTGGACTTTGTCAACAACACCCTTTTCCCAACCCTGAAGAATCTGGAAATTGATGAAGAAACCCCCATGAGTCAAGTCATTGTCCGTTATGCCTTTGAGGATGCCAATAACTATCAGAAAGACGGTGTCCTGCTAAGACAAGTGGTCAATGTCATTGATGAGATTGACTTCACCGAATATAAGGAACGCCATGAGTTTGGAACCATCTATGAATCCTTCCTGAAGGATCTGCAAAGCGCCGGAAATGCCGGTGAGTTCTACACCCCAAGAGCAGTGACAGACTTTATGGTGAAAGTTGTTAAGCCAGTCTTGGGTGAAAAAATCGGCGACTTCGCCTGTGGTACCGGCGGGTTTTTAACGTCAGCTTTACAGGCGCTGGAAAGGCAAGTGGAGAATTCCCTTGAGAACCGGGAAATCTACAATAAATCTGTTTATGGGATTGAAAAGAAGGCGCTGCCACATATGCTTTGCGTTACCAATATGTTAATTCATGATATCGATGATCCCAATATCCTGCACGGTAATGCCCTGGAGATGGACTACAAAGATATGCGGAAGATGGAACCGTTCGATGTGATTTTAATGAATCCGCCCTATGGCGGCAGTGAAAAAGACAGCGTCAAGTCCAACTTCCCGACGGAACTCAGAAGTTCAGAAACGGCTGATCTTTTTATGAATGTGATTATGTATCGACTTAAGAAAAATGGCCGATGCGCCGTGATCATTCCCGATGGCTTCCTGTTTGGAACCGATAATGCGAAGTTTAATATCAAGAAGAAGTTGTTCGGTGAATTTAATCTTCACACCGTGGTCAGAATGCCGCACAGCGTTTTTGCCCCTTATACATCGATTCGAACCAATATCCTGTTTTTTGACAATACCGAACCGACCAAAGAAACCTGGTTCTACCGCATGGATATGCCGGAAGGCTATAAGAACTTCTCCAAAACCAGACCGATGAAGCTGGAACATTTTGGTGCGGCCCTGGCGTGGTGGGATAACCGGGAAGAAATCGAAGTCGATGGTTTCCCCAAGGCAAAGTGCTATACGACCAGCGAAATCATCGAAAGAAGCTACAACATCGATCTATGTGGATTTCCTCATGAAGAAGAAGTGATTCTTGAGCCAATGGATTTGATTCAAGTATATCAAGAAAAGCGGGCATCACTGAATGATGAAATTGATCATGTGTTAGAACAGATTACTTCAATGCTTGGTGTTAATTAATGAAGGCACAGGACTTAAAGAACAGTATTCTTCAGCTTGCGATACAGGGAAAACTGGTCGAACAAAAGGTAGAAGAGGGTACTGCTAAGGAATTATTAGAGAAGATAGCGGCTGAGAAGAAACAGCTGATTCAGGAAGGTAAGATTAAAAAGCAGAAGGCTCTGCCAGCAATCAAGGAAGATGAGATTCCATTTGATATTCCCGATAGTTGGGAATGGGTTAGGTTAGGGGAATTATGTAATTATGGAAAATGTAATTCTATTCCCGCAACAAAGATTCCCAAAGAAGCATGGCTTCTTGATTTGGAGGATATAGAAAAAGATACTGGGAGAATATTGAATAAAAAAAGAATGAAGGATGTAAAATCTAATAGCAGCAAACATATCTTTAATACTGGAAATGTATTGTATAGTAAATTGCGTCCATATTTGAATAAGGTTGTTATTGCTGATGAAGATGGTTATTCTACTTCAGAAATATTACCTCTAGACTTTGGAATGAATATATTTGACAGATATGCTCAAATCGTTCTTATGAGTCCCTATTTCATTAACTACACTGTAAAGTGTTCTTATGGAGTAAAGATGCCAAGGCTAGGAACGACGGACGGTCAATTAGCTGTATTCCCCCTCCCCCCACTCGAAGAACAAAAACGTATCGTGGCAAAGATCGAAGAACTGATGCCTTATGTCGAAAAATACGATGTAGCCTATTCTGAAGTTGTGGAGCTGAATAAAAAATTCCCGGAAGATATGCAAAAGTCGATTTTGCAATATGCCATCCAAGGTAAGCTGGTTGCGCAGCGAAAAGAAGATGGAACGGCAGAAGAACTTTATCAGCAGATTCAAGAAGAGAAGAAAAAACTGATTGAGGAAGGCAAGATTAAAAAGACCAAGGCGCTTCCCGAGATTACAGAGGATGAGATTCCATTTGATATTCCGGAGAATTGGAAGTGGGTTAGGTTGGGTAATCTGCTAAATAAATTAACTGACGGTACCCACAGCACCCCTAAGTACACTGTTACTGGAGTTCCGTTTATATCTGTTAAAGATGTAAGTGGAGGTAAGATGGATTTCTCCAATACCAAATTTATCTCTCAAGAAGAACATGACTCTTTATATAAAAGGTGTAATCCTGAAAGAGATGATATTCTCTTAACAAAAGTAGGAACTACAGGGATACCCGTAATTGTAGATAGCGATCAAGAGTTCAGTCTATTCGTTAGTGTTGCACTTTTAAAATTTAATACAGATTTGATTTTTAATAAATATTTTATGTATGCTATAAAAGCCCCTGTTGTACAGATTCAAGCTAGGGAAAATACCAGAGGCGTGGGTAATAAAAATTGGGTTATGAGAGACATTGCTAACACAATTCTTCCATTGCCTCCGTTAAATGAACAGAAGCGTATTGTTGATGAACTAGAAAAACTTCTACCTTACACAAAGCAACTCGTGAAATAGTTGAATTTCGCTCACTAGGATGGTTGGATCTTTACCACTTCTCGAAATGGTAACTGCGCCTGGGTCTTACGTGAAAAATCCCATAGTTTGATAGGGTAGATACATTAAATTAGCGCCACATAACCGTAAAGCCTTGATATTAAAAGGTTTATGGGTTATGTGGCTAATTTATTTAGCTGCCCCTGGATATGACAGTTTTCTCTATGCTTCCATCATCATCTCATAATGCTGTCCTTTCTTTAATTAAGAATTATTTCAAAAGTTTCTTAAAAAAGTTATTGTATTTTATCAGTTGTTGAGATACAATAAAGACACAGATCAAGCCTTAACCGTCCGCGGTGAGGCTATTTTCATTTAGGGGATGTTGTTTTGAAACCATTTCATACTTTAGACGAGCAAGTAGAAAAACTTAAATCTAGAAAACTCATTGTAGATGATGTCGATTTTGCGAAGAGTATACTTTCCAAAGAAAACTACTATAATGTAGTCAATGGATATAAAAAGCCATTTTTGAAAAGAGATCTTGGAGGGGCATTACTTCAACCGGAAGAATATGTTGAAGGTTGTAGATTTGAAGAACTATATAGCTTATATTGTTACGATAGGGACCTGAGGATGTTATTGTTAGGTGTATTGCTGAAATTTGAAACCCATTTCAAAACATCGTGTGCATACAATTTCTCAGATGAATATAGAGACTCATATGCATATCTAAACGTAGGGAACTATTCTCAGAAAAAAGAGGACCTTACTAAGGTATTGAAAAATATCTCTGTACTCTCTAGTGAGTTGAACAAGAATACTAATGGCAGTAGAGCAAAAAGTGTATACATCAGCCACTACATTGAAAATCATAAATGTGTTCCTTTATGGGTACTAGTAAATAGCCTAACAATTGGGAATATGTCATATTTTTACTCGGCCATTGACGAAAAAATAAGAGCGAAAATTGCTAAAGGATTTAGCAGTGATTTCAAAAAAGAATATGATTCCAATGAGAAAGTCGACACTAGTGAAATGGCCCAAATAGTAAAAGCCGTTAATCTGTTCAGGAATGTATGCGCCCATGAAGAAATACTATTTTTGTTTAAACTAAATACAAAGCTTAAATCAACCCTATTCACAAAGTATTTCAAATCTGAAGCGATCAATCAGGAAAAAATAGAAAAAAGTGACCTGTTTGCTCTTGTGGCTGTTTTGAAATTGGTTACGCAGAAAGAAGAGTATATAAGCTTTATTGACAATATAGATACTTTATTTAGTATATATCGCGAGAAATTTAAATCTGTGAATTTTGACAAAATAATTTTTCTATCCGGATTCCATCCAAATTGGAAAAATGAAATTCTGGAATCGATATAATATAATTTGGGATCTGTCAAGATTTGATCTCGGCAGACAGCTTCGAAAGGTAAACTTTTCGATATGCCACTATTTCACCAAAACATTCGCTTGGGGATAACCCGAAAAGCGTGAAACAAGTGCCACATAACCTTTTAAACCCTGATTTTAAAGGGTTTACGGGTTATGTGGCTATTTTTTTAATTCTTTTTTAAATTATCGGATTTAGCAGTTTATATAATAGTGATGCTGGAATAACCGCTAATGAAAGTCACAGAATGGCGGCTCAAGGCTTTGGAACACTACCTGCAGCGGTCCAGTGGTTGGCTTTTTATAATCTCTCCAAAATTCAATTTTTCTATGCACCCATCATCATTTTATAATGCTGACCTTGATCCATCAGATCAAAGATCATCTTGAAGGTTTCACGGCTCTGCCTGATATCAATACATTCATCGACATAATTGATTCCGTCGTTGAAGCCGAGCGCATTTGCACTGATGTAGGAGAGCATTGCTGAAGCCATTTGATATTGGGTATAATCTTCTTTACCATTTGCATCAACAGAAATGAAATTATTTTTATTATCATTACTTAAAATAGTTTTGCGAAGAACGGCACCGTCATATCCACACAATTGCAGAAAATAATATTCCAGGATTCGGCGGATAACGTTCATCAGTGGAATCGGTGAGGTGACCATTTTATATTCCTGCCACAAAGAAGCATAGGAGTTTTGAACCGGGTTATAATTGATCCGCTCGGTTTGAACATCCGGGTTCGTTTTAGCACAGAGACGAATTGACGATTTATTGTCGACTTTGCTGATCAGGTAGAAGTTGATATATAAATAGTGCTTTACTTTGTTGTAGGTGATTTCGCGGTGGAAATAGGTATTATGAGTGAGAATGAAAATCTGCTTGATAAATCTACCCTTCGCGACAGGATCACCGCCTACGGCATTGTTTTCACAGATTTCTATCATTTCACGGACTAAGGCACTGACGATGAACAAAGAACTACTGTCCATGCTGGAAACCGGGTCGTCGATGACCACAATGCGATCAAGTTGGCCACCGTCAGCGCTTTCACTGCCTTTGACAAGATGATAGAAGTAGAGGAAAGCAATGAAATTCCGCTCGCCTTCGCTGAGGTTTTCAGCAATAGATTCATCGGGGCGAATCACTTCATAAACATTAGGGGTGTCTTCTTTTTCCCTTAGGCTGAATCCCTGAAAGCCGGAATCTCGAAGCAAAGTATTAACATTATCAATGGTCGTAAGGGTGTTTACGATATTTTTGTTAAGTTCCGCAATTTCCTTACCAAGACTGACAACAGTTGCCTGGTGCTTTAAAATCTCGGCAGTAAGGGATTGGATTTCTTTTTCTAGGGTGCGTTTACTGGCGGTATAGTGTGCAATTTCATCCTTAAGAATAAAGGCAATCAATTCCCACACAAAGGTTTTGCACTCCGCTTGCTTCTTTGGTTTTTCAGCAAAGACTGAGTTATTCTCATTGATTAGATTATTAAATCCAGTAATAATCTGAGAAATTTCCTGGAGCAGCGTGGTAGTGTCCTCAATTTCGACAACTTTTGAAGGATCAGATTTTTTTTCATCAATGAGTTGAATATTTGAGGCAATTAAACCTTTCAGGGCAGCCAGCTTATCATTGTAAACGGTAAGGTCAATTTCGGGGTATATTTCCTGAGGTATTGATTGCAAAGGTATAAATAGCGTGTTGGCTTCATTCCTGTATGCGGTGTGAAAATCAGAAACGGTTTTGATCGAGTCTTGATATTGTGTGTCAAAACAGGCCTTAATATCCTCTTCAAAGCTATCTGGTAATTTTTGCTGACAATAAGGGCACTTGTCGTCTGGAGGGGAATTATAAATTTCATGGCCTTGTTGGACCCAGGTTGTCGCATTGATTGCTTTGACAAACTGGGCAAACGGTGTATCTGAACTACTTACGATAGATTCAGTAAGAATGTGCCTTCCTGAAAGGTTATCAAGAATGGCCGGGTCTGCTATTGGATTGAACAAATTATATTTTTTTGCATCCGCTGAATAGGTTGTATCATATAAACGTTTAAGAGTTTCCAGGTTGTGATCTTTCTTATTCTTTATTTCAAGTACTGCCTCAGCAAAAAGTTTCGCTTTCATTTTACCAGATAGTGCTTTTTTGAAAGTAGTACGTAAATCGGAGGTTTTATCCCAACAGGATTTTTGAAAGTTAATAAAAACCTGCTCTAAATCAGCTTTTTTTTGGGTTTCATCTTCAATCGCTTTATTGAAAGCGGCAGAGGATTTAATTTTTTCAGCAGTTTTTTCCTCAACTTGTTGTTGGGTAAGAAAGTTTATTTCATTAACCGTAAAAACTCCCGGCAAATTATGGTAAGTATGAAAGTTGGCATTGATGAAATCCTGGTTGTATACTTGGACGGTATAATCAGATGCAGATTTACCAGGCTTCCAGCATACACCATTATCAATTTTTATTGCTTTGCCAATGGTCGATTTTCCAGTTCCGTTGTTGCCAAAGAAAAAATTTACAAGCGTGGGCTGAATCGAAACACAGCAACCTTTATAGGTCGTATCGTTAAGTGAAAGCTCCGTAATTTCGGAAGGTATTTTTTCTCGCATAAAGGCCTCCTTATTGATTTAAGCCCATCAGGCTGATATTGGCATCGGTTAGTTCCTCAATTAGGTTGATGCGTTTAATTGCCCAGTGGGTATGGTTCATTTCAGTGATGGCCCTATCCATATCTTTCATACCAAGGTTAAAACCAATGTCACTGATTTGTTGCATTGGTATTGGCCATACGAGTTGGCATTTGATTTTAATCCCATTTTCCTGTTTACGGACATCATCAACAAAACCAAATATGGCTTGTTGCTCGTCACCGGCTTTGGCCTTGTAATGATCTGCCTCTGGCATAAAAAGCGAAGGGAAGGTTTTAATTTCTTGGATGGCTTGTGCTGAAAGCGATGCATATTGGTTTCGCAAATCTTCTGATGAGTAGCCACGACAAAGTGATCGCTCGCTTGAAATGACAAAGTGATTTTGTTCGAAGATTTCACCACCGATTACGAAAAGGTTATAGAAGTTTTGATTGATTTTTCGAGAGGTTGGTTTTAACATTCCGCCTGGTAGTTGCTGTACATAAGGGAAGTTTAAAATTATTTGCTGGGTAACATTTTTTGCATAATCGACATGAACGTTTTTTTCACCGGTTTGATTTACCACAGTAGAAGCTGCCTTAGTGGCAGTGAAGTTTTCTAATTCATTCTTCATTCAAATTACTCCCATCATATTTTCAGATTTTCTACATAATCAATATGAATATTATTCTCCCCGTATTGATTCACAACGGTGGGGTTATTGATATACTGATTTACAATTTTTGTAGAGGAAGTGTCGGCTCTTTCATCGTCAATCGCATCCATATCTGGAGTTGAAAAATCGGTTTGAGTCTGTTGCGTATCTGCAACAGGCTCTTTTTCTTTTTGCAGATTAGTGACTGAGATACGGCGTTCAATGTCTGAAATAATGCCGTCATCAAAGGTGCCTACTAAATAGGTATCACGGGTAGGGTAAAAGGCATCATAAGTGGGTTTGCCGTGTTTGTTTTTGGTGGGCCTAGTAATTAGATAATGTAGGACACCAAGCAGGAAAGGCTGTAATTCAAAGGCAGTACAATTAATGATCTCAGCCTTGGTCATGGCAATTTCATTTTTATAAATGTAGAATACATCAGAGTCTGCGATTGAGGAATCTTTTTCGATTACAGCCAGCAGTGATTTAACAAGCCAGACCATGCGCCCGGGATTCTCAGAAAAAATACATGAGTCTGTAAGATCAATCATTCGATTAAGGACAGAAATGTACCTGTTCTTAAAGCTATCATCGAAACCAAAAATAACAGGAGTTTGATCGAATGGTACATTTTTACCACCATTAATCAGACAATTTCTGTACTCGGATACAGATTTTCTAAAAGGACCTCTGGTTGAATCAGGGAGTATTCCGGTTACAACGCGTATCAAGTTTGCCATCAGTACAGGATCTGAAATTCCATTATATCGATTATTTACCTTATCACTAGCAGTACCCTCGTATTTTACCTGTATCAACAAGGCAAAAAAAATGCCACCGCAAAGGTAAGGTACAGAGTCGTTAGCCATATGCTCCCTCGTTTCTGTTATCAGTAAGCAAAGTAACTGAAGTAAGCGACAGTAACTATTGCAAGTAACTTAAGTAACTATAAATTAATCCTTAGAGAAGAAAAACCTCTGAGGATTTTTTATTTTATCGAATGAAAAAGTGTAAATTGACACATTTTAGATACTATTATATCACAAAAAAATAAAAAAATTCGAAACTACAGAAATTTACACTCGAAATGATAATAAATAGTTCGACAAGTTAAATTTTGTCTTGAACGAAAAAATCCGGAGAATTAGTCTTCTCATAAAAATTATCTCAAAGCCTGAGATGCGCATTAAGGCGGCGGGATACATCAAGAGTCTTGAACACAGCTTAGCTGTGGACAAGCTACTGATGTACCCACCGTTCTTTACTATGCCATTTTTAGGTATCAGAGTCGGTGCGTACCAGTGCACCGGCTCTTCTTGTATCCTTGTCGCCCAACCATCCAGGGGAAAGGCAAGGAAACTTTAATGAGAAAGTTTAAAACCCCAGAGAAGAATCGGCCAAGCTACACCTATTACCCAGCCGGAGGGATGAAAATTGAAATAAACCCCGGCGAAAATGGAGTGACCAATGCACTGATTAATATGCTCCACGATTGGGATGATCAGGAAGTCGATGCGAAACGCAGAGAAGACTACCATGCTCCAGTCCATCTCGAATCATACCAGGTGGCAAGTGATGAAGACGTTGCCGACCACAATCCATATCTGATTGACCCGGAACCCAACCCGCTGGCATGCCTTATTCAGTCAATTGACGCTGATGAGCACGAAGATCGTTTGTCAAAACTAAGATCAGCGATTGATACCCTGCAGCCGCAGCAAAAATCCTTAATCCAAAAAGTTTTTTATGAAGGACGCACCTACGTGGATATTGCAGCCGAGGAATGTGTCAGTGAAGCGGCGATTCGAAATAGACTTAAAAAGATATTTAACAATCTCCGCAAAAAAATCTAAAAAAGGGGGGTTCGAATCCCCCCAGATTTTCGCATATGGACAGAGGAATGAAAACATTCCCGGAAAGGAGCGACAAAATAATGAGTTTGAAACACAAGGTGTCAATTAGTATTGCACAACCTGACGGTAGAACTTCTTCCGTTATTAAAAGTGGGTCCATGCAGGTTCGCAACAAATTGCTGACATTTTTGTTTGGCGAAAAAGTAAATGTGCTGGTACTCACTCCCGGAGACTCTGTTGAAACGGTGGAAATCCATCAGATTGGAGGTAAAGGCCATGAGTCGAACAAAACTACTGCTTGACGTTATTTCCGATGTCCGATCCCTGGCTGACAGCCTGCAGGCAGTTGCTGATGCGATGCTGGAAAATGAGCCAGTTGAAGTGGCAAGTCAAACTGTTCCTGCGGAAGAACCGATCGTTGCGAAGCTTGAAGAAGCGGCAGAAATCAAACTGGAAGATGTGAGAGCTGTACTTGCTGATAAATCCCGCATGGGCCATACTGCATCGGTAAGAGAACTGCTGACGAAGTACGGGGCATCCAAGCTGTCGGAGATCGATCCGGAAAAATATCCGGCACTGCTAAAAGATGCGGAGATGTGGTAATGAAAAAGCAGCAAGTGATTATTGGCAAAGGGACACAAACTGTTGAACGGAGCCATGCCTTATTATCAGCTTCATCAAGCCATCGCTGGATCCGATGCCCGCCATCTGCCAGACTCTGTGAAAATTTCGAAGATAAGGGCAGCGACTATGCAAAACAGGGAAGCGAAGCTCACAGCCTTTGCCAGTTTAAACTGGAAGCGATGCTTGGCATGGAAACAACAGATCCATCGGGAGATCTTTCTTTTTACGATGAGGAGATGGAAAACTGTGCCGAAAATTATGCCCTCTATGTGATGGAGCAGGTGGCTAAAGCCAAAGAAACCTGTGCTGATCCGGTGGTATTAATTGAACAACGATTGGATTTTAGCAGGTGGGTTAAGGCTGGATTCGGCACTGGAGACTGTGTCATTATTGCTGATGGTACACTGTCCGTAATTGACTATAAGCACGGGAAAGGAATCCTGGTGGAAGCCGAGAAAAATCCACAAATGCTTTGTTATTCACTTGGGGCAGTTGAGATGCTTGATGGCATCTATGATATTGAAACCATCAATATGACAATTTACCAACCAAGACGGGAAAATATCAGCACCTATACGTTATCGAAAGCCGAGCTGCTGCAGTGGGCCGATGATGTTCTTGCCCCAGCAGCCCAGCTTGCCTATGCAGGCGACGGGGAATTTGAATCTGGAGAACACTGCTATTTCTGTAAGGCAAAAGCGACCTGCAGAAAACGTGCCGAATACAACCTGGAACTGGCCCGTTATGATTTTGAGAAGCCTGCCACCCTGGAAGATGAAGAAATTGAAGCCATTCTTCTCAAAGTGGATGATCTGGTGTCCTGGGCATCGGACATCAAGGCATTTGCCCTACAAGCTGCAATTTCCGGTAAAGAATGGGCAGGCTGGAAACTGGTCGAAGGCCGAGCCAACCGCAAATATATCGATGAAACAGCGGTTGCGGATGCTGTTGTTGCAGCTGGGGTTAACCCCTATGAACAGAAACTGCTGGGTATAACCGCAATGACATCGATACTTGGCAAGAAACGATTTGAAGAAGTCCTCGGTCAGCTCATCTGCCGACCCCAGGGCAAACCAACACTCGTGCCGGAGAGCGACAAGCGACCGGCAATGAATACAGCCAAAAATGATTTTATAGAAGAATAGGAGAAAACTTATGTCAAATGTAAAAAATGCAAATCCCATGAAGGTAATTACTGGACCCGACACCCGTTGGAGTTATGCGAACGTCTGGGAACCAAAATCCATTAATGGCGGCACACCGAAGTACAGTGTCAGCCTCATCATTCCGAAGACAGATACAAAAACCGTGACAAAAATTAAAGCCGCGATCGAAGCAGCTTACAAGGAAGGTGAAGCTAAGCTCAAGGGAAGCGGCAGAAGCGTTCCGGCATTAGCAGTGTTAAAAACGCCACTTCGAGACGGCGATACTGAAAGACCCGATGATCCTGCCTATGATAACTGCTATTTCCTCAATGCCAACAGTACCACTGCTCCCGGCATCGTGGATGCTGATCGCCAGGAAATCATCGACCGATCTGAAGTCTACAGTGGCGTTTATGGCCGGGCCAGTATTAACTTTTATGCCTTCAATACCAATGGAAATAAAGGCATTGCCTGCAACTTGAACAACCTGCAAAAGATCAAAGATGGAGAAAATCTTGGCGGAAAAGCACGAGCTGAGGATGATTTCGCAACCGAAGACGATGATGACTTCCTGGCCTAAAACGGATAAATACTTAGTATGGTGAGAATTGGTCAACAGAGAAAAATTTAGAAAGCAGGTAAAACAATGGTTAATCAGATTTTAACAGTTCTATTCATGGGACTCGCCGCTATTTATATGAGTGGTAGCGCCTATAT
Organism: Acetobacterium carbinolicum; assembly: GCF_047456275.1. GTDB lineage: Bacteria > Bacillota > Clostridia > Eubacteriales > Eubacteriaceae > Acetobacterium > Acetobacterium carbinolicum. Next base: position 1,869,596 of record NZ_CP173357.1, read on the forward strand.
GTTTCTAACCTTTATTCGTGACGATATCCGTTCCGAACGAAAAAAGAAGAAAGAACAGCAAAACCAGTAGCAAAAAACATCACCGGGCGGCAATGGGATTAATCCCAGCCGCCTTTGTTTATAAAAGGACGGAGATTTGGAAATGAAAAATTTATCAATTGATATTGAGTCGTTCTCTGATGTGGACTTGTCAAAAGCGGGGGTCTACAAATATTCAGAGACACCTAATTTTGACATTCTGCTTTTCGGCTATGCGATAGATGGCGGCGAGGCCCAGGTGGTCGATCTGGCCAGTGGTGAAGCGATACCCCCAGAAGTGATTGCGGCTCTAGTGGATGATACCGTGATCAAATGGGCCTTCAATAGTCAGTTCGAGCGGGTCTGCCTGTCGGTGTGGCTGAGACGGAATTATCCCCATGATTTTTGTAGTTACAGTATTGCATCCGATTCGGTCAGCGGTTATCTGGATCCGTCGGCATGGCGATGTACGATGATCTGGTCAGCATATATGGGGCTGCCGCTGTCGCTGGAAGGGGTTGGTGCGGTGCTGAATCTGGAAGATCAGAAGCTGACGGAAGGAAAAGATCTGATAAGGTATTTCTGCATGCCGTGTAAAAGTACCAAAGCAAATAGTGGTCGTATACGCAATTTACCGGAACATGATCAAGAAAAATGGAAACGATTTTCGAACTATAATCGGCGTGACGTTGAGGTAGAGATAGCCATTCAGAAAAAACTGGCTAAGACCCCTGTGCCTGATTTTGTCTGGGATGAGTATCATCTTGACCAGGAAATCAATGACCGGGGTATTACCCTTGATATGACCTTTGTCAAACAGGCGATTGCCATTGATCAGACTTCACGAAAAGAACTGATAACACAGATGCAGGCACTTACCAATCTGGATAACCCCAATTCAGTCCAGCAAATGAAAAATTGGCTGGTTGATAACGGTTTGGAAACCGATACACTTGGAAAAAAAGCGGTCGCTGAAATGTTAAAAACGGCTCCGGAACACCTGGCAGAAGTGCTTTCGCTGCGTCAGCAATTGGCTAAATCCTCGGTGAAAAAATATCAGGCCATGCACCATGCGGTTTGTGAGGATGGCCGGGTTCGCGGAACCTTTCAATTCTATGGGGCTAACCGGACGGGCCGATGGGCGGGCCGCCTGATCCAGTTGCAGAATCTTCCCCAAAATCACATCCCCGATTTGGAACAGGCTCGAGCCCTGGTTCGAAGCGGAAATGAGGATGCGCTTTCAATGCTTTATCATTCAGTGCCGGAAGTACTATCAGAACTGATTCGGACGGCCTTTATTCCACGAGATGGCATGAAGTTTATTGTTGCCGATTTCTCAGCGATTGAAGCAAGAGTTCTATCCTGGCTGGCGGGTGAAAGCTGGCGGATGGATGTTTTTGCAGAAAACGGAGACATCTATTGTGCAACAGCAGGAAAAATGTTTCACTGCAATGTGGTCAAACATGGAGAAAATAGTGATCTCCGGCAGAAAGGGAAGCAAGCCGAGTTAGCCTGTATTGCAGAAGGGCAACTTGTCTTAACGAATGATGGTCTGGTGCCGATCGAAAAGATTTTAATCGATCATAAACTTTGGGATGGTAAAAACTGGGTGAGTCATGAAGGCATTGTTTTTAAAGGGGAAAGAGAGGTCATAACCTATGACGGTCTTACAGCAACCGCAGACCACCTCGTGTGGGTTGAGGGGCAATCGCAGCCGATACAATTTGGAATCGCCGCCGTCAGCGGCGCACATCTCATACAAACCGGATATGGTGGGACAGCAATTCGGTTGGGTGAAGATTATTTCATCCGAGAAACGATGGAACAAAAAAATGAATCATTGTTATGTGCTGACCCAGTGTACCGGCTGCGGAAGCATTCAGTGGCAGCTGTATTGCAGTTTAAAAAGCGGGAAATCGAAAGGATGTCAAAGTTGTTCTCAGCCAAGGCAGATTCCGCTCTGGTTGGATCGAAGACTTGCGGCAGCAAAACAACGTTGCGAAAATCCAAACGATGGAGGTTATCACAATTACGGTGCGAGAGGAATAAAATTCGCTTTTACAAGTGTTACCAAAGCCGGTCTTTATTTAATAAAAACTTTTGGCTTGCCACCAAAAGAGCTAGAAATCGACCGGATCAACAACAATCTGGATTATGCACCAGGCAATCTTCGTTTTGTAACACATTTGGAAAACAACAGAAACAAAAGATGTACGGTGCTCAGTCATTTTTCTCAGGAATATTGGCCTTATGTAAGAAATGTGGTTGTTCGCAAATTATCGGTGGGATTAAGCAGGGACGAAATAATCCAGGATGCCGAAACAGCAGTATTCGAAAAAAGAAAAAATTGGAGATTAATCAGTGCAAGGCTCGACTTTATGACATACGAAATGCCGGACCACATCACCGTTTTACCGTATCGGGGAAACTCGTCCACAACTGTGGGTATGGCGGATCAGTAGGCGCTCTAAAGGCCATGGGAGCGTTGGAATCTGGGATGCAGGAAAATGAGCTGAAACCTCTGGTGGATGCCTGGCGTCAGGCCAATCCCAACATCGTCCGTTTCTGGTGGGCGGTGGATCGAGCGGTTAAAGAATGTATCAAACAAAAAATACCAACAGAAACCCACGGTATTTACTTTTCTTATCAGAGTGGATTTTTGTTTATCACCCTTCCTTCCGGCAGAAAACTGGCTTATGTAAAACCCCGGATTGGGGAGAACCGTTTTGGCGGGGAATCGGTGACCTATGAAGGGGTGGGTGGCACAAAGAAGTGGGAGCGGATTGAGAGTTATGGGCCAAAGTTTGTTGAGAATATCGTCCAGGCAATCAGCCGGGATATTTTGGCCGAAGCGATGAAAAGACTCCGATATTGTTTTATTGTGGCCCATGTCCATGATGAAATTATTATTGAGGCGGATATGCGTATGTCTCTTTTAGCCATCTGTGAGCAAATGGCAACAACACCGACCTGGGCTAAGGGACTGCTGCTCCATGCCGAGGGTTATGAATGCAGTTTTTATAAAAAAGATTAATATTTCTTAATCATGGGGGTTCGATTGATGCGGATTCTTCGCTTATAGGCAGAGGTGATGATACCTCTGTCTATTCTATTTCAGGAGGTAATTCGGATGAACGAATTAGTCAAAATCAGTTTTGACAGTGAGCGGCCCACAGTAAACGGCCGGGATTTACATCAGACACTACAGGTGAAAACACCCTATGATAAGTGGTTTCCAAGAATGTGTCACTATGGTTTTGTCGAGGGTTCAGACTTTTCGACATTTTTGTCGGAAAGTAATGGTGGAAGACCTGCCATCGAACATCAGCTGACACTGGATATGGCCAAAGAAATCTGTATGATTCAGCGCAGTGCAATTGGCAGGAAATGTCGCCAGTATTTCCTGGAACTGGAAAAAGCCTGGAATAGTCCGGAAGCGATTATGGCAAGAGCATTACAGTTTGCCGATTCCCAGCTGGCGCTGATGCGATCACAAAATACAGAGTTGGCGGATACCGTAGCCATTCAGAATCAGCAGATTATCGAGATGAAGCCGAAAGTCAGTTACTATGATGTGGTTTTAAACTGCAAAGATCTTATCACAATATCTGTTATTGCCAAAGACTTTGGTAAGTCTGCCAGATGGATGAACCGCTATCTTCACGACAAAAAAGTTCAGTTCAAACAGGGCGAAATCTGGCTGTTGTATCAGAAATATGCTGAAAAAGGCTACACCAGCACGAAAACTCACAATTACGCAGGGGCAGATGGGGAACAGCACATCAAGCCCCACACCTATTGGACCCAAAAGGGACGATTATTCATCTATGATCTGTTGAAAGCAGACGGTATCATCCCACTGATTGAACAGGAAATGGAGGAAGCTGATGAATAAAGAATCAATTAATCAGGCGGGGACGAATAGTGCGGCTGATCTAAACGAATTGCTCGTTTGGCTGTTACCGTTAAAGCTGACGAAATCGGCAGAGCTTGAAGCGACGATGGTCAGAGGCTTTGTCGATGAGAATGGCCAGCTGTGGCTTGAAAACGATGAGTTGGGCATTTTTTCAGTTGAGTTTTTAATGGCACTTGTGATGGCAGAAAATTTAAGAGGTGATTGCGATGAGCATCAGTAAGAAAAACGGCGAGGGCTATTATGATCCAACTGCCTATGACGCACTGACCAACGTGGAGAAACAAGAAAAAGCTAAAAAGAAAGCCGACTATAAACCGCTGATTTACGTCTGTTCGCCGTACTCCGGAGATGTGGATCAAAATGTCAAGAACGCCCGACAATTTTGCCGCTTTGCGCTGGAGCGAAATTGCATTCCCTTGGCTCCACATCTACTGTTTCCGCAATTTATGGATGATGACAATCCGGCAGAACGGGAGATGGCAATGTTTATGAATTATGTGCTGCTGGGCAAGTGCGACGAATTGTGGGTGTTTGGAAGTCAGGTATCCAAGGGTATGGAACTGGAGATTGCGGTGGCTACAAAACGAAACCAGAAGATCAGATGGTTTGGTCGGAAAGCGAAGGGAGGACAGCGGAATGCGTGAGTTGCCAATCGCATACGGCAACAGCTGCTATGCGAAGAAATGGTCAAACAAGAAAATTAACTTTGATGATTTATGCCAAAGACTTAAACACACCGTTCGCACCCCGGAAACGGTGGAAGAATATCCGAAACTCCCGAAAACTGAACGGGATCGTACTAAGGACAAGGGCGGTTTTGTCGGTGGCAGCCTGAAAAACGGCAGCCGCAAGCGGGATTCGGTGGCCTGCCGGTCGATGCTGACTCATGACGCCGACCATGCGGATAGAGACTTTATTGAACGTTTTGAGATGCTGTGCAAGTATACCGCCTGTCTTTATACCACCCATGGTCATACCCCAGAAGCACCAAGAATCCGGATTATTATTCCCATGACCCGTGATGTAACGCCAGATGAATACACGGCCATTGCCAGATATTTTGCCGAAGAGTGGAACATGGACTGTTTTGATGAATGTTCATATCGGCCCCATCAGCTGATGTATTGGCCCACCACCCCTTCAAACGGGGAGTACATTTTTAAACGCATTGACGGGGAGTGGCTTGATCCGGACAAATTTCTCAGCATCCACCCCAACTGGCGTGACTGTTCGCTATTGCCAACCTCTTCACGGGAAAGCAGGGCCTCCGATCACAAGCAGCGTCGCCAGCAGGATCCGCTTGAAAAAGCCGGTGTAGTGGGAGCCTTCTGCCGGGCTTATGGCATCCAGGATGCGATTGAGACATTTCTTAGCGATGTTTATGAAGCGTCAGCGGTGCCGGGTCGGTATGATTATATTCCGGCTGACAGCAGTGCCGGGGTAGTGGTGTACGATGATAAATTTGCTTATTCCCATCACAGTACCGATCCAGCCAGCGAAAAAGAACTGAATGCCTTTGATTTGGTGCGAGTTCATAAATTCAGTGATGCAGATGAAAAGAAGTCCTTTAGTTTAATGGCTGATTTTGCGGTAGCCGATGATGCGGTAAAATCGGAACTATCAAAAGCGCGGGAAGCGTTACTGGAGGAAGATTTTGCCGATACGGATGACTGGACAACCCGATTAAAATATCAGCCCAAAAGCAGTGTGCTGGATAATAGCGTCTGGAATGAAGTGCTAATTCTCAATAATGACCCTGATTTTTCGAATTTTGCATTTAATGAAATGGCCAATAGGATCCAGATTACCGGAGCTGTTCCATGGGATCGACCAAGCGGCAATCCATTCTGGAGAGATGCAGATACAGCGCAGCTAAAAGCTTTAATCGATGTACGTTATGTTTCGTTTTCAAGCAGAAACCACGATGTCAGTTTTGTGAAGGTTGCCGATGATCGCCATTTTCACCCCATCCGTGATTACCTTAATAAACTCCCGGAATGGGATGGAACTAAACGATTGGAGAATCTGCTGATCCGCTATTTCGATGCAGCAGACACCCCATATATCCGGGCAGTTACCCGCAAGACATTTGCAGGGGCGGTGGCGAGAATCTATAAACCCGGCACAAAATTTGACTGCATTCCTGTCCTCGACGGCGACCAGGGGATTGGCAAAAGCACCTTCTTTAAAGATCTGGTTGGTGAAGAATATTATTCGGATACGCTGTCACTCACCGATATGAATGATAAATCCGGCGCAGAAAAACTGCAGGGCTTCTGGATTGTCGAAATTGGCGAACTGGCCGGAATGAAAAAAGCAGACATTGAAAGAGTCAAAGCCTTCCTTTCGACAACCGATGACAAGTATCGGCCCAGCTATGGTAGAACCGTGGAGAGCCATCCAAGGCAGTGTATTATTATCGCATCCGTCAACGGAGAGCGTGGCTATCTGCGTGATATTACCGGCAATCGCCGTTTCTGGGTGGTGAAGTGCAACCGTAAAGAGCAGATCAAGACCTGGAATTTCTCAGAAGTCGAACGGGACCAGATCTGGTCTGAGGCAAAGCACTATTATCAAAGCGGCGAGAAACTGTTTCTTGAGGGCGAGATGCTTCGTGCTTCTGAAGAAGCCCAGCGTGATGCCATGGAAGTGGACGAGCGCCAGGGCATGGTTGAGGAATACCTGGATACGCTGCTACCAGAAAGCTGGGAAAGCATGGATGCGTATGCCCGCAGAAATTATCTGGCCGAAACGAACGCACCAACAAGCCCGCTAGGAACGGTGGAACGAACGACTGTCAGCAATGCAGAAATTTGGTGCGAATGCTTCGGGCGGGGTCTTTCTGATCTGAAACCATCCGATTCCTATGCGATAGCGGCGTTGATGGCAAAGGTGGATGGCTGGGTAAAAACCGGAAAAGTCAGGAAGCGTCCCATCTACGGCAAGCAGCGCCTTTATGAAAGAAGTTGTTGTCAGTTGGAAAACGCCGATAAATAGAGGGTTTGATGGTGATAAGCAACAACTGTAACAACTATATCCCTTATATTAGTTATTGGCTTTAAGCAATAGGGAATAGGTTTCTTGTGCCCGCATACGCCCGCGTAGAAATTATAGGAAATGGTGTTGCCAGTTGTTGCTTGTTGCTGAAAAAAGAAGGATGGAATGTATGAGAGAAAAAACAATCGAACGAAAATTGGCAGTAACTGTAAAAAAGATGGGCGGTATCTGCCCGAAGTTTGTATCTCCGGGTTTAGATGGAATGCCGGATCGGTTGGTGCTTTTACCCGGTGGGAGACTGGCATTTGTCGAAGTGAAGGCTCCCGGTAAAAAATCACGGCCATTGCAGATGGTAAGGCATGAGTTGTTAAAACGTCTGGGCTTTGCAGTTTATGTTCTGGACGATGTGGAAAAAATTGGAGAGATGCTTGATGGTATCTGAAACAGAACTAAAAAAGATTGGAGGTGATGCCACATGAAGTTCATCCCACATGATTATCAAAAGTATGCGATTGAGTATGTTGAAAACCATGAAATTACAGCCCTGCTGTTGGATATGGGCTTGGGTTGACAAAACCGTTATTACGCTGACAGCCGTTAGTAATCTTTTATTTGACAGCTTTGACGTTCATAAAGTTCTGGTAATTGCCCCGCTGCGGGTAGCCAGAAATACATGGTCATCAGAAATTAAAAAATGGGAGCATCTCCATAGACTGATTATATCGGTTGCAGTGGGTACTGCGACAGAGCGTAAAGCAGCATTATCCAGACAGGCTGATATTTATATTATCAACCGTGAAAATGTGCAGTGGCTAATTGAAAAGAGTGGTGTTCCCTTTAAATTTGATATGCTGGTGGTAGATGAATTGTCGTCATTCAAGAACCATCAGTCAAAGCGGTTTCGAGCCTTGATGAAAGCTAGACCGAAAGTTAAACGTGTGGTTGGTCTAACCGGAACGCCAAGCTCTAACGGCCTGATTGATTTGTGGGCAGAGTTTAGACTGCTTGATCTGGGAGAACGTCTCGGCAGGTTCATCGGCCAGTATCGCACCAGCTATTTTAAGCCAGACAAGCGTAATGGTCAGGTCATTTTTTCATATAAACCGCTACCCGGTGCCGAAGAAGCGATCTATTCCAGAATAGCCGATATTACAATCTCCATGAAATCGACGGATCATCTAATAATGCCAGAGCTGGTTTCATCCCAATATGAAGTGCAGCTCTCTGATGACGAATGGATCCGGTACAATGAGCTGAAACGGGATTTGATCTTGCAGCTCCCGGATGGCGATGTGACTGCAGCCAACGCTGCTTCACTTACTGGAAAGCTCTGCCAGCTGGCCAATGGAGCCATTTATTCTGATAGCGGCGACACCATCGAATTCCACGACAGGAAGCTGGACGCATTAGAGGATTTAATCGAAGCAGCCAATGAAAAGCCGGTACTGGTGGCCTACTGGTTTAAGCATGACCTCCAGCGCATCAAAAAGCGTTTCACTGTCAGGGAGATCAAATCCAGCCAGGACATTGCTGATTGGAACGCCGAAAAAATTCCGGTAGCCGTTATTCACCCGGCTTCAGCTGGTCACGGACTAAACCTACAGACCGGTGGATCAACCCTAATCTGGTTTGGGCTGACCTGGTCGCTTGAGCTATACCAGCAAACCAACGCCCGCCTATGGCGTCAGGGACAAAGCAGCAAAACCGTGATCATCATGCACCTTATCACAAAAGGCACCATCGACGAGCAGATATTAAAATCACTATCCGAAAAGAACCTTACACAGCAATCGCTGATAGATGCAGTGAAAGCTGATTTGAAGATATGAGACAATCGATGACAATCCGAGGAAAAATATTTCGGGGGTACGACTATGGAATCCTATGAAAGTTTAGTCAATGCGATTATTATACAGGCAGTTAAAGACTACCGAAAAGCAATTCGATTTTTGAAGCATCATCCACACACACCAGAGCTTGATAACGATCCTCAACAAAATACGCTGCGAGATAAAGTTATCAAAAATGAGAATGAACGAGATGCTGCTGAGCGCTTCTTTCGGTCTGGATGGTTTGAGATGCTCTCCTCCCTGGATGGCGAGGTTCTGTTAAAAAAGGTTTGTGAAATGGAGGAGGGCTGAGATGACCGCTTTGGATTTTTTAAGCCAAGCTTACCGGTTGGATCTTCGCATCGACAGTAAACTGGAACAGATTAATTCTTTAAATGAACTGGCGACAAAATGCACCGCTACCATCAGCGATATGCCCCGCAGCCCCAACCAGAGCATTTCTTCGATGGCGGATACGGTTGCAAAAATCGTTGATCTTCAAATAGAAATTGACCATGATATCCATCAGTTGATCGACATTAAGCGGCGGATTGTTGCCAGCATTAAAGCTGTGGACAATAAGGAATTTCAGACTTTGCTTGAGCTTCGATTCCTTTGCGGTTGTACCTGGGAGGAAATAGCCATCAAGATGGGCTTTAGCATCCAGCACACCTATCGAATGCGTGATCGAGCTTTGAAGAAAATCGTCGTCAACGAAAGTGGAGAGTAAATGAGAGTTGATGTTAATACCCAATGTGGTATAATGGTATTGTGAAAAAAGTAGGCACAGGCCACCACGGGAGAAATCTCATGGTGGCTTTTCTTATGCCCAAAACGAGGTGAATATTATGCCTAGAAAACCCAAGTGCCCCTGCAGCTACCCCAATTGTAAAGAATTAACCAACGGCCGGTTCTGTGAGGAGCACCAGAAATTATCGGAGCAACACTACAATAAGTATCAGCGTGACCCTGAGACCCGGAAACGTTACGGTTGGTCATGGAAGCGCATCCGAGATCGTTACATTAGAAACAATTCCCTTTGTGAGATGTGTTTAAAAAAAGGAAAGCTGACCCCAGCCCAGGAAGTTCATCATATCAAACCGTTGTCAAAGGGTGGTACTCACGATGAAAAGAACCTGATGGCTTTGTGCAGCAGCTGTCACTCTACCATCACCGCTCGAGAAGGTGGCCGGTGGGGGTAGTCAAATCGCTAAAACGTGTTGCAAATGCAACGGGTAGGGGGCCACGCGTGAAAAGTCGCGATTTCAAGAGGCCGTATAGGAAAAATAATAGAAAGGACGGTGTGTTTTATGGCCAACGGTCACGGTGGTTCCCGAGTCGGATCTAGAAAAAAAAGTAAGCAAGGAGCAGATTCCTTGCTTACTTCGATACAAAACTATTTTTGTTTTTCAAGACGGACTGTAGTTGTTGTTCCCATGAGACTGGCCGAGTAGCTGAGTTGATCATTTTCATAAGTCATTGTTTTAGTTTCATCTTCGGAAGCTAACAAAGCTTTATCTGTTTGGCTATGGTCATTTACTGAATCCCAAGTATAAGGTTCGTCAGTTGTTGTTGGGGCAATATAGGTTCCTGCCCAGTACAAGGATTTAGTATCTCCACCATTTGATACCCAGTTTATGGTTATTGTTTCTCCTTCAATAGTAGCTGCTTGCCAACTATCATTTGAACCGCTATTTACTTGTTTCCATTCACCTGTAAGGTTTGCTGGTTCTTTTGAAGCCGCAGGAGAACAAGCAGATAAACAAAAGAACATACTGATGACCATGATTAAAGATAAAAGTTTTTTCATAGAATTATACCTCTTTCTATTTATTCTCATCTCATTATAGTTTTAAATCCACATATTAACAATAAGATTTAGAAAATATAGTTGATATAAAAGTGGAAAAGACTAAACTGTGATTTTAATAAAAAAAGAGTTAAATGCAAGAGTTTGAATTTCAAAAATGCATGTGTTAAAAATAGGAAAGGACGGTGTGCTTCGATGGCCAACGGTCACGGCGGTTCCCGAGTCGGAGCCGGAAAAAAGAAAAAAGCATTAGTGGATAAACTGATGGATGGTAACCCTGGTAAACGAAAGCTTACAGTATTAGATTTTTCTGACCCCGCTAAGCTGGAAGGCCAGGATATGCCACCACCGAAAGAATATCTCAGCGCTACCCAGAAAAATGGCAAGCCACTGATGGCGGCTGACGTTTATGAAATTACCTGGCAATGGCTGGCCGAACGTGGTTGCTCTCAGCAGGTGTCTGCTCAATTAATCGAGCAGTACGCCATGGCAGTATCCCGTTGGATCCAGTGTGAAGAATCGATTACCGAGTTTGGTTTTCTGGCTAAGCACCCCACCACTGGGAATGCCATCCCGTCACCCTTTGTGGCGATGTCGCAAAGCTTCATGAAACTCTCAAACAACCTCTGGTATCAGATCTATCAGGTGGTCAAAGAAAACTGCGCCCAGGAATTTAAAGGCAGTAACCCTCACGATGATGTGATGGAACGGCTGCTGACTGCTAGACGAGGTGAGTAAGCCATTGGTTTATTTTTTCTAAAGCATTCTGACTTTCGGGCACCCGAAGGTAAATACACAAAAGATTCCGTTTTGAAAGGAGAAAATGTCTATTGGATATACAAAAAATATCGGTGAAGAAAATCAAACATGCTAAATACAATCCCAGGAAGAATCTCAAGCCCGGCGATGCCGAGTATGAAAAGCTCAAACGGTCCATTAAAGAATTCGGCTATGTCGAGCCCGTTATCTGGAACAAACAGACCGGTAACATCGTCGGGGGTCACCAGCGGTTTAAGGTGTTGACACAGCTGGGCGAAAAAGAAGTAGACTGTGTAGTTGTTGATATGGATGAAGAAAAAGAAAAAGCATTAAATGTTGCGCTTAATAAGGTCTCAGGAGATTGGGACATGCCGCAATTAACAGATCTGCTAAAGGATCTTGATGATAGCGGTTTTGATCTTTCCCTGACTGGTTTTGATCTGGCTGAAATCAATGAGCTCTTTGGCGAGCCCGATGCCAAGGAGGATGACTTTGATCCGGACCAGGCTTTGGATGAGATTACCACCCCGATGACCCAACCTGGAGATGTCTGGTTGCTGGGAAAACACCGACTGATCTGTGGGGATTCCACAGTTAAGGCGGATATGGATACCCTGATGGATGGTCAACTGGCTGATCTCGTTCTAACGGACCCGCCTTATAACGTCGACTACCAGGGCGGCACCAAGGAAAAACTCAAGATTCAAAATGACAAGCTTGGCGATGCGGCCTTCCTGGAGTTTTTAACGGCTGCCTTTGAGCGGATGTTTGAACAGTCGAAAAAAGGCGCTCCCATCTATGTTTTCCATGCTGACAGTGAGGGTTACAATTTCAGAACCGCCTTCAAAGAAGCCGGCTATGTCTTGCGGCAATGCCTGGTCTGGGTGAAGAACTCCCTGGTCATGGGCCGTCAAGACTACCAATGGCAGCACGAACCGGTTCTTTACGGCTGGAAAGATGGCGCTGGCCACGCCTGGTACGGGGATCGGAAGCAAACAACCCTGGTGCGGTTTGACAAGCCCCTGCGAAATGGCGAGCACCCCACCATGAAGCCAGTCGGTCTCTGTGGCTATTTTATCGGTAACTCCAGTAAAGAAGGCGACATTGTTCTGGACTCTTTCGGCGGCAGCGGCAGTACCCTGATTGCCTGCGAGCAGATGGGTCGGGTTTGTTACACCTCTGAACTGGATCCCAGATACTGCGATGTGATTGTCAAACGCTATGCCGAAACCATTGGTTCTGAAGATGGAATTTCGGTTATCCGTAATGGTAAGACGATTCCTTATTCCGGGCTTTTTCCAGTCGAATAAACCCATCAACTTTGTCAATTACGACTTGCTTATTAGCACCTTTTGAGTGATATATGGACACAACAAAACTACATTTAAAGGAGAAAAAATCATGAAAAAAGGTACATTGCTGGTTTCAGGTAAGAAAACCTACCAGATTGTCGGACTCAACGGTAGAGACCTGGTCCTTGTGGAGACAAGCGGAAATTATGACCAAGTGCTAATCTACGGCCCCGAAGAACTGTGGTCATTGATCGAAGAAAATCGCTTTGAACTGGTTGTGCAAGGTAAAAAGAAAAACGGTGGCAAAAAATGAAACCTCAAAATTTAACACATGTCAAAAAAGGTGACCGGGTCAGACTCATATCGATGAATGACCCTTACTCGGATCTAGGGGAAGGCGCAACCGGTACGGTGGACTGTATTGATGATATTGGCACCATTCATGTTTTGTGGGATGGTGGAAGCAGGCTGGGTTTAGTTCCCGGTGTTGATCGCTGGAAGGTGATCGAAAGCCGCACCGAAGATGAAATACAAACCGGCAAAGCCTATTTCATCAGAAAACCACTAAATCTCGAAGACTTGAAAGGAACCATTGGTTACGGCTATGGTCACGAGTATGTCATTGAAGAAACGGTGACCCTTTCACTAGAAAGTTTCAAACATTTTTCAGAAAACCTGCTTGAAGATTTTGATTTTATCAGTGAACGAAAACACATGATGTGCGTCGATAAAGCAGCGGTTTGGCACAGTATTTTAGTTCAATCAGAGGAACCCGGAATCGGAATTCTGGTGGAATGCGAAGGCTACGATTATGCCAGATATGCGGCACTTTTGCCAGAAAGTTGGTGAAAAGCAATGACGATGAACTACCAATTTACAGACTGTGACCGAAAGACTTTAGTGGCAGCCATTGGAGAAATCCTTGAGATTCAGCCCGTCTACCAAGGGGTACCATCCTTTGCCTACACCATTGGCGACTTTGTGGTGGATAAACAAGGGACTCTGATTGTTGTTGAAGCGACTCCCGAAACGGTGGTTGATACCTTACTGGAAAGCCTGAAGTTGAGAGGATTCACTTTTGAACAAGAAGCAAGCCAAACCGAACCCGAAACCGAAACCGAAAACCAAATCCAAACAGAAACCAAAAACGAGGACATCCTCACCATTGAAATGCCCAAGGAAGGCTTCACCGATGAAGCCATGATAAACCTTGAAAACCTGTTAAAAGGAAAAGGAGAGCTGATTAAAAAAGCCCTTGGCATCGAAGCGCTACCGCTTGTGCAGTCTGACGAAACCATCTCATTCCACTGGTTTAAAGCGGATGCTGATCCTGAAGTCATCCAGGCCTACACCCAGTTTATTGTCGCCATTTGCGAGATGGCCAAAACACAAAAGCGCATCGCGGCCACAGCAAAAACTGTCGACAATGAAAAGTACGCCTTCCGCTGCTTTCTGCTGCGATTGGGGTTTATTGGAGAAGACTACAAAACCACCCGCAAGATTCTATTATCAAAGCTGTCAGGCAGTGCGGCCTTTAAAAGTGGTAAAAAAGCAGACGCTGAGTAATTCTTTTGTGTTTCTTCCGAATTGACTTGCTATTAATGTCGTTTAGAGTGATATATGTACATGCAAACGGAACAAATACACTTTAAAGGAGTACGAAACGATGTTAACAGCAAACTTCGGAATCGAGATTGAGTTCACCGGGATTACCAGAGAAAAGGCTGCTGAGGTGGCCGCCAGCTTCCTAAACGGAACCTACGCAGAAGGCGGGACCTACTACGACACCAAAAAGATCACTGCCCCGGATGGTCGGGTGTGGAAGTTCATGAGCGACGGCAGCATCAACTGCCAACGCAAATCAGGGGGACGAAGAGTCGCCGCTGGCAGAGAATACAGTGTCGAGCTGGTCAGCCCGATTCTTTCCTACGGGGAGGACATTAAGACCCTGCAGGAGTTGGTACGGCTGCTCAGACGCGCCGGAGCCTTTACCAACAGCTCCTGCGGCATCCACATCCATCTGGATGGCAAAGACCACTCACCCCGCAGCATTAAAAACTTCATCAACATCATCGCCAGCAAGAACGACCTTTTCTACAAAGCCCTGGAGATTGCGCCCCAGCGGATGAGCTACTGCAAGAAGATGGACGGCATCCTGATTGAAAAACTGAAAAAGCAGAAGCCCACCACCATGGCAGAAATTGAGGATATCTGGTACGACGGCTACAACGAAAGCCGCCGGATTCACTACCACAACAGCCGCTACCATTTCCTGAACCTGCACAGCTTTTTTACCGGCCACCACACGGTCGAGTTACGGGGCTTCAACAGTATCCTCCACGCCGGCAAAATCAGAAGCTACATTGTTTTAGCCCTGGCCATCAACAACCAGGCCTTAACCCAAAAGTGTGCTTCTGCCAAGAAGCCCCAGGTTGAAAATGAAAAGTTTGCCATGCGCACCTACTTAAACCGCATCGGCTTTATCGGCAGCGAGTTTGCCAACTGCCGCGAGCACTTGACCGCCGCCCTGACCGGCTCGGCAGCATGGCGGTATGGGGTGGCATGAGCTGCCCCCGGTTCAAAAGGAGGAAAAAGACATGAAGACTAAACTGTATCTGGCCTATGGCTCAAACTTAAATCTGGCCCAAATGGCCAAACGTTGCCCCACCGCTCGGGTGGTCGAGTCCATCACCATTGATGGATACCAACTGCTGTTTAAAGGCCCCCACGATGGCGCTGTGGCGACTATTGAACCCCAACAAGGCAGCCGGGTGCCAGTGCTGGTCTGGGAAATCACCCCCGAAGATGAAGCCGCCCTGGACCACTACGAAGGCTGGCCGATTCTTTATCGAAAAGAAACCATCACCGTCCGCATCGGCAAAAAGCTGACCAAAGCCATGATCTATATCATGAACGAGAACCGACCCTTGGGGCTGCCAAGCTGTTACTACTACAGCGTCATTCTGGAAGGCTATAAAGCCGCCGGGTTTGATGTTGACATCCTACGGCAGGCGGTTAGCGATTCAACCGAAGCTGCTATTGGATAGTAAAACTTAATAGAATATCAAATTCTAAAGCATCTCTTACAGGGGTGCTTTTTTGTTGGTCATTTTAAAATACACAATCATCAATGACCGGCAAGGAAAGGGAAAACATGAAACTTGAACGCGGAACCATGGGCACCGCTGTCGCCCAATTACAAGGTGATTTAAATTTCTGTGCTTATGACGCTGGACCGGTTGATGGCGACTTCGGAAGGAAAACCGAGGAATCCGTACTTGCTCTACAAGCATATCACGGTCTGGAAAAGGATGGCATTTACGGCGATCACTCCGATGCCGCCCTAATGGGAGAAGTCCAGATAATTCAGGAAGCGCTAACAAAACATGGCTACCACCTCGCAATCGATGGCGCTGTCGGCTCAGAAACCCTGGCAGCCATCACAGATTTTCAGAAAAAGAATGGGCTGACTGTTGACAGGATTGTTGGCAACGAAACCCTGAAATCTCTAGGTATTGAAATACCTCGGGCTGTCAATCAGTCAGAAACGGTTGTACCTTCACCAACGGTTAAACCGCTGCCAGCCGGAAACGGCAACGGCCAGCTGGTCTGCATCAACCCCGGCCATGGTGGATCCGATCCCGGAGCCTGCGGCAACCTGCAGGAGAAGGACATGAACCTGGTGGTGAGCCTGAGACTGGGTCAGCTGCTTAAGGAACGGGGCTTTGAAGTCGTTTACACCCGAGTCGATGATCGCTGGATGGCTTTGAGTGACCGTCCAGCCATTGCCAATGCCAACAATGCCGATATTTTTGTCAGTATTCATCACAACGGATCAGCCAGTCCGGAATCCAGCGGTACCCTGGTCATTTGTTATCCGGGCAGTAGCAAAGGCTTAAGACTGGCTCAGCTGGTGCTTAACGGGTTGTGCAATCGCATGGGGTTAAGCAACCGTGGGATTATCCAGCGTGATGATTCTGATGTCACCTTCTCCAATATGCCCGCAATTATAACTGAAGGGATGTTTGCCACCTCGCCAAGCGACTGTCATTTCTTTAGTAATGGCGGTGCTGAGCTGGAAGCTCAATGTATTCTGGAAGGAATCCTGGCCTATTTTAACAGTTAAAATCGTTACTACTTCAAAGAAAGGAGCTGGCCACCATGCGCCATTTGGATATTTATCAGCAAACCCCATTCATTCAGGGAACTTCCATCTACGATCAGAATCGTGCTGATTTAGCAGTTTCATTTATCAATTGCCTCAAGCACACCAAAGGCCAATGGCATGGCCAACCCTTTGAACTGATTGATTGGCAGGAGCAGATCATCCGGGATGTCTTTGGGATTCTAAAACCCAATCAGGCCCGGCAGTTTAACACCGCCTACATCGAGATCGCTAAGAAGCAGGGTAAGCAGTTAGCTCTTGATACGATTATTCCAACGCCAAAGGGTTATACAACAATGGGTGATATTGCCGTTGGTGATACTGTTTTTGACGAGAAGGGCCAGCCTTGCCGCGTTGTTGCCAAAAGTAAGATCGATTTCTCCGAACAAGCCTATCGCATGATATTTAAAGATGGTGAAGTTATCGAAGCAGGGGAAAACCACCAATGGGTAGGGGAATACACGTATGGCAAACGCAAGAAGCGGATGATGACAACCGGCGAAATTTTTCGTATGCCGAAAGATAAAGGCTGTATTCGTTTTAGAATTGCGGTTGCTGATTGCATCAAAAACGACACCGCTGACTTGCCGATAGAACCCTATTTGATGGGTTATTGGCTGGGTAATGGCAATGCCGTCAAACCTGAAATCACGATAAAAACCGAAGATGTCGCAGGTGTGCTAAAGCATATCATTCCCTTTTACGAAGTTGTCAGTTCGTGGAATAATGTCGGTGATAGTCTTGTTTTCCGGATACCCGCACTCAGGCCGATATTACTAAAAAGCTATCACGAAAAGGTTATTCCGATTGATTATTTACGTTCTTCGAAAGAGCAACGAATCCGATTGCTTTGGGGACTGATGGATTCTGATGGTTCGATTAATGTCAAAGGACAGGCGATTTATACCTCAACCGAAAAGGCCTTGTCAGAAAGTGTTAGTGAGTTGTTATGGAGTTTGGGAATTAAAAATGCGATTACCGTGGCACCCTCAACGCAAAGAAAAGATTGGAGCCAAAAAAGCAAAGAATGTGGCAGAATTGCCACCGGTGAGACACTATACTATGTAAAATTCACCGCTTTTAGTGACATTTCGGTCAGCGGATTGTATCGGAAACAAGCCAGATCTGCAAAGCGAAACCCTGAAACGCGAAGTCACTACCGATACATCGATAAAATTGAGCCGATTACCAATAACGGAATGCAGTGCATACAAGTGGATAGCCCGTCTCATCAATATTTGGTGGGGCGCTCTTTTTTGCCAACCCATAACAGTGAACTGGCTGCTGCAGTAGCCTTGCTCTTAACCTGTGGCGATTATGAACACGGCGGTGAAATCTACGGCTGTGCTTCGGATCGCCAGCAAGCATCGATTGTGTTTGATGTGGCGGTGGATATGGTGGACCAATGCCCAGCCCTAAAATCTAGAATCAAACCGATCTTATCCCAAAAGCGACTGGTCTATAAACCACTGGGAAGCTTCTATCAAGTTTTGTCGGCTGAAGCCTACACGAAACACGGTCTTAATGTTCATGGCGTGGTCTTTGATGAGCTGCATGCCCAACCTAATCGTAACCTCTATGACGTCATGCTCCACGGCTCCGGGGATGCCCGAAAACAACCACTCTATTTTCTAATCACGACTGCCGGAACCGATCGCCATTCGATTTGCTGGGAAGTCCATCAGAAGGCCGAGGATATTCTAGCTGGACGGAAGATTGATCAGACCTTTTATCCGGTAATCTACGGTGCTGGGGAAAACGAGGATTGGACCGATCCCAAGGTTTGGCAAAAAGCCAATCCATCAATGGGCATCACCGTTGACATAGAAAAGATTCAGGTCGCCTGTGAAAATGCTAAAGAAAACCCAGCTGAAGAGAACCTCTTTCGACAGCTACGGCTCAACCAATGGGTCAAACAATCCATTCGGTGGATGCCGATGGAAAAGTGGGATAAATGCAGCGAGACAATTGATCCAGACGATCTTCTCGGTAGAGAATGCTATGGCGGCCTCGATCTTTCCAGTTCCATTGATATCACTGCCTTCGTCTTGGTCTTTCCACCAAAGTACGATGACGAAAAATATGTCATTATGCCTTTTTTCTGGATCCCCGAAGAAAACATCGAACAGCGGGTCCGACGTGATCATGTCCCCTACGATGCGTGGGAAAAGCAAAACCATATGCGAACCACCGAAGGAAATGTGGTCCATTACGGTTTTATCGAAAACTTCATTGACGAACTGGGTACCAAGTATAACATCCGAGAAATCGCCTTTGACCGCTGGGGCGCAGTCCAGATGGTACAAAACCTCGAAGGCTTAGGATTTACCGTCGTTCCCTTTGGTCAGGGCTTCAAAGATATGTCACCACCAACCAAAGAGTTGATGAAGCTGACACTGGAGGAGAAAATAGCCCATGGCGGGCATCCGGTGCTGAGGTGGATGATGGACAATATTTTTGTCCGGACTGATCCAGCTGGAAACATCAAACCAGACAAAGAAAAATCTACCGAGCGGATTGATGGGGCTGTGGCTACCATTATGGCGCTCGATCGGGCGATCCGTTGTGGTGGGAATATTGGTGGCAGTGTTTATGATGAACGAGGGATATTAATATTGTAACTTGTTATAACATCAGAATGTTAAAGATTATTTTAAACATCTGGATGTCAAGAGTTGCTTATGACGCAATATTTACATTTACAGCTGCAATTATACGTATTATAATTGAAAAAAAGAAAGCGGGTAAGTGTATGAAAAATAATTATGTGTCTTTAGAAAGAGTATTGGAGATGGCTTCCGAGGCTGCGGGGAAACAATATCGTAAGATTCCAGGAAAAAAAATTATGTTCGAGTCTTGTTTAGATAATGGTGAGCAAATAGTCTTATGTACACCAACTTCAAAATATCATGAAACCATCGATGCTTATTGGATAGATCTGACAAAAGTTCAATGTGATTTAATGGATACTTATGAAAATGGAATCTTTATATTCCGATTGGAAGGTGAAAAGCTCTGCTTGTTTAATTGTTGTGATTTAAAGCCTTTTTTAACTGAAAAAAGCATGCGATATTCGGAACAAGCTAAAGATCATTGGAAACTGCGGATTTATAACCACTATATTAAAGTGCTTGGTAATCCGGACAATTTTAATGTTGATTGCTTTTTTTATAAAGAAAAGAATAGTGATCAGTAAATATTTAGAATATCTATTATAGAATCCTAAAAAGCATTTGTTTAATACGAAACAGGTGCTTTTTTTATACCCATTTTTAAGGAGGAACCTATGAGTCGATTAAGAGATCTATTCCGTTCTCGCGATAAACCCAAAAATTATCTGGATAACAACCCCTTCAGCTTTTTCTTCGGCGGCACCACCGCCGGGAAAACCGTTAATGAACGAACGGCGATGCAGACAACAGCCGTCTATTCCTGTGTGCGGATTCTGGCCGAAACCATCGCCAGTCTCCCCCTCCACACCTATGAGCACACCGATAAGGGCAAGGAAAAAGCCGAGGATCACTGCTTGTACCAGCTCCTCCAACATGAACCCAATCCGGAGATGACTTCTTTTGTGTTTCGCGAAACACTGATGAGTCATCTTTTGCTTTGGGGCAATGCTTATGCTCAGATTATTCGGGATGGCCGGGGCCAGGTGTTGGCGCTTTATCCCTTAATGCCAGACAAAATAACCGTTGATCGAGCTTCGAATGGAGAGCTTTTCTACAAATATCAGAGTGACAAGGGCGAAGTGGTGATGCGCAAAGAAATGGTGCTGCACATCCCGGGCCTTGGTTTTGATGGCTTGATCGGTTATTCACCGATAGCCATGGCCAAAAACGCCATCGGGATGGCCATTGCCACCGAAGAATACGGCTCCAAGTTCTTTTCCAACGGAGCCAATCCGGGAGGTGTTTTGGAGCATCCCGGGGTCATCAAAGATCCCAAACGGGTCCGGGAAAGCTGGAACGCGGTCTATCAGGGCAGCAGCAACGCTCATCGAATCGCAGTCCTGGAAGAAGGGATGCGGTTTACTTCCATCGGCATTCCCCCAGAACAGGCCCAGTTTCTGGAAACCCGGAAGTTTCAGATCAATGAAATCGCCCGGATTTTCAGGATCCCACCCCATATGATTGGAGACTTGGAGAAGTCCAGCTTCTCCAATATTGAACAACAGTCGTTGGAGTTTGTCAAGTATACCCTAGACCCCTGGGTGATTCGCTGGGAACAATCGATGCAGAAAGCCCTTTTGAGTGACAGTGAAAAATCTCAGTATTTTATCCGCTTTTCAGTGGATGGTCTACTGCGTGGGGACTATGCTTCCCGTATGGCCGGTTATGCCACCGGGCGACAAAACGGCTGGCTGTCCACCAACGATATCCGGGAGCTGGAAAACCTCAATCGGATACCAGAAGAACTTGGAGGTGATCTCTATCTGATAAACGGCGCGATGACAAAATTAGAAGACGCTGGTGCCTTTGCCAACAATGGAAATACAGAAAGTGAGGAAACGAATGAATAAATTCTGGAATTGGATTAAAAACGAAGATGGGTCACGCACCCTGTACCTAAGTGGTGCCATCGCGGAGGAAAGCTGGTATGAAGACACCGTTACACCCAAACAGTTTAAATCAGAACTGATCTCTGGTGAAGGCGACATCGATATCTGGATTAACAGTCCCGGTGGTGATTGTATTGCTGCCAGCCAGATTTACAACATGCTGATGGACTACAAAGGCAATGTCACTGTCAAGATTGATGGGATTGCGGCCAGTGCTGCTTCGGTGATTGCCATGGCAGGAACAAGCGTTAAGGTTTCACCGACCAGCCTGATGATGATTCACAACCCGCTGACCGTGGCGATTGGCGATAGTACTGAAATGAAAAAAGCTATTCAGATGCTCGAAGAAGTGAAGGAAAGCATTATCAATGCCTATGAGCTTAAAACCGGCCAACCCCGGGCAAAGCTGTCAAAGTTGATGGATGGTGAAACCTGGCTTAATGCCAACAAAGCCTTAGAGCTTGGCTTTGCCGATGAAATGCTCTTTGAGAAAAATGAGACTCAGGATGACGTGATGAATTACAGTTTTTCCCGGCAGGCAGTGACCAACTCCCTGCTGGATAAACTAATCCCCCAACTACCCAAAGCAGTAGGAATACCGGTCGACGTGTTTGAGACACGATTAAATTTGATTAAATAAGTGGAGGAAAAAACTATGAAAAGAATTTTAGAATTACGTGAAAAACGAGCCAAAATCTGGGAAGATGCCAAGGTCTTCCTGGATCAGAAACGCGGCCAGGATGGCATCTTAGCGGCTGCCGATATTGAAGTCTATGAAAAAATGGAAGCCGATGTGGTAAATCTCGGTAAGGAAATCGATCGATTAGAGCGACAACAGACCCTGGATCTGGAGTTTTCAAAACCGATCAACACCCCGATTACCGGAAAACCAACTGGGATGACCGAGTCCAAAAGCGGTCGGGGCAGCGATGAGTATGCCGCTTCCTTCTGGAACGCGATGCGCAATAAGTCCCTTAGTTTTGAGATTACCAATGCCTTGCAAATTGGCAGCGACAGTGAAGGCGGTTATCTGGTCCCGGATGAGTTTGAACGCACCCTGGTGGAAGGCTTAGAAGAAGAAAATATCTTCAGAACCCTGGCTAAGGTTATCACCACCGCCAGCGGCGATCGCAAAATCCCCGTGGTGGCCACCAAGGGTACGGCTTCCTGGATTGATGAAGAAGGGGCTGTACCTGAGAGCGACGACTCCTTTGGCCAGGTTTCCATCAGTGCCTATAAGCTGGGAACGATGTTAAAGGTATCCGAAGAACTGCTCAATGATTCGATCTTTAACCTGGAAGCTTACATTGCAAAAGAATTCGCTCGACGGATTGGCGCAAAAGAGGAAGAAGCTTTCTTCATTGGCGATGGCAACGGCAAACCAACCGGAATCTTTCATGCCACCGGTGGTGCTCAGGATGGTATTACCGCAGCCAGTGCTACGGCCATTACGGTGGATGAGATTATGGATCTGTTTTACGCTCTCAAATCCCCCTACCGAAAAAGTGCCACCTTTATTCTCAACGATGCCACCGTCAAGGCGATCCGGAAACTCAAAGATGGCAATGGCAATTATATCTGGCAACCATCGATTACCGCTGGAACCCCGGATACGATTCTCAACCGTCCGGTAAAAACCTCGGCTTATGTACCGAACATCGCGGCTGGGGCAAAGACCATCGCCTTTGGTGACTTTGGCTATTACTGGGTGGCAGATCGCCAAGGTCGATCCTTCAAACGCTTAAATGAACTTTATGCCACCACTGGCCAGGTCGGCTTTATGGCCACCCAACGGGTCGATGGCAAGTTGATCTTACCAGAAGCCATTAAGACCCTGAAACAAAAGGCATAGGTGGACCATGAGTTATACCACGAAGAATTATACAACCGATGGCGGCGATAAAACCGTGATTGGCGGCACCCTCGACATTAAAGAGGGTGCTGTTTTATTGGGTTTACCCCAAGCCGCCTATCAAGCCGATAGTACTGCTACCACGATTGCGGGACTGGTGACGGATTTTAATACCCTGCTTGCCGGTCTTAAAGCAGCGGGTTTAATGAAGTTCGAATAATCAATCTAAAATATACTAATTGAAATGAGGTGGCAGCGATGCAGACACTCCTGGAAAAAGTCAAAGCCAATCTGATTCTTGAGCATAATGAAGATGATGAGCTCTTACAAAATCTAATCTTTACTGCCACCGCTTATGCGGAAAGCTATCAGAAAAAAGATGATGGCTTTTATGCAAAGCATGATATGCACCCGACCACTGAACAGGCAGTGATTATGCTGTCCTCCCATTTCTATGAAAGCCGGGATGGCAGTACCGGGGGCTTTTTTGCTGATAACGTTCAGGCCAGCAGTCAGGTCTGGACGGTAGTCAATCGGCTGCTGCAAATGAATAGGGATTTTAAGGTGTGACCATGAGTTTTGGAAAAATGAATACCTTTATTGATCTCATCACCACCCAACCAGTTAAAGATGCGGAAGGCTTTACAAGTACAGGCGATACGATCATTGCTTCGGTGCGAGCCTATAAAGAGGATCGCCATGGCAATGAAAGCTGGAAAAATCGAGCCATCTTTACCAATGCATCAGCACTTTTTCGTTTTAGGCAGATACCGGGCATTGCTGTTAAAACCAGTATGGTGATCGTCTGTGATACCGGACGATACAACATCGTTTCAGTTGAAGATGTAAAAAATCGCGGGATGTACACTGAAGTGCTCTGTGAAAGGATGGAAACCAGTGGCTAAAATTACGATCAACATGCCGGACGATTTTCTGCTTAAGATCTCAGCCCTGGCTGAAA
Source organism: Acetobacterium carbinolicum (assembly GCF_047456275.1). Classification (GTDB taxonomy): domain Bacteria; phylum Bacillota; class Clostridia; order Eubacteriales; family Eubacteriaceae; genus Acetobacterium; species Acetobacterium carbinolicum. Next base: position 1,893,756 of record NZ_CP173357.1, read on the forward strand.
AGTCCGATGAAATCATACCGAGAGTTTTGAAAGCAGGCGGCAATGTGGTACTTGAAAAAGTTAAAAGCAATCTCAGTGCTGTCATTGGCAGCGAGACGAAACTTAAGAGTCGCTCCACCGGCGAGTTGGAAGAAGCCTTGGGAGTATCACCCGTTAAAAAAGACAGTTATGGTAATTACAATCTCAAGATTGGTTTTTCTGAACCCCGATCCGGTGGCGAAAGTAATGCCAAGATCGCCAATATTCTGGAATACGGTAAAAGCGGCCAACTGCCGAAGCCTTTTCTCAAACCCGCAAAAGCTAAGTCTCGCAAGGCTTGTATCGAAGCCATGAAAAACAAACTGGAAAGCGAGATTGATAGCCTATGAACAGTTTAATCGAACTCAATCAGATTATTAGTGGACTGAATGTTTCCGTTGAAACCGGAAAATTCTCTGAAGAACCAGCCTATGAATACATGGTGGTGACACCGCTGACCGATACCTTTGCACTCTATGGCGACGATCTACCCCTTCGCACCGTTGAGGAGGTGCGAATTTCGATCTTTTGTAAGAACAATTACATCGCTTTAAAAAATCGACTCACAACAGCTTTAATTAAAGCCGGGTTTGTTATCACCGATCGCCGCTATGTCGGTCATGAGGATGACACCGGCTATTATCATTATGCCATCGATGTGGCAAAAGACTATGAAGTGGAGGAAGTATAATGGCACAAATAGGACTTAAATATCTCATTTGTTCAAAACTGACAGAAACCGAAACCGACACCAGCTATGCAGAAGGCCGGATTATGGCTTATGCGATCAAAGCTGATATGAATATCGAAGTGAATGAAGGGGTGCTGCGGGGCGATGATCGGATTATTGAAAATGTCAAAGAATTCAAGTCCGGAAAACTCACCCTTAATGGGGATCATCTGGACTATGAAACCCGAGCGCTTATCTTAGGGCATACCCTGACGACCATTGAATCCGGGACCAATAAAAAAATGACCGCTAAAGGAGCAGACGATGGCGCTTTTGTCGGGGTCGGCTTTTATGCCACCAGTATTAAAAATAATATCCGTGGCTTTCGAGCCATCTGGCTGACCAAGGTAAAATTCGGGGTGCCATCAGAAAGCATGGAAACCCGAGGGGAAGCCATAAATTTTCAGACCCCGACCATTGAAGGCACCATCCTCACCGATGTGCTGGATGTTTGGAAAGAAGAAGCCACTTTCCCAACCGAGGCTGAAGCAAAGACCTGGCTAAATACCATGGCCAGTATCGGAGGTACCCCATGATGATGGATACTGATCGAATGGCTGTAGTTACAATCGGTGGTGTGGAATATCCCTTGATTTTTACCACCAAAGCCACCAAGGAAATTTCCAAGCGCTATGGCGGCCTGGCCAATCTGGGTGAAACCCTAATGAAGAATGAAAACTTTGAAATGGCTCTGGACGAGGTAACCTGGCTGATTGCCCTGCTGGCCAACCAAAGCATCCTGATTCATAATCTTCAGAATGAAGAAAAGAAACCGCTACTCACCGAAGAATACGTCGAGCTGTTAACCACCCCGCTGGAGCTGGCTGATTATAAAAATGCCATCACCGAAGCTATGATCAACGGAACCAAACGCCATATTGAAAGTGAGGATAATACTTTTGATGGTGAACCCCTAAAAAACGTGAAAGTCGAGTAGATGATGACGCCTTGTTTACTCGACTTTTATATTATGGCACCGTTCATTTGAACCGCTCTGAGGATCAGGTTTGGCTGATGCCACTGGGTCAGCTGCTTGATCTCTGGACCTGTCATAAACAGTTCCTGGGGATCGAGAAATCGAAACGAGAATGGACTATTGATGAGATTATTCCATAAGAATATTTAGCAATCGAAACACCAGCTTATCGTGCGCATGGTGTTTTTTTCATGCCCAAAATCAAGGAGGTGATGCATTGTGGCAGATAATTTTGGCTTAAAAATTGGGGTTGAAGGTGAGCGCGAATTTAAGAACGCCCTTCGGGATATCAATCAATCCTTTAAGGTGCTGGGCAGTGAAATGAAGCTGGTCGAATCCCAGTTTGACCGACAGGATAAAAGTATCGAAGCGGTCACCGCTCGAAACCAGCTACTGAACAAAGAAATGGACGCTCAAAAGGATAAGATCAAGGCCCTGGAAAAAGCTCTGGACAATGCCGCCACCTCCTTTGGCGAGAATGATCGACGCACCCAAAACTGGGCGATTCAACTAAACAATGCCAAAGCCCATCTCAATGGGCTGGATCAGGAAATTAGGAAAAATGAAAAAGCCCTGACTGAAATCGGGGATGAGTTTGATGATGCCGAAAAACAGGCCGAACAGTTCGGCAAGTCCCTTCATGATACCGCGAGTAAAGCAGAAAACTCCGGCGGCAAATTTAGTGCGTTAGGCGGAACGCTAAAAGGTATCGGTATTGCTATGGGTACCGCCTTTGTCGCCGTCGGTGCCGCAGCGGTTTCCTCGGCTAAATCTTTAACCGATATGACAGTCGGGGCTGCAGCCTATGCCGATGAAATCCTGACAACAGCTACAGTAGCCGGAGTTTCGGCTGAAAGCTTACAGGCCTATAAATATGCGGCTGAGCTAGTCGATGTCTCCATGGAAACCCTCACCAGCTCCATGGCCAAACAGATCCGGTCGATGTCCTCAGCTCGAGATGGCTCAGCCGATATGATTGAAGCCTATGGCCGTTTGGGGGTGGCCGTCGCTAATGCCGATGGCTCGCTCCGTAATGGCGAAGATGTTTATTGGGAGACCATCGATGCCCTTGGCAAAATGGAAGAAGGGGCGGAACGGGATGCCCTGGCTATGCAGATTTTCGGGAAATCGGCTCAGGATCTTAATCCTCTGATCGCTCAAGGATCTGTCGGAATCGCGGAACTCACCGAAGAAGCCAAACGCATGGGCGCTGTGCTAAGTGACGAAACCCTGGCCCAGCTGAGCAAATTTGACGACAGTGTCCAACGCTTAAAATCTGGTAGCGATGCAGCCAAGAATGCCCTCGGCACGGTGCTGCTGCCTCAGCTTCAGATCCTGGCTGATGAGGGCGTGGCGCTACTTGGTGACTTTACCAAAGGCCTCCAAGATGCGGGTAGTGATTTTACCAAAATATCCGAGGTCATTGGCAGTACCGTTGGCGGCATTGCCGATATGGTCCTGAGTAACATGCCCGCAGTGGTGCAGGTGGGAATGGACATCGTTGGTGCAGTCGGCAGTTCACTGCTTGCTAATCTGCCGATGCTGATCGATACCGCCAACCAATTGATCTTCACCCTTCTGGAAGGTTTGATCTCAGCCCTGCCGCAACTCACCGATGGCGCCCTGCAACTGGTGCTGGCTTTAACCCAGGGGATTCTGGATAATCTTCCGGCTATTCTCGAAAGTGCCATGGTGATGGTGGCTACGTTGATCACCGGGATTGCTGAGGCACTGCCCGAACTGGTGCCCAAGATCGTCGAGTGTGTCATCCTGATGGCCCAAACCCTGATGGATAATGCAGGGCTGTTAATTGAAGCGGCCTTAGCCTTGATCACAGGCTTGGCCCAAGGACTGATTAACGCGCTCCCGGTTTTCATTGAAGCCCTGCCGCAGCTGATCAATTCGTTTATCAACTACTTTGTCAATAACCTACCGCTGATTATTGAAACCGGGATCATCTTAATCATATCCCTGGTCACCGGACTGATTGCCGCCATTCCCACACTGATTGCTGCGCTGCCTGAAATTATTATCGCGCTCGTGAGCGGTCTGGGACAGGCAGCCGAGGCGATCTATGATGTGGGGATCAACATCGTCAAAGGCTTATGGGACGGGATCATGTCCATGGGACAGTGGCTTTCAGATAAGGTCACCGGTTTCTTTGGTGGCGTTACGGACGGTGTCAGAAATCTCTTAGGGATGCACTCACCATCGACAGTGTACGCGGATATTGGAGAAAACATGGGTGCTGGCGTTGGGATTGGTTTTGTCAGAAAAATGGCTACGGTCACCCGGGATATGCTCGGTGCGATTCCCACCACCCTGGATGTGAGTACCCAATCAAACGGGTTAATCGGGAGAACTTCAGCGGGAAATAGTTCAACCGGTATGCTGGACGGTGGCAGTGCCGCACCGATTTATATCTACACCACTGTCGAGCTGGATAAAAAGGCAGTGGGCCATTCCATCACCCCGATTGTTTCTCGGGATCTGGCCTTTAGTTTGAGAGGAGGTAAAATCTGATGGCAGTTTGTGACATTACCAACGCTTCCGGGGCAGTCTTACTATCAACCTTCAAAGCGACCTATGCCAACAGTCTTTATACGCCGGGAGATTATGACCCCTCTTATTTCTGGCCGGAAAATGCTGAGAAACCGATTTATTTTAAAACCAAAGAAAGATTTAGCAAGCTGGCGCTGGAATGCTATTTTAAAAATGGCAAGCTCACCGATATTGAAGCGTTAAAAAAAGCCCTGAAAAAATGTGTGGTGACACTCAATAATCGCTTTATTGAAGGCCAGCGCTTTGACTGTATGTTGGTGAGTACCCAGATCAATCAAATCTCAAGCCGCCATTACAGTGCTGTGTTTGTTTTTGACTGTGTGCTATTAACCACTGGGTAGAAAAAGGTGAAATGATGATATTAAGCTTACTCAATCAAAACAAAACGCCGATTGGTGAACTGGACCAGCTGGATAATTGTTATATCACGGAACTGCTGGAAACCGGCGAAGATACCCTATCCTTTGAAATCTATGTCAAACATCCGCTGTATAAAGATCTGATCGAAGAGAACCTGATTTTGACCGATGATAACCGCTATGTCATAAAAAGCATTGATGAACGAGGCCAAACCACCATCTTTGGTTGCAGTTTGGATTTATCTGACTTTATGGCGGCAGGGTATCATTTGTTTTTAGTTGAAGAGATCATTTTATCTGCATATCTCAATCAAGTGCTTGCAGGGACTGGCTGGTCTTTCACCGGTGCTGAGAGTATCACTTCTGCAAAAACAGTATCCTTGGAATCCGGAAATACCCTGGATCTGCTGCGACTGGCTGAAAAAACCTATGGCGTGATCTTTCGCTATGATTGCATTGGAAAGATTATCCGCGTCACCACCACTCAAGGTTACACCAACAAAGGCGTTCATTTTTCCGATGAGCTCAACATCAAAGAATGCGAGCTTCGGGGTGACAGCTTTGATCTGGTCACTCGCTTGTATGCATTTGGCAAAGACGGACTGAGTTTTGAGGATATCAACGGCGGCAAAGCCTATGTCGAAAATTACCAATATACCAGTAAGGTCATTACCCAGGTCTGGGTGGATGAACGCTATCAGCTAAAGGAAGAACTGCTGGCAGCAGCTCAGAAAAAAGTAGCTGGTTTATCCATCCCCAATCGGGTCTATACCGCATCGGTGGTGGATCTGGCGAGTCTGTTACCCGATGACTATGGAAACCTCGCCATTGCTATTGGCGATAAGGTCACTTTGATTGATCGGATACGTGGCCTTGAAGTGGAGCATCAGATTGTTAAGCTGGTCAGCTACCCTGATACTCCGGAAAAGAACATTGCTGAGTTGGGACGGGTCTCCACCGACTTTGAATCGACGATTACCAAACTTAAAACGGAAGATATCAAAGAAGCGATTGATAAAACCGTTCCCCCAGCGGTCAATGAATATATGAATGAATACTTTGGCGGGCAAAAATGGCTTTGTGTTGAAGCATACCCGGAAGTGATGGATGCGAACACCTTGTACCTGAAGTATGTATCGGGATAGATGAGGTAAGCGATGGGAATTAAATTTAACGGTCGTGAAATCGAGAGCCTCAAAGCAAAGGGCTATACGATTATTGAAGCAAAGATTAATGGCCGGATTGTCTGGCCGGAAGAAAGCGACTTTCAGTGGCAGCCCAACCCCGATATGGTCTGGGCCAGAAGCCAATGGGAAGCCTTAACACAAGGTCGAATCGGCTATCTGCGGATGCACTATGCCAAAGACTTGGTCAATGATTTCTTCTTCGAAGAAGGCACCGTTGTCACCTCTGATGGACAGACATATCAGAATTCAGAAGGGGTTGAACACATCTGGGATTATTCTAACAGCCGGATCAGTGAAGTGTACCCGAATACCAAAGTTGCCTGGACGATGTATTTCCCCAACACTCCAGCTGTTTATCTCGCTACGATTGAATACGGCGAGACCTATTACTGCTTTGATGGAGTATCGGCGGATTGGTATCCTTGTTTATGGACGGACATCGCTTACTTTGACCTGTTAAACCAGGCATCCGTTTTTCTTGATGATAACAGTGTGGCGCTTTATCTCGGATTTTTCAATGAATGCCGAAAACTTCAAGCCGTCCCTCAAGAATTTACGATGAAACTTAGCGCCTGCCGCTTGCAGGGGATTTTTTCTGGTTGTGCCGCGTTAGTGTCGGTGCCATATTTGGATATGACCAATGCCATATACGGAATGGGGATGTTTGAGGGCCGAACCAATCTTAAAGAGTTGAAATTGGTCAATGTCAACATTTCCATTGACCTGTCGCCCTGTATCAATCTAACCAAGAGTAGTCTGAGAAATGTACTGGCGGGGCTGACCGATCGTACGGGTCAGGAAAAGCTGGCCATTGGTTTGGGGGCAGCTAATCTTGCCAAACTGACTGAGAGTGAAATCAGTGTAGCCCTCAATAAAAACTGGGACGTTGTTGAGACCATCACCGAATGGCCGGATTATTCGGAGGATGAGTAGAGTTTGGAAGGAGATTTTATGAAGAATTTTAAGGTGACCGTCAAAGAGAAGCAGCTTTTTTATGATGAGATGATCGTGAGTCAATATGATCATTTGGTTCAGTGTTTGGTATTTGAGATTCCCAGAATGAATGATGGCCTTAACGTGACCGATTTTAATATTCATGTCAAAACGGAACTAGGTCGTTTGACGGATCGGATTCTCATGATACCGGTAATCGATGGTGATTCTGTTCGTTTTATCTGGATTCTGACCGCTACGACAACCCAGGCTGCCGGGATTTTGGCTTTTGAAGTGCAGTTGGAAGGAAAAGCGGATCCTGGTATTCCGGTTTGGCAAAGCGAAAAAGGATTGATCCGTATCAACCAATCAATTAAGGCTGATACACCCCAACCACCCTTTGAACCGTCACTCCTTTTGCAATGGGAGCAGCAAATGATAAAACTGGGTGAAGATGCACAATCGGTAATGAAAAAAGCCGATCATGCCAGTAGTGAAGCACTAATCGTTGTGGAACGCGCTGATGCCGGGGAGTTTATTGGAGCGAAAGGTGATCCCGGTATTCCTGGGCCTCAAGGCAGTACTGGTGAAGTTGGGCCGCAAGGTCCGCCCGGCATTCAAGGCCCCAAAGGTGATTCGGGTGATGCTGGACTTCAAGGTCCAGCCGGTGAAAAAGGCGACCCTGGATTGCAAGGTCCCCAAGGGCCATCTGGTGAGACTGGCCCACAGGGTATTCCGGGAATTCAAGGACCAAAAGGCGATCCGGGCGATGCTGGCCTTCAAGGACCGGCTGGTGAAAAAGGTGATCCTGGGTTACAAGGCCCTCAAGGGCTACCGGGAGAAACCGGTACCCAAGGAGAACCTGGCTTGCAAGGGCTAAAAGGAGATCCTGGTATTGACGGACAACCAGGCGAACAAGGCCCAAAGGGCGATAAAGGTGACCCTGGAATCCAAGGGTTGCCCGGTGAAAAAGGTGACCAGGGTATTCAAGGGATGCAGGGTCTGACCGGTGAAACTGGTCCTCAAGGCGAGCCAGGGATCCAAGGCCCGAAAGGTGACCAAGGCATTCAGGGAATCCAAGGCCCGCCCGGTGCTAAAGGAGATCAAGGGATTCAAGGCTTGCAGGGCTTGATAGGCGAAACGGGACCTCAGGGTGAGCTTGGTATTCAAGGTCCCAAGGGTGATAAAGGTGATCCTGGAATTCAAGGACTGCAGGGTCTGATTGGAGAAACAGGTCCTCAAGGCCCGAAAGGTGACCAGGGCGTTCAGGGAATCCAAGGTCTGCCCGGCGCAAAAGGGGATCAAGGGATCCAAGGACTGCAGGGTTTGACCGGTGAAGCCGGACCACAAGGTGAACCGGGCATTCAGGGGCCTAAAGGCGATCCGGGTGATCCTGGTGATGTAGGTCCAATTGGTCCAGCGGGTGCTGCCGGTTATACCCCCGTCAAAGGCGTGGACTATTTCACTGAAGCTGATAAAGCGGCATGGTTTGATCCTTTGGGAACACGACTGGGTGCAGCTGAATCTGCTATTACATCTATTACAACCCAACTTGGCACCCTCAATGATCAATTGGAAGGAGCGTTAAATGGCAACTAAAACCTTAAGTGAAAACATTCAAACGGCCATCACCGATCTTTCCAATATTAAAACTGCACTGATCGGTAAAGGCGTCGTCATTCCATCCGGGACCCCCACCAATAGCTATTCGGGCCTGATCGATGGGCTGCTGATTGGCTCCCCGGCCAGTGCGGAATTTAATATTCATTTTGGAGACGTGGCACCAGAAGATACCACCAAGCTATGGGTCAAAACCACTCCGGTAGCCAATATCAGACTGGACTGTGAAATATCCAGTGTCCTCAATGCGACTACCCGGGTGAATGATGTCCTTGATGCTGCCACCATTGAAATTGTCAGTGGTGCCGGGGGGTGTGCTGAACGGGCTGGTAATCTGGTTTATCTCTTAGGCGGCTATACCATGAGTCCGAAGATCCTGACTTATAACCTGGATACCCTCGTAACCATATCCACAGGCGTGGCGATGCCCTCCAACTACTTTAGATATGCCGCCACTGGTCTGGTTGGGAACTTTATCTATTTATTGGGCGGACTTAAGTATTCAACCATGTCACTGGACATCTACAAATATGATATCCTTGAAAAAACCATGACGAAACTTGCGGTTGCCATTACAAATGATGGCAATCATGGCTGGCAGTCATTTGCCTATGCGACAGTTGGAATGCGAATCTATTTATTTGGTGGCTATAATTCAACCAGTTTTTCCAACTCCAATATTGTCACGAAAGCGTATTACTTTGATACGGTATCGCAGACATTTACAATGATTGCGGCGCCATCAAATCACTTTATTGAAGCGGGTACTGCAGTTATTGGGTCGGACATTTATCTGATCGGCGGTCGCAATTCAAGCGGCACTGCAACAACACGGATTACGAAATATGATACCCTTCTCGATACCTACACGATCGTAGCATATTTGCCTGCAGCCTACACCAACTGTCGAGCCGCTGCTGTTGGGACGGATATTTATATTTATTGGGATAAAAGTATTTTTAAGCTGGATACCCTGACGAATACCCTTTCAACGGTTTCAAGTGGGCTGGCTTGGGAGTTTAATGGCGGCACTATTATTTCTTATGGCACCGACATTTTTTATTTCTGCGGCAGTGGTGCTGCCAACCGAGTGACGAAAACCACTGCTGAGGTAACTTTGGAATCGAACCATCTGCTAATTTCCAGTCTCACATCCGGTCATCGGGTTGCACTCTTTAACCAGAATGGTATTGACATAAAACTGCCGGTATCTAATGTGTATATAGGCAATGCCAGCAATAAGGCTCAAAAAGTAAATGCCTACTACTATAATAACGCCCAGTGGAATCTGATCTAAAACAATTGTGGAGCCTTCGGGTTCTTTTTTAATAGAAAAAATAAATTTAAGGAGAACAATAAATGGAATATCTTGATAAGATTAAACTAGTCGTCGTTGTGGCCTTTACAGCCCTTTCCGGCTGGCTAGGCATGTTGGCCGTACCGGTCATCTTGCTTTTTGTCCTGGCAACCTTTGATTATATCACCGGGTTGGCTGCAGCCAAGTACCGGGGTAATAAGATCTCAAGCTATAAAGGCTTTCAGGGCATTATGAAAAAGGTCTGCCTATTTTATCTCATCGCAGTGGGTGCGATCCTCGATTACACCTTACTCTACGCCAGTCAGTATATCGGTGTCGATGCCAGAGTAAACTTTGTCATCGCATCCTTTGTGGCGGTGTGGCTGATCTGCAATGAGATCATCAGTATTTTAGAAAACATGAAAGATATGAATGTCAACTTTCCACCATTCTTAGAAAAGCTGACCCAGAATATCCGCACCCAGATGGAAAATGAAACAGCTGTTGATGGTGGGAAGAAACAATCAGGGAATGAGGATCATGCCGATAAAACCGGATTGAAACAATAAAATTGATCAAGGTATCACGCAACCGTGAGGGAAGGTTTCAGCCGGATGCCGCAAAGGTTAAGTTAATAACAATATTCTAGCAGTGCCCACTAAGGAGTTTTTCCTGGTGGGCATTATTTTTTTGTCCGGGGGGTTCGATTCGTATGGATTTTTCGCTTATCGGTAGAAGGAAACAGATCAATCCTTCAGATTGGAGGAACAACCATGCAGGTAACAAAAATCACAGATGATCAGCCGATACCGGTAGTTGCCATAAAAAGATTCACAAAAGAAGAAATTCAACGGGAATACGACTATTTTCTTGCCCAGAAAATACTGGAATCACTGCTGGCGGAAGGGCTGATCACCGGGGGCGAATTTGATCAAATAACTGTACTGAACCGCAGAACATTCTCGCCTCATTTAGCTGAGATAATGCCCTGAATTCGTTGCTATCAAGGGCTTTCAGAGGTAACATGTGACCTACGGAAGGTGAGGTGAGTTGATGAAAAAGATAACAAAAATCGAACAAAACAGAGATTACACTGGGAAGAAAAAAATTCGGGTGGCAGCGTATTGCCGGGTATCAACGGCAAGTGACGAACAACTGGTCAGCCTAGAAAACCAGAAAGTCCACTATGAGCATTACATCAAGGCAAACGGGGACTGGGAGTATGCGGGCATTTATTTCGACAAGGGCATTACTGGGACAAAGAAAGATAAACGGGATGGCCTGCTATCCCTGATTGCTGACTGCGAGTGTGGGAGAATCGATCTTGTGATCACAAAGTCCATCAGTCGATTCTGTCGAAATACAACCGATTGTCTGGAACTGGTTAGAAAACTTCTGGATCTGGGCGTTCATATCATTTTTGAAAAAGAGAACCTGAATACCGGCTCGATGGAGAGTGAATTGATGCTTTCAATTCTGAGTGGTCTGGCTGAAAATGAATCGGTGTCAATATCTGAGAATGAGAAATGGAGTGTCAGGAAGCGCTTTCAAAACGGGACGTTCATCATTTCCTATCCACCCTATGGCTATCATAATGAAGATGGGGCCATGGTCATTTTGCCTGATCAGGCAGAAATAATCAGAGAAATCTTCGCATCCGCATTATCGGGAAAAGGGACTGGAGCCATTGCCGACGATTTGAACACAAGAGCAGTCCCCGCTAAAAAAGGCGGAAAATGGACTTCGGCAACAATCTGGGGGATTATCCGGAATGAAAAGTATACAGGGGATGCGCTCTTTCAGAAAACATACACAGATGACAGCTTTAACCGGCATAAGAATTATGGCGATCAGGATCAATATCTGGTACAGGGGCATCATGAAGCAATCATCAGCCATGAGGTTTATGAAAAGGCCAATGCTGTGATGAAACAGCGGGGCAGAGAAAAAGGGATCAGTGATCAGACCGAAAAATACCATAACCGGTATGGCTTTTCAGCAAAAATAAAATGCGGGGAATGCGGCAGCAATTACAAGCGCCGAATCAACTATAAACCCAGTGGCTCTGAAATTGCCTGGTGTTGCTCCAGACATATTGAAAATGCTGCAGAATGTTCCATGAAGTACATTCTGGATGATCGGATAAAAGCCGCTTTTTTAACGATGATGAACAAGCTGATATTTGGACAAAAGCTTATCTTAAAACCGTTGGCAAACAGTCTCAAAGGCCAGAATGACAACAGTCGGTTTGAAAAAATTAATGAGCTTGAGAAAAAACTGGAGAAAAATATCGAACAGCGGCAGGTGTTGACGAATCTGGTGGCAAGTGGTTATCTGGATCCGGCGCTTTTCAATGAGGAAAGTAATGAATTGAGTCGGCAGGCAGAATTATTGCGTGACGAAAAGGAAAACCTGATCTACTTCATCGGCGGAGATATGTCTCGGACGGAGGAATTGAAGAAGCTGATAAAATTTGTCTCAAAAAGTGAAATGCTCACCCAATATGATGATGAATTGTTCCTTTCCTATGTGGAAAGAATAACGGTGTTGTCGCGAAAAGAGCTGGTTTTCGAACTGAAATGTGGGCTGAAATTGAGAGAAAGGCTGGTGAAATAGATGGGGCGAAGCATACCCTACGGTTACCGGATCGAAGATGGCCAGGCTGTAGTGGCTGAAGAACAGGCGACCAGAATCAGAGAATTTTTCAATGCTTATATTTCCGGCATGGCACTGACTGTTGCCGCCAAAACAGCTGGATTAAAACTGCATCATGGTTGTGCAGGAAGGATGCTCCGGAACAAACGCTATCTGGGCGATGCCTATTATCCGGAAATCATTGATAAAGAGATCTTTGAAAAAGCAGAAGCAAAGCGCCTGGAAAGAGCCAGATCACTTGGAAGAATTCGTGAGCTGAATGATCAGAAAACAACGGAATGTGGGACGAGATTCAAGATGCCGAAAGTGATTGATAAATTTGCGGATCCTTTCAAACAGGCGGAATATACCTACAGTCTGATCGAAAGTGAGGTAGAGGTAAGCGATGGAATTAAGTAGAAATGTTACGGTCATTCCCGCTAGAAGACGGGTGGGGAATACGGTCAATGAGCAGGAAAAGCCGAAATTGAGGGTAGCGGCCTACTGTCGTGTTTCGACGGATAGTGAAGAGCAAGCGACCAGCTACGATGCCCAGGTGGCACACTATACCCAGTTTATCGAGAAAAACAGTGAATGGGAACTGGCAGGAATTTTTGCAGACGATGGTATCAGCGGCACGAATACAAAAAAGCGTGAAGAATTCAATCGTATGATTGAAGCGTGTATGACAGGAAGCATCGACATGATTATTACCAAGTCCATCAGCCGGTTTGCCAGAAACACCCTTGATTGCCTGAAATTTATTAGGGAACTCAAAGAGAAGAACATTCCTGTCTTCTTTGAAAAAGAAAATATCAATACCATGGATTCCAAAGGCGAAGTGCTGCTGACCATTATGGCGAGTCTCGCCCAGCAGGAGAGCCAGTCGCTTTCACAGAATGTCAAAATGGGGCTTCAGTACCGCTACCAAAACGGCGAGGTGCAGGTCAACCACAACCGATTCCTTGGATATACCAAAGATGAAGATGGGAATTTGGTTATCGATTCAGTGGAAGCAGAAGTGGTAAAGAGAATCTACTGTGAATACCTACAAGGAGCAAGCCTTGCGCAGATTGGTAAAAGTCTAGAGGCAGATGGCATTCTTACAGCGGCAGGTAAAGCAAGGTGGAGGCCAGAAACTTTGAAGAAAATACTACAGAATGAGAAATATATAGGTGATGCACTTTTACAGAAAACCTACACGGTGGATTTCCTTACCAAAAAGCGAGTGAAGAATAACGGAATTGTTCCTCAGTATTATGTGGAAAACAGCCACGAAGCCATCATACCCCGCGACCTTTATATGCAGGTGCAGGAGGAAATGGTAAGGAGAGCGAATCTTCACAGCGGTGAGAACAGAAAGAAAAGAATCTACAGCAGTAAGTACGCATTATCTAGCATCGTTTACTGCCCAAGGTGCGGAGACATTTACCGGAGAATTGCATGGAACAATAGGGGGAAGCATTCCTTTGTGTGGAGATGTGTCAGCAGGGTGGAACATGGTCCAAGCTACTGTGATGCACAAACGGTTCAGGAAACGGAACTACAAGAGGCTGTTGTAAAAGCTATCAATATAGCACTTGGGGGCAAGGATGATATGCTTATAGCCTTGGAGCAGAACATTGCATCGGTACTTGCTTTGGAGGACGAAGGTTCTATGGAAAGCATCAATGCCAAACTGGAAGAATTGCAAAAGGAACTGCTGAAACGAGCCAATGCCAAAAAGGATTATAATGACCTTGCTGATGAGATAGACCGTCTGCGAGAATTAAAGCAGAATGCTATGGCAGAGAATGCGGAACGAGAAGGCTTGAAACAGCGAATTGCCGAGATGCAGGAGTTTCTTGCAGAACAGGTGGAGCAGATAGAGGAATATGATGAATCTCTTGTGAGACGAATGGTTGAAAAGGTAACAGTTTATGAGGAAAAATTCTCGGTGGAATTTAAGTCAGGCACAAGAGTTGATGTGAAAAGATAAAAGAATAGGTTACAGGAATTAGCACCTTGCAGAAATGCAGGGTGTTTTCTGTTGCAAAAACTTCGTTTATCTATTACGTTGGGGTAATTGGAATTAATTGAAATTTCCAAAAAATTGTAGTACAATAAGTTATCTGATTTGTGAAATAAGTTGAGAGCAAACAAGCAGAGGTGTAGAATATGATTAAAAATAATATAGAACTAGATGTTAAAGTTAAGTGTATAGAGAATGGAACCACACAGGCAAAAATAGCGGAAGACGTCAATACTACGAAATCCTATGTGAATCGTATCATCAAAAAACAGGATGGTGTGGTAAACAAGACATTTGTGCAGATGATGGAGGCTCTTGGATATGATATAGTACTGACTTATGTGAAAAGAGAAGGGTAAGGTGGTGGATTACGGTGGAACTATTATTAAATGATGTATTGAATTTGACAGCGGCAGAAATAGATAATAGCAGAATCGAGTTGAATATGACGGAAGGTTCTGGAGGTATTGCATACATTGATAAGTGGTTATCTCTGGGGCAGGATGAAAAGGATAGTGGCATCACTGACTGTTCTTACTGGGGATGGTATGGAAATAAAAAGAATTTTAATATTGGACAGACAGTATTTAGCTTTATTAAAATGTCTTATGATGAGTGGCTCTTCATTTCTGCAGCTGAAATAGTAGATGTCCCTGTTGGTAGCAGAGCGAGAGTAAAAATTATTAAACGACTTATACCGCTGTTTGGACGGCTAGTTATGAAATATAAAAAAGGCAACAAGTATAAATAGACAATATATTGCTCGTTCACTTGAATAACTGTTCAAGTATCTATTGACATCTTATTATTGTGGTAGTAAAATAAAACATATGAATAACTGTTCAAGTATACAATTGAAATATTGGAGGTGGTAATGTGGCAAGGAAAATTCAACCAGCTGAAAGATGCGACTGTGATGTTATACATGAGGATACTGTTAATCAAGTTCGAGAAAAAATGCCTCAAGAAGAAAACCTATATGATCTTGCGGAGCTATTTAAGGTCTTTGGGGATTCAACAAGAATTAAAATACTCTGGGCGTTAGATGAAGCAGAGATGTGCGTTTGCGATATTGCATTCTTATTAAATATGACCCAATCAGCAATTTCACATCAGCTAAGAGTCTTAAAGCAGGCTGAACTAGTAAAGAGCAGAAGAGAAGGAAAGATTGTATTCTACTCCCTTGAAGATGAACACGTAAAGCAAATATTTGAGCAGGGATTAATTCATATTTCAGAAGAAAGTAAGTAAAGGAGGGTCAGTAATGTTAAAGAAGGAAGTAATTTTAGAAGGTTTAGATTGTGCAAATTGTGCAGCTAAAATTGAAGATGAGGTTAATAAATTAAATGGAGTCAAAGCCTATATGAACTTCATGAACAAGACATTGACTTTAGAAACTGAATCAGAGCAAGAGTATAAGAATACACTACAGCAAGTTGAAACCATAGTGCACAAGCACGAACCGGATGTGGTAGTTAAAGAAAAATCCGTTAACAAGAGCAATAAAAAAGTATTAATACTTGAAGGACTTGACTGCGCGAATTGTGCTGCAAAGATTGAAGCTCAAACACAAAGCCTCGAAGGAGTAAATAGTGCGACCGTTGATTTTGTATCTAAGAAGCTGACAATTGAAGCGGTCGATAAAAAGGAATTTGGTAAAATTCTTGGAGAAGTAACATCCATTGTTAGTAAACTTGAGCCGGATGTTAAAATAGTTGATGCAGAGAAGAAAAAGGTGAACAAAAGCATAGTAATGCTTGAAGGACTTGGCTGCGCGAATTGTGCAGCTAAAATGGAAAAAGAAATAAGCGGTCTAGAAGGAGTGGAATTTGCTGCAGTAGATTTTGTTTCGAAGAAACTAACACTGGAAGTAAGTCCGAAAGTCAACCGCTCTGAGTTGAATGAGAAGATTGAAGGC